>CAZVWB010000051.1:0-30937 GCA_964631045.1 uncultured Planctomycetales bacterium
ATCCGCATCCCGGTCCACATGATCGAGACGATGAGCAAGCTGCGGAACATCAGCAAGAAACTGCTGCAGCAGCTCCACCGCGAGCCGACCATCGAGGAGATCGCGGTCGAGGCGAGCATGCCGGTGGCCGAGGCGCGGCGGGTGATGAAGATCAGCCGTCATCCGATCTCGCTGGATCGTCCGGTGGGCGAGAGCGAAGACAGCTACTTCGGCGATTTCATCGAAGACGACAAGGCCGAAAGCCCGGTGAGCACGGCGACGAGCGACATGCTCAAGGACCGCATCGAGGCGGTGCTCAAGACGCTGACGTATCGCGAGCGGGAGATCATCAAGCTGCGCTACGGCATCGGCGACGGGTACACCTACACGCTCGAAGAGGTCGGCAAGATCTTCAAAGTGACCCGCGAGCGCGTGCGACAGGTCGAGGCCAAGGCGATTCGCAAGCTGCAGCACCCGGTGCGGGCGCGCAAGCTCGAGGGCTTCCTGGACAAGCTGCGGACGTAGACCGGCGGTCTCCACCGATTCGAGCAGCGAAAACGACGCGGCCGCCGCAGACCGGACACGGTTTGCGGCGGCCGCGTTCTCCAGACGTTTGCGGAGCGCTCGCGATCAACACAGCTCCGGCTTGCGTGGCGGAACCCATGGCGAGCGACGCGACCCGAATCCGCGGAGCAGCCTGGTTGCTCGCCCGACTCGTTCGGTGTTTCAACGGAGCCCGGCGCTGTGTTGAGCCGCGGAGCACCGGCCTCGGTATCTATGGACTGTTCTTCGACTCCGGCCCGCGCGACTCGGACTCGCCGGGCGCGGCGGCTTCTCGCTGCGCGCGCGTCGGGAGCTTCTCCAGCCGCGGCTTGAGTTGCGCGTCGAAGATCGCATGGATCGGTTCTTCCAGTCGGCTTCGCGTCGCGCGGAGCTTGTTCCATTCCTCGGCCGCCGCGCCCGACGCCCGCGCGGCGCGCTCCGCATCCTCGACCGCGGCGAACTCCGCCTTGCGGCGGCTGCGGTAGTTCTCGCGCTCCGTTTCGCAGTCCTTGCAAATCTGCCGAGCGCGCTGCGCCTGATCTTCGTCCAGCCGGTACCGGGCGATGAACTCGCGCGTGTACTTTTGCCAATCCGACTCGGCCGGCATACTGGCCGCCGCCGGTTCACGGTAGTAGATCACACCATCCGGCGTGGCTTCGGCGACGCGGTTCGCGGGATTCGCCCAGATGCGGCCCTGCTCGCGAAGAACCGTGGGGCCGGGGCGGGCGGTGCCGGCGCGGAGGCGCTTGCTCCACTCCTCCGTCGAAATCAGCGCCGCGCCGTCCCAGAAATTGGCCGATGCAGGGCGCAGCGTCGCTGAATCCACTACCGTCACAAGTGTTCCCGGTTCAATTCCAATATCGGCCGGGGCAAGACGCGCTGGCTGGTCCTGGCGGTTGATTTCAGCGGCGTACACTCGAATAGTCGCTCGCGGGACCAATCCGCCGTGAAACTCAGTGTCCATACACTCGATCTTAGACGGGAACCAGAATCCATCGAAGTTCGCAAGCGCTATGCGACTCTCCTGCGCGACCTTGCCCGACGCATCGGAACGCACCGCCCGCACGATCGACCAACCGCGCTCGGCATCGATCCACCATTGCATTGTCGACCCGTCAGGAAAAAACGCCCGCACTGTACGGAGTTCTCCGTCGATGCCTTCGTCAAAGGTCACCCCGCGGAAGCCGTCAAACTCAGACCATGTTCTGCTGTGAATCTGCGCAGCATACGGATACACAGACAGCCCGAGCGCGCGCGGATCAAGAGGCCTTGCGATGCGTCCCTGATCGTCGAAGACACGCGCCTGTAGCGCCCTTTCCGTGTAGTTCCAGATCAGGCCGTCGGCATAGAGGATTCGCAACGAACGCTCGCCGTCGGGTCCGGGACGCCCGTCCGCATCGCGCAGCACAACTCCACCTTCGTCGCCAGTGTTATCTCCTGCGATCGTATCACCGGCGAATCGTGTGGTGAAAAAGCGGACTTCCTCGCGATGATTCCCTCTCGCTCCGACAGCATACGACCGAGACCACTCAACCAGGCCTGTCTCCGCCGCTAGGCGCTCCGCCCGAAAGCGCTGAAGTGCCTCCGGAACACGGTCATCCGCGAGAGTCGCCAAAGCGACGATTATTGCTTGCAACATACCGGCTCAATCCAGATCATCTTGCGAGACTCTCTTCCACCACGACGCACTGTCGCAGTTGTTCTGCGTATCGCGCCAAGACCTAGCCGTCGGCGGTCGCCGCCGCGGGTCTGGCCTGTGTCTCGTTCTATCGAGGGCGCCCTCGGCGCCTATGCGCACTAGAGTGGACAGCTACCGCTCAGGATGTTCTGCGGGAAGAACCCGCCGAAGCCGCTCGGGCTCTGGATGTCGATGAAGCACACGCCGTTTTCGCAAGGCGGAGTACAGTCGTATGTGAAGTAGCACGGTCCTGGAACCTGTCGCTGGTGGCTAAAGCCGTACTGCGTGGAGATAACGGTCCACCGCCACTCGCCAATCCACGCCTGCCCCTGACACTCGGCGCCCGTCGTGCACGGCGGGCACCACTGCGCTTCCATCTCGCACCACTCGATCGGGCCGAGTTCGAAGCAGCAGCACGTCTGCGCCCGTGCGTCCGCCCCGGCGACGGCGATCGTCGCCGCGAGCGCCAAAACGCAGAAACCAACGCGACCACAGATCATTGGATTCTCCTTCGGGGGGTCAGCGGAATGAGCAACCACGACGCACCCTCCCATTGAAAACAAGTGCAGTGTATCAGTCGAAAAAAATATTCAAGCGCAATCCCGGATTTTTTCCGCTGCCGCAGCCCCCGCGTGTGAGACCGGCGAGTGCCGATGCGCATACGCTCCCCGGCGCGCTATCGCCACATCGCCGCGTAGCGGTCCGATGTGCGCCAGCGCAGGCGGCGCTGGACCGTCAGCGCCGCGACCAGCCCGCCGGCGAGGAGGGCGGTCGCCAGTGCGATGCCGAGGAAACCAGTCCACGTCGGCGCGGGCGCGCCGCGCCACCAGCGGGCGTGCAGAAACTCCAGCAGCAGCGGCGGCAACGCGGCGAGCGTGCAGACCCCCAGCCGCACCCACCAGACGCTGAGATTCACCAGCGGGCGCAGCCGCGTCAGGATGACCGCGGCGAGGCCGAGCATGAAGGCGTGCAGCCCGAGCGGATCGGCGCCGCCCAGGTCCTGCGCCAGGCCGACCAGCAGCGCCGCCAGCCGCGCATCGACCGCCGGCAGCACGAGCCCCAGGAACAGGGCGTACGCCAGATACAGATCGAGATAGGGCGCACCGAGGCCGCGGACGATAGTCGCCTGTAGCAGGAAGACGACAAACAACCCGATGCCGAACATGCCCCAGGGCATCAGCGCTCCGCCTCCGGGCTGGGCGGCGGTGCGGACGCCGCACCCGCTGGATCCACCGCCGGCGAAGGCGGGGGCGCGGACGCCGCACCCGCGGGATCGTCCGCCGTACCCGCGGGATCGTCCGCCGCGGGCGATGCGGGTGCGGCTGCATCGCGCTGCGCACGGGCGGCGCGATCGCGACCCAGCCGCTGCAACTCGGCCTGAAGCGCCTGCTCCTGGGCCGGCGAGAGTTTCAGCGTGCGGCGCTTCGGCGGGGGCGGCAAGGCCGCGGGTGCGGCGGCCGTGCTGTCCACATCGCGATCGACGATCGGCGCCGCGCGGCCGCCGGGGACGCGGAAGCGGCGGGCCGGACCGGTGACGACCTGCCCATCGGTGCGCTCGTAGCCGAAGACCACTTCGATGCGCTTGCCGGCGAGTTCGAGATTCGGAGGCCAGGTCAGCGCGAAGCCGTAGTGATAGCCCATGACCGAGAGCTTGCGCACGCGGAAGCCCAGCGCCGCAGCGCGGTCCAGCTCCCAGACGTGCACGCACTCGCGCGCGAACTCGCCGCCGGGCCCCGGGGTCAGCTCATAGAGCCAGATCAGGATCTTTCCGGAGACGAAGACGCCCTTCTGCGACTCGGCCGAGACGAAGTAGACCGGCACGGTGAAGCCCACGGCGCGGTCCTCGACCCGCCGCCAGGGTTCCGGCTTCCAGAAGTGGTGAATCGCGACGACGTCGTCGCGGGTGTCGATCGCGGTCGCGTCGATCTGCGCGGGCAGGGGCACGCTCTCGCGGCCGGAGCCGAACGGACTGACCTTGTCGCGGTCGATCTCGCCGGTCAGCGGCGCCCGGCAGCCGCCGGCCAGCGGCAGCGCGAGCAGCACGGCGCCCGCAAGCGCGAAGCGCGCGGCCGCCGCGCGGGGCCGGACTGTGCTAAGCGGTGCGAACACGACGGCGGGCTCCTCGGGCTGCTACTGCGTCCGCCGCGTGACGGGAACGTCGTAGGAGTTCGGATTGGTCTTTGGGTCGTTGCGCGGCGCCGCCGGGGGGCGCTGCGGCCCGAACGGCTCGTGGGCCGGCGTCTCATCCTGCGGGTCGCTCGGGGGCAGGTCGGCCGGGGCGTCGGACTCATCGAGCGGTTCGACCGGCGTGACGCGCAGCGTGCCGAGCGAGGGATTGGTCAGGAACTCCTGCGGCAAGCCCTGCATCGTGTCGCGCTCATCCACCGACACGTCGTGGAAATCCTCGACGGTGCGAATGACCCGCGGCGTGAGCACGATCAGCAGCTCGGTGCGGCGGCTCGACTCGGTCTGATTGCGGAACAGCGGCCCGAGCAGCGGAAAATCGCCGATCACCGGCACTTTGGTTTCGCTGCGCGAGTCGCGGGTCTGGATCAGGCCGCCGAGCACCACGGTCTCCGAGTCCTTCACCGAGACCGTCGTGTCGGCCACGCGACGGAAAAACACGGGCGCGGTGACGCCGGGGCCGACGGCGATGGACGAATCGGCGATGTCCGAGACTTCCTGGCGAATCTTGAGCCGCACGAACCCGTCCGGATTGATCTGCGGCGTGACGGTCAGGATGATGCCGACCTCGGTGCGATCGACCGACGTGGTGATCTGCCCGGCGCTGGTCGTGCTGGTGCTGTTGACGAACGGCACGTCGTTGATAATCTCGAAGCTGGCTTCCTGGTTGTCCATCGCCACGATCTGCGGGCGGCTGAGGACGTTGATGTTGCCCTCGCTCTGCAGAGTGCGGAGCAGGAAGTTGAAATCGGCGCCGGTGATGGTGAACGTGAAGCCGCCGAGCGTCCCGCCGGCCGCGCCCAGGTCGGTGCCGCCGACGTAGTCGAACGTGTTCGTGTCGCTCGGGCCGGCCTTGGCGAACTGCAAATCCTGGAACGCGAACTCGACGCCCAGGTCGAGCGAGCTGTCCATGGTCACTTCGATGATCTGCACTTCGATGCTGACCTGCGGCGGCGGCTTGTCGAGCTCGTTGACGATGCGGCGCACGTCGCTCTCGAAGCGGCGATCGGCATTGATGACGATCGTGTTGGCGTCTTCGTTGGCGACCGCGGAGAACTCGCGTTCCATGCGGCGCTGCGGCGAGATCTGTTCGCCGAGCGACTCGATGCGGGCCTGCTCGGCGTCGTTTACCTGCTGGAGCGTCTCGGCGATGCTCGGCGCGAGGGTGTTGCGCGGCTGATAGGCGATCAGGTTGCGCTCGTCGATGCCTTGCGAATCGAGGTCGAGGATCACCTTCTCCACCAGGTCGAGGTAGCCCACCGTGCCGGCCGCCACGACGGAGTTCGTGCGCAAGTCGGCCGTGAAACTGACCTCCTGCCGCCCGCCGCCGCCGGCCTCGAGCACGCGCTGCTCGCCGTCGGCGCCCGCGCCGCTGGTGCGGCCGCCTTCCTCGCCGGTCTGGAACAGCTTCTCGAGCAGCGTGACCATCTCTTCCGCATCGGCGTTCTTGAGCGGGAAGACGCGGTACTTGTTGGTGTCGGGCGGAACGTCGATGGCGGCGACAAGCGACTCCATCAGCGCCATGCTCTCCGGCGGGGCCTGAACCGCCAGCGAGTTGTTGCGGACGATCGCCGTCACCTTGATCTCGGAGCGCAGGGCTCGCAGCGTCTCGAGGCCGCGCTCCTGGTTCTCGCGCTGGAAGACCAGCATCACCTGGCGCTCGGCTTCGTCGGCCGCGCTGGCGCTGCCGCCGCCGGACGAGCCGCCCTGCCCGCCGACCGCGCCGCCGCGGCCCTCGAGGATGTTGGTGAGCAGGTCGCCGGCGTCCTCGGCATCGGCCTGGGTGAGCTTGAAGAGGCGGAGCACCGACTGCGCCTTCGGCTCGGTTTCGTCGAGCTGGCGGATCATGCTCTCGATGTCGGCGACGATCGCCGGCGGGCCGACCGCGATGACCGACTTCGTGGCGTTGTCGAAGGTCACGGTCAGGTCCGTCGCGCCGCCGCCGCCACCGCCGCCGGCTGCGCCGCGCGACTCGTAGAGGCTCTGCATGTTCTCGGCGATTTCTTCGGGATTGCCGCGGCGCAGGGGGATGATGCGCTTGATGCGGCCGGGTTCCTGCGGGATGTCGAGCGACTCGACCCAGCGCTCGATCATCTGCATGTCCTCGGCCGAAGCGGCCAGCAGCAGCGTGTTCGAGAGGCTGTCGGCCGCGATGTGCACGGGCGTGCCGCCCTGGGACTCTTCGCCCTCGCGGCTCTTCTCGACCATGTCGGTCAGCAGCGTGGCGATGTTCGAGGCGCTGTTGAGCCGCACCGGGCGGACCTTGAAAACGACGGTCGGATCGAAGCGCTGATCGAGCTGATTGACCAGCGCGGCGGCCTCATCGAGGTAGTCGCGCGTGCCGGTCATGACCAGCGAGTTGCTGCGCGGGTCGGCCAGCACGCTGAGCGAATCCTTCGACTCCGAGTTGGTCTCGGTCTCGGCTTCCTTCTTCTTGTCGAACAGGTCCTGGAGCAGTTTCTGCAGCTTGGCCGAGTCGGCGAAGCGCAGCCGCGTGTAGCGCGTGTCCACGATGCGGTAGCTGGCCGCTTCGTCGATCTGCCGCGCCAGGCCGGAGACCATCTCGTAGATGCCCGGCGTGGCGATGATGATCAGCGTGTTGGAGCGCTCATCGGGCAGAATCACCGCGCTGTCGCGGGCCGTGTTCTCGCCGCCGAGAGCCTCGGCGCGCTGGTCGAGCAGCTCGTTCAGCTTTTCCGACAGCGCCGTCGAGGGCATGTTCTTGAGCGTGTAGACGTACGACTTCATGCCCAGCTCGGCGCTGGGCTTGTCCATCTGCTCGATCAGGCCGGCGGCGAGCAGCACCGCGTCGCGGCGGCCGACGACGAAGACCGTGTTGCTGCGCGTGTCGTGCGCGACCGTGACGTCGTAAGGCAGGCCGCGGCCGGCCAGGTTCGGCGGCACCGGCGGGAAGACGCCCTGCTCGGTGCGGTCGGCGCCGCCTTCTGCCGGGCGCGTCAGGGCCTTCTTGCTTTGCTCGAACAGGTCGGTCAGCAGCGTCTTGACCTGCTCGGCCTGCGCGTGCTCCAGCGCGAACGAGCGCACGTCGACCTCTTCACCCTCGGGCAGCGTGTCGAAGACGGTGGTGATCTCGCGCAGGGCCGCGTTGTTCTCGTCCGTCGAGTAGGTCAGGATCGCGTTGATGCTCTTGACGGGCAGAACCTTGATCGGTTTATCGAGATTCAGCGGCGGCAGCGGCTGGCCATCGGCCGTGGTGAGCAGCAGCCGGCGGACCAGCGGACCGGCCGCCGCGGCTCGTGCGCCGCCGGCGCCGCCAGTCGCCGGGCCCAAGGAAGCCGCGCTGACGCGCTCGGCCTCGATCAGTTCGTTCAGCGTCTCGGCCATTTCTTCGGCGATGCCGTTCTTCAGCTCGATCACGGCGACGTGTCCGGTGCTGAAGTCGTCCTCCGCCGGGAGCTCTACGTCGATCGCGGTGACGAGCTTCTCGATTTCGGCGATGTCGTTGGGCGTGCCGACGATCAGAATGGCGTTCGCGCGGGTGTCGGCCTGCACGGAGGCCTGCGACTCGCTCGGCACCTCGCGCAGCTCGTTGAGTTTCTGCACGGTGGGCTGCAGGAGCGTGAGCGCCTCGGCGGCCCGCAGGTGGTTGAGCTTGACCAGCTTGAACTCCGAGCCGGCCGTGGCGTTCTCGCGGTCGAGTTGGGCGATGAGCGTTTCGATCATCGCCATGTTGGTTTCCGAGGCCGAGACGATCAGCGAGTTGCTCTTGGCTTCGGCCACAATGCTGATCTGGTCGCGGCGGCCGGGCGTGCCGACCGACTGCTGGATGATCGCTTCGACGGTCTGCTGCAGGATTGGACCCAGCGCCGCGGCCTTGGCGGTTTCGAGCGGGAAGACGCGCAGCTCGGGCTGCTCGGCTTCGGTGTTCATCAGCTCCAGCATCTGGCGGATGAACGCCACGTCGCGCTCGTCGCCGGTGATGATGATCTTGTTGCTGTCGACCGGCGTGGCGAGAACATCGCCGCGCAGCGCGCCGCTGATGGCGGTGATCTGGGCGCGCTCCTCATCGCCGGGGGCGGTCGCCGGCGCTTCGGCGGGCTGGGCCGGCTGCGGAGCCGGTGCTTGCGGCGCGGGCTGCGCCGGTTGCGCCCGCGCGGGGCGCGCCGGGCGGGTCTGCGCTGCGGGCCGTGGGCGCGTAGCCGGACGGGCCGGCCGCTCCTGCGGCTGGGCGGCGCGGTCGCGCGGGCGCGGCTGCGGTTGCGTCGGTTGCGCGGCCGGCTGTTCGGTTTCGTCGACCGACTCGTCGTCCATGAAGTTGCCGAAGGCGCGGGTGGCGGGCTGAGCGGCGATCGCCGAGCGCCCGTCGCGGGACACAGGGCGCGACGCCGCGCCGCGCTCCGCCGCCTGCGACTTGTCTCGCAGGGCGAAGAGCGCGTCTCGCACGATCTGCGCCTCGCGCGCGTGCCGGGCCTCATCAGTCTCGGGCGGAGCGACCGGTTCTTCGGTTGCGGGGGAGTGCGACTCGTCGAACAACTCGCGAACCAGCGTCTCCACCGCCGCGCCGCCCAGCAACACCTCCGCGGGCAGCACGCTTACAAACGCGCCGCCGGCGAGGGCATAGCCCGGCGGCTCCGCAGCGAACGCCACGGCCGGAACGACTTCGAACGGCGCGGCCTGCACCCGTCCCGGCGGGCGCGACGGCTGCGCGCGCGGCGTCTGCGGACGCTGGCGGCTCGGCTGCGCTCCGCTCGGGCGGTTGCCCGATGGACGATTGCCGCCGGTGCGGCTGCCGGGCTGCCGGCGGATCGCGGGGAAGTCCGTCGAGCCGCCGCCCTGCGTGCCGCCGCGGCGCGGCGCAATGCTGCGCCCGCCGCCGCCCGAACCGCCGCTGCGGCGGTCCTGCACGTCGTTAATCAACTGAATCGCTTCATCGCTGTTGAGCTTGCCGAGGTCGAGCACTTGCGTCACGACGTTGCCCGCGCCCGAACCCAGTTGACTCACGATGCTCTCGACCATGCCGTACATCGACGGCTCGCCGTAGACCAGGAGCGAATTGCTGTACTCATCCGCACCGATCGTTACCTGCCGCGGCGGCAGACCGCGCGACTCGGCGTAGAGCCGCTCGCCGTCGTTGACGACGCGCTCGACGACCGTCGCGAGTTCGGCGGCCCGCTGGCCGTAAGGCACCTGCACGATTTTCACCTGCGGCGCGGCCAGCGCGGGGTCGTCGAATTGCGACGCCAGCGCGGTGATCTTCTCGATCTCGGCCTCCGTGCCCCAGACGACCAGCGACTTGCCGTTGTCATTCGGGGTGATCTGCGCGCCGCCGCGCGGCTCGCCGTCGTCTGCGCCGACTTGCAGCATCGGCGCGATCTGGCTGTAGAGCGTGGAGGGCGGGACGTTCTTGACCTCGATGCGGGCGATGCGGCGCTGCGAAGATTGCTCCATCGGGATGATGATGGCCCGCTCGATGCGCTTGATGTCGTCGGGTGTGCCGAACAGGAAGACGCTGTTGGTCGAGGGTTCCGCCGAAGCTACCACGTCGATCGTGTTGCCCGTTCCCGGAGCGGCCCCACCCGCGCCGCCGGGCAGCCCCGACCCCGGGCCGCGGCGACGGCCGCCCGCCGGCTGCGCGGCGGGCGACGCCACCGACTCGCCGCCGGCGACGAATGCATTGATCGCGTCGGCGACGGTTACGGCGTCGGCCTCGCGCAGGGAAAAGATGCGGAACTGCTTCTCGCGGCCTTCGGGCGTCTCGACGTCGATGGTCGCCAGCGCAGCTTCAACAAAGAGAAACGTCTGCGGCGAACCGACGACCGTGACGCTGTTGGTGCGGGCGTCCGGCAGGACCGTAAACGGGTCGAACTCGGCATTGGCTCCCGCAGCGCGGGCCACGGTGATGTAGTCGGTCATTGCGTTGCGCAGCGACTCGACGACCGCGTCGGCCTTGGCAAACTTCAACTCGAAGCGCTTCAACTCCAGCATCTTGCTCGGCGCGTCCAGAAGCTTTACGAGCGAGCGAATCTCGGTCAGCACGTTCGCCGGAGCGCGGACCAGCAGCTTCTTCGCGTCCGGATCGCCGAAGATCAGGACGTTGCCGCCCGTGGTGGCCGAGCCGCGCGCGCCGCGCCGTCCGCCGCCGGGGATGCGCGGCCCCTCGCCGCCGGGCTGGGCCACCGAAGCGTTGGTGAACAGACCGGTGAGCTTCTCGGCGAGCTTGGCCGGATCGGCATAGACCACGGGAATCTCGGTCACGTCGCGGCGGCCGAGTTCGTCCAGCCGCTGCACCTCGCGGAAGATCAGGTCGCGCTGGTCCTGCGGACCGTAGACCAGGATGGTGTTGGTGTTGGCCTCGGCGGAGATGCGCACGTCGGTGCTGCCACCGCCCGCAGCCGCACCGTCGCGGCCCGGCCGGCGCCCACCCGCGCCGCGGCTGAGCAGCGTCTCTTCGATGGCCGCGACGATGCTGGCGGCGTCGTTCCACTGGCAGACGTAGGTCTCGATGTCGTTGATGTTGCCTTCGATGTCGAGCAGGCGAATCTGCTGCTCGACAATCGCCACGTCTTTGGCTTCGGCGGTGAAAATCAGCGTGTTGCTGCGCGGGTCGCCGGAGATTGACACCGCGCCGATCGAGCCGGGCTTGCTGCCGCCGGCGGTGCCGCGCAGCGGCCGGCCGCCGCCCGCGCCGCTGACGGCGGAGAAGACCTCTTCGAGCAGCGGCAGCACGTCGTCGACCTTGGCCTTCGACAGTTCGTAGCGGTGGATTCCGACGATGTCGCGGCCCTCGAGCGTTTCGAGGTCGAGGATCGTCTTCTCGATGATCTCCATCACGTCGGGCGGGGCGGAGACCATCAGCGAGTTCGTCACCGCGTTGGGCACGATCTGCACCGACTCGATCTTGGCCGCGCCGCCGCCCTCGCCGCCGGCCATGCTGACGACCATCTGCTCCTGCAAAATCTGCATGAGCTGCTGCTGCTGCGGGTTGCCGCCGCCGCGACCGGCGAACGGATTCTGCCGCGCGCCCTGGGCGCGGGTGATGCCCAGCACTTCCTTGATGTTGTTGGCGGTCTCCGACGCATCCAGGTTGCGAAGCTGGAAGATGCGGATATCGACCTGTCCCGGCGGGATGTCGAGATCGAGCAGCAACTGCTTGATTTCCGGCAGGTCGGTCTGATCGCACTTGACGATCAGGCGATTGTGGCCGGGGTCGGTCGCCATGCGGATGCGCGGACCGCCGGCGCGCCCACCCGCGCCGCCCTGCTGATTGCCGCGGCCGGCGGCGCCGCCCATGCCCATCATCTGGCGCAGCATGTCCATCTGCGGGTTCTGGCCGCGCTCCTCCTCGCCGCCCTGCTGGCCGCGCTGCCGGCCCTGCTGAGGTTGCTGCGGCTGCTGAATGCGGAGCACCTGCTGCTCGTTGAACATGCGGTCGAGAATCTGCGCGGCCGAGTTCACGTCGCCGTACTTCAACTCGAAGATGCGGATGACCTCGCCGGATTCGAGGTCTTCCTCGATCTCCTCCAGCAGGTCGATCAGGTCGTCGACCTTGTCTTCCTGGCCGGTGATGACGACGCGGCCGTCGGGCAACTGCTGAATCTGAACCGGCTCGCGCTTCAGGTCGGCGTCGTCGCCGGCCGGGGGATCAGACGCCGCTGCGCGATCGTCCGCCGGCCGCGCGGCCGCCGGGCGCGGGGCAGGCTGGTCCGGCGGCTGGGGTCGCGCCGCCGGAGCGGTCTGCGACGGGCGCGGCTGGGCCGGCGTGGCCTGCGCGAGTTGCGGTCCGAGCTCGTCTTCCAGCAGCAGCGAGTGACCGAACGCCCGCAGCGGCCGAGCGACCGGCGGCAGGTCCACGCCCGGGCGAACGGACTGACCCGTCGCGGGCGCGGACTGACCGCCGGTCGCGGGGAAATCTTCATCCGAACTCGTGCGCGACCGTGGCTCATCGGCGAGCGCCGCCGAACCGGCCGCGGGCAGCGAACCCGAGTCATCAGTCTCGCCCGAGGCGGCATTCTGCGTCGGCGGCGCGGCGCCGCGCACCGCGCGGCCTACGTCCTGCGCCTGGCCGGCGAAAATCTCATCGTCGATGCTCAGCAGAAACTCATCGTTGGTGGCCGCAGCCAGTTCGAATGCCGCGGCATCGGCGCGCGCCGGGCGCACGGAGCTGCCGAAGCGGGTCGCGCCTTGCGAAGCGCGGCGGTCGCCGCGCGCGAGCGCACGGCCGCCGTTCGCCGGCGGCGCCAGCGCCCCGCGGCGCGAATCGGTCGCGCCGTCGCGCGAACCGGCGCCGTCGCGATCCTCCGCGCCGCGATTGCCGCGGCGGGCGCCTTCGCGCTCGCGCTGCTCGCGCTTCTGACGGTCGTAGGGGTGCTCCTGATCTTCCGGAAAGAGCGGCTCGACCAGCGACGGCAAATCCGCCGGACGATCGACCATCTGGATCACTACGTCGGGATTGGCCTGCTTGAGCATGGCAATCAGGCGCGACTGGTCGCCGCGGAGCTTGCGGGCGATGCTCTTGCGCTCGACTTTGGCGCGCTTGTCGAATTCGCGGATGCGCTTCTCGATCTCGGGGAACTCCGCCGGGCGGCAGCGCACCGTGATGTAGTCGCCGAACAGCGGCGAGTCGATCTCGGGACCGCCCTCGTCGGGGTCGGGGAAAAGCTTGCTGACGTCGTAGGAAATGTCATACGGATCGCCGCGGAAGACATCGACGAAGTAGAGCTCTCGCATGCCCTTTTCGGTCGCGGCGCGCGGGGCGTCGAGCTGCGCGATGACTTCTTCGATCTGCTTCATCTTCCGCGCGCTGGCCGTGACGATCACCTTGCTATAGAACTCGTCGACGCTGACGGTCACCGCATCCGCCGGCGTGCGGCCGGAGGGGAACATCGTCTCGATCGTCTCCTGAACGCGCGTCGTCGAGGCGTGTTCCAGCGAAAAGGTCTGCAGCCTCGGCACCGTGCTGCCGCGCTCCTCGATCGGCAGCACCAGTTCCTCGGCATAGGCCACGTCCTTCGGCAGGCCCGCGAGCATCAGGATGTTGCTGCCGGCGTCCGGGACGATCTTCACCTGCCGCCCGCCGCCGCGAACCCCGCCGCCCTGCAGCACCTGGTTCAGCGAGTTGGCGACAGACGAGGCGTCGGCCAGTTCCAGCGGGACGATGCGGACGATCTCGCCGGTCTCCGGCTCGGCGTCGATCAGCTTGATCAGGTTGCCGGCGAGGTCGTGGTACTCCCGCGGCGCGAAGACGATCAGGCGATTGGAGCGCGGCTCGGCCACGACCGCGGTCTGCACCGCGTTCTTGCGGACCATGCCCTCGCGCTCGGTCACTTTGGCCTTCAGCATCTGCTCCACGTTGGCCGAGACCTGGTCGGCGCGGGCGTTGAGCAGCGTGTAGGAGCGCGGCTCGCTGACGGGCAGCGGCGTCGACTCCAGCTTGGCGATCAGGCCGTCGATGAACGGAATCTGATCCGCATCGGCCATGACGATCAGGGTGTTCGTCGTCGGCTCGGCGAATGCACCGGGCTTAAGCTGGCCCGGCTTGGGCGGACCGGACATCTGCGAGAGCGCCGCCTGCACTCCGAAGGCGGTCTGCGTCGCGTCCAGCACCTTGAGCGCGTAGGCCTTGAACTCCAGCCCCTTGGCCTCCTCATCGAGCTTGTCGACCAGCTTGCGAATCTCTTCGAGCTTGCGGGTCGGGGCGCGCACCACCAGGCGATTGGCCGTCACCGAGACCACCACGTCCTGCAGCGTGTTGGCGCCCGAACGGCGGCCGCCGCTGCCGAACATCTGATCGAGCATGCCCTTGATCTGGTTCGGATCCTGATACTTAAGCTCGATCGTGACGGGCGTGATTTCCTCGCCCTTGCGGTCGATCTCTGCGACCTGTGCGTCGAAGTCGGGCAGAATCGACTTGGGCGCGTTGACGATCACCTGATTGAGACGCGGTTCGGGCGTGATGGTGATGCGCCGCGCGACATCCGCCCCACGACTCTTCTCCACCTGCGCGACGAGCAACTGCCGCAACTGCTCGGCCACGTGGTTCGCGTCCGCGTTTTCCAGCGTGTACGACTTCTTCAGCGGAGCGAGCTCCTCCGCAGCGACCTGCCACTGGCGGATCAGATCGTCGATCTCCTTCATCGTGTCCGGCGGCCCGGTGACAATCAGGGTCTCCGTCAGGCGATCGGCGGCGAAGTTGAACTTGAGCTTGTCGGGGCGCGGCGGACGCTGCGAGAAGGTCTGATTCAGGATGTTCGCCAGGTTGGACACGTCCAGGCCCGGCAGATTGACGGTTTTGGTCGCCGGGATGGCGCCGATGGCCGCGAGCTCCTCGGTCGGCACGTCGAACTGATCGAGCAACATCATGCCCTGCTTCACCGCGACCTGCGGACCGCTGACGATGACGCGGTTGGTGCGCGTGTCCGGCGAAATGCTGAGTTGCGCGGCGGCGCTGCGGCCCTGCGTGCGCGTAATGGACGTGGTTAGCAGTTCCTTCAGCCACGCGGCGCCTTCCTGGGCGCTGGCGTGCTTTAGCTGGCGGAACTGCACGTCGGGCGTCACGGGGACCGAGATCTCTTTGTATTCGACCAGCAGCGCCTCGGCCTCCTGGAGCGCCTCGGTGCTGCACGTCAGCATGATCGTTTCGGTCGTCGCATCCGGATCGAACTGCGCGATCATGCCCTGCTTCTGGACCTTCTGGCGGAACGCGTTGTTGAGCCGCTGCGCGATCGAATTGACGTCGGTGCCCGGCATGCGGATGGTCTTGATGACGATCTCTCCGCCCTGCGCCACGTCCAGCGTGCGGATCATCTCCGCGATTTCGGCCAGCTTCTCGCGCGGCGCTTCCACGACCACCTGCGAGCCGGAAGGCAGCGCCATCACCCGCGAACCCACCGACGCCCCGCCGAAACGCCCGCCGCCGCGACCGCCGCCGCTCTGATAGAGCGATGTAATGGTCTGCGCCACTTCGCGGGCCTGGGCGTTCTGAATATCGAAGTACTTCCGCTCGGGCTGCTGGCCGGCGGCACGGTCTTCCAGTTCCCGGGCGAACGCCTTGACGCGCGCCAGCACGTCCGGATCGGCCTGCACAATCAGCGAGTTTGTCGCCGGTTCGGGCGCCACGCTGTTGTCGCCCGGCATCGCCCCGCCGCGGGCGCCGCGCGGCCCGAACGCCGCCACGCCGGCGCCGGCCAGCAGCGGCTGCGCGAGCTGCGCCACCTGCGTCGCGTCGGAATGCAGCAGCGGGATGATGACGATCGGATTTTCCTGCGGCGGCACGTCGAGCCGGCTAACCAGCCCGGCGATTTCGTCGAGGGCGGGCCTTACGCCCTGAACCCAGATGGTCTGATCCGCCACCGTCACGGCGACGCTGGAGCGGCCGAGCGTCGGGTGGTTGTACTGCTGATAGAAGCTGCCGAGCATCGCCGCGATCGCGTTGGGGTCGCCCTTGGCGATCTCGAAGCTCTGCACGATCGGCGTGCTGCTGACCGCGTTGCCGTCCCACAGGCGGATGGTCTCATCCACCTTCTTCCACGTCTCCTCGTCGCAGATCACCAGCAGGATGCGGGCCTCGTCGAGCGGGATGAGCTGCGTGCGTCCGGCGGTCATCGCCGCGCCGCCGCCCGCGCGGCGGCCGGGGCCGCGGAAGGCGCTGCGGGCGGGGGCCTGCTGCTCATCGACGATCGGGGCGAGCATCGTGGCGACCTGGCTGGGTACGAGGTTGACGAGTTCGACCACGTGGCGCTCGCCCTCGGCGATGGCGACGTCGAGCCGGCGGATGAGCTCCTCGATCTTGTTCATTTCCTCGCGTTCGGCGACGACGTGGATGACATTGGCGTTCTCATCCGGCACGATGGACACGCCGCGGGCGCTGGCCGCGCCGCGCGGGCCGACGGGCGCGCCGCGCAGCGACTGCGCGAGCTGATTGAGCGGCTCGGCGATCTGGCTGACCTTGGCGTTCTCCAGCTTGAAGGTCTTGAAGTTGCTCGGAAGCGGCTTGTCGATCACCTCGAGCATCTTCTTTACTTTCTCGACGCCGTCCTTGTTGGCGTAGACGATCAGCGAGTTCGTGCGCTCGTCCGCCACCATGCGGATGGTTTTCTTGGCCTTCTCGAAGATGCCCTCGCCCAGCAGATCCTCGATCGAGACGCCGCCGGCCTGCTGCGGTTGGCGTACGGGCTGACGCCCGCGCTGCGCGGGCTGGTTCAGCCGCTGCCGCTGCAGGGCCGCGAGCTGCGACTGTCCCTGCTCCTGCTGAAAAATCTGATTAAGCAGGTTGGCGATCTCGGCGGCGTTGCCGTACTTGACCTCGATGACGTGCGTGTCGAAATCGAGCGGCGGGCGATCGTCGATTCGCTGGATGAAGTCGGCGATCTTGGTCATGTCGTCCTTGTTGGCCTTGACGATCAGCGTGTTGGTGCGCTCGTCGGTGGCCATTCGCACGCGGGTGGTCGCCGGCTCGGCGGGCATCGGCTGGCGGGTGCGCGGATCGATCCGCGGCCGCGCGGCGTCCGAGATGTCGAACATCTCGCGCACCATGCGCTCGATGTCGTTCACGTTCGTCTTGAGCGTGAAGAAGCGCGTCTCGCGCGGATCGAACTCGCCCGTGCCGACGCGGTCGACCAGCGCCATGAAGCGGCGGATGTCGCGGACGATCGCCGCCATCTTGATCTGATTGCTGCGCTCGACGACCACCGGCATCGAATCGTCCGGCACGGCGGACGCGAACATGTCGACCAGTTCCTGCGCGTCGCGGCCTTCGACCTTGTGATACACCAGGGCATAGTCCATGTCGCGCAGGTTGGCCAGCTCGAACGCCTGGCGCGAAGTGAAGACGCGCTCCAGCGGCACGTGTCTGTACATCTCGTTCAGCGGCACAAGGCGGATGAAGTTGTCCGTCTCGACGAAACGGTAGCCCTGTTCGTTGAGCAGGAAGTTCAGTTCGTCGATCGCCTCTTCCTGAGAGAACTTGCGCCGGGTGTTGACGTAGGTCAACTCGCCGCTCAAGGGGATGTCGCCCTCTTCCATCAGCGGCTTACCCAGCCGGCGCGCGAACTGCTTGATGACATCTTCCCAGGGAACACCCGCGTAGTTGAACCACTCCGTCTGCCCTTCGGTCGCGGGCGTCTCGGGTGTCTGCGTCTTCGGTTGCCGCCGCGCGGCGCGCCGCGCCGCTTCTACGCGGTCCAGTTCCTCCGTCGTCGGCGGGCCGGTGTAGTCGCCGCGTCGCCGACCGCTGGCGATGCGGTCCAGCTCTTCCGTCGTCGGCGGGCCGACGAAGTCTGTAGTGTTCCGCGCGCTGCGGTTGAGTTCGTCCTGCGTCGGCGGGCCGACGTAGTCGCGACCGGCGGCGTTGCGGGCGGTCTCAGCATCCGGCGGCGGCCCGATGTAGTCGCGTCCCGCGCCGGCGTGCTGCGTCGAGGCCCGCGCCGATGCGCGCATCTCCTCCATGCGGCGCATGCGCTCGATCCGCGCCCGCTCGGCCTCGGTTGGACCGGGCGTGGTCGGCGCGACGTCCTGAGACGCCGGGGCCGCGCCCGAATCCTGAGTCGCCGTCGTCGCGCCGCCCGCATCCTGCGACGCCGGGCCGCGCACCATCCGGTCGCGCAGCGCCAGTTGCGCCGCCAGGTGCTGCGCGTCGCGCGTCGCGGGCTGCGACGCATCGGCGGGCGGCCCCGACTGGGCCGCGACGGACAGGACCATCAGTCCCGCCGCGCCGACTGCCGCAAGTGTGTTCAGGAAAGCACGAAATGCACGAGGATGATGGAACGCCGCCATCGGATGCCACCTCGCCGGATTGCGTAACATCGCCGCGGCCAGCGCCGCGACGGGAGTCTCAATTGAACGCCGGACGCAGCCCGCGAGCGTTTGGCCCTGCAATCTGCGTCACTTAGGTGCGACCATTGCCGGCGGCAGCGGGAAACCGAGAGACCGCAATCTTAGCGCTGCCGGCCTGCGTGCTTTATACCGCCGGGCGGCGCGAAAGTCGCAGGTTCGAGCGGGCGGCGGGCGAAAATCCGGTGTTCTTGAAGTTCCCGCTGGGAAACGGGTTACGGCGCGGCGACCCGCGCGCGGCTCGCGGCGGGCGGGCCGGCCTGGCGTGCGTGCGCGAGAGCGCTGGCCGGGCAGCGGGCGGACCGGGGCGTTGTGCGTGCCCGAAACTGCCGGCTGTGCAGTGGGGGGACCAGGGCGTCGTGCGTGCTTCAGATCGGCTGCTGCTCCGGCGGCATGATCCGCGCGGCGCCGCCCGGCGCGGCCCCGCAACGCGCTTTGATCCGGCGCGGCGACAGTATGCATCACGAAGTGCGGTGCGCATCGCACCCGCAAGTCACGTTACTGCGGCAGAAGGAAGAGCACGCCTCGTGCCGCGGCGCGCCAATCACTGCCGAGACTCTTGTGGCTTCGGCCGTTCGCTAACGAGGCGGTCTATTGCATCGGAGATTGGCTAACGGAACGCTCTATGGCATCGATCAGTCGCCGGGGGCGCGTACTCTGGCATCGGCTTCATTCCGACCACGAACGTCCTACCATCGCCGTCGCACCGGTCGCGCTATCTGTAGCTTTGAGCCTCGCTAGTGGCGATTTCTGTGGACTCGATCGCTGATTGGCGGCGCGTTCTGTAGCATCGGGCTCAGACTGCCGGCCTTCGTGTGGCGCTGGTTTCTAACCGGTGGCTGCCTGTTGGCACCGGTTTCCAACCGGTGTCTTCCCTTTGGCACCGGTTTCCAACCGGTGTCTTCCCTTTGGCACCGGTTTCCAACCGGTGGGTGTTTTTTCGGGTCTTCGACCCGAACCAACCGACAACAATGCCCAATCCGCGCGCAAGCGCCGCCCCTGCTCCAATCGCATCGCGGTTCGACTGACGCACCACACCGGGTTAGACCGCCCCGCGCTCCAGGCGCTTCACCAGCATCAGGCACGGAATGCCCTCCCAGAGATTCGCGAATTCCTCCATCGGTGCGAACCCGACCGCCTCGTAGAAGCGCCGGGTCATGGCGTAGTGCGCGCTCGGGCGCGAAGGCCCGAGCGTCTTGACCTGAAGGTATTCCACGCCGTCGGCATGGAGCACCGCCTCAACTGCGGCCAGCAGCCTGCGCCCGACGCCGGTGCGGTGATAGTCCGGATCGACCGCCATGCAGTGCACTTCCGCCGCGCTGGCGAAGTGCCGCCGAAACGTCAGGAACCCGATGACGCGATCGCCGTCCGCGGCGATCCACGTCGGCAGTGACGCAACGTCGCGGACATATTGCAGCAGTGCCACTTCGATGCCGAACCAGTCGGGCAGCCGTCGCAGCACCTGTTCGCAGGCGCGCGATTCGTCGCCGTGCATCAGGCGGATCGCCGGGACGGGCATGCGCTGTTTCCGCTACGAGTGCCGGGAGTATTGAACACGCCGCAGCGTGCCATCATAGGGCCGCTGCGTCCCGGTGAGGCGGCGAATCCGACTGCGCGAGTCTGGCACGAAGCGGGAAGGACACCTGCCGCACCCAGGGCGCCAAGCGGGAGAGACGCCTGCGTCGCCCGTGGCGCTGCGTGGGCAGAATGCCCGCGCCATGCTTCAACGCACGGCGGGGAGCGCGGGCCGGAGGCCCATGCTCCCCGCCTTCGCGCGGCGCTTCGCGCGGCGCCTTCGCGCGGGGCATCGCGCTCACGCTTTGAGATCGCCGAGCGCGGAATCGTCAGCGGCGCGTTAGAACAACGCCAGCAGGAACGGATCGACGTCGAAGAAGTTCACGCCGCCGTCGCGATTCACGTCGGCCGCGTCCAGATCGCAGTCGGGGAACTGTGCCGCATACCCGATCGGGTCGAAGAGCGCGAGCACGAACGGATCGATGTCGAAGAAGTTGATCACGCCGTCGCAGTTGGTATCGCCGCGCAGCAGCGTCTGGAACCGCCACACGCCGCGGCCGAACGTTCCGGCGAAGATCGCATCCTCGACGACCGCCAGATCCTTGACGGCGACCCCGTCGAGGGCCGCGCCGACGCGTTGCCAGCTCGCGCCCGCGTCGCTGCTGGCCCAGACGCCGTCGTCAGGGCTGCTCGCGCCGCCACCCAAGGCGGCGTAGATGACGCCGTCGTGCTGCGCGAGCGCGTTGACCACGAGGAACGGCAGATTCGAGGCGAGCGTGCTCCACGTCGCACCGCCGTCGTCTGACGCTGCCAGGTTCCCGTTCGCGAACCGCACGCCGGCATACACGCGCCCGCCGACGGTCAACAGCGCCGACGCGGCCCCCGGCGTGCCGAACTGGTCGGTCGGGAAGCCGGTGTTGGCGGCCTGCCACGCGCCGCCGGTGTGTCGAAACGTGCCCAGAAAATACGTGCCTGCGACCAGCGTGCCGTCGATGGTGGTCATGCTGAGTACGGGGCTGAAGAACGGTTGCCCGAACGCATTGAAACCCGTCGGCGGGTAGCCGGTGTTGAACGCCTGCCAGCTCTGCCCCCCATTCGTCGAGCGGATGAAGCCGCCGCCGGTGACGATGAAACCCTGCTGCCCGTCCGTTCGCGCCTCCAGCCCGATGCCGCTGCCGGCGATAATCTCGCTGCCGCGCTGTGTGAAGGCCTGAATCTCGCGGAACTGCTGGCCGGCGGTGCCGTTGTAACTCGGGACGCCGCTATTGGCCGGCGACCAGCTCACGCCGCCATTGGTCGAACGGTGAATGCCGCTGGTCTGCATGCCTGCGAGCGTCGCGCCGCCATCGGAGCTCCAAAGTTCAAGCATCACTCCGCCGTTCTGCCGCACGGTCACCGTCTGCCACTCCGCGTCCTGCGGGCCGCGACGCTGAATCTGCGGCGTGTTCACTTCGTTGGCGATCACCACGTCGCCGGCGGGGGTCATCGCCCACACAGTGGTCGCATCGACGCCTTCCGGCGTGCGGGTCCATTGCGGGTTGGCTGCATCCGTGCTGTAAATCCCGTATATCCCGCCGATCGCCAGGCGATCCGCCGTGACCGCCAGCCCGACCGTTGACCACAACGAAGTCAGCGGCAGGCCGCTCGCGATGTTGCTCCAGGCCGTGCCGCCGTCGGTGCTGCGCCAAACGCCCGGGTGGCCGATGATGTAGAGCGTGTCCTCTCTCACGTGCAGCACCGGCGGCCGTGTCGTCATGATGAACCCGTCGAGCCCGGTGGCCGGCACGGTCTGCCAGGTCGCGCCGTCATCCACGGAGCGCAACAGGCTCGGAACCAGCGCAAAGCCGGCGATGGCCAGCAGCGCCTCGCCCCGGCGCGCGAGCGGGGTGGCGAGCGGATTCGGCATCGCCACCGGATCGGCCCAGGACGCGCCGCCATCCGCGGAACGCAGCAGCGTCTGGTTGAAGAAATCGCCGACCAGCACATACAGCCGTTCGCCCTCGACGCGAGAGAGGTCGAGCACCGCGCCGGGCACACTCAGCGTCGCCCATGTCTCGCCCGCGTCGTTCGACACGAAAAGACCGGCATCGGCCACGAGCGCATAGACCCGCCCATTGCCCACGCCGAGTCGAGTGATTGCTCCGCCAGGAACCGGCCCCCCTACTTCCGACCATGTCAGTCCGCCGTCGTGCGACACGAGCACGCCGCCGCCGGTGACCCCAGCGAAGACCACGTCGACCTCTACGGCGAACGGCCCGGCGGAGACGCCGGCCGGCAATCGATGCGTTGCGGTCCAGCTCGCGCCACCATCGGCGGTGCGAAACACCGACCCACCGGCGGCCAGCACAGCGGCGTTCTGTAGCTCGTGCAGCGCGGTCGGCGCGCCGCCGTATGGGCCTCCGGTTGAAACCCAGTCCGCTGCTGCAGCGTAGAAGGGAACGGACAGAAACATCCCGATTGTGACGGGAAGTGCGATGCGCATACGTCATGCTCCGCGGAAGTCGTCGCTCGCACAGTCGGAGTGTCGGGTTGCACACAGCAGATGTGGCCGACTGGCTCGGGTCTTGCAAAATCCTGCGATTCTCTGCACGATTTGGGCGGTTTCGTCTGCGGACGGGATTCGATGTGCGCCGCGTTGCCGCCGTCGGCGGACGAAACTGCGTGCGGATGCGGCCGAAACCGGGTGCGGATGCGGACGAAGTCGCCCGCCACTCGCCCCACGTCGCAAACGGCGCCGCGGAGATTGCGGAATAACCCAGGCATCTTCCTGGTGATTGCAGATTGAGAAGTCTCGGGAACACACCTCAAGCGACGAGAAGGAGTATCGCAATGACGAACGTGGCTCGGTTGGCTGTGGCGGGTCTGATCGCCGCCTGCGCGTCGCTGGTCTGGGCGGAGGAGGATTGCTGCAAGGAGCTCTCAGCCAAGAACGGCTGGTGCGGGCAGTGCAAGCACGGCTATTTCAACGGAGTCGAGATCAAGTCGCAGAAGCTGCACGAGTCGTTGCGCGGCGAAGCGGTCAAGGCCGACGCGATCAAGTGCCCGGACTGCGTGAAGGCGCTGGCCTCCGGCGGCATGTGTTCGCACTGCAACGTCGGCTTCGCGCATCAGCAGAAGTTCGCGTCGCCGGTGGCGTACCACCTGATGAGCGGCCAGCACGTCAACGCCGCCGACATCAAGTGCGACGGCTGCAAGAAGGCGTCCGCCGATCACGGCTGGTGCGAGCCCTGCAAGGCCGGGCTGGTAGGTTGCGAGAAATTCACCGACAAAGCGGCGTATGAGCGGGCGGTGAAGGCGCGGGAAATCCTGGTGAACGCGAACAGCGCCGCCGCCAAGTGCGACGGCTGCGCAGTGGCGATGGTGCGCGACGGCAAGTGCGAGGGCTGCAAGGTGGCGTTCAAGGACGGCAAGCCGGTCAAGAACTGATCCGCTCGCGCTTTCGACCGTCACGTTTCGCCGCGGCGCGACGAACGCGCTTTGCCCTGAGCGTCTGCGTCACTCCGGTCCGCGATCGCCCGGCTCGGGCGATCGCAGACCGGAGAGCTTGTGGACCTTTCGGCCTCCATCAGTTTCGAAAGCGGTTCGCGGCGGCAGGCGGGCAGAATGCCCGCCCCACCCAAGACAAATTCACAAGCTCGCAGTTTCGCTTTGCGCGACTCGACGCCGTCTCCCGCCGAACTTCGCCGCCGTTCGCGGGTAACGCGGCGCGACTGGCGGTTCGCCGCGGCGCCGCTTCATGCGCGCCCGCGCCGCCGTCGCTCGCTTGCCTGCTCGCGCACGATGAGTGCCGTGCGCGCCGCACCGCGATATGATGCCGGCAGGAGCATTCAATGCCGCAGTCGCGGGCCGTCCCCCCTACACTCGTTTCCATTCTGATTTGCGATCAGGTCATCGACGACAAGCTGACGAACAAAAAGAGCGCCATCGGCATCTTTAACATGGTGTACGCCGCCGAGTTTCCCTCGCGCATGGCGCAGATCAACGTGCTCGCTTCGGTGACCGAGATCAACGGGCGTGTTCCGCTCGAACTGCGGCTGGCGCGCGATGCGGACAACTCGACGGTGTTCTCCACTCGCGGGCAAGTCGAGGCGCAGAACCCGCTTGTGACCGTTGACCTCGTTTTCAACCTGCAAGGGCTGCAGATTCCCGAGTCCGGGCAGTACGCCTTCGAACTGCTCTGCGAAGGCGAGCTGCTCGGCCGCCGCCGTTTTCAGGTCATGCCGCGGCCCGCACCGAAGAACCCCCCCGCGGGCGAAGAGCCAGGGATCCGCTGAACCCGCGTCGCGGGCCACGCGGCGCGCCGCCGGCGCTCAGAAGCCCGGCGTCCAGGCGTCGGCGAAGTGCTCGATCTCCGGCGGCGCTGCGCTGTCCGGCGGAAGCACGACCGCGACGATGTCGAAGCGATACGGCGATTCCGCGAGCCGTCGGCTGGTGAGATACCACTTTGCGGCGCGGCCCATGCGCTGCCGCTTGGCGCGCCCGACCGACTCCTCCGGGTCTGCGAAGCGGCGATCCGCCCGGGTCTTGACCTCGACGAAGACGATGGTTTCGCCGTCGCGCAGCACGCGGTCGATCTCGCCTGCGGGCGTCGCGAAGTTCCGCGCGAGCACTTTCATTCCCAGCCGGCGCAAAAAAGCCTCGGCCAGCGCTTCGCCGCGCTGGCCGAGGGCTTTGCGAGGATCGCTCATCGCGTCGCCGTTGCGTCAGGACGTGGCCATCGCCGGGGCGGCGTCGCGCTCGGCGCGGGCCGCGGCGACGGCTTCCTGCGCGGCGGCGAGCGCCTGGGCCTTGGCCGTGCGGGCGTCTGCGGCGGCCTTCTTCTGCTCGGCGGTCACGCGGCGCTCGCGCAGCTTGCGGGCCTTGCCGACGCGGCCGCGCAGATAGTAGAGCTTGGCGCGGCGGACCTTGCCGCTGCGGATCGACTTGACCGCGGCGATCTTCGGCGAGTGCAGCGGAAACATCCGCTCGACGCCCTCATTCGCGACGATCTTTCGCACGGTGAACATCTCGTCCAGGCCGCGGCCGCGGCGGGCGATCACGATGCCCTCGAAATCCTGAAGCCGCTCCTTCTCGCCCTCGATGATACGGACGGTGACGACGACGGTGTCGCCGACTTCGAATTCCGGAGTTTCTGCACGGCGGTACTTTTTCTCAAGAGCCGTCAGTAGTGCCTTTTGCATCGAGAGCCTCTCTTTCTAACACAGCGTCGACACGAGGCGGCGTGCGTCGGCGTAGGGATCGAAACAACGGCGGGCGCGGGGGCCGCCCGACTCGCCCTCCAGCAGGTCGGGCCGCCGCGCGCGGGTGCGCTGCTCCGACTGCTGCCGCCGCCAAGCGGCGATTTCCGCGTGATTACCACTCAGAAGTACATCGGGAACGGCGCGGCCTTGATAGTCGCGCGGACGGGTGTAGTGCGGGTGCTCGAGACCGCGGCCGGTAAAGGACTCGTCCGAGGCGCCCTCTTCGTGCCCCAGCACGCCGGGCAGCAGGCGCACGACGGCATCCGCGACGGCCATCGCCGCGATTTCGCCGCCGGTCAGCACGAAGTCGCCCAGGCTGATCTCGTGCGGCTGCAGGATGTCGATGATGCGCTGATCGAGGCCTTCGTAATGGCCGCAGATCAGCAGCAGCCGCGGCAGCCCCGAGAGCCGCCGCGCCTCCGCCTGATCAAACACGCGACCCTGCGGGCTGAGCAGCACACGCAGGGTCGGACGGGGGTCCAGTTGTTCGATCGCACGGACGGCGTCGACGACCGGCTGGCACAGAAGCACCATGCCGGGACCGCCGCCGAACGGGCGATCGTCTACTTTCTGATGCGAATCGGTGGAGTAATCGCGAAGCTGATGGAAGTGGAACTCAACCCGGCCGCCGCGCTGCGCACGTCCGAGTATGCTGGCCGCGAAATACGGCTGCATCACCTCGGGAAATAGCGTGAGAACGTCGATGCGCATGGCGTTTACCGGGCATATACCTTTGCGTCAGCGTCACGAGGTCTTGATGCCGTGCTTCTTGAGGAGGTCGCGGACCGTGTCGGACGGCGTGGCGCCGCTCTTCAGCCAGTGCTGAATCCGATCGAGTTTCAGCGTGACCTGCTGTTCCTTGACCTTGTTGGTCGGATCGTAGAACCCGAGTTCCTCGAGCACCACGCCGTCACGCGGGCTGCGCGAGTCCATGGCGCCCAGGCGATAAACCGGTTTGTGATTGCGCCCGAAGCGCTTCAGTCTGAGCTTCACGGCCATGCTGCCACTCCCGCCGACGCCCGGCGCATACACTTTCTGAACGGCCGCCTGACCAAACGCGAACAAGCGGCTGCGAGCCGTGCAATATAACCCGCGGCACACGAAGTGCCAAGGGCGCAAATCTGCCCCGCCGGCGGGATTCCGGGAGGCCGCGTACGCCGCCCCGTGGGCTGACCGGCGGTCCGAAACCGGGTATCCTGCGCAGCTTGCGCAGCGGTCGCCGGGCACACCGCTCACGCCGGAAAATCGACAGGACAGCGAACATGCGAATCAGCGTCATTGGCAGCGGCTACGTGGGTCTGGTCACCGCCGCGTGCCTGGCCGACAGCGGCAATCACGTGGTCGCCGTGGACAACGACGAACGCAAGGTGGCTCGCCTGCGAGAGGGCTACTGCCCGATTTTCGAGCCCGGTCTGGAGGAGTTGCTGAAGGTCAATCTGGCCGCCGGCCGTTTGCGCTTCACCACCAATCTCGGCGAAGCGGTGGCGCAGTCGCGCGTCGTTTTCATCGCCGTCGGCACGCCGCCGCGACCGGACGGCTCGGCCGATCTCACGGCGGTCGAGGCCGTGGCGGCCGCCATCGGCGACGCCCTTATGGATAACACCATCGTCGTCACCAAGAGCACGGTTCCGGTCGGGACCGGGGCGAAAGTGGCGAAGATCATCCACGGCCGCACGAACCGACGGTTCCACGTCGCGAGCAACCCGGAGTTCCTCAAGGAAGGCAGCGCGCTCGACGACTTCCTGCGGCCGGATCGGGTGGTGATCGGCGCGGACGACGCGGACGCGGCCGAGGTGCTGGCCGAGTTGTACAAGCCGTTCGTCCGCAACAACAAACCGATCCTGCGCATGAGCCGCGTCGCGGCGGAGATGACCAAGTACGCCGCCAACGCCTATCTGGCGACGCGGATCAGCTTCATCAACGAAGTCGCGGCGATCTGCGAGGAGTTCGGCGTCGACATCGACGAAGTGCGCCGCGGCATGGGCTATGACGCGCGCATCGGGTTCCACTTCCTGTACCCCGGCGTGGGCTACGGCGGCTCGTGTTTTCCCAAGGACGTGCAGGCGCTGGCGAACACGGCCCGCACGGCGGGCGTGAAGTGCGCCATCCTCGATGCGGTCAACGATCGCAATCTGGAGCAGCGCCGCGGAATGGCCGCGAAAGTGAAGCGCCGCCTCGGCGACGTGCGCGGTCGCAAGCTGGCGGTATGGGGGCTGGCCTTCAAACCCAAGACCGACGACATCCGCGAGGCGCCCGCGCTGACGATCATCGCCGAGCTCGTGGCCGCCGGGGCCCGCGTGGCCGCTCATGACCCGCGTGCCATCCAGGCGGCCCGCGCCGAGCTGGGCACGGGGGTAGAGTTCGTCGATGACGCCTATGCGGCGCTGCCGGAGGCCGATGCGCTGCTGATCATGACGGAGTGGAACGAGTACCGCAGCCCGGACTTCGAGCGCATCCGCGCCAGTCTCAAGCAGCCACTGATCTTCGACGGACGCAACATCTTCGACGCGGCCATGATGAAGCGCTACGGATTCGAGTACCACAGCGTAGGCCGCCCGCCGGTGACGCTCGGCAAGTAGGGGCGGCCGGAACGGCTTCGTCGCTGCGGCTCGCGTTGACCGTTCTCATTCGCGGGGGGGGTGGCGAGCGACCGACGCAGCGAGGTTGCTCGCGCCGTCTGTGCCCCCCGATGGGCAACTCAGCTCGGAAGTGCCGGCGGTGCGGAGAAAAAAAGTGGGTCCGCTCCCTCCGACCTGAGAGCGGACCCGGTCCAGATTGGCGGGAAGGGCGAGCCGAACTACATCCCACCAACCTTCTCCACGACGCGTGGAGAAGTTTGTTGCCAACCCGGCGCGGGTGTCACGGACCGCACCGCGGTTGCTGCTTTCACTGTGCCGACGCGGCGAACGCGTCGCGCCGAGCGATCACCGCGACCAGCACCGGCGGCCACGCTCGAAGAGCACCAAATGCGTCACGCACTCGCGCGAATCTCGCGGATCGCATCCGCTGATCGCGACACGCGGCTCCGCGGTCCGCGGCTCCGCAGCGTACTGCCGAGACAGGCACACACTCATCCGCCGAACGCGCGACGGGACCGCGCATCCGAGCTGCGAACCAGATTAGTCTTCAGAATCCGGGCGCAGCGATGCACCGGCGCCCACCTCGGTAATGTCGGCATCGGCCGCATCGCTTGCAAATTCCCGAAACTCCCGCGAGATTCACCTTCATGCGCCCGGAACTTCCGCCAGCTACTCGACTGCCCGTCGCGCTGCCGCGACCCGTCTACGTCGTCGTGTCTCGCCGCAGCCGCGGCGTGAGCATCGGCGTGGACCTCAATCCCGATGCGAGCTGCAATTTTCGGTGCGTCTACTGCCAGGTGGATCGAACGACAGCGCCGCAGGGCGCGACACTCGACCTAAGTGTACTGGCTTCCGAACTGCGAAACACGCTCGAACGCTGGCCCACAATTTTTGACAGCCCTCCATTGAATCAGACACCCGCCCCGCTGAGACACTTGCGCGACATCGCCTTCGCCGGTTGCGGCGAGCCGACCGCCTCGCCCGCGTTTCCGGCGGCGGCGCGGATCGTCGCGGCGGCGCGCGACGCCCTCGCACCGCACGCGCGCATCGTCACGCTCACCGATGCTTGCTTTCTGCACCGGCCGGCCGTGGCCGAGACGCTGGCGTTCCTGGACGCACACGGCGGCGAAATCTGGGCGAAGCTCGACGCCGGAACCGAGGCTTACTTCCAGCGCGTGAACCGCCCCGGCGGCTCAGCCACGCTGGACTCGGTCGTCGCCAACATCACCGCGGCCGCGCGGGTGCGCCCCGTAGTGATTCAGTCACTATTCATGTGCCTGGCCGGCGAAGCGCCGCCGCCCGAGGAGATCGCCGCCTACACCGACCGGCTGCGCGACATTCTTCATCACGGGGGGCGGATCGATCGCGTCCAGGTATACACCGTCGCCCGCAAGCCGGCCGAACCGAGCGTGGCGCCCCTGGCGCGCGATCGCCTCGACGCGATCGCGGCGGGCCTGCGCGGAATCGGCGCTCGTGCGGAAGTGTTCGAGTAACCGCCGCGCAGCGCGTGCGCGGCAGCGCTTGCGCCATGCCTCCCTTCGCTCGCTTATCGGCCGGCGGCGCCCCGCTTCGCCGCCGCAGCGCCGCGCGGCGAACTGATGCACCCCGGCGATTCAGTCGATACGACGAGGGTTCAGGCTGAGGGGAAAACGGGAAGGGTAGCGATGCCGGTAACGATGATCTGTCCCAATCTTGCCTGTCGCAAGACGGTGACGGCGCCGGATTCGGCCCGCGGCAAGGTCGTGCGTTGCGGCCATTGCAAGCAGCCGTTCATGGTGCCGCGCACGGAGTTCCCCGGCAACGCGCCGGCCGGAAACTCGGACGATCGAAAGTCGCGAAAAGGGAAGTAGCATCGCCTCCCGACGGCTGCCCACGCCGCGGCCGCATCTGTCGCACATCTGAGTGCAATCTCCGCGCGAAATTCGAGTCTGGTTCGTCGCCGATGCGGCGGTCGCATAGCGACCAGCCCCGGCGCAGCCACCGCCTGCGGATGCGGGCCGGGGCCGGATTGTGGGGGGATAGCGGTGAGTTACCTTCTGGAATCACTCGGGCGCGGGCTGCTGGGGCAGCTCCTGGATGCCTTTGAGACACAACTGCCGTCCACGGCCGACGACGATCCCGTCGCGCTGGCGCGGCGCGCGGCGCGCTCGCCAAAGTCCGTGGACCTCGGCGTGCGTCTCGGGCTGGCGCATCTGCGGGCGATGAAGCTGCGCGACGCGGCCGAGCAGTTCGAGCGCGTCCGCGATCTCGCGAGCGAGCCGCGCCTCGCGGAGATCGGACTGGCCTGCGTAAACGACGAACTCGGTCAGTTGCCCGAGGCGCTGCGCCACTTGCAGACCGCGCACCTGTGCGACCCGACCGACCCGGCCACCGTGTTCGCAATGGCGTTCTGCCACGAGCGTCTGGGCGATCGAGACAATGCCGCCGCGTACTACCGCGAAGCGCTGCGTCGCTGCCCCAACTTGCGCAACGCCCACGAGCGCCTGGCGGCGATCGCGGTGTTTTCGGGCGACTTCGATGCGGCCGCCGGCTGCTACGAAACGCTCGCCGAACTGGACGCCGGCGACGTGGACGTGCTCATGACCCTGGCCGCGCTCTATCTTCGGCAAGGCCGGGCGGACCGCGCCATCGAACAGTTTCAGGAAGCGCTGCTGATCGAGCCGGAGTCTCTGGACGGCTCCCCGCTGGAAGACGACGCCCTCGACGGCGATCAGGCGGTGGAGCAGGCCATCGCGGTCGTGTCCGACCTGGCGCAAAAGTACCCGGGCGTGGCGGACTTCCAGGTGCACCTGGGCGACCTGTACGCCCGCTGCGGCGATGACCGCCGCGCCACCGATGCATACCAGGCGGCCCTGGTGGTGCAGCCGAACTACCTGGAGGCCACGATCAAGCTCGGCGCGCAGCACCTGCGGCGCAAGCGATTTGTAGATGCCGCGCAGATGTTCAATCGCGCCGTGGAGCTGAATGACCGGCTGATGACCGCGTTCGTCGGCCTGGGCGTGGCGCAGCGCGTCGCCGGACGCGAGCAGGAGGCCCGCGCTTCGCTCGACCTGGCTGCGAGCCTGGAGCCCAACAGCGTGCTGCTGTTCTCCGAAGCTTCGCGACTGCAGCGCAAGGTGACCGGCCGCAGACAAGGCGCGCTGGCCACGGCCGAAGTGGGCGAGGCCGAGACGATCGGCGACACGCTCCGGCGCTATCAGCGGGCCATCGCCGCGCGGCCGGCGCAGGCCGATCTGCACTACCGCTATGGACTGCTGCTGCGGCACGTCGGCCGACTCGCCGACGCGATCTGCGCGTTCCGGGAAGCGCTGGAGCTCAGCCCGAGCTATCTGAAGGCGATGATCAAGCTCGCCGTTTGCCTGAAGGAGACCGGGCAAGCGCAGGAAGCCGGCCCGCTCTTCGCGCAGGCCGTGTCGCTTGAGGATCGCGCC
>CAZVWB010000052.1:0-29261 GCA_964631045.1 uncultured Planctomycetales bacterium
AACACTGGGCACAGGGTAGTGGAAGTCGAATGTGGTGTTTGCCGCGGCATCGCAGGCGTCCGGCACGCCATTGCGGTTGCAATCCGGGTTCGCGCCCGCGGCGATATCGCAGGGGTCCGGCACGCCGTTGCCGTCGCAGTCCGGCTCGCCAGCGTCCGGCATGCCATCCCCATTGCAATCCGACTGGCAATGATCCGGGATTCCGTCGCGGTTCTGGTCCTGGGCCGCGCCGGTATCCAGATCGCAGTAGTCGGCGCTGCCGTTGCCGTCGCAGTCGGCGATGGTGAAGCCGTATGCGAACAACCACGCGATCAGAAACTGTCGGTCCGACTCGTCCACGGCGCCGTCGCCGTCTAGATCGGTCGGCGCGGTCTGCCAGGCGCACAGGTCCGCGGGCTCCACGTAGCCGTCCGCGTCCACGTCGCCGGGCGCGATCATGGCCCCTGCCGGCGTAAGCAGTCCGACGCCGAAACGCGGATCGCTGTTGTTCAGGTTGTCGACCATACAGCCGACGACGCCGCGGTCGCCGAGCCGCGCGTTGAAGAACACCGTGGGCAGCCAGTAATACGAGCGGTCATCGAGAAAGTACTCCAGCGGGACACGCCCCAGGGCGTCGGTATACAACACCAGCCGCCGCGCGCTGGCGAAAGGCACGTTCATCAGCACCGAACCGTCATCGTTGATGTCGTACACCCAGTTTTGTGAACTGATGAATCCACTGAGCGGCTCCCAGCCCACGCCGTCGGTGTAACGGATGATCTCGACATATCCCTGGCTGCTGGAAAGGACGCCGCGCGCTGCAACCTGACCGCTGTTATTGATCGCGACGCCGTTGACGAAAATGTACTGGTAGCCGTTGGGCGGGGGCAGCCCCAGGTCTTCGAGCGCCAACGTGTCGATGTCCATGCGGTAGCGGTCGCCGCAGATTTGGCGCTCGTCGTTGATGTCCGTCGCGCCCACCGGAAATCCGGCCGCCGTCAGGTTCAGAATGTCGCCCTCGGGCAGGAACACCACCGGCGTACCGCTGCTCTGGGAGGTCGGCAGCGACACGCCGAGTATGTCGCCGACGTTGTTGATGGCGATCGCGCGGCCGCCGACGTGTCCGGGCAGCATCTCGAGCACGTCGATCGCGTAGCCGCCGGCATCCGGGCGCCAGCGAGCGGCGCGTGATGCTCCGCCGGCCGGCAGTACGTACCCGGCGACGACGCCATGATCGTTGATGTCGATCGCGTAGCCGCCGACGTATCCCGCGGGCAGCGGCAACATGCCCACGGCTTGCGCGCGCCCCGCAATCCACGGCCGCCGCACGTTGTTCACCAGCGTGTCGCCGACGCACTGGTCGTGGTTGTTCATGTTGTTCATGAACAAGCTGGAGCCCTGATAACCGAGGTACTCGACCGCGTACGGCCCTTGTCCGGCGGCGACCGCGCAGGTCAGGCTGACTGCGATCCCGGCGAGCAGTCGGCGTCCTTCGATCGCCCACCCCAAGCGCGACATTGTCATGTTCTGAACTCCACAGTGGTCGGGCCGCACGCTTCGTCGTCAGCGCGGCGCGTCGTTGCACTGCTAACTGGGGAACAGAAGTGCCAGGAACGGATCGATGTCGAAGAAGTCGACGCTGCCGTCCGCGTTGCAGTCCACGCTCGTCGTCGCGCCGCCGCAGTACAGCCCGGCGTACGCCGCAGGATCGAAGATCGCCATGACGAACGGGTCGATGTCGAAGAAGTCGATGCTGCCATCGCAGTTGGCGTCGCCCAGCAGCACCGGCGTACCGATCCGCGTCATCCCCACCCGATACGTGTCGTGCGCCGCGGTGGTCTCGAATCGCGACGTGGCGATCAGCGTCACGCCGCCCGGCCCCGAGAGCAGCGCCGGCGTCGCGACGGCGTTGGTCGCGGCGCGGATGGCGAAGGCTGGATTGTCCAGCACCGCGCCGCCTTCCGTCACGCGCGTGGCATAGACATCCGTCCGCGCGTCGAAGAAGGACGCCTGATTGCGCTGGTCTTCCCACGCGACGACAAACGTCTCGCCATCCCACGAAACCGTCGGCCGCAGTTGCCGTCCTGGCGCTTCCGCGATCGTGAAGTACCCCGGCGGGAACGTGCCGTCGGCGTTCATGATCCGCCCGGCGATGTAGTTGTTCGCATTGGAAAGCGAGTTCATCCGCCAAACCAGCAGGTACTTGCTCCCCGACCACGCGATGTCCAGATCGCCGCTGCCGCCGGCCACCGGCGTCGGGTTGATCGCCTGGTTGATCGCGCCGCCGGCCGAGACCCGCGCCAATATCGCATCGCCCTGGCTGGCATCGTGCGACCACATCGAGTGCGCGGCCACAAGCCACTGCGCGCCGTCGGTGCGGACGCGCGGCGCGCCGCTGACATACCAGCCGCCCAGATACAGCCCGCCGCCGTCGAGCACCGCGCCGCTCAGGCCGTCGATGCGGTTTCCGAAGAGGTAGATGTTCTGCGGATACGTGCCGAAACGGGCTGCGGCGACGAGGAAGTCGTCGCCCAGGGCTTCCACGTCGACGTTGAATCCCGGCATCACGTCGAACGCCTCGGCGTCGATGAAGGAGCCGTCCGGGTTCATTCGCCGCGCCTTGATCTGCGTGGTGGTCAAGCCGCTCGCGCCTACGTCGAACGCGATCATGAAAACCAAGCCGTTAAACGCGATGCCGACGCGACCGACGTTCGGACCGCGGTAGACCTCGATCGGTTCGCTCGTCGTCGGGTCGCCCGCGGCATTCAGGAAGTGCACCAGCACGGCGTCGTCATTGGCCTGTTCGCTTACAAACGCCAGGGCCGAGGTTGTGCCGGGGCCGGCGCTTAGGTCGGGGTTGCGCTGATTGGTCGTGCCCGTCGAGATGCAGCGCTCCGCGCCCGCCACGTTCTCCGCGCTGATCGGCAGCGAAAACACGTTGGCATCGCCCCCCAGCGCCGCGCGCCCGTCCCACCACACGACGTGCAGGCCGCCGCCCGCAGCCCCCGCGAGTTGCACGCCGTACGCCTGGGTGATGCCGCTGATTCCGATGGGCAGTTGCACGCCGCCGGGGTCGAGCACGTTGCCGGTCGCGCTGATTCGCAGGGTGCGCAAAGTCGAAGCCGCGCCCCACTCGAACCACCAGTTGACGCCGTCGTGCGTGAGATTGGTGTGGTAGTAGGACACGCTCGGATCGGAGAACAGCAGAACGCCGGCGGGATCGAGCAACGTTCCGGAACTGGTCATGCGCGAGCCGACGATGTTCGTGAAGTCCGCGATCCACGTCACGTAGTACTCGCTGCCGTTGCTAGCCAGCGTCAAGCCCGGAATCGTGAACGCGGCCCCGATCGGCTGCCCGTTCGTCCCGATCCGCCGCGCCTTGGTCGTAGTGCTGTTGTTCCAGTCCGGGCCGGCCGCCAGGTACTCGCCGTTGGCCGCCAGCAGTTTGCATTGCCCGTAGATCCAGTCGATCAGCATGATCGGCGTCGTATCGAGCAGTTGTCCGTTTCCGCCGATGCGCTGTCCCGCCAGGTAGGTTCCATAGCCGTCGTTGTGGTAGATGCAGCGGGTGATCAGCCATTGGCCGCTCTGCCCGGCGAGCTGCATCCCGATGGTGCTCGGCGTGAACTGCGTCGGCGGAAAGAGGATCGGAGTCGCGTCCAGCACCTGTCCGGCGGGAGAAACGCGAACCGCCCGCATCTGGTGGTCGTAATACCCGCCGACCGGATCCTGCGAGATGTAGACCACCAGCCAGTTCTCGCCGTTCCATGCGACCAGCGGCCGATCCTGAAGCCCCATCCCTCCGGCGATGACGAACGGGAACGCGTCGATCGGGCTGCCGTCTGCGGCAATGCGAATTCCGAACACGTCGCCGTCGCCCTGCTGGCTCTGGCTGCCGGCGCTGCGCCCGCGGTAGTCGCTCCACGCGATCAGATACTGATCGCCGCCGCGGGCGATCGAGTGCTCCTGCTGCGAGTTCACCGCCGGTCCGACCGCCGCGTCGCCCGGAAGCAGTCCGAGCTCCAGTGGCGCCGGGAGTTGTGCGAACGCGCTACCTGCGACCAGGCACAGAGTTGCGATTGTGAAGGGGTGATTGCGTGCCATGCGAAAACCTCGGATATGCAAGGCAAGGAAGCCGCCGTCGCCAGCCGACCAACGACCGACAACCGCGGAGAACTTTCAGTCCGTGGCGTCGCCGCCGGGCCGTTGAAACCGGCCGCGACGATGGCTGGGTGGGTTCGCCCAGCGCACCGCGGGCAAGCGCCGCTCGACATCGCTCGATACACGTTGTGTTCCACGTTTCAGGAATGCGCGAAATCGATGATTGCGCTCGTTCGGCTGGTTCTGGAACGCTTCGCGCCCCGGTTCTGCGACAAGCCGCGTCGGAACCTCGCGCGACTCCCGCGGACTTCGGCGCAACTGGTCATCGCCGCGTGACATTGCTCACGATCCGCTCGCCGCGCCGCGCAGCCGCTCAGCATCGGTCACCAGCACCTGCCGCCGCTCGAGACGCACCCAGCCATCCGACTCAAAACGCTCCAGCAGGCGACTGACAACCTCGCGCGCCGTGCCCAGCTCCTGTGCCAGTTCCTGATGCGACCGCTCCACCGGCGACGGCAACGACAGGAGCAGTTCCGCCAGCCGGCTGTCGAGGCCGCGCCGCCACGCATCGCCCAGGCGATCCACCAGCTCCAGCAACCGCGCCGCCAGCCCCTGCATGAGAAACTGGCGGAATCCCGGCTCATGCTCTAGCCACTCGCTCAGAAGCGGATTCGTCAGGCGAACCGCAAAAACGTCCGCCTCGGTCGTGCCCACGGCGTTATACGGCGCGCTCGACAACAGACAGGCCGCCGTCAGCAGGCAGGTCTGTCCCGGCCGCACCCGGTAAAGCGGCGACTGCCGCCGACCGTTGGCCAGCGCCACCCGCACACTGCCGCGCGTCAGCAACAGCAACCCCGCCGGCGGCTGGCCCGGCTCGAAAAGCACGGCGCCGGCCGGGGCCTGAATCGGTTCCGCAAGCGCCGAGACGCGATCGCGGCGGGTTTCGTGAACCGCCCGAATCGCGGGAAAAAACATGTACAGTTCCGCAAGCTGATCGTCGGATAGCACGGTCGGACGCCTTTCAAGCCTCTACACCCGATTTGACCCGAATCCCACGGAGAAGAGGCCCGCCACCCCCTGTGTGATACGGTTACATGGAGTAATTTTCGGGCACTGACCGTCGCGTTTGACGCGGCGAAATCGGGCGTCCTACCATCCCCTGAAGGATCGCGTGCGGGCCAGGTCACGGCCGCGGCCGGCAGACCGCCAATTCAGAGCGTTCACGGAGGAACCGACGGTGCGAGCTGCGCTCTCGACGTTTTGCGTCCTGGCCGCAGCCGGCACGGTCGCGGCGGACCCGTTTCTTCTCCGCTACGAGGCCGACGCGTTCCCGGAAGACGCCGGCTGGTCGCGTCAATCCGGCGGTCCGACCGCGGAGTTGGTCCGCGACATTGATGCCGGGGTTTTTCGACTCGACTCGCGCGCGTCCAGCGCGATCTTCGACTTCTACCGGCTGCGGGTTGACGCGCTCGACCTGTCGCCGGGCGAGTCGCTGCGCCTGACGTGGCGCATGCGAACGCTGGAAACCACCGGTTCGCCCGGCCGCAGCGACGTGGCGCTCGCCGTGACCAACGGCCAGACCGCGTACGCTCTGTTCTTCCTCGCTCCAGATCTCGTGAGCGAAGACGAGATATTGGGCGGACCGCTGGAGCACGAATTCGAGCTGACGCCGGGGGCGTGGCACACCTTCGAGCTGCGCAGCGCCGACCTGCGCGCCTACACGCTGCAGGTGAACGGCGCGGCCGCGTTCGAAGGCGCGTTTCACGACAGCGCCCTGCTCGGTCCGCTGGAGGTCGCGTTCGGCGACGTGGTGAGCGGGCGGGCGTCGCTTTCCGAGTGGGATTTTGTGGAAATCGCCGTCGTGCCCGAACCCGGCCCTGCGCTGGGACTGGTGCTGGCGATCGTGTGTGACAGGCTCTGGAGGAGGGCCAAGAGATGCGCATGTCGTTCCACGCCGCGCTGGTCGCGGCGCTGCTCGCGGGCCCCGCCCTGATGGCCGGTCCCGAGGCGTTTCCCGGCGGTTATTGCGTGCTGCTGAAGGACGGGGGCGATCCGGTCGCAGGGGTGGACTACGAATTCAACAACCTTTCCGGCGTGGTGACGCTGAAGCGCGGCGGCGCCTGGCGCGTGGTGTATCAGGATCGCGCCGATCTCAGCGACACGGCGGCCGTCAGCATCGACGTGCGCGGCGTGATCAGCGAGGCGGGCGGCGCGGCGACCTCCGCAGATGTCGAGATCGTCGGCCGCAACCTGGCCGGGAGCGTCGCGCTCGACGCGATCAGCGCGAGCGGCCCGCGCCGGCTGCGGCTGACGCTGCGCGACGGCGGCGCGATCACCACGACCGCAGTAGTCGCCGCAACGACGTTCGACCTGGTCGATTCACTCGTCCCTGGCGATCTGGCCGGCGTGCTGCGCGTGCGCAGCGTGGTGTCGGGGCAGTCGAGTAGCGCACTGGACGTCGGCGGCCACGTCGCCGGGACGCTCGACGTGCTGTACGACATCGGCGGCCCATTAGACGCCGCCCGCGTGCACGTCGCCGGCAATCTCGCCGCCACCGGGCGGATTCAGGTCGGGCAGACGCTCTTCGGCACGCTGGTGCTGGATGGCGACGTGCTGGATGGCGTCAACAACTGGATTCGCATCCGCCGCATGGCCGGCGGCCGCCTGGAGTGCCGCGACCTCGATCTGCGACTGGCCGGCGGCGCGGATTGGCTGGTCATCGGGCACGGACTCTCGACCGCGGAAGTCGCTACGACCACGCACACCGGCAGCGTCGCGATCCGCGGCACGCTACGGGGCCGCCTCTACATCCGCGGGTACTCGGCGCTGGACATCGACGTAGCCGCCATCGACGCCGCCGAAGACGCGCCGTGGCGCGACGGCGGCATCGAGGCCAGCAGCGGCTTCACCGCCGACGCCCGCGTCGCGGTCGCTTCGTTTGTCCGCGGGCGCATCGGCCTGCCGCGCGACGTGCTGCCCGGCAACCTGCTGCCCAGCGTGGTCTTCGATGCAGCGATCGATGTTCAGGGCGCGCTACCCCCGGCGGCGCGGATCGACACGCTCAACCCCGGAACGAGCGGTGGACAGCGGGCGATCGACCTGGGCGGCGTCGTGCATGTCCGCGGCGACTTCTCCGGAAAAGTCCAGGCCACCGGCGGCCTGGTCGGGCAGGTGCGGATCGACGGATCGCTGCTGGACGGCGTGGCCGGGGATGAAGTCGAGATCGCGGGTCCGCGCAGCGGCATCGGCGCAGTCACGGTGGACTATGACGGCTGGCACGCGGGGCATAACTGGGCGAGCGGCGCGGTGGTGCGCATCGGCGGCCAGGCATTTACACAGAACACGCCGGCGGCCCGCGTATGGGAAACGACTTGCTGCCGCGGCGACCTCGACAACGACGGTTCGGTGAATTTCTTCGACATCGATCCGTATCTGCTGGTCGTGCTCAGCGTCGAAGGGCCGGGCAGCTACAGCAATCTGTTCCCCGGCCTCGACGGCAGCCGCATCTACCACGCCGATCTGAACTGCGACGGCAGCTCGAATTTCTTCGACATCGACCCATTCGTCGCCACGCTGCTGAGCGGCGCATGCACCTCGGACTGCGCCAGCAGTTGCAACACGCCGGGCGGCAGCGGGTCGGGGAGCTAGAAACACGAGGGCGGAGCAGCGCGTCTCGCCCATCGCAAGAACCGCGCGGCTGCTCCCTCCAATGAGGATGGCGTGTTGCGTGCCGGTCACCCCGTCGAAGCGCCGCCTTCGACTCGTGGCACTAGTACTGCCGCCGTTGCCGGGCGGTCGGTATGGCGAGCTGAGCGCGATACTTGGCGACCGTGCGGCGCTTGATGTCGATCCCGTCGGCCCGCAAGCGCTCGACGATTTCGTCGTCATTCAGCGGGCTGTTCTTGTCTTCATGGGCGACGATCTCCTGCACCTTGGCCTTGATGCTGTCCCAGCCCAGTGCGTCGCCGTTGTCCGCCTCGGTGCCGCCGGTGAAGAAGCGCCGCAGCGGGATGATGCCGCGGGGCGTCTGCAAGTATTTCTCGTCGACCGTCCGGCTGATCGTGGAGGGGTCGCAGCCCAGCTCCCCGGCCAGGTCGCTCATCCGCAGCACCTTCAGGTGCTGGTCGCCGCGCTCCAAAAACTCGGTCTGTGCATCCACGGCGGCCCGCGCCACGTCCAGGAGCCGCTCGCGGCGATAGCGAATCGCGTCGATGATGGCGTTGGCGGCGTCGATCTTCTGCTTGAGGAATTCGCGGGCCTGCTTGTCGCCGCGGGCCTGCTCCAGCGCTTCGCGAAACTCGCTGGAAATCCGCAGATCGCGCTGGTTGTTGCGGGCCAGCCGCACGTCGTAGCGGGCCTGCTCCTCGTTCCATTCGACGAACACGTCCGGCAGAATGGGCGGCGCGCTGTCCACCGCCACCTCTTTGCCCGGGTGCAGCGATAGCCGCCCGACGTTGTGGATGGCCGCCTTCACATCCTCCACGCTCACCTGCAACGCCCGCGCGATGTTCGGCAGGCGATTGCGCTGCAGGTCTTCGAAGTGGTCGCGGACGATGGCGATCTCGGTCTCGTTCGCCTCGGGCGCGAGCTCAAGCTGAATCAGGAGGCACTCCTGCAGCGAACGCGCCGCGATGCCCGGCGGATCAAGCTCCTGCACCCGCGCCAGCGCCAGCTCCAGCTCGGAGACCTCGCACGGCGGGGACATCTCCGCGGCCAGGACGGCCAGCGGCGTCTCCAGCAGTCCGTTTTCGCTGAGTGCATCGATCAGCCGCTCGCCCAGCTCGCGCGTCCGCTCGTCCACTTCCGCCAGGTGCCACTGATCGAGCAGGTACTCCTGCAAGCTGATCGAGCGGGCGGCCGTGTTCGCCATCGCTTCGAGCTTCAGATCGCCCTCTTCGGACAGGCGGGCGCTCGAACGCGAGCCGCGATGCTCGTCATCGTCGATCCAGTTGTACTCGCGGACGAGATTGTCCAGCCGCTCAAAGTCGCGCGCGCTGCCCTCTTCGACCACCAGCGCCTGCTCGTTCTCGGATTTCTGATCTCCCGGCGGGTCGGGTTCCGCCGATGGCGTGGGGGCCACTTCGTCGTCGGGCTGCACGATCTCGAGGGCCGGGTTGGCGTCGAGCTCCTGCTGAATTCGCGACTCCAGCGCCATGGCGTTCAGTTGCAGGATGTCCATGGCCTGGATGAGCTGCGGCGTCATCCGCTGCTGCTGCTGCATCAGCGCCGCGGGAATCTGGGAGAGGAACTGCGCCATTGAACGGTTCGCCTTCGCACGGACAGCCGACGCGGATCGCGCGGTCCGGAATTCGCGCTGCGCGGCCACTCACTCTTTCGGAGCGTCGTGCAGCCGGCCCTTACTCAAAATCTGCCGCCCCCCGGGCGGTCTCTCCGGACGAGTGAAACCGAGATCCGCGCGGGTGACACCGGGCGCGCTGCACGCCAGGCGCGCCGCTCGCCCGACTGCGATTCGCCGTCGGCGCGACGCCGCCGAAATTCACTATACGACGCGCGCCCCCGGTACGCAATCGAACTTCGACCCCGACCTCACTTGCGGCGCGCTCGCGCGAGCCGAGGCGATTCTCAGGGTGGAGTGGGCATTCAGCCCGCGGAATCGGCGGCGTTGCGCACACGCCGATGGGCTGCCGGCACCACCCCATGCACAGCAACTGGGGAGTATCAGTGGAAGCGGCGGCCGCGGCCGATCGAGCGCCGCCCGGTTCGGGCGGCGCTCCGTCAGCCGGTAATCACGCTACGGGCACGCAGCGCACCCGCCGAACAAACAGGCGATGAACCCGTCGATGTCGAAGAAGTCCACGCCGCCGCTGCAATCCACGTCCACGGCGCACGCCAGACCGTCGCAGTACGTCGCTGCGTACTGATTCGGAATGAACAGGGCGAGCAGGAACGGATCGATGTCGAAGAAGTCCACGGCGCCATCGCAGTTGGCGTCGCCCCGCGCCCCAGGGCACTCGCACACGTCGAGTACGCCGTTCTGATTCGCGTCCGCCGGACCGGGCACGTAGAACGCGACGTTGTCGATCGTGTGGACGTTCGTCGCTCCGCCGGTGCGCCCGGCAAAGCCGAACAATGCTACGAACGGCGTGTATCCCGGCACGAGCACGCCGGCGTGGGCGGTCTCGACCGCTCCGAGCGCGTCGGTCACGCGGACGGTCACGCGGTTGTCGCGGAAGATGATCTCGGCGCGGTGCACCAGATCGTCTTCCATGTCGAACGTCGGCGTATACGTCGCCAGCGTTGCCCCGTTGTATTGAAGCTCGATTGCGTTCTCGCCCTCTCCATCGTTGTCATACGTGTCGAACTGCACCGTGATCGACCCCGGTCCGGCCGGCTCGTGCGTCAGCGTACCCGGGCCTTCCTCGCTGTAGAGCTGGTTGACGGTGTACAGCGCCGCATCGAACGCGCTGAAGCACAGCCCGTCGGCGCCGCTGCCGCCGCCGATGCGGAAGTCGAACGTAACGCGGAAGCTCGTCATCGGATCGAGCGCGAGCGGCGGCCGGTTGGCCGTGCCGATCACGCTGAAGTCGGCGGGCGTGAGCACCAGGCTGCCGCCGCTGACCACCGCCGTGCCGTTCAGCACAAAGTCGCCGGCCAGGCCGTCGTCGAAGTCCGTCAGCAGCGGCACGGCGATCTCGCAATCGTCGGGCACGCTGTTGCCGTTGCAGTCGTCGCTGGTCGCGTTGGCGATGTCGCACTCGTCCGGAATCGCGTTGCCGTTGCAGTCCTGACTCGTGCCCGCCAGGATGTCGTCCGCGTCCGGGACGCCGTTGTCATTGCAGTCCGGCGGCGGCGGCGGCGGGGCGTAGCGGATCCGCAGGATGTTCGCCCCGCGTGCGATCGGGTTGCCCGGCGAGTGCTCGCGGTAGAAGTCGCTGAAGTACAGCCCGTCCGGCCCGGCGGCGATCGCCACCGCCGACGACTGCCCGCCGCCGTTGTAGTACGCGATGGATCGACCGCCGCTCACGAGGTCGCCATTGGCGTCGATGATCCACTCGGTGATCGACTTGTAGTAGGGGCTGCCCGGGCCCCCGGCGAAGGTGCCGCCGCTCTGCGTCACATACGCGCGCCCGAAGTATTCGCCGGGGAAGCCGCTGCCGCCGAAGGTCTCGGGCTGGATGAAGGCGATGTTCACGGGCGCGGAGGCCGGATCCCAGTTGTACAACGCGAAAATCCGCATCGACTCGTCGGAGCCGTCGTAGCCGTAATTGCGGGCCTCGACCAGCCGCGCGAAGCGATCGACGCTCGGCCCGTTCTCGACGAAGTAGTGCGCCGCATCGCTGGCGCGCCACGCGCCGCCGAACGGGTTGCGCACGCCCAGCGCGTAGATGTAGTCGGTGGCGTTGATTCCGTCGCCGGCGTTGTAGAACGGGTTGGTCGGCAGCGGCTGTCCGCTGCGGTTCATCCGCAGGATTTTGCCGCGGAACCGCGACGGATTCTGCGCCGATCCGGCGTCGAAGCCGTCGCCCATGTGAACATAGAGTGCGTCGTCCGGACCGAAGCTGATGTTCGAAATCTGGTGCGACTGGCCCTGCTGCTCGGGCGCCATGTCGAGGATCGTGGTCTGCGTCGCCGCGGTGCGTCCGCCGTCGTTGCTGGTGAAGCGCACCACGCGCGGGTGATGCGGGGCGTTGTCGTCGCCCGGGTTCGTGCTATAGAGCAGCGTGGCATACACGTCGCCGTTGCTGGGGTCCACGACCACGCCGGCCAGCCCCTGCTCGCCCGATCCGGGGAAGTTGCCGGTCGGGTTGAAGTTCAGCAGCCCGGTGGCGTAGTCCTCGACGTGCCCATCGCGCAGCACGACCTTGATCTCGCCGTACAACTCGGCAACGTAGTAGAGCGGATCGTGCGGATCGGCGCCGGGATTGGGCACGAATGCGATGTTCACGGGCAATTGGAACCCGGTCGCGACGATCTCGACGCGCACGTCCGCGGCCGCGGTCCACGGCACGGCCGGTCCGCGCACCAGCGTCGAGAAGTCCGGCGCGGTCTGCGTGGGGGTCGCAGCATAGGCGCCGCCGTTGGCCGAAACCCAGTAATACGCCGAAGCGCCCGGCGCGAGCGCCTGCGGCGGAAGGAAGATCGTTCGGACCTCTCCGTCATCGGTGGTGAACGTCAGGTCCGCTTCCGACTGGTCCAGTCCGGCGCTGCCGGCAAAGACGATTGCGCGCACGGCCCCATGTTCCGGAAGCGGTGGGGGGTTGGTCTGTACGTTGCCGCCTGCGCTGCCGGCGATCTCCAACGCCAGGCCGAAGCTCGGGCCGGCGGGGTCCAGCACTTCGACGCGAATCGTCGCGGGCGGCGCGCCGCCAGGCAGGGCGACGGGCGCGCCCAGCGGCGTGCGCAGCGTCGGCGCGGGCGCGGCCAGCACATCTTCAATTTCCAGCGGGAAAAGCGTGGAAAGTTCGCCGGTGAGAAACGCCCGCTCGGACCAGGCGCTCCACTCGGTCGCCGCCTCGCCGCTGCTGTCCCGGAACCGCACGCGCAAGAGGTAGTTCGTGTTAGCGTCGAGCGTGCGCCGTCCGGCGAGCGGCCCTTCGAAAACGCCATCGCCCAGATGCGTGTGGACGCGCTCGACGCCCGCGATGCAGGCCGTGAACCACACCCGCTCCAGCGGTGCGGCCTGCCAGATTTCCCAATCCGTGCAAACGTGCGTGTCGGCGGGGTTCGGATCGCTGAACGGCCCGGCCTCCATGTGCGCGTCGCTGGGGTTCACGATGCGTCCGATGCGCGGCTCGGTGATGGGGGGGGCGGCCGGCGGCTGGTTCTGAGCCAGCACCGGGGCGGCGATCAAGAGTGCGAGCGCCAACAGTTGCGCGTTTCGCGAGTGCGGCAGGGGTCGGATCACAGCGAAGCTCCGGGGTCGCGCTGGAGGTCGCCATCCGCCGCGCGGAGCGTCCCTTGACGGGCCGTGCGGCAAACGGAGAAAACGGGTAGAACCGTGCGTGTCGCGCCCAGCGCACACGCGCGTCGGACTCGACTTTACGGAACGCTGCGCCGCCCGCCTATAGCTACTTCGCCCATTTACGCGGAATTCGCAATCACTGGGCGCTATGCCCGAGTTGCCCGATCGCCGAGAGCCCGCTCGTCGCGGAAACGTCCCACCCGCAAGTGAGTGGTGCGGCCCGACTTGGGTGGGGCATCTCGCTCTGAGGAGTGCGCGATTTCGCCCTATCGCTGCGCGGAAACCCGCCGTCTCCGCCCGCGAGCATTCATGCCGACTCGTGTGCGCGGCGAGACATTCTGCCTGGCGGCGTGTGTCGCGACGGATCGAACTCCTTTGCTGGCATGCAGTTCGCCCCCGGCATCGGACGTTCTCGATAATTTCGGCGATAAAGCGCGTGGTTTCTCGCGCGGCGGAATGCACCTTGCCAACTTCTAACTCCGCAACGAACTCGGAGCAGGTCGACCAAGCGACGGCCAACCCCTCCCTTCGGCCCGAACACCCCGGTCGTCGCCGGCCTGCTCCGACTTTTTTCTCGCCGCTGTCGAGTTCGTACCGCCCCTTGAGTTCTATTCTGCTTCCCCTCGCCAGCTTGGTGCGATTCGGCCGCGCCTCGTCGCGAAAAGCACTCACCAGCCGCGCGGTTCGCGCTTGGGGTTGACTTCGCTCGCGCCACGACTTACGCTATTGAAAACGCTTTCAGTGTAGGGAGCGTTGCGGTCGGGGCTGAGGGATTCCTGACGCATGTCCACGCTCGCCAAATCGCCCGTTCACGCGCGAGCAACGCCGGAACTTGCGGCTGAACTGGCCCGATTCGGGCGTTTCTCCGCCGACGGCGCCGAGTTTACGATCACCAATCTCGCCACGCCGCGGCCCTGGTCGAACATCATCGCGAATCCGCGCTTCGGCCTGGCCGTCAGCCACACCGGCAGCGGGTTCTCGTGGATCGACAACTCGCAACTGGCCGTCATCACCCGCTGGGAGCAGGACTTCGCGCGCGACGCAACCGGCAAGCTGCTGTACGTGCGAGACGCGGACAGCGGGCAGGTCTGGTCGGTCGCGCCCGCGCCGGTCTTCGCGGCGTACGATCGCTACAGTTGCACGCACGGGCTGGGATACACGCGTTTCGATACCGAGATTCATGGCATTCGCGCGGCCTGGACGCTTTTCGTGGATGACCGCGAGCCGATCGAGTACTGGCGCGTCGAGTTCGAGAACCTCACCGACCGCCCGCGCCGGCTCGATATGACGGCGTTTCTCGAATGGAACTGCGGCGTGTTGCCGTCTCCCCGCCGCGAGTTCCACAAGCTGTTCATCGAAACCGCTTTCGACGCGGCCAGCGGAGCACTGCTCGCCTGGAACCACATGTGGGAGGTTCCCAGTTCGCGCTGGGGGCACTGGAACACGAGTTTTCCCTACGTTTCGGCGCTCTGGTGCAGCGAGCCGCCGACGGGACTGCTCGGGGACAAGGCGGCGTTCCTGGGGCGCTACGGCGACCCGCGCTGTCCGGCGGCGCTCGCGGCGCAGGACTGGCAGCCGCGCTTCGGGCGGCACGAAGACCCGATCGCCGCGCTGCGCACCCACGTTTCGCTCCGCGGCGGCCAACGCCGATCGGTGGGATATCTGCTGACGGTCGGCAACACTCGAGATGAAGCGCTGGGATTGATTCGCGCGGGCTGCGCCGGTCGTTCCACGGGCTGCGACGGCCAGCCCTCGCGATTTCAATCGGACGAGCCGCCGACGCGGGCCGGGACGCTGGCCGCGTGGGATGCGGCGCTTGGCGATGCCCGGTCGGCGTGGCAGCGCCTGCTCGCGAACGAGCGCGTCGACACGCCCGAGCCGACGCTGAACCTGCTGGTGAACGACTGGATTCGCTACCAGGCGATCGCGGGGCGCCTGTGGGGTCGCTGCGGCTACTACCAGCAGAGCGGCGCGTTCGGGTTCCGCGATCAACTCCAGGATTCGCAGGTCTGGCTCACGATCGAGCCGCGCCGCTGCCGCGAGCAGATTCGGCTGCACGCCGCACATCAATTCCCTGACGGCTCGGTGTATCACTGGTGGCACCCGCTGAGCGAGCAGGGTCACATCACGCGGATGACCGACGACCTGCTGTGGCTCGGCTTCGTTACGGCCAACTACATCCGCGAGACGGGCGACTTGTCAGTTCTCGCCGATGAAGCACCCTATCTCGACACGCCGGGCGCGCCGGCTCAGAACGGCAGCCCGCGGCGGGCGTACCCGATCATCGACCATGTGCTCCGCGCGTTCACGCGGGTGTTCGGCCGCACCAGTCCGCGCGGGTTGCCATTCATCGGCGCCGGCGACTGGAACGACGGTCTGAGCGCGATGGGTCTGCAGGAGCGCGGCGAGTCGGTCTGGCTGGCGGAGTTCCTCGTCGGCTTGCTCGCGGACTGGGCGGAGATTTTCCGCCGGGCCGCGGCGGCCAACGTCGCCGGAATCGCGGCGCCCGCGGCGCAACTCGGCCGACTGGCGCAGGAATTCGAGGAGCGGCGCACGCAACTTGCGGCGACGATCAACGAACTGGCGTGGGACGGCGACTGGTATGTTCGCGGCACGCTCGACGACGGCTCGATCCTGGGCAGCAGCCGCAATCGCGTCGGACGGATTTTCCTCAATGCACAGACCTGGGCGATCCTCAGCGACGTCGCCCCGCCGGACCGGGCCGCCCGTTGCTGGGCGGCGGTGCGCGAGCACCTGGTGCGCGCCCCCGGCGCGCTGCTGCTGGCGCCGGCGTTCGATCAGCCGGACGAGCGAATCGGCTACATCACGCGCTACGCACCGGGGCTTCGCGAGAACGGCGGCGTCTACACCCACGCCGCGACGTGGGCGATCGCCGCCGCGGCCAAGATGCGCGACGCAGAGACGGTCGAGCGACTGCTGACGGCGATTAACCCCGCGCTCAAGGACCCCGAGCGCTATTGGGCCGAACCGTATGTGCTGCCCGGCAATGTGGACGGGCCGGAGTCGCCGTATTACGGCCGCGCCGGCTGGACGTGGTACACCGGCTCGGCTCAGTGGCTGCACCGCATCGTGACGCACTGGGTGTTGGGGGTTCGGCCGGAATGGGACGGGCTGCGGATCGACCCGTGCCTGCCGCCGGCGTGGGACCGGGCGGGTCTGACGCGGCCGTGGCGCGGGGCGACGTATGCGATCAGCATGCGGCGCGCCGCCGGCCCGCTGCGCGTCGCACTTGACGGGCAGGCGGCGCCGGGCGGCCGCGTTCCGCCGCCGGCGTCCTGCGGGGATTCACATCGGATAGAAGTGCTGGTCCCTTCCTAGCCGCATTCGCCAATGCCGCGTGGGGCGCGCGGCCGTGTGAATTCCACGCTACGATTCTCCGCCGGTGCGCGCGGTCAGCCCGTTGATCGCGGCGCCGCGCGGATCACTGCAATGAGCACCGACTCTTCGGCGGTCGTCCATCCCGGTTCGCTCGCGACGGTCGCCGACACGGCCATGCTGTTCGAAATCGCGTGGGAAGTGTGCGCGCAGGCCGGCGGCATCTACACCGTGCTGCGCAGCAAGGCCCCGTTCATGACGCGCTGCTGGGGCGACGACTACTGCCTGATCGGGCCGTATCGTCAGGCCGCGGCCGAGATCGAGCTGGAGCCGCACACGCCCAGCGGGCCGACCGCCGCCGCGCTCGCCGAGCTCGACGCCGGCGGCATCCGCTGCCATTTCGGTCGCTGGCTGATCACCGGCCGCCCGCAGGTCATCCTGGTCGAGACCGGCCCGCTCTGGCCGCGGCTGGGCGAGGTCAAGTACTACCTGTGGAAGGACAATGGGGTCAGCCTGCCCGCGGGCGACGGCGAGTCCGACGAGATCGCGCTTTTCGGTCACGCGGCGGCCGCGTTCTTCTCCGCGCTGCGCCGCGCGGCTCCGGGCCGCGTCGTCATCGCGCATTTCCACGAATGGCAGGGCGCCGCCGCACTGCCGATGCTGCGCCACCGCGGCGACCCGGTCGCCACCGTCTTCACCACGCACGCCACGATGGCGGGCCGCAACCTGTCGGCGGCGAACATCGACCTGTATGCACATCTGCGCGGCATCAACGCGGCGGCCGTCGCCGCGGAGCACGGCTTCGCCCACCGCCACGCGCTCGAGGGCGCTGCGGCGGCTTCGGCGGACGTGTTCACCACGGTGTCGAGCATCACCGGCGAGGAGTCCGAGCAGTTTCTCGGCCGCCGCGCCGATCTGCTGCTGCCCAACGGGCTGAACATCGAGCGCTTCGCCGCGCCGCACGAGTTTCAGGAGCTGCACCGTGCCGCCAAGGAGCGGATCCACGAGTTCGTGATGGGGCACTTTTTCCCGAGCTACACTTTCGATCTCGACCGCACGGTTTACCTGTTCACCGCCGGGCGCTACGAGTATCGCAACAAGGGACTGGATGTCTTCATCGAGGCGCTGCACGAACTCAACCGACAGATGAAGGCCGATCACGCCTCGACGACGGTGGTGGCGTTCATCATCACCCGCGCCGCGTATCGTTCGTTCAACGTCGATACGCTCAATCGGCACGCGATGCTCAACGAGTTGCACGAGACCTGCGGCACGATCACCCGCGAAATGGGCCAGCGGCTCTTTCACGCGGCCGCGGCCGGACGCACGCCGTCGATCGACGTACTGCTCGACGAATACGCCACGGTGCGGTTGAAACGCATCATGCACGCCTGGCGTCGCACGAGTCTGCCCAGCATCGTCACGCACGACCTGCACGACGACGCCCACGACCCGGTGCTCTGCCACCTGCGGAGTCGCGGCCTGTTCAACCGCCCCGACGACTGCGTGAAGGTCGTGTTTCACCCGGAATTCGTCACCGCCACAAGCCCGCTGCTTGGGCTCGACTACGACCACTTTGTTCGCGGCTGCCACCTGGGCGTCTTTCCGTCGTACTACGAGCCGTGGGGCTATACGCCGCTGGAGTGCATGGTCCGCGGCGTCCCGGCGATCACCAGCGATTTGAGCGGCTTCGGCGGCTACCTGATCGACGCGGTGCCCGATCACGATGCCGCCGGGATGTACGTGGCCCGCCGCCGCCACGCGCGGTTCGAAGAGACCGTCGCGCAGGTGACGAGCTGGATCTACGGGATGACGCGCATGTCGCGCCGCGAGCGAATCGCCCTGCGCAACCGCGTCGAGAGCCGCTGCGACCTCTTCGACTGGCGGCATCTGGGCAAACACTACCTCGACGCGCAGCGCCTGGCGGTGATGCGCCGCGGCTATCCGGCCGCCGTCGTGCCCCGCCCGCCGGAGGGCGTCGCGTGAGCATCGATCGCGCATCCGCCCGCGCCGCGAGCCTTCGCATGGACCCGACGCGATGACCGGCGACGTCCGCCGCGTGCTGCTGACCGGCGCGACGGGCTACATCGGCGGCCGCCTGGGGCCGTGGCTCCTTGACGCGGGCTACACCGTGCGCTGCGTCGCGCGGGACGCGGCGAAGCTGGCCGCCCGGCCGTGGACCGCCGACCCGCGGGTGGAACGCATCGCCTGCGACGCCGCGGACGAAGACGGCCTGGCCGCGGCGATGACGGGCTGCGACGCCGCGTACTACCTGATCCACTCGATGATGGCGACCGGGCCGGCCTATCGCGAGCGCGATCGGATGCTCGCCGAGCGCTTCGCACGCGCCGCCTCGCGGGCGGGTCTGCCCCGAATCATCTACCTCGGCGGGTTGGGCGAACTGGGGGCGGGGCTGAGCGAACATCTGACATCGCGCCGCGAGACGGAAGCGGCGCTGGCCGGCGGTACGGCGAAGCTCACCGTGCTGCGCGCGGCGATGATCATCGGCTCAGGTTCGGCCTCGTTCGAGATTCTGCGCTACCTGGTCGAACGCCTGCCCGTGATGGTGACGCCGCGCTGGGTCGGCACCGAGTCGCAGCCGATCGCCGTGCGCAACGTGCTGCACTATCTCGTGGCGTGCCTCAGCGCTGCGGAGACGATCGGGGCGACGCTGGACATCGGCGGACCGGACATACTCTCGTATCGCGAGATCATGAACATCGTCGCCGACGCGCTCGGACTGCGGCGGCGACTCATCATCCCGGTTCCCGTGCTGACACCGCGGCTGAGCTCGCTCTGGATTCACCTGGTGACGCCGATCAGCCACCGCATCGCCCGGCCGCTGGCGGAGGGACTTCGCAACCGGGTCGTGTGCCGCGATGAGCGCGCCGCGCGGCTCATGCCGCAGCCGTTGCTGAGCGTGCGTGACGCGGTCGCGGCGGCGCTGGGGCGGATCGAGGAGCGCGCCGTCACGACCCGCTGGGCCGACGCCGGCGCCGTGCCCGGCGACCCGGACTGGGCCGGCGGGGCGGTGTACGAGGATCGGCGCGAAGTCTCCGTCGAAGCGCCGGCGGAGGCCGTGTTTTGCGCCGTGGCGCGCATCGGCGGCGACAACGGGTATTACGCCGCGGACTGGCTGTGGCAACTTCGCGGCGCACTCGATCGCCTGGTCGGTGGTCCGGGTCTGCGGCGCGGTCGGCGCCACCCTGCGGACATCGCGTATGGCGACACGATCGACTTCTGGCGGGTGGCCGCGCTGGATCCCAATCGCCGTTTGACCCTGCGTGCCGAGATGCGGCTGCCGGGGGAGGCGTTGCTCGAGTTCGAGGTGCTTCGCGGCGACGCACAGCCGGATGCGTGCACGCTGCGGCAGACTGCGCGGTTCAAGCCGCGCGGACTGGCGGGCGTTCTGTACTGGTACGCGGTGCTGCCGCTGCACGGGATTGTGTTTCATCGCATGTTGCAGGGGATTCGCCGTGCGGCCGAACGTCTCGCGCGCGAAGCTGCAGTCCGCGACGCGTGAGACCCGGGTGTCACGCGTCGGCGGCGCGCGGCAGATCGACGGAGATGCGGAATTGGTCCCCCTGGCGCGTCGCCGCGATGCGGCCCTGCAGGCGCTGCACAATCGCTCTCGCCAGCGCCAGGCCCAGCCCGGCGTGGCCATGCCCGGTCGGGTCGCCGTTCTCGCCGCGATAGAAGCGGTCAAACACGCGCTCGAGCGGGTCGGGCAGGCCCACGTCGGTGGCGTTGCTGATCGTCAGCGCGACGCGGTCCGCTTCGCAGCGGAGTGCGACATCGATGGGGCTGCCGCGCCGAGCATAGTCGACCGCGTTCTCGAGAAGATTGTGGATCACGAGCCGCAGCAGGTCCGGGTCGGCGCTCGCCTGCGCCGCCGAGTCGCCCGCCGCGACCACGGTCAGACCGCGCTGCCGGGCCGCGTCTTCCAGCGCGTTCCAGCACGCGGCGACTAGCGGCATCAGCGGCGTCGACACGCGCTGCATCTCGATCTGCCCGGCATCCGTTCGTGCCAGATGGAGCAGCGACTCGACCATCCGCTGCATCTGCACTCCGATCGTCAGGCCGTCTCGCAGCGCCGCCTGGTAAGCTTGCGGAGAGCGGTCGCGCGACAGAACCAGCTCGAGCTTCGCCCGCAGGCCCGCCAGCGGCGTCCGCAATTCGTGGGCTACGTCGCTGGTGAAGCGCCGCTCGCGCTCGAAGGACGCGTGCAGCCGCTCCAGCAACTCGTTCAGGCGATCGACAATCGGCAGTAGTTCGCGCGGTCCGGCCGTCGCGCTGATGCGCGTCGTCAAGTCAGCCGCCGCGACCGCTTCGATCTGCGCGCCGATTGCGCGCACCGGCCGCAGGCTGCGGCGCACCGCGTTGCGCACCACGGCGATGCCGACGAGAGCGGCGGCGGCGCACCCCGCGAACAGAATCGCGCGAACGCGCCCCAGCGTGGCACTCAGGCTGTCGATCCCGCGCGCCAGGACGAAGGTCAGTGTTTCGGTGCGATCCGCCGGGTTCGTGGCGTATTCCTGCCGCGGGGTGAAGGCGAGCCCGACCATGCGGCCGGCACGGCCGTCGGGGAGCTGGGCGGAACGACACTCGGCGGCGTCGCCCGGTCCGACGAACCGCGGCAACTCCGAGTCTCCGAGCGAGCGCGAGCGAACAAACTGCGCCCCGTTCTCCCGCCAGACTGCAAAGTACTCCGCCGCGGGGCCGGGGGCGAACTCGGGCAGCGGCGTGTCGAGCAGTTCCGATTCCAGGCCGTCCTGGTCCTGCTCGAAGAGCGCGGTCAGGTCTCGCGCGCGACGGATCAGCGCTTCGTCGAAGTCGGTCCGCAGCGTGCGGGCGAGCAGGGCCTCGATCGCAACTCCCGCCAGCGCCAGGACTGCGATGATCCCGATCGACAACCGCCAGACCAGCCGCGCGCCGAGCGAGTGCATCGGGCCTCTATTCGAGCACGTAGCCCTGACCGCGCCGCGTGTGAATCAGTCGTCGCCGGCCGGGCCGCTCCAGCTTTCTTCGCAGGTATCCGATGTACACGTCGATCACATTGCTCTCGACGGCGGCGCGGAAATCGTAGACGTGTTCCTCGATTTCGGTCCGCGTGACGACCTGGCCGGCGCGCAGCGCCAGAAGTTCGAGCAGCCCATACTCCCGAGCCGTCAGCTCGATGCGCTCTCCGCCGCGCCGCACGCCGCGCGCTACCGTGTCCACTTCCAGATCGTCGACGCGAATCGTCGGGTCGGCCGCGTAGCGCCGCCGCAGCAGCACCCGCACCCGCGCGAGCAACTCCTGAAGCGCGAAGGGCTTGACCAGGTAGTCGTCGGCGCCGCAGTCGAGCCCGCGCACGCGGTCGGCGACCGTATCGCGCGCGGTCAACAGCAGCACCGGCGTGCGCCGCCCCGCGGTGCGGAGTGTGCGCAGCACCGCAAGCCCGTCGCGCTTGGGAAGCGCGATGTCGAGCACAATCACGTCGTAGTCGAACGACTGCGCGTACCACAGCCCTTCGTCGCCGTCCGCCGAAGCGTCGACCGCCAGGCCGCTCTCGCCGAGTGCGCTCGCAACCGATTCGCGCAGCGGCGCATAGTCTTCAACGATCAGGGCGCGCATCGGACCCGGCCTTGGCGCGAGCGAACTGGGTGCGGCATCGTCGCGCCGGTGCATCGCCGCACAACTTCACACTCAACTAGTCGTCCTTGTCGTCGTCGGCGTCGTCCTCATCCTCCTCGCCCATCTTGCCGCCGCCGGGCGTGAGGGTCATTTCCTTGCCCTTGCCGTCCTTCTTGAACTCGACTTCGTAGCCGTGAATCGTGACGCGCGTGTAGGTGATCTTGGCGTCCTTGCCGGCCTCCTTCTCCGCCGCCGCCTTCACGGCCGCCGGAACCTGGTCGGCCGTGATGTCTTCCTCCAGCTCGATCAACTCGCCGTCCGCCGTCACCTCGGCCTCGATCTCGCCGCCGGGGCCCTTCCACACGGCCTCGTAGCACTTGTGGCCGAACTCGGTCTCCTCCTCGAACTCGGTGATGGTCGCGGCGCCCGCCAGTTTCTTAAGCGTCGCGAGCGCCGCCGGCGGGACTTCCTTTTCGGTGAGCTTCCGTTCGTCGTTCCCGGCGGCGGCGTTCTGCGCCAGGACAAGAATGCCGCAGGAGAGTACCGCGGCCAGCGTTGCGATTGCGATGACCTGCTTCGTGCTGAACATCGTTGCTCCTTCGACCGCCGTCGGGTCGGTTGCGGATCAGCGGCTGCGACGCGCGCGCCGCACGGCAGTAACGATATCACGGGAAGATGAGAGCGATATGAGCGCTGGTTCGCGGGCCGGTCGCGTCCGCTCCGCAAACCGCAACCGGGGCAGCGGTAACAAGCTCACCGAGAAGGATTTACGTGCAGGTGGGCGATTTTCTTCGGGCGCGTGCAATGCACATTCTATAGTAGCGACGTTCCTTGACTAAGTATCATTGCGCCAACAGATCCGGCGGGCCGAACCGCGATCCAGGACTTCAGGAAGGGAGATTGACGCATGGGTAAGGGTGCTCTTCGCGCCGCCGTTGTCGCGGCTTGCGCAACACTGCTTTCGTCTGCCGCCGTGGCGCATGAGCTGCAGGTCGGCCGCACCAGCGACAACCAGCTCGCGCTGCACATGGACGGCGGACCACCATTCTTCCTCCCGCAATCCCAGTTTCGCGGGTTCGACGGCTATGCCGCGGCCGAACCTGGCTTCGTTTCCAATGAGGACGTGGACCCCGACAACAATTTCTTCCCGCTGCTGGCGGGCGTCGATCTCGAGTTCGAGCTCGTCGCCGCGGAGCCGCACATTCAGGTTTGGAACGACACGGGCAGCGCGCCGATGATCGTCGGCGAGCGTTACACGATCGGCGGCCAACTTTTCCACAATCACCCGATCTGGCACAGCCCGGACGGCACGCCCAACGTGGAATACACGTTACAAATCCGTCTGGTTGACCTGAGCGGGCAGTTGAGCGACAGCCCGGTCTATTCGATCGGGTTCATCCCGACGCCGGAGCCTGCGGCCGGACTGCTGCTCGTGCTCGGGGCGGCTTGGGCGCTGCGCCGCCGATAGGGCGCGCGGCGCGGCCGGAAGCCGTGGATTCGAGTGATTCGCTTCGGGCCGGCGCGCGTGCGCACTGGGCCGGCCCGCGCGTCACCACGGCTTGAAGACGAACGTCGCGCCCGCAACGATCAGCGCGAAACCCACCAGCGTGTTCCACTTGAGCGGCTCGTGCAGGTAGAGCACGGAGAACCCGCAGAAAACGAGCAGCGTCACCACTTCCTGAATCGTCTTTAACTGCGCCGCGGTGAACTGGTGGTGGCCCCAGCGGTTGGCCGGCACTGCGAACCAGTATTCGACAAACGCGATTCCCCAACTCACGAGCACGACCTGCCACAGCGGCGCATCCTTGAACTTCAGATGGCCGTACCAGGCGAAAATCATGAAGACGTTCGAGATGGTGAGCAGAATGATGGTGAGCATGGTTTGTGTGCCTGGCCCTCATTCGCGGCTGGGCGGCGTGCGCGCGACGCGACGAAACGCTCCACCGCACCGCCGATGCGCTCAATCGTGGGGCTTGTGCGCCTTCAACACGCGGACGGGTGCTTCAGACGCAGGCCAGAGCACCACTTCGTAGCGATCATCGCCATCCACGCCGTTGTGGGCGATCGACGCAAAGCCGCCGCCGCAGATCCGCGCCCGATACCAACCGGCCGGCAGTCGAAACACCGCCGCCGGCTGCGCGTCCATCGGCCCCAATACGGCGAGTCGGCCGCTTGCCAGCTCGATCGAGCCTTCGACCACGTGGTCCCACGCGGCCAGGTCGGTCTTCGGGGCTGCCGGCTGCACGACGATCTTTACCGCGACCTCCATCTCGCGCATCGGGCAGAACGCCAGCGCCCGCTTCGCGACCGCAAGCTTGTCGGCGATGGTCTGGTTGTTCCAACTATCGATGAATACCGGCGCGGTCGCGGCATCGTGCAGGTAGATCTGGTAACTGTCGGCGAAGATGCGACCCTCAAAGCTGCCGGCGCCGCCGGTTGTGTCGATCTCGACCGCCTTGCCGCCCGGTACGCTCCGCTCGCACCCGATCGCGGTGCTGACGAGCGCCGCGCCAGCTATCAACCACGTTCCCTTCACGCGCAGTCTCCCGCGCCGGTCATTGCGGCGTCCGTCGCATCACTCGTTGCCCCGGCAACCGCTTGATGAGTCCCTTGAGCTCCAGCGTCGTGAACGCGGCGAGCACGTCTCCCGCGGGCAGCTCCGCCGCCGCCAGCACGATGTCCTGCAACTGCGGTTGGGTGTCGATCGAGTCGTACACCCGCCGCTCACTCCGCGAGAGCGTCGCCAGCGCTGGCAGGGCGCGCTCCGCCGCGCTGCCGTCTGCGGCCCGGCCGTCGTCGGCGGCGTCGAAGAGCGTCCCGGGGGCCGCGCCGGTTTCCTCGCCGTCGCTGATGGTCGGTTTCGGGCGCAGCCCCGCGCGAATCGCACTGCCGAGCGGGCCGAGTTCGCAGAGCACGTCGTCGAGGCAAGTCACCAGTTTCGCACCGCCGTCGCGAATCAGGGCGTTGGTGCCAAGCGAGGTTGGATCCTGAACGCGCCCGGGCAGCGCGAACAACTCGCGGTTGTATTCGCTCGCCAGCCGCGCCGTAATCAGCGCCCCGCTTCGCGCCGCTGCCTCGACCACCAGCGTGCCCAGCGTCATCCCTGCGATCAGCCGATTACGGCCGGGGAAGTTTGTCGCGCGAACGCTGGTCCGCATCGGCAGTTCGCTCACCCACGCCCCGTGCAACAGCAAGCGCTCGGCCAGTGGGCGGTTCTCCGGCGGATAGACATCGTTCAGACCGTTGCCGAATACGGCGATTGACCGCCCGCCCGCGTCTACCGCGCCGTGGTGCGCGAAGGCGTCGACGCCCCGCGCCAGGCCGCTGACGACGGTGAAGCCGGCCTGCGCGAAGAGCTCGCCGAAACGCCGGGCCTGTTCGCTGCCGTAGATCGAGCACTTGCGGCTGCCGACGATCGCCAGGGCGACGGCGTCCGTGTCGCGCAGCTCGCCTTTCACGTACAGCACGATCGGCGGGTCGGGAATGTTCCGAAGCCCCGGCGGGTAATCCGCATCCACGCGGGACACGATCCGCACGCCGAATTCGCCGGCCGCGGCGATTTCGACATCGGCATTCGCGGCGTCGCGCGTCCGCGCGATGCCGTCGGCAGTCTCGCGCCCGATGCCCTTAATGGCCTGCAATTGCGCCGCACTCGCGCCCAGCGCGGTCTCAGCGTCGCCGAAAGCCTCGACAATGCGGCCGAAGACCTTCGGCCCGACGCCGTCGGTCAAGGCCCAGATGAGATGGGCGCGCGCCGCGTCTGAGAGGGTGCCCGACATGGGGTGCATTGTAATGGCCGATCCGCAGCGCGCGGGCGCGCGAGGGCGATCGTGGCGTCCGCCGTAGCGTAACGATTTCTGGGGTAACGGCTGGAACTGGCGTTCCAAAAAGATAGGCTCACGTTCTTTCACACGCACGCGAAAGGAACGGTGAGCCCATGGTGGATACCGAACTGACGGTATCGCAGCCGTTGCAGGTCAGGGTACGGTTGGCGGGGTTGGATTTCAACGGCGTGCTGCAGGCGCTCGAGCAGGCCGTGGCGGAGGCCTGCCGGCAGTTGCTGGGGACGCTGGTGCGGGCGGTGGAGCGGGCGGCCCTGGCGGCCCAGCCGCAGCGGTACGAGAACCGCGGCCAGCAGACGCGCTTCGTCCAGACCGCGTGGGGATGGATCGGGGTGCGGCGGACGCGGGTGCGCGATCGGCACACGGGCCGCACGTACAACCTGGCGGATGCGCTGCTGGCCTGGCCCAAATACGTGCGGCGCGACCCGCGCAGCCTTCAGACGGCCTGCGAACTGGCGGTGACGCTGCCCTATCGCGGTGCGTGTCATTGGTGGAAGCGGCTGACGGGCCAGCGCAGCAGCGTCATGAACTTCTGGCGGATGGTGCAGAGCGGCGGCCAGGCCTTGGTGCGGCGGGAACAGGACGAGGTGGGCGAGATCGCGGCGGACCAGCCGCCGCCCAAGGCCGTGCGACGGGTCTATCTGGAAGCCGACGGGGTGTACTTGCGGCGGCAGAAGGCCTGTCGCCAGAAGCCGGGAGCCGGCCCGCCGCAGCCCCCGGGCGGGGCGGCGTGCGGCGTGCGTGCGCGGCGGACGGACGGCGGCGCGGCCGGCAGCCTGCTGCTCTATGCCGGCGTGAGTTACAGCCGGCTGGAGTCGACCGGACGAAACCGCCGGAACACGCGGGACAAGCAGGTTTGCGTGGAGGTTGAGAACCTGCGGAGTTTTGGTCGGCAATGGGCCTGGCAGGTGTTCCAGCGCTTCGATCTGGCCCGCTGTCCGAACCAGCTCTTCCTGTGCGACGGCGAGGAAGGATTGCTGCGTCTGGGGCGGCGGCACTTCAAGCAGGCGCTGCTGCAGATCGACCGCTTCCACGTGCATCAGCAACTCGGGCGCGCCTTCGGCCTGCACACGCCGGGCTATCGCACCGCGCTGCGGGCCTTGTGCCGCGGCAAAGTGGGTCGGGTTCGTTCGCTGCTGGCGCTGCGGGCCCGAGGTGCGCGGGCCGCGGCGTGTCGCGAGGCCCGCACGTACCTGGCGCGGCACGAAGCCCGGTTGTACACGCACCGCGAGTGGGAGCGGCGGACGACGGTGCGCAAGATGGGCAGCGGCGTGATGGAAAAGACGATCGAGACGCAGATCAACCGGCGGATGAAGCGGCAAGGCATGAGCTGGTCGAAGGCCGGCGCCCGCCGGCTGGCCAAGCTGCGCGTGCTGTACCGCGACGACGATCGCTGGGCGCGCTTCTGGAACCAAACCGGCTGGACGCCGCAACTGGCGGCCGCCGCGTCGCGCGGCGTACACTCCACGGGCCGCGGCGGAGGATAGGGCAACGCTGGCGAGCGACCCGAGCGCCGCCGCGGCGAGCACACGGCAGAGGACAGGCCGGTGGAATCCCGCCGGCCTGCCCAACTCCTCTGCCGGAACTCCCAAAGCGATAAACGCATCTCTCGAACGCGAACCACGTGCTGACGCGCGCGAGACCTCGTGAGCCGAACGAACGAAGATACCCCAGAACAGGGTTACACTACCGCGTCCGCGTTGTCGGCGGGTCGGGCGGCGACCTACTTCAGATTCTCCGGATTCAGCGGCTCCAGGTCGGGCACGACGAACCGACCGTTCTTCCGCACCAGGCGCTCGTCGAAGTACATCTCGCCGCCGCCGCGCTCCGGCGTCTGGATCAGCACCATGTCCCAGTGGATCTGGCTCTTGTTGCCGTTGTAGGCTTCGTCGTAGCACTGGCCGGGCGTGAAGTGGATGCTGCCGGCGATCTTCTCGTCGAAGAGAATGTCCTTCATCGGTTTGGTGATGTACGGGTTGAAGCCGATCGCGAATTCGCCCACATAGCGGGCGCCCTCGTCCGCATCCAGCACTTCGTTCAGCCGCGCCGTATCGCTGCTGGCGGCGGCGACCACTTTCCCGGCCTTGAAGGTCAGCCGGATGTTCTCGTGCGTCGTGCCGCGGTACAGCGTCGGCGCGTTGAAGTGGATCACGCCGTTCACGCTGTCGCGCACGGGGGCGGTGAACACTTCGCCATCCGGGATGTTCAGCTTGCCGTCGCAGCACACCGCCGGAATGCCCTTGATGCTGAACGTCAGGTCGGTATCGCCCGGACCCAGCAGCCGTACGCGATCGGTCGCTTCCATGCGCTTCTTCAGAGCCTGCATGGCGCGCCCCATCTTCTCATAGTCCATCGTACACACGTCGAAGTAGAAGTCCTCGAACGCCTCGGTGGAAAGTCCGGCGAGCTGCGCCATGCTGGGGCTCGGCCAGCGCAGCACGACCCAGCGGGATTTCTTGACGCGAATCTCCTGGTGCACGCGCGTCCAGACCTGCGACTCATAGAGCTTCTGCTTCTCCGCCGGGACGTCCGACAACTCGCTGACGTTCGGATTGCCGCGGATGCCGACGTAGCACTGTACGTTCTCCATCTGCAGCCGCTCGACGTCGGCCGTCAGCGTCCAGCCCTCCTCGGTGCCGGCGTGCATCAGCGCCCGGTTCACCATGTTGCTCTTGAGCAGCACGAGCGGGATGCCGCCGGCGGCGCGGGCCGCCTTGACGCAGGCGATCGTGAACTCGGTGGGGATGTCGATCGCTTCGAACAGAATGCGCTCGCCGCTCTTGACGGCGCACGAGTAGTTCACGAGCAGTTCGGCCAGTTTCTTCTGGCGAGGGTCGAGCATCGCGGGAATCTCCGAAAGATACAGGGCTACCCATTCGCCGACACGCCGAGCGGCCAGCGGTGGAAGAAATTATCATACAACAACCGTCGCCTGCGGCATGCGAGGCGTCATCGTCTGTTCCCGTGTGGCCGGCGCCGTCACAGACGCCTTGCGGCGCACGGCCCGCGCGCCGGGCTCGATGCGGCAGCACCGCGCTGAGACGCAGTGGGCTGCGAACCTGTGAATCCTTGGGGTGGGGCGCACATTCTGCCCGCCCCGAGGCTCGCCAACCGCTCACGAAAGTAAGTGAAGCCAAGTAGTTCACAGGCTTTGCGAACGCGTGCGAGCTGGCCCGCCCGCCGGACCGCGCCCGCGCGCCGTCTGCGTCATGCGCACGTTCAGCGGTTCGCTCGGCGTTTGATGGGCGTCTACACCCAGACAAAAAACGAGTGGGTGGGTCTATAGCCCCAACCGGGTGACCTGCGGAACTCGGTGGCGACAGGGCAGCCGAACATAATGAGCCATAAACATCGCGTGCCGAGCAATTTATAACAATTCGGCGGATTGCGACGCGCTTTCCGCCGCGCTTGGCACACCCCGTGCCTTTTAGGCCATCCGTCACACGCGGGACGCACGAGAGTGC
>CAZVWB010000053.1:0-28195 GCA_964631045.1 uncultured Planctomycetales bacterium
CGGCACCTGGCAGGCGGTGCACGGCAAGATTGAAGGCGGCGAAACCGCGGCTGCGGCGGCGCTGCGCGAATTGCACGAGGAAACCGGCCTGCGGCCGATCGCGTTCTGGCAGACCGACCGGCCGAATGTGTTCTTCATGGCGGCAAGCGACTGCGTCACGATCGCGCCCTGTTTCGCTGCCGAGATCGCTGCCGAAGCGCGAGTCGCGTTGAACGCCGAACACACCGCGTATCGCTGGATGCCGGCGGAGGCGGCGCTGCGCGAGTTCATGTGGCCGGGGCAGCGCGCGGCGATTCGCGAGATCCTCGAATTGATCGTGAACCCGTCTGCCGCGCGGGCGCACCTGGAGATTCGCCCGGAGCCGGAGTGAGGCAAGTCCTCGGACCGCTCGCAGTCACAGTCGCGGCGGCACGGATGCCCTCCGCCGCACACCGCAGTCAATCCACTTCCCACAAATCTCCGCTGCGGAACAGTGCGTCGAGGTCGCCGGGGCCGGAACGCTGCGTGGCGGCGGAAATCTGATCGCTGAGCAACTGCTCGTACGTCGGCCGCTCGATCGCGCGGAACACGCCCATCGGCTCCGGAAAATCCGGAAAGCGCATGCGGGAGAGCATGTACGCCAGCGTCGGCTCCGCGGCGCGCTCGTCGTGAACCAGCAGATCGTCGATCGTCACGCCCTTGCAGAGCTCGACGACCTCGGGCGTCATGCCGCTCAGGCGGATGCCTTTCTTGCGCTCCTTGCCGAAGATCATCGGCTTGCCGTGCTCCAGGTAGAGCAGGTTGTCTTCGCGCACTTTCTTGTCCGCCGCGAACTCGAACGCCATGTGGTTGTAGACGTTGCAGTCCTGGTAGACCTCGACGAACGCCGTGCCCTTATGGGCGGCGGCGCGAGCGAGCACGTCGCAGAGCGCTTTGACGTCCACGTCGAGCGCCCGGCCGATGAACGTGGCCTCCGCCCCGATCGCGACGCTGATCGGGTGCACGGGGTAGTCGATCGAGCCGTGCGGGGTCGACTTGGTCTTCTTGCCGAATTCGCTGGTGGGCGAGTACTGCCCCTTCGTCAGGCCGTAGATGCGATTGTTGAAAAGCACGATCTTCAGGCCCACGTTCCGGCGGATCACGTGCAGGAAGTGATTGCCGCCGATGCTCAGGCCGTCGCCGTCGCCGGTGACGACCCAGACGTCGAGGTCGGGGTTGGCGATCTTGACGCCGGTGGCGATCGCCGGAGCGCGGCCGTGAATGCCGTGGAACCCGTAGGTCTCCATGTAATACGGGAATCGGCTGGAGCAGCCGATGCCGGAGACGAAGACGGTCTGCTCCTTGCGGATACCCGCCTGCGCCAGCACCTTCTGCATCTGCGTCAGGATCGAATAGTCGCCGCAGCCGGGGCACCAGCGGACTTCCTGGTCGCTCTTGAGATCTTTGGGAGTCAGCTTCGGAAGCGTAACTACGTCGGACACCGGATGTCTCCACTGCATGGCGGGCCGCAAATCGCGGCCCGCGTCGCGCTAGCGCCGCGAGCCCGCGCCGCCGAGCGCGGCGCGGATCGGTTCGAGCACGTCGGACACGCTGAACGGGCGGCCCTGTACCTTGCTCACCACGTCGCACGGGACGCCGTAGCGCCCCTGAAGCAGCAGCCGCAACTGCCCGTGGTTCAGCTCGAAGCACACGCGGCGATCGAAGCGCCGCAGCACCTCGCCCAGGTTGCGCGGCAGCGGGTGCAGCCAGCGCACGTGCGCGTGCGCTACCGGCAGCCCCTGCTTGCGGGCCTGTTCGACGGCGGTGCGAACCGCCCCGAAGGTGCCGCCCCACGAAAGCACCAGCAGCGGACCGCTGTCGTCGCCGAAGACCTCCTGGTCGGCAATGCGCCGGACCACCTTTTCCACCTTCTCCGCGCGCAGCCGGACCATGCGCTCGTGGTTGGCGGTGTCATAGCTCACGTGGCCGGTGACGTCGGCCTTCTCAAGTCCGCCGACGCGATGCTCCAGCCCCGGCGTGCCCGGAATCGCCCACGGCCGCGCGCCGAGTTCGTTGCGGCGATAGGGCGAGTACGTCGACCGATCCGCCGCGTGTTCGATCACGATCGGCGGCAGCTCAGACGATTTCGGAATCCGCCACGGCTCCGACCCGTTGCCCAGGTAGCCGTCGGTCAGCAGAATCACCGGCGTCATGAACTCGACCGCCACCCGCACCGCCTCGACGGTCGCCCAGAAACAGTCGGACGGCGACTGCGCGGCGATCACCGGCGCCGGGCACTCGCCGTTGCGGCCGAGCACCGCCTGCCACAGGTCGGCCTGCTCGGTCTTGGTCGGCAGCCCCGTGCTCGGACCGCCGCGCTGCACGTTGACGATGACGCAGGGCAACTCGGTCATCACCGCCAGGCCGATGGCTTCCTGCTTCAACGCCATGCCGGGGCCGCTGGTGCCGGTGGCGGCGATCGCGCCGGTGAATGCAGCGCCGACCACCGCGGCCATCGCGGCGATCTCGTCCTCCGCCTGGAAGCTGCGCACGTCGAAGTTCTTGTGCTGCGCCAGCTCGTGCAGGATGTCGCTCGCCGGCGTGATCGGGTAGCTGCCGTAGAACAGCGGCTTGCCGGCCAGTCGCGCCGCGGTGACCAGCCCGAGCGCGGTCGCCTGGTTGCCCGTCACCGTGCGATACATTCCGTTCGGCAATTGCGCCCGCGGCACGCGGTAGCGCACCGGAAAGAGCTCGGCGGTCTCGCCGAAGTGGAAGCCGGCCTTCAGCGCCAGTTCATTCGCCAGACCCACCGTCGGCACTTTGCCGAACTTCGACCGGATCCAGTTCAACGTCGTGTCGAGGGGCCGGTCGTACATCCAGAAGACGAGGCCGAGTGCATAGAAATTCTTGCACCGGGCCGACTCCTTCGCGCCCAGCCCGGCCGGCGCCACCGCCTCCAGCGTGTGCCGCGTAATGGGCACCTCATACACGCGATAGCGCGACAGCGAGCCGTCGTGCAGCGGGTCCGTGTCGCACTTGGCCCGCGTCAGACCCGTCCCGGTAAACTCGTCCCCGTCGACGACCAGAATGCCGCCGTCGGACAGGTCGCCCAGGTTGGCCTTCAGCGCCGCCGGGTTCATCGCGATCAGCGCATCGAGCTTGTCGCCGGGCGTGTGGATCGCGTGGTTGCTGAAGTTGATCTGAAACCCCGACACGCCGGCCAGCGTCCCGGCCGGTGCGCGAATCTCCGCAGGGAAATCCGGGAAAGTCGCCACGTCGTTGCCGAACACGGCGGATGCGTTGGTGAATTGCGTTCCGGCAAGCTGCATGCCGTCGCCGGAATCGCCGGCGAAGCGCACCGTGGCCGTCTCGAGTTGCTCGACGGGCTTGGCTCGGGATTCCGCGGTCGGGTTTGCGATCGGGCCGGAGACGACGGGGAGAGCGGGGTCAGGCGACATGCGACGCGTTCCTTCCGGTCCGCCGCGCGCATCGACGCGATGCTCGCTGGGCGAACCGTAAACTCCCGCGGCGGCTGCCGCCACCGCGGCCTTGCGCCAAGCAAACATCATACCAGATCACAGTTTTTTCGGCGATGGATGCCAGATTTGGGTCAATTGTCCCAGCGGTTGCGCCGTTTGCCCGCAGTCGGGGGACGCAGTAGCCTACCCTTTCGCACCGGCTCCATTGAGATCATCCGCATGCGCTTCATGGCGATTTCGCACATTGTCTCGACCGCCTTCGCGTCCTTCGTCGCGTCCGAGGCGCCGCAGTTCGGCCCCCGCGGAGGTCCGGACGACGCTGTGCAAGCCGCCGGCGACGCATCGGGCGGAAACCCACGGGGCGACTCGCGTGCGCCGGCCATTTCCGCCGATGGGGCGTGGGTCGTGTTCGAGAGCGATGCGGCCGATCTGGTCGCCGGCGACACCAACGGCGTCTGCGACATCTTCCGCGTGTCACGCCTGGGCGGCGCGATCGAGCGCGTCAGCCTGTCGATCGACGGCGCGCAGGCGGATGGACGCAGCTTCCGTGCGACCGTTTCAGGCGACGGCGATCGCGTGGCGTTCGCGAGCGACGCCGCCAATCTCGCCCCCGACGACACGAACCGCTGCACGGACATCTTCGTGCGCGCCTACCCCCAGGGCAGCGTGTTTCGCGCCAGCGTCGGGCCGCGCCGCCTTCAGGCCAGCGGCCCGAGCACCGCGCCCGACCTCGCCGACAACGGCAAGTGGCTGGTCTTCGCAAGCACCGCGACGAACCTGACGGCCGAGGACACCAACGCCGTCTCCGACGTGTTTCGATACGAGCTGCGCAGCTCGGCGGTCGAGCGCGTCAGCCTGGCGTCGACGGGCGCGCAGGGCCGCGCCGCCAGCCGCGAACCGCAGATCAGCGGAAACGGCACGTGGATCGCCTTTACGACCGATGCCGACGACCTGGCGCTGAGCGACGCCAACGGCAGAGCCGATGCGCTCGTGAACGCGCTGCCCGAAGGCCGTACCTGGTGCGTCAGTCTCGCGGCTGCCGACGCGCGGCCCGCCGGCGGCGCGGCGCCGAGCCTCTCGCACACCGGGCGGCGGATCGCGTTTGTGAGCGAGTCGCCCGACCTCGTCGCCGCCGATCGCAACGCCGTCGCCGATGTGTTCGTGCGCTACATCGACGACAAGCGCACCGTTCGACTCTCATGCAGTCCGTCGGGCGGCGACGCCGACGGCGCCAGCGGCGAGCCGCGCATCTCCGGCGACGGCCAATTCGTGGTCTTCAGTAGCGCGGCGGGCAACCTCGTTCCCGGCGACTCGAACGCCGCCTCCGACGTGTTCCTTTGCGATTTACAGTCGCTGCGGCTCACGCGGATCAGCGTAGCCCCCGGCGGCGAGTCGGCCGACGGCGCGAGTTCCGCGCCCGACATCTCGGCCGACGGCCGATTTGTCGTGTACCAGAGCGCCGCCACGAACCTGACGCCCGGCGATACGAACGGGCGGATCGACATCTTTGTGTACGACGTTCAGCGCGGCGAAACCCGCTGCGTGTCGTCGCCGCCGGCGCCGTAGCGCCGCGGGCGCGCGACCGGCAACGGTCGCTCAACCTTGGAGAACACCCCATGCGCAGCTTCAGTTTGTCGCTCATGTTCCTCGCAGCCGGCCTCGCGAGCAGCGCGCCCTGCGCTGCTCAGGACAGCAAGCCGGAGGCCGCCGCGGCGTACTCCAACGACGCCGACGGGCTCAGGAAGCAGATGGAGGATCTGCTCGCCGCGGTCAAGGCCGGCGACGAGGCGAAGGCCGCGCCGCTGGCTCGCAACCTGCTCCTGCCCAATGCCGAAACCTGGTTCAAGGAGACCTTCGGCGACGAGGTCGGGGCCCGCTGCAATGCAGAGTACGCCGAGCGCGCCAAGGACCCGGCCGAGTTCGAGAAGGAAGTAATCAAGCTGTTCAAGGACCGCATCGAGAAGGGCGCCGCGGGCGTCAAGACGCACGTCGCCGAAGGCGACGAGGCCACCGGCGCGCAAAAGACGGCCATCGCCGCGATGAAGAAGCCGGCGAAGCTCTACACCGTGCGCTTCCAGAAGGCCGACGGCGACATGGGATTCACCCTGTGGTCCTTCGTCCACGTGGACGGCGCGTTTCGCCTGGTCGGCAAGCTGCGGGCGGCCGCCCCCCCCGCGGAAAAGCCGTAGCGCGGCCCGGGCCTCATAGATTCAGCAGCTTGCCGCACTGCGTGACGATGTCGTGCGCGACGCGGTTCGGGTTATAGCCGCACGGTAGCTGCACGATCGGCTTGCCGTGCTTGCGGGCCAGTTCGCGGGCTTCGTTGAGCGCGTGGCGAATCCAGCGCGTCGCCAGAATCACCAGCGCGACGTCCTCGCGCGCCAGCTCGTGCTCGAACTCGATCCGCGTGTTGTCCTCGCGCGTCTTCACCCAGCGCAGCTCGCTGAGCTCGAACGCCTCCTCGAGCTTGGCGCGGGCCGGGCCGCGCTCGTCGCCGCCGATGAACACCGCCGCCTTGCCCCGCAGCACCTCGGCCACGCGGCGCACCTGTTCCGGCCGCGCCGGCGCGGTGGCCGCCTCTTCGTCGTTGGGGCGCTCGCTCAGGTAGCGGTCGATTTCGCGTAGCACGCGCTCGAAGTTCTCCGGCACCGCGTCGCCGGTGCTGTCCGGGACGAGGTTGAAGATCGGCAGCAGGTGCTGACGCAGCTCCACGCTGCTGGGATACATGCCGCCTTCGACCAGTTGATCGACCGTGTGCACGATCGTCTGCCAGTCGTGCCCGTGGTCCTCGTCCGGGCTGCGGCGGACGCGATCGGCGTGGTAGCGCAGCTTGCCCAGGTGCTTGTTGCGCTCGCGCTCGCTGCGCTGCGGCGTCTCGATCTGCTCGCGCGTCGCGCGGATGCGGGCGCGCAGCCCTTCGACCTCCGCCGGCGTCGCCGGGTCGTCGAGCTTCATGTAGCGCGGAATGAAGAACCGCTTTTCGGCCGCGAACGACTTCAGCCAGCGAAAAGTCGCCAGTTGGTCGGCGTCCTGTTCGTGGTCCATGTCGTCGACCTTGATGCGCACGCTGGACTGCGCCTCGGCCGTGAGCAGCAGTACGTCCAGCAGCGACGCGCCCGGCGCGTCCTGCATCCGCAGCGCCATATCCAGCAGTTCGCACGATTCCGCCAGCGCGTCGTAGCACCGCGCCAGCTCCATCCACGACTCCGGCGCGACGTTCTCCACCTGATCGTCGTGCAGCATCCACAGCGACCAGTTCGGCGGGGGCGCTGTCTGGCCGGCCTCCTGCTCCAGCAGCCGCGCTTCCCGGGCCTCGAGGTCTCGCGATTCCTCGGAATCTTCGTCGGTCACGCCGGCCTGCTCGGCGGCCAGCTCCGCCGCCTCGCGCATCACGCGGCAGCGCGCCGCGATCCGCTTCAGATCCTCGCGGTTGTCCACCGGCGTCGGGGCCGCCAGCCGCTGGCTGGTGTTGTAGACCTCGCCCGGAAGCCGCGTGTACCCGGTTCGCAACGTCTGCGGGATCGGGATCGTCAGCGGCGGCGGCGGGGGCGGCGTCACCGCGGCCGGCGGCGGTGCGGGCGGCAGATCGACCCGGCTGGTGGTCGGCGTCAGCGGCGCGGGCTCGGCGGGCGCGCGCTCCGCCGCGCCGCCGCGCGTCAGCGCGAGCAGACTGTTGGCCAGTTGTTCGACGCTGGTGCGCAGCCCCGCATCGCTCTGCACCAGTTCGGTCAGTCGGTGCAGCGTGCGTTGCAGCGCGTCGAGCAGATCGCCGGTCATGCGGGCTCCACGAACGGATTCGGCGGCGGCGCGGTTTCGCACCGCCTTCACAACGTAACGAATCATATGCCGCGTCGCCGGTGCGTGACGACCTGCGGCGTGTCGCGACTCGTCCAAATCGGCTGGGAATCGTTCGTCGCGCCCGTACACTGCGCCATTCTGAATCGCGACGCCGCGGCGTTCGCGCCAGGCCGAAGGAGTTTCCGATGCATCTGCTCCGTCCGTCGCCCGCCGCCGCGCGACCGTCGCGCGCGGCCGCAACCCTGCGGCGCAGCGCGTTTTCTTCATGCGTCGTCGCCGCCGCGACGCTGCTCGCGAGCGGCTGCAAGCCTCCGCCCCCCGCGTTTGTCCCGCCGCCGCCGCCGGTGGTCACGGTGGCGCACGCGGAGCGCCGCGCGATTCCGGACACGCTGGATTTCACGGGCGTCATCCGGGCGCACGACACGGTCGAGGTGCGGGCGCGGGTTCGCGGCTTCATCCAGCAGAAGGCGTTCGAGGGCGGGTCGCGCGTCGCAGCCGGGGCGCTCCTGTATCAGATCGATCCGCGCCCGTTCGAGGCCGCGGTGCAGCAGGCCGATGCGGCCCGGCTCTCGGCGCTGGCGTCGTTGCAACTCGCACAGACCGAGTTTGACCGGATCAGCCGGCTGCGCGCCGATCAAACCGCAACCGAAACGGAGATGAACCGCGCGACCGCCGAGCGCGACGTGGCCGCGGCGAATGTGAAGCTGGCGGATGCGCGGCTCGCCGCGGCGCGGCTCGATCTGGAGTTCACGCAGGTGCGCTCGCCGATCGACGGGCGGCTCGGCATCGACACCGTGGAGGTCGGCGACCTGGTCGGCGCGACCGAGCCGACGCTCCTGGCGACCGTGGCCGACGATTCCCGCGTCTACGCGCGCTACTCGCTCGACGAGCAAACGGTCCTGCGGCTGCGGGCCGAGGCGGCGTATCGCCGGCCGGGCGAAGAGGGCCGTCCGGACCTGGAAGTGCGCCTGGGTCTGTTGAACGAGACGGGATATCCGCGCATCGGGCAGTTCGCACATGCCGACATCGGCATCGACCCGCAAACCGGCACGATCATGGTCGAGTCGATCTTCGAGAATCCGGATGGGGCGATTCTGCCCGGCAGCTTCGCTCGCATCCAGGCGCGATTCGGAGAGCTCGAAGTGTTGCTCGTGCCCGAAGAGGCCGTGCTGTCCGACCAGGGCGGGCGCCACGTCCTCGTCGTGGACGAGAAGAACGTGGTCGAGCGGCGGGTGGTGACCGTCGGCGTGCAGTTCGAGGGGCAGCGCGCCATTCAGCAGGGGCTGAGCGAGCGCGACCGGATCATCGTGAACGGCGTTCAGCGGGCGCGAGTCGGCGGCCCGGTCAGCCCGGAGCTTCGAACCGCCGCCACCGCGCCGGCGCGGCCCACGACCCGCGGTTCGTAGCACGAGTCAGACCGGCGCGAACCGCCCGGTAGTGCAGCAGAAGGGACGCGAATGTTCGCACGGTTTTTCATCGATCGCCCGGTGCTCTCCAACGTCATCGCCATCCTGACCGTGCTGCTGGGCCTGGTCGCGTATGTGCGCTTGCCGGTCGAACAGTATCCCGACCTCGCGCCGCCGATCGTCCGCGTCGAGGCGTTCTACCCCGGCGCCAATGCGCAGACGATCGCCGACACCGTCGCCGCGCCGCTCGAACAGGAGATCAACGGCGTCGATCACATGATCTACATGCAATCGACGTCTTCCGACGGCCGCTACGGGCTGGATGTTTCCTTCGAGGTCGGGACCGACATCGACCTCAGCTCCATCCTCGTCCAGAATCGCGTCTCGATCGCGCAACCCAAGCTGCCCGAAGAAGTCCGGCGGCTCGGCGTCACCGTGCGGAAGCAATCGACCAACCTCGCGGGCGTTCTGAACATCTCCGCCGACAACGGCCCCGACGGCAAACCGCTGTACGACGACCTGTTCCTCAGCAACTACGCCACCATCAACTGGCGCGACGAGTTCGCCCGCATCTTCGGCGTCGGCGGAATCACGATCCTGCCGGCCAAGGACTACGGGATGCGGATCTGGCTCGACCCCGCCCGGCTGAAGGCTCGCGGAATCGCCGTCAACGACGTCACCGCCGCGCTCCGCGCTCAAAACGTGCAGGTCGCCGCCGGAAAGATCGGCGCCGCTCCGTCGCCGGAGGACAATCCGCTGGAGCTCCTGATCTCGACCAAGGGCCGGCTCAGCGACCCCCACGAGTTCGGCGAGGTAATCATCAAGGCGCCGCCGCCGCAGCGCCGCGACGACATCGCGCAGGTCGTTCGCGTGCGCGACGTGGCCCGCATCGAGCTCGGCGCCCGCGACTACGGCACCGCGGCGGCCTACAACGGTCGGCCGGGTGCGTTTCTGATCCTGTATCAGCTTCCGGGCGCGAACCTGGTCGAAGTAACGGACGCGATTCGCGCCAAGATGGCCGAGCTCGAGCCGCGCCTGCCGCCGGGCGTGCGCAGCGCGTTCGTCTACGACTCCAGCATGTTCATCCGCGCCTCGCTCAAGGAGGTCCTGAAGACGCTGGTCGAGGCGTTCCTGCTGGTCTCGCTGGTGGTTCTCGTGTTCTTGCAGAACCTCCGCGCCACGCTGATCCCGGTAACGACCATCCCGGTGTCGCTGATCGGGACGTTCCTGCTGATGTGGGCGCTGGGCTACTCGGTCAACATGCTGACGATGTTCGGGCTGGTGCTGGCCATCGGCATCGTGGTCGACGACGCGATCGTGGTGGTGGAGAACGTCGAACGCAACATGCGCGAAAAACGGCTGAAGCCGCGCGAAGCCACGATCCAGGCCATGGGCGAGATCATCGGGCCGATCATCGGCATCACGCTGGTGCTCATGTCCGTCTTTCTGCCGACTGCGGCGCTGCCGGGCATCACCGGCGAGATGTATCGGCAGTTCGCGATCACCATCGCCGTCACCACGCTCCTCAGCGCCATCAACGCGCTCACGCTCAAGCCGACGCAGTCGGCGTTGTGGCTCAAGGCGCATGACGACCACACCCGCGGCTGGGCGATTCTCGCGCCTCTGCGCTGGGCCGCGTGGCTTTTCAACCAGGTCTTCGCGGCGATCACCCACGCATACGCCGGCACGGCCCGCTTCGCCATCCGCGCCTGGCCGCTCACCGTCCTGCTCTTCGGCGGCGTGCTCTATCTCACCTACTTCATCTACGTGCGCGTCCCCGGCGGCTTTGTCCCCAACGAAGACCTGGGCTTCGTCGTGGTCGCGGCGCAGCTTCCGGACGGCGCGTCGCTGAATCGCACCAGCGTCGTCGCCGATCGCGTTCGCGCGTTGATCCAGCCCGTCCGCGATGCGCAGGGCCGGCTGCTCTCCGGCGTCGACGGCGTCGCCGACGTATCCACCATGTCGGGCTTTTCGCTCATCGACGGCAGCGGCGCCAATCTCGCGAACGCCTGGATCGTGCTCGAGCCGTGGGACGTGCGCGAACGAAAACATCGCAGCGTGGAGGCGATCCTCGCCGACGTGAACGCCCGTGTGCAGCCGATTCAGGAGGCGAACTTCCTGGTCTTTACGCTGCCCGCCATTCCCGGAATCGGCAATGCCGCCGCGATCGACATGCGCCTGCTGGATCGCGGCAACCAGGGCCGCGCGGCGCTGGAACAGGCTGCCTATGCCGCAATGGGGGCCATGATGGGCCAGCAGCCGCCGAAAATCGCGTTCGCGTTCTCGTCGTTCCGCGCCGGCGTCCCGCAGCTCTACCTGGACATCGATCGCGAACGGCTGATCCGCATGGACGTGAACCTGCAATCGGTTTTCGAGACGCTCGGCACGTACCTGGGATCGGCTTATGTGAACGACTTCAACTGGTACGGCCGTACCTGGCAGGTGAATCTCCAGGCCGATGCGCCGTTTCGCCTGCGGCCCGACGACGCCTTGCGCCTCGAAGTGCGCAGCGGCCGCGGCGAGATGGTCCCGCTCGGCGCGGCGGTCAAGGTGAAGGACGGCTTCGGCCCCGACCGCGTCACCCGCTACAACATGTATCCCTCGGCCACCATCAACGGCATTCCCGTCCCCGGCGTCTCTTCGAGCGAGGCGATGGACACCATGGCCGCGGCGGCCCGCACGGCGATCGGCCCGGAGATGGGCTACGAGTGGTCGGGCCTGTCGTATCAGGAATCGAAACTCGGCAACCAGGGCCTGCTGGCGTTTGTGCTCGCCACGGTGCTGGTCTACCTGATTCTCGCAGCGCAGTACGAGAGCTTCTTCACGCCGGTCGCGGTGGTGCTCAGCGTTCCGCTGGTCATCATCGGGGCGATGATCGCGCTGTGGCTCAGCGATCTCGATAACAACGTGTTCACGCAGATCGGGCTGGTGCTGCTGGTCGCGCTGGGCGCGAAGAACGCCATTCTGATCGTCGAGTTCGCCCGCGATCACCGCCGGCAGGGCATGCCCATCGTGGAGGCCGCGGTCTCCGCAGCCCGCACGCGCTTCCGGCCGATCATCATGACCTCGCTGGCGTTCATCCTGGGTGTGCTGCCGCTGGTGACGGCCCACGGCGCCGGCGCGGCAGGCCGCCAGGCGCTGGGCACGGTAGTGTTCGGCGGGATGATCGGCGTGACCGTGCTGGGGCTGTACTTCACGCCGGCGCTGTACGTGATGGTGCAGTGGGTGGCGGAGAAGTTCGGCACGCGGCGCGAGAAGCACGCCTCCGCCGGATCGCCGCTGCCGACGCCCGCGGCCGGAGCGCAGTAGACGCGCAGCGCCGGGTCTGACAATCTCCGACAGGATTTCGCTTGCAGACCTCCGACAGTTGTCGTACACTTCCTCCGACACATGTAGGAGGACCGCCCGCGCGGGCGGTGCAAGCATGGCCGAGCGCGATCGCGAACACGAGCTGGGCGTCGCCGAACTGGAGGTGCTCAAAGCCCTCTGGGACGTCGGCCCCGCCACCGTGCGGCAGGTGCTCGCCTACTTGCAGGAACGCGGCCGCTCGCTCGCCTACACCACGGTTCAGACGTTTCTGACGCGGCTCGAGGCCAAGGGCTTTGTCCGCAGCGATCGCACCGAGCTGGCGTTCATCTTCCAGGCGGCCGTCTCGCGCGAGCAGATCAGCCGCTCGCGCCTGCGTTCACTTCTCGATCAACTATATGACGGCGCCGCCGGGCCGCTCGTGCTGCAACTGGTGCAAAGCGAGCGCCTCACCGCCGACGAAATCAACGAACTGCAGCGACTCATCGAGCGGCTGGACGCGAAAGCGCCGCCGCGCGGCGCTGCGCCGGCCGGAGCCCGGCGGGCGCGTGGGTCGCGTGGCGCGGCGGGTTCGAGCGAATCGGGCAACTCCAGGTAATCACGGGTCAGTCGGAGGCTGCGAATGCCGACCTGGGCCGAAGGGATTGCAGACAGCCTGTGGCGCGCCGGTTGGGCGGTGATTCCGCTGGCCGCCGTGGTGGCGCTCCTGTGCCGCTGGCTGCCGTTGCGACCATCGACGCGGCACGTGCTGTGGGTCGGCGTGCTGGGCTGGTTCGCCGCGGCGGCCGTGTTGCTGTCTTTGCCGGCGGTGCAGGGACTTGGCCTGCGCTCGCTCGTAACTGCTCTGATTGCGAACCTCGCGCCGCACGGCGGCGCGGCAGACTCGCTGCCGGGCGAGTTCGTCGTTTCGACGGAGCCCGCATTTCGCAGCGTGCCCACGCGCACCGCGACTCGCTCTCCGATCGAACCCGAGCCGGATGCGATTTCTACGACTTCCACCAACCACGCCGAGCCGCGCTGGCGACCCGGTTTCGGTCTCGCCGCACCGGCGGAGCGCCACGCAGCGCGATCGGCGGTAGACACGCCCGCACCGACTCGCGCCCGATCCGAGGACGATTCTTCCGTAGACATCGCGGCGCGCGGACCCGCCCGCGACGCGGTTGAGAGGCCGCGGCAGCCTACGCCCGGCGCCGTGGGGGGGCCGAAGGTACGCGACGTGGCGCAGCCCGAACTCGCGATCCGCCCTGAGCCGCGACGGACGGGGTTGCTGGCTCCCGCCGCCGGCTCAGGCGGATCCGTATCGCCTCCGCGCTATTCAGACGCCCAGCGCCCGACGCTGCACCCCAGCAAGTTGCGGCGCTCAGATACAAGTGAATCGCCCGTCTCGAACCCTTCACCGGCGCGCTCGCAAACTGCGTCGCAGCGGGAGACGGCGAGGTCGGCTGAGCCACGCGCGCCGGTCGCGCGCGATCCAGCGCCCGCCGCCCCGGTCCGCACCACGCCGACTTCGTCGGCGGCCGATCACGGGCCGCCGGCCGATGTCGCCGCCGGCGCTGACGCCGGGCCGCCGACTGCGGTCGCACCCATCGCCGCGTCCGCGCGTAATGACATTGCGGAGCAATCCGCCGGTTGGCGCGAGTGGGCTGCCTGGCTGGGCGGCCTGACGCAGGTACTCGCGACCGTCCCGCCCGCGCCGGCCTGGCTCTGGCCGGCGGGCGCGGTGTTCCTGGTCTTCTGGGGCGTCGTCGCCACGGTGGCGCTCAGCTATCGCGTCGGCCCGTGCATCGCCGCCCCGCACAGTGTGCGCCGCGAAGTGCTTCGCGCGGCGCGCGAGATCGGCCTGTCGCGCCCGCCGGCCGTGCGCATGGCGGACGCCCGCGTCTCGCCGATGATCGTCTGGGGGCGGGGCATGCGGCTGATTCTGCCGCGCGGCCTGTGGCAATCGCTCGATCGCGAGGGCCGCTTCGCCGTGCTCTGCCACGAATTGGCCCATCTCAAGCGCCGCGACCATTGGGTGCGCTGGGCGGAGATTCTGATCTGCGTCCTGTACTGGTGGCATCCGCTGGTGTGGTGGGTGCGCCGCCGCATCAGCGAAGAGGCCGAGCATTGCTGCGACGCGTGGGTGACGTGGCTGCGGCCGCACGCCCGCCGGCAATACGCCGAAGCGCTGCTTCGCACGAACGAATACCTGTTGAAACGCCAGCACGCCGGCGCTGCGGTCAGCCTCGGCGTCATGTCCGGAAGCGCGAAACGCATGAGCAGGAGAATCACGATGGTGATGACGCAAAGCCGCAGGCCCGGCGTGTCGGGACCGGGGCTGGTGCTGGTCGGGGCGCTGATGCTCGGCGGGTGGGCCACGGCCCCGCTGTGGGCGTGCCCCAAGAAGGCCAAGGCGGAAACGTGCGAGACAACCAGCACGAATGAAACGGCCAGGACGGAGTGTGTCGTCGTCGCCCCCGAATCTGGCGGCGCGACTACGCCGGTGGTGATCGAAACGATGGGACGCCCGATTCGCGCGGCCCTGCCTCTGTTCTTCGCCGGCCAGGAGGACGGTCAGACCTACCGCAACTACCTGAGCACCCGCGCCGGCTCGCCGTTCGCCACGCTGGCCAGCGGCGGCGGCGAAAATGACGACGACGAGCAGGACGGCGACGGTAACGACCGGCTCGAGCGCCGCCTGCAGCGTCTGGAGCGCCAGATCGAGCGGCTCGCCGAGCAGATGGAACGTCTGCACAGCCGCGGCGCGGCGACCGGCCAGGCCCGCGAGGCGCTCGCCGAAGCCAACACCCGCCTGCAAGCGGAGCACAAAGCGCTTCTGGAACGTGCCCACGTCGCCGAAGCGCACGCGCACGATGCAGCGCGAGCAGCCCACGCCGAGGCGCTCGCCGCGCGCGCCCAGGCCGAAGCGGCGCGCTCCGAGGCGCTCGCCGAGGGGCGATCCGGCGCGGTGGCCAAGGCGCTGGCCGAAGCCGCCGAGGCTCAGGCCGCCGGCGAAGCGAATCGCGCCCGCGCAGCGCTGGAACGCGCCCGCGCCGCGGAGCAGCGCGCCCGCACGGCCGTCGAACGCCGCCGCCCGCGAAGCGCTGGCGGCGGCGGGGCAAGCGCCGGCGGGCAGGAATCGGGCCGCTTCGAACTGCCGGAAGGCAAGCTCGAGGCGCTGACCGCGCTGATGTCGCGCGAGGACGTGCCGACGCGCGTCCGCCCGGCGGACGGCGCGATCGAAGTGCTCGGCTCTCCGGAAGAAATCAGCACGTTCGGCGACTTTGTCGAGCTGTTGAACGAACAGCCGGTCGAGTGGCGCGCGTATCGCCTCTCCGAGGGCAAACGCGCTGCGCTGTGGGAGCTGATGAGCCGCAGCGACGTGCCGATCTACGTCTCGCAGACCGATGACGGCATTCGCGTGCAGGCGACGCCTTCGCAGCACGAGGCGGTCGAGGCGTTCCTGCTCATGATCGAGCCGGGCATGCCCGCGCCGCGCTCGGAGCATGGCGATGAGGGCGACGGCGCCGCGGTGGCGCCCTTCGCTCCGCGCGATGTGGTCGTCAGCATCCCGCCGGGAGTTACCGCGCCGCAGCCGCCCGTTCCGGCGATCGCCCCGATGCCGCCCGCGACTCCCGCACCCTCCGCGCCCGCCGCGCCCCCAGCGCCGCCGGCCCGGCGGGGTCGCGCCGCGCAGCCTGCGCCGCCGGCTGCTCCGGCCGCGCCGTTCCCCGGCGTCGCGCCGCGCCCGCCGGTTGCGCCGACCCCCGCGCCCTCGCCGGTATCGCCGATCGAGACGTCCGCTGCTCCGACCGAACTCGACGCGCCCGCGGCGGTTTCGCCGCTGACCGCCACGCTGCTCCCGGCTCTGGTCGACACGCTGGCCGTGCAGCCGGATTCGGCTACGCTGGTACAGAGCCTGTTCTCGACAGTCGCGGCCGCGCATCAACCGCTGTTCTCTCGGTACGACTCGATCGCAACCGAGATCGATCCCTATGAACAGATGAGCCGCCAGGCCACTGAGATCGCGGCGCAGGCGCAGCAGGCGGCGGACGACGCCGTGCAGTTCGTCGAGCTTTCTACGCGCCTCTTCGCGCAGGTCGAGGCGCTGGAACAACAGATCGAGTTTCTCGCGGGCCGCGCCGACGAGATGATCGCCGCCGTGGCCGGCAAGAGCGAGGAGATTCAGCGGGCCGTCAACGACAGCGCGGAGCAACTGCGGGCGCAGATCGCCGCGCTCGACGCGCGGCGCGAGTCGGTCCAGGCCGAGGCCGAGGGCGTCGCGGCGCAGGCCGAGATTCTGGCTTCCCAGGCCGACAGCCTTCACGAAGTCGCCGCGGCGCTCACCGAAGCCGTCGATGCGCTTCGGGCCGCTTCGGCGAAGTAGCCACCCGTCGCACCCCGGCGCGATTCTCGCGCGCTTGCGCGAATTTCGCGCCGGGGTTCGCGCGCCGCGTTCGTCCAATCGACTGATCTCCGGTTCGGCCGCCCTGTGCCAGGAGGGTGCCATGTTGCTCCGCCCGGCGGCGCTGCTCGCCGCCGCACTTTCGTTGCTGCTCGCCGTCGCCGCCGGCGCCCAGGAGCAAGCGCCGCCCGGCGAAGCGGCCGACCCGGTTCTGGCCGACTTTCACCTCGCGAACGGTCTGCTGAATCGCGGCCTGCACGACCTCGCGGCCGATGCCTATCGCAAGTTTCTTGAGGCCCACGCGCAACATGAGAAGGCGCAGGTCGCCCGCTATGGGCTGGGCGTCTGTCTCACTCGGCTTGGCAAGCCGCGCGAAGCCGTCGAGCAGTTCGCGGCGCTGCGCGGCGTGCGTGACTTCCCCTTCGCCGCCGAAGCGGCCGTCCTGCACGGCCAGGCGCTGCTGGCCCTCGAACGGTTCGACGACGCGGCCGCAGTGCTTTCCGACGCGGCCGAGAAGCACGCGAACCACGATCTCGCCGATGATGCCGCCGCCGCCTGGGTCGAAGCAGCGGTCCGCGGCGGCGCGGCCAAGGCGGCGCGCGCGGCCGCCGCGCGCTTCCATGAACGCTGGCCGCAAAGTCCGCACTTGCCGCGGGTTGAGTTCTTCGAAGCCTCGGCCGAACTGGCTGACGGCGAATACGCCGCCGCGGCGGCGCGCTTCACGCGCGTGGCCGCGGCCGCGCCGGAAGGTCCGCTCGCACCCGCCGCCGAATTTCAGGCGGCCCAGGCGGCGCAGCGCGCCGGCGACCGCACCGCAGCCGAGCGCGGCTTTCGCGCGGTGCTGCAGCGCGCGAATTCGCCGCACCGCGCCGATGCGCAGTACGGTCTTGCGACCGTGCAGGCCGCTGCCGGCCGCCACGACGAAGCCGCGACCCTGCTGGATCAGTATCTGACGGATGCACCCGACGCACCCACCGCGCCCGCAGCGCGCTTGGCGCGGGCCCACGCCGCGTTCGCCCTCGAAGACTGGTCGCGGGCCGCGGTGCTCTTCGAACAGTGCGCGCAGGCAGACGGCGCGGAGGCGGCTGTCGCCGCCTACTGGGCCGCCAAGAGCGTGCTGCGCAGCGGCGATGCCGCGACCGCCGCGGCGCGGTTCGAGGCGGCCCGGCAGCGCTATCCGCAATCGCCGCTGGCGGCGGAGAGCGCGTATGACCGCGGCGTGGCGCTGCTTCGGGCGCAGCAGCGAGAAGCGGCCGCGGCTGCGTTCCGAGCCTTCGTCGATGCATATCCGAACCACGCACTCCGCGGCGACGCGCTCGCCACGCTCGCGTCCTGCGAGCTCAATCTGGAACGGCCAAAAGCCGCGATCGAGCACTGCAGCGCGTTCCTGGCCGGCAGCGCCGATCATCCGCAGTCCCCGGCGGTCCGCCGCCTGCTGGCCGACAGCCTTTACGCCGACGGGCAGTTCGCAGACGCCGCCCCGGCCTATGCCCAGGTCGCGCAGCGTGCGGCCGACCCGGCGGCGGCCCGGGCAGCCCGTACCCGCCAGGCCCTCGCGCTGTTTCAGTGCGAGAAATTCGACGAGGCCGCGCCGCTGTTGCGCGAGCTGGCCGCCGCGGGCGACGCCGCGCCCGAACGACGCAACGTATCCCTGGCACTGGGCGAGATTGCCTTCCGCCGCGGCGAGTGGAAGACGGCGGAAGAGCAACTCGCGACGGCGGTCAGCCTGGCCGAGCGCGGTGCGGACGAAGCGGCCACGCTGCTCAAGCTGGGAATCGCCCGGCAGCGGCAGCAGCGGCACGCGGAGGCGCTCGCAGCGCTGGATCGGCTTCTGGAGACTTCCGCACCCGACGCCTTGCGCGTGCAGGCGCTATTCGAGCGCGGTCAGGCGCTGGTCGCGCTGAAACGCGACGCGGAAGCGCAGACCGCTTTCGAGCAAGTGCTCGCCGTCGCTGCGGATGGCGAATACCGAGTCCACGCCCTCAACCACCTCGCGGCGATCGCGCACCGCGGCGGCGACGTGGCGCTCGCGGCCCGGCGTTTCTCGGAAGTGCAAGCCGCGGCCGGCGATTCGCCGCTCGCGTCAGATGCGCTGCTGCAACAGGGCCTGGCGCTGCACGCCGCGGGTCGCGACGCCGAAGCGGTGGAGGCGCTGCTGCGTTTTCTGGAGCACAGCCCGCAGGACGCGCGCGGGCCGCTCGCCCGCGCGTGCGCCGGCGTCTGCCTGTACCGACTCGGGCGGCACGACGAGGCGCTTCGGCTGCTCGATCGGCTCGACGCGGCCGATCTGTCGCGGCTGGATGCGTCGCTGCGCGATGCCGCCGGGTTCGCCCGCGGCGAGTGCCTGCTGGCCACGCAGCGCCCCGCCGATGCGGCGACGCTCTTCCGCGAGCTTGCAGGGCGTGACGGCCCGTTTCGAGCACACGCCGCGCTGCGCGTCGCCGAGCAGGAGATGAGCGCCAAGCGCTGGGCGGCGGCGGCGGACGCCCTGCGGCCGCTGGTCGCCGCGCCCGATGGGCTGCCGCCGGACGTGCTGAGTGCGGTCCGCTATCGCCTGGGTGTGTGCGCGTTTGAGCAGGGCGAGGCCGATCAGGCGGTCAGTGTGCTGGAGGCGCTGTTGGCCGCCGCGCCCGACGGCGACCTGGCGGCCTCCGCATCGCACTACGCCGGAGAAGCCCATCTGCGCGCCGGTCGCGCCGGCCGCGCCGCGGAGCACTTCGAGCGTGCGGCGGCGATCTACGGCCGCGCGCCGCAGGGCGGCGCGGCGCTGCTGCGGCTGGCCGAGTGTCTGAACACGCTTCAGCACTGGCCGCGGGCGGAAGCGGTCTTTTCTGAGTTTCTGGAGCGCTTCGGCGACTCGGCGGATGCGTATCAGGCGCGCTTCGGCGTCGGCTGGGCGCGAGAGAACCAGTCGCGGCACCTCGAGGCGATCGAGAGTTACCGCCACGTCGTCGAACGCCATCAGGGTCCGACGGCGGCCCGCGCGCAGTTCCAGATCGGCGAGTGCCTCTTCGCGCTAAAGCGCCATGAGGATGCGGTCCGCGAATTGCTGAAGGTAGACATCCTGTTCGCGTACCCGGAGTGGAGCGCCGCGGCGCTGTACGAGGCCGGCCGCTGCTTCGAGGCGCTGAACAAAACGGCCGAGGCCCGCGAGCAGTTTCGCCGCGTCGTCGAGAAACATGGTCAGACCCGCTGGGCGCAGCTTGCGGCCGAGCGCCTCGCAGCCCGCGATCCGCAGCCGCCCGGCCGCTGACCACGCCCGACTGGCGTCGCCTCCGGCGGCGCCGGCGACCAGCCGGCGTCGCCAGAATCGGCCGCGCGGCGAATGCAAATGAGCCGCTGAGATTCATAGGATGCAAACATGGCTTGGGTGATTCTCGCTGAGACTGCGACGGGCGCGGCGGTCGCCGCGCCGCTGCTGCTGGCGCAATCGAGCGCCGCGGTCGCTTCCATCTGGGATTTCGTCCTCAAGGGCGGTCCGGTGATGATCCCGCTGGGGATCTGTTCGCTCGTGGCGGTCGCCGTCATCGTCGAACGGCTGATCAGTCTGCGCCGCGCGCGGATCATCCCGCCGGATTTCGTCACCGGCGTCCGCGGTGTGCTGCGCGCCGGGCGCAACGTCGACGCGGCGCTGGAGTATTGCCGCACGCATCCCTCCCCGATCGCGAGCGTGTTCGCCGCGGGCATTCGGCGGCTGGGCGAGTCGATCGAACTGCTGGAGCGACACATTCAGGAAGCCGGCGAACGCGAGATTCTTCGGCTGCGCAAGCACCTGCGGCTGCTGTCGCTGATTACCTCGATCTCCACGCTGCTGGGCCTGCTGGGCACGATCTTCGGCATGATCACCGCGTTTCAGACCGTGGCGACGTCCGGCGAGGCGCTGGGCCGCACGGAGTTGCTGGCCCGCGGTATCTACGAGGCGCTGATCACCACGGCCGCCGGTCTGATCGTCGCGATTCCGGCGATGATCGCCTACCACGCCATCGCGGCGAAGATCGATCGGCTGGTGATGGAGATCGACGAGCGAACAGTCGAGTTCGTCGAGGAGTTCGTCCTGGCGCGTCCGGCGCTGCCGGCGCTGCCGGCGCAGACCGGCCCGCAAAACGGACCGGTTGCAGCACCGCCCGTGGTCGTCTCGTCACCGTCGGAGGCTGCGGTCGTTTCCGGCGTCGGCGCCCTTGCGCCGGGCGTCGCGTCGCCGCCGCCGACGGCTTCAGCGCCCGTTCTCGCCGGCGGGTAGCGCCGGTCCGGCGCCCGGCGTCGCCGCTGCGGCCGCCGCGATTCGCACAGGAGGCTCCGCGTGTTGTTGCGCGTGCGCGAAGAAGACGCCGCTCCGGCGCTCGACATGACGCCGATGATCGACTGCGTCTTCAACCTGCTGATCTTCTTCCTGGTTGCCACGACGTTTCACCAGGCGGAGCGCGAGATGCAGATCGCGCTGCCGTTCGCGGCGTCGGCCGGCCCGGTCAGCGCGACCTTGCGCGAGATCGTGATCAACGTCGATGAGGCTGGGCGGATCATCGTCAGCGGCAAAACGATCGATGTCGAGTCGCTCCGCACGCTGGTGAAGGACGCCGTCGCCGCCAATCCGGAGCAGAAGGTCACCGTGCGCGGCGATCGCAACGCATCCTACGGCGCGGTGGTCGCCGTGCTCGACGTGTGCAAGGGCGCCGGCGTGCAGGAACCGTATCTCGACACCGTGCTCGAACGCTAGTGGTGCGTCAGGCTTGGACGGGTGGGGCGGGCACTCCGCCCGCCCGTGAAGGTGGAACGCCTGCCCCCTTCAGGCCGACGAATCACACATGACGGAACACTGGATTCTCGCGGAGCGCGCTGCTCATGTCTCGTCGTCTGCTGATTGTCGCGCTCGCCCTGCTCGCCCTCGTCGGCATCGCCGCCGCAGGCTGGTGGACGCTCGCGTCCCGCGGCACGGAGATTTACACCGACGCCGAAACGATCCGCCTGGCCCGCGCCGCCGCCAGCCCGCGCGAGGTTCTGTGGCGTCCGCCGTCGCTGCTAGACACGCCCCTGAACACCGACGGCGAAGACTACGAACCGCGCTTCGCCTGGGACGGGTTGACGCTGTTCTTTGTGCGCGGCAAGGCCGGAGCGAACGCCGACATTTTCTTCACCCAGCGCACGGCGGAGGGTTGGACCGATCCGCGCCCGGTCGAAGGCGTCTGCAGCGAATACGACGACCTCGGGCCGTCGCCGTCGCTCGATGGTCAGAGCCTCTATCTTTACAGCAACCGGCCCGGCGGGCAGGGCGGCTACGACCTGTGGGTCGCGCGGCGCGCCGGTGACGCCTGGCAGCCGCCCACGAATCTCGGTCCACAGGTCAACTCGACGTACAACGAGTACGGCCCCGCGCCGTCGCCCGATGGCGGTCGGCTGTTCTTCTCGTCGAATCGTCCGCAACCCGACGACCTGCGACAGCCGACGCCGGACGCCTGGCAGGCAACCGTGCGTGAGGATCTTTTCTATCGCACGTACGACCTGTACGTCGCCGAGCGGGGCGAACGCGGCTTCTCGCCGGCCACGCCGCTCTCGGTTCTGAACTCGCCCGCGAACGAAGGCGCGCCGTGCGTCAGTCCTTCCGGCGACTTCCTGTACTTCAGCTCCAACCGCCCCGGCGGCCGCGGCGGCTTCGACCTGTATCGCTCCCGGATTCTGCGCGGCGTCGTGCAACCGCCGGCGGCACTGGGCGACGGGCTGAACACCGCCGCGAATGAGCTCGACCCGGGGCTGACGCAGCTAGGGTTCGCGCTGTACTTCAGCTCCGATCGCACCGCACCGGCCGCCTCGCAGCCCGGCGGGGGCGCCCGCTCCGCGCCATACGACCTCTACGTCAGCACCACGCGCGAGGTGTTCACCGAGCGCGACGCACCGCCGCCGATCGACTGGGCTGCGCTGCTCGCCGCACTGTGGCCGAACCTGCTGTGGCTGCTGCTGGGTCTGCTGCTGCTGATTCTGCTGCTCGCGATGCTGCGCGACATGCGCGATCGGCGGCTGAGCTTGCTGGTCCGCTGCCTGCTGCTCTCGCTGCTGCTGCATTTGCTGCTGTTGATCGCGTTCAATTTCTGGCGCGTCTCCGCGTCGATCGCCGACGCGCTGCGCCGCGGCGAGCCGATTCAGGTGGCGCTCGCATCGCCCGTCGAGACCGATTCGCTCATTGAGCAGGTCCGCGGCGACGTCACCGATCCGCCGTCGCCGGCCGCGGTCTCGATCGAAACGCCCGCGCCGCCGCAGCCGCAGATCACGCCCCCGGCGGCGGACGCAGTCGTGCAGACCACCGCACCCGAGTCGCACCTGCAGCTCACGCCGCCGCCCGCGCCGCAACCGAGCGTGGCGGATGCCGCCGTCGCACCGCCGCCGCTGGCGCGCGACCTCTCGCCGGTCGATGCCCCCACGCCGCCGCCGTTGACCGCGGTGGCGCTGCCGCAGGAGAGCCGCGCCGCGCCCACGCCCGAGCCGCCGTTGCAGCGGCCGATCCCCGCGACGCCGGCGCTCGCGACGGAGGCGCCGCGGATCGACGTTCCCACCAGTCAGCCGGCGCGCCTCGTGGCCGAAACTCCGACGAACATCGTCGATTCGTCGCTCGCGGCGCTGCGCGCGCCCGGCGACGCGCCCGCCCCCGCGCCGAGTGACGCGCCCGTCGCCGTCGCCCCCCCCGCAGCAGCGGCGCCGCGCGCCGCGCTTCCGGCGTCGCCCCCGATTCGGGTCGAGGTGGCATTGCCGGCCGCGCAACCGGCCCCACTCGCCGCCGCGCCGCCGGACACGCCGCCGCCGCCGCCCATGAGTGCGGCGTCGCCGGTCAGCGTTCGCGACGTGCCGCGAGTCGCCGCTCTCGCATCTCCACCGACCGGTGCGGTCGTGGAAACCGCTCCATCGGCCGCGCCCGTGCGGCTGGTCGCAGACGCCGCGCCGGTCGGCGCGGCGACGATCGCGGTCAACGACTCGCCGGCCCCCGTCGCGACGCCGGCGGGAGCGCCGTCCGCAGCGCCCTCGGCCGCGCGATTGCCGCCGATCGAAATGCCCGGCGTCGCCGACCTGCGACTCCCGACCGAGGTCGCGCCCGTGGAAAACCGTTACGCGCAGCGCGCCCCCCAGCAGCGCGAAGCGCTGGTGGAGCGCGGCGGCGGCAGCGACGAGACGGAAGCGGCGGTCGCCCGCGCGCTTCGCTGGCTCGCGCGTCATCAAAGCGCCGACGGCCGATGGGATTCGCGCGACTTCGACGAATCCTGCGGCGCTTGCGAAGGCCGCAGCGAGTACGACGTCGACGTCGCGCTGACGGGCCTGGCGCTGCTCTGCTTCATGGGCGCGAACCACTCGCACATGACCCCCGGCGAATACCAGGGCGCCGTGTCGCGCGGCCTGCAATGGCTGCTGGCGCAGCAGCGGGCCGACGGCGACTTGCGCGGCGGCGAGACGCTCTATAGTCACGGGATCGCCTCGATCGCGCTGGCAGAAGCGCTGGCGCTCACCGGCGATCGCCAACTGGTCGATCCCGTCCGCCGCGCCGCGCGCTTCATCGAGCAATCGCGCAATCGCGACGAAGGCGGCTGGCGCTACGAGCCGGGGCAGGCCGGCGACACCTCGGTGCTCGGCTGGCAGATGATGGCGCTGCATAGCGCCGCCGCCGCCGGTGTGCCCGTGCCGTCAGACGCCGTGGAAGGCGCCCGCGCCTGGATGGAGCGCGTCGGCGATCCGCGCGAGCCGGGGCTGTATTCCTATCGCCCGGGGCATCGTCCGACCGTCTCGATGACCGCCGAGGGCATGTTCATTCAGCAACTGCTGGGCGTGCCGCGCGGCGATCCGCGCATGCAGCGCTCGGCCGCGGTGCTGTGCGAACACCTCCCGCAGTGGCGCTTCGCGAACACCTACGCCTGGTACTACGCCACCCTGGCGCTGTTTCATCACGGCGGTCGCCACTGGGAAACCTGGAACGCGGCGCTCAAGCCGGCCCTGCTCGGCAGCCAGCGGCGCGACGGCGGCGCGGATGGCAGTTGGGATCCGGACGGCGAGTGGGCGCCCATCGGCGGGCGCGTCTACCAAACCGCGCTGTGCACGCTGATGCTGGAGGTCTACTACCGCTACCTGCCGATGTACGGCCGCGGCGACCAGCAGGCGACCGTGCCCCAGCCCGGCGTGCTGCGCGGCAGAGTCACCGATGCCCGCTCCGCCGCGCCGCTCGCGGGGGCGACGGTGCGGCTCGACATCCCCGGCGGCGATCCGCTGATCGCAACCACCGCCGCGGACGGGACCTTCGCGCTGGAGCCGCCGGCGATGGCCGACTTTGTGGCCGTCACCGCCGCTCGCGAGGGTTACGAACCCAGCGCCGTCAACGTCTCCTCCCGCGCGATCCATCGCGGCGACGTGGCGGTCGACTTCGCGCTGGAGCCGGAATCCCGCGACGTGATCGCGCTCGATCCATCGCCCGAGGTGCATCATCTGGGCAATGACGCGTTCGAGGGCGCGGTGAACAGTCAGTTCCAGCGAGAGAGCGAAGGCCGCGCGTACTCGACGACGTTCGTCGTCCCCAGCGACGACCCCGCCGCCGAGTTCCGGCGCGTCGAGTTGACCCTGCTGGCGAAGGGCGTGCAGTGCGAGCACCCGGTGAGCATCGGCGGCCGCCGCGTCGCGCGCCTGCCGCTCTCGCCGGAGGACGGGAGTTTCGGCGAGGTGGTGCTCGAGATTCCGGTCGAGCGGCTCAGTGCCGGGATCAACACGCTGCGCATCGCCTCATCATCCTGCCACGGCGACCTCGACGACTTCGAATTCGTAAACGTCCAAATCCGCCTGCTGCGGCAATAGCCGGCGGAGCTGCCGGTTTTGTCTTCGTCGCTTCGTCGCTTCGTCGCTTCGTCGCTTCGTCGCTTTGTCGCTCCTCTCCTGTGGCACCGGTCTCCCGACCGGTGTCTGTCTTCCCGGGTCTCCGACCCCCGGGTCTCCGACCCGGCCGTCCTCGCCCACAAACAACCCCGCCACCAGAACGTCCCGCCCGCTCCGCCAACGCCGCAACGATTGACCCCCACGGCGCGCCCCCGCACAATAACAACTCGAATCCAAGGGAACCGACGGGGGCGCAGACGGCTTTCGGGCCAAAGGAGTTCATCGATCATGGCGACGGCAACGCTGACACCCAAGGACGTGAAGCTCGGCCCAACCAAAATGCTCATCAACGGCGAGTGGCAGGACGCCGCCAGCGGCAAGACCTTTGAAACGATCAACCCGGCGACCGAAGAGGTCATCGCCCGCGTGCCCGAGGCCGATGCGGCCGATGTCGATCGCGCCGTCGCCGCGGCCCGCCGCGCGTTTGACGAAGGCCCCTGGAGCAAGATGTCGGCCACCGAGCGCGGCCGACTGATGTACAAGCTGGCCGACCTGGTCGAGGCCAACAAGAAGGAGCTGGCCGCGCTCGAAACGCTGGACAACGGCAAGCCCTACGGCGACTCGCTGCGGGCCGACGTTCCGCTGTCGATCGCCTGCTATCGCTACTACGCCGGCTGGGCGGACAAGATTCAGGGCAAGACCATCCCGATCAACGGTCCGTACTTCTGCTACACCCGCCACGAGCCGGTGGGCGTCGCGGCCCAGATCATCCCCTGGAACTTCCCGCTGCTCATGCAGGCCTGGAAGCTCGGTCCGGCGCTGGCCGCCGGCTGCACGGTGGTGATGAAAGTCGCCGAGCAGACGCCGCTCTCCGCCCTGCGCGTCGCCGAACTGGCGATGGAAGCCGGTTTCCCGCCGGGGGTCATCAACATCGTCACGGGCTTCGGCCCGACGGCCGGCGCGCCGCTCGCCCGGCACCTGGATGTCGACAAGGTCGCGTTCACCGGCAGCACCGAAGTCGGCCACAAGATCATGCAGTACTCGGCGGAGAGCAACCTGAAGCGCGTCACGCTGGAGCTGGGCGGCAAGAGCCCCAACATCGTCTTCGCCGACACCGACATCGACGCCGCGGTCGAGGGCGCCTTCTTCGCCCTGTTCTTCAACCAGGGTCAGTGCTGCTGCGCCGGCAGCCGGCTGTATGTCGAGGAGCGCGCCCACGACGAGTTCGTCGACAAGCTCAAGGCCAAGGCCAGGGCCCGCACCGTCGGCGACCCGTTCGCCCGCGAGACGCAGCAGGGCCCGCAGGTCGACAAGGAGCAGTTCACCAAGATCATGGGCTACATCGAGGCGGGTAAGAACGAAGGCGCCAAGCTGGAGACCGGCGGCGGCCGCGTCGGCAGCAAAGGCTTCTTCATCGAGCCGACCGTCTTCACCGGCGTCAAGGACGAGATGAAGATCTCGCAGGAAGAGATCTTCGGCCCGGTGCTGGCCGTCGCCAAATTCAAGGACATCGACGAGGTCGTGAAGCGCGCCAACAAGACCATCTACGGCCTGGCCGCCGCGGTCTGGACGCGCGACATCACCAAGGCCCACGCCATCGCCAACCGCGTCCGCGCGGGCACGGTCTGGGTCAACTGCTACGACGTGTTCGACGCCGCGGCCCCCTTCGGCGGCTTCAAGCAGTCAGGCATCGGCCGCGAACTGGGCGAGTACGGCCTGTCGAACTACACCGAGGTCAAGACGGTGACAGTGAAGCTGTAGCCGGAGTCCTCCTGCGGCTCTGTAGCCGGAGTCTTCCCGCCGCTCACGACCTTGCGGCGACACTTGCTCGACGTACGGCGATACTCGCTCCGCATACGGCGACACTCGCTCCGCGCGGGCCGCACGGGATTCGTGCGGCCCGCCGCGTGCTTCCCGCTGGGTAGCTCGTAGCTCGTAGGGTGGGTTGAGCGCAGCGAAACCCACCACGAACGGGAGCGAAGAAGCGACGCCGGGTGGGCAGGACGCAGCGAAACCCACCACGCGCGGCGCTGGCTTCCGACAGTGCGTTTCCATCAAGCTGAAATCCACATCGGCGGCCGGTGGCACTGACGGTGTGCCACTGCTCTGCGAGCAGTGTCTTCGCTGCGGCGCGCCGCTCGATAACATCGCGACTCCGATTCGCTTCGTCGCTCCGTCGCTTCGTCGCTTCGTCGCTCCGTCGCTCCTCTTCCATTCGCTCTTCGCCATTCGCTATTGTATATTGCGACTTGCTTTCCTAGACCACCGCGCCTACCACTCTCTCAGACGCCCGCCGCCGCGCGCAGCCGCGGGCCGCCCCGGCCCCGCGTATCGCCCGGGGAAACAACGAACCAAACGCTCGCAGAACTACGGAGGCGACGGCTCGACCGACAGCCACGTGCCTGAGGAAGCCGGAAACCTCACGAAAACCGGCCAACCCTGTGCCGACGCCAACCCCCGGCGGCAACCCCGCCCCGGCGGCGCCGCCGACAGGAACCCCCGCAGCACGATTCTGTCTACTGAACCGACGCTGCGAGAAGTAGGCTTGCCGGCGTTCCACGCCTCACCCGCCGCCGGCCAGCAGAAAACCTGAGGCTCGGCGACCCCCGGCGTGCGACGCCCCCCCCGCGGCGTCCGTCCCAACGGCCCGCGGCCGCGTCACGATCCCCCGGCCCACAGGCCGGATTCGAGCGACCGGCGTCAAACGACGACCCGGCCCGCACGCCAGCCGACCGCCAGGAACCCTCCGCCGTGCCCGCCGACGGCGACGGTCCCGGGTCGGCCCGACCCCCGCCCTCGCGGGGTCGCTCAAAACAACCGGCGGGCCGGCACGTGGGTCTGCGCGGCAGCGCGCTGTCTACGTTCTGCCGCGCGCCGGGTGTCCCCGCGAAGCGCCCGCCCGCCGGAATCTCGCCGGCAGCGTCCCGCAACGCACTCCCCCGGCCCATCGGCCGGCGGGTTCAACTCCCGCCGCCTCCATTCAATGCTCGCTCCGTCGCTCGGTCGCCGCACCTCTTCTTCCCTCCGTCGCT
>CAZVWB010000054.1:0-27189 GCA_964631045.1 uncultured Planctomycetales bacterium
GCTGGTACTTCGCATCGATCGGGCGCTTCGACGTCGCCGGCGCGAATCTCAGCGCGCTGATCGTCGCCGCCCCCGACCCGATCGCGCTGCTCGAATTCACGCAGCGCATGCCGCGGCGCGAACAGCTCATGGTCGATCTCATCGACAACCCGGTGATGGGCGACTCGGCGCGCGAGGTTCTGCGCGTCATCGCCGAAGGCGAGCGACGCATCAAGGCTGATCCGCTCCGCGTGCAGCAGAACATCGCGCGGCTCGCTGGTCCGCCTCGCGCCTTCGACAACGCCACGGCTCGCCTGCGCGAGTCCGGCGAATACGCCGTGCCGTTCATGATCCAGGCGCTGCGCGATTCGTCGAAACCGGAACTCACGACGCCCATCATGAAGTCCCTGCCGCAGCTCGACCGCGGCGCGCTGAACCCGCTGGTTCAGGCGCTGAAAGCCGACGACGCGTCGACGCGCCGCGCGGTGATCGACTTGCTGGCACAGATTCCTTACTGGCAGTCCGTGCCTTATCTGGTTCGGCTGCGCGACGATCAGCAGACGCCGGGCGATCTGCGAGCCGCTGCCGAAAAGGGGCTCGCCTCGCTGGGCGCGCTGGGCGTGTCGGTCGATACGAAGCTCACGCCGGACATGGCGTTCTATCAGCTCGGCCGCGCGTACTACGACAACCAGCCGTCGCTCGCCGCGGACGCGCGACTCGACGTCGCGAACGTCTGGTACTGGCGGGAGGGTCTGCTGCAGAACAAGCAGGTGCCCACCGCGATCTTCGATGAAGTCATGTGCATGCGCGCCTGCGAAGAGGCGCTGTTGATCAACCCGGAAATGAAGCCCGCGCTCGCCTTGTGGGTTGCCGCGAACCTGCGGCGCGAGTCACAGCTACCCGATGGCGCATCCGATGCGACGCGTCCCGCCGGTTTCCCGTCCGCGGCCTACTTCGCGCAGTCGGCGGGACCGGAATACTGCCTGGCGGCTCTGCTGTTGGCCATCGAGGACAAGGACGCCGCCGTCGCCGCCGGCCTGATCGCGTCGCTGCGGAACACCGCGGGTCCGGCCGCGCTGACCGGCGAGGCGGGCGGGCGTCAGCCGCTTGCCGAAGCCCTGAGCTTCCCCGATCGCGTCGTCCGCATCCGCGCTGCTCTGGCGCTGGCCGCCGCGATGCCGCAGCAGAAGTTCCGCGGCGATCAAAACCTGCTGCCCGTCCTGGGCGAGGCGCTGACGCTCCACGGCGGCGCCAAGAACGCGCTGGTCGTCGAGCCAAGCGCGGAAATCGCCAACCAGGTGGCCGCAGCCCTGCGGGCCGCCGGCTACGAAACCGTCGTCGCTACGTCCTTCTTCGACGGCATGAAGCAGGCGCGAGCCGACCTGCCCGGCCTCGATCTGATCGTGCTGGCTTCCGACCTGACGGGTCCGGTGATTGCAGACGCGCTGCAGCAACTGCACACCGAGTTCCAGTTCGCATCGACGCCCGTGCTCGTCATCGCCAAGCCCGGCGATGCCGCGGCGGTGCGTGCCCTTCAGCGCGCCAACGCACGCGTTCGTGAGATTCCGCCCGCGGTCGATCCCGATGCGCTCGCCACCGCGATCAACATGGTGTCGCGTTCGTCCGGCGCAACGCCGATCACGCCGGAACTGGGCGCATCGCTCGCGCTCGAATCGGCTCAGGTGCTGCTGGGGCTCGCCGTCACCGCGAACGCGCTGTTCCCGCTCGACAGCCTCGAGCCGGCGCTGGTGAACGCTCTGGGCGCGGCCGATCCGGCGCTGCGTGTCACTGCGGCTCAGGTGCTCGGCTTCCTGAAGTCCCCCTCGGCCCAGGCGGCTGTCGCCAAGGTGGCGCTCGCCGACGGCGAGGATGAAGCGATTCGCGTGGCGATGTTTGCGGCGCTCGCGGAATCCGCGAAGCGACACGGCAGCCAACTGCTCGCCGATCAGATTCAGGGGCTGCTCGGCGTGGTCCGTTCCGATTCGGCCGGCATGCCGCTCAAGACCGCCGCCTCGCAGGCTCTGGGAGCGCTCAACCTGCCCGGAAACACCGCGAGCGAAATGGTGCGCGCCGCGCACGGTGGATGACAACGCGTCCGGCGGTTGCTCGCTGCAGCCGACGGGAGGACTGTGATGTACGCTCTGCTGTTCGCATCGCTGGCCGTAACCTGGTGCCCGGCGCAATCCGCGGGCGATGTCGGCGTCGGCCCTGCGCCGTCGCCGCGGCCCGTCGCCTGGGAGATGGAACTCGCCTACGTCGCGCCGCGCCGCATCCTGCTCAATGTCGGCGGTCGCGACGAAGTCTTCTGGTACATGCTCTATTCCGTCGTAAACACCAGCGGCTCGACGCAGCCGTTCCACCCCACGTTCGAGCTGGTCACCGAAGACCTGCGCGTCTTCACGACCGACTCCGGCATCCCCGCACGCGTCTTCGATGCCATCCGCGCCCGGCACGCGCGGACCCACCCCGACCTCATGCACCCGACGCGTGCCATCGGCGATCTGTCGGCCGGCATGGATTACCAGCGGCAGTCAGTCGCCATCTGGCGCAACGCCGATGTCGGCCCCAGCCGCTTCACCGTCTATGTCTCGGGGCTGTCAGGCGAGGCGCGGCTCGAGCGCAATCCGGCGTTCGACCCGCAGCGTCCCGAGGAATCCGAGATCGAGGCGGCAACCCCCGAAGGCCGCACGGTGCGCCGCCGCGTGCTCGACAACCCGCGCATGTTCACCATTCGCAAGACGCTTGAGCTGCGCTACGTTCTGCCTGCGTCGGAGCAGTTGCGCGGCCGCGTCGAGCCGCAGCTTGAGAGCGAACGCTGGATCATGCGCTAGCGCCGCTGGTAATACCCCGCGGTTTTGCAGAGCGGGCACATGCAAACCACGCTATTTGCGTGCGCTAGGCAGAACGCAACGCGCCGCGCGGTCAACTCACCACCGGCAGCGGCGTGCCGCCCGCCGAATTCGCATCGCGCGCGATTGTCTGATGCAGAATCTTGTCCTGAAGCCGCATCAGGCCTTCGAGCAGCGCTTCCGGGCGCGGCGGACAGCCCGGCACGTACACATCGACCGGCACCACCAGGTCCACGCCCTTCACGACGTGGTAGCCGTGCTTGAAATACGGACCGCCGCCAATCGTGCATGCGCCCATCGCCATCACGTACTTCGGCTCGGGCATCTGGTTGTAGAGCCGCCGAACCCGCTCCGCCATCTTGTAGGTCACCGTGCCCGCGACGATCATCAGGTCTGCCTGCCGCGGCGTCGCGCGAAACGCGCCGGCGCCGAAGCGGTCCATGTCGAAGCGGCTGGCGCCCGTCGCCATCATCTCGATGGCGCAGCACGCGAGACCGAACGTCATCGGCCAGATCGAGTTGCTGCGTGCCCAGTTGATCGCCCAATCCAGGCTGGTGACGATCAGGCCGTCCTCGAAACGATTTTCAACCCAGGGCATGCTTCGCACTCCACGGGCGTTCGGACGCCGTCGCCAATATCATAGCTTCGCCATGAAACAGACGAACCCGCTCGAGACGTTCGCGAATCCCGCTCCCGGCCGCGAGTACAGCATCCGCCACGTCGCGCCGGAATTCACCAGCCTCTGCCCGAAGACGGGCCAACCCGACTTCGGCAGGATCATCATCGAGTACGTGCCCGATCGGGTCTGTGTCGAACTCAAGAGCCTCAAGTTCTACCTGCAATCGTTCCGCACGCAGGGCATCTTCTACGAGGCCGTCACCAACCGCATCCTCGACGACCTCGTCGCCTGCCTCAAACCGCGCGCGCTCCGCATCGAGTCACGCTGGACCCCGCGCGGCGGAATGCGCTCGGCGGTCGTGGTCGAATACCGCGCGCCCGCCCGCGCCCGGCGGTCCGCCAAATGACGAACCGCCCCGATCTCGACGGTTGGCTGCGCGGCCGCCGGCGCGTCATCGTGCTCACGCACGCGCGACCCGACGGCGACGCCCTCGGCGCGGCGGCAGGCATCGCGCACGCCGCGGAATCGGCCGGCGCGCTCGCGGAAGTGGCGCTTTTCGATCCGCTGCCCGCGCGCTACGAGTTTCTGCGCAGCGCGGCCCGGTGGACCCAATGGACCGACGCGCATCGCGACACCCTGAAACAAGGCCGAGCCCAGGACGCCTTCGACGGCGTCGCGATCGTCGACACCTGCGCCTCCGCGCAGCTCACGCCCGCCGCCGACTGCCTCCCGACCGCTCCGCCCATTCTCGTCGTCGATCATCACCGCACACGCGACCCGATAGCGGAGCGCCCCGGCGATCTCGTGTGGATTGATGAATCCGCCGGCGCGGCTAGCCTGCTGGTCACGGAGTGGCTCGAAACCCGACTCGGATCGACGGCCTGGCGCCCCGAAGTCGCTCTCGCGCTGTTCGTCGGCATCGCCACCGACACCGGCTGGTTCCGTCACTCCAATGCCGACGCGCGCGTGTTCGCCGCGGCGTCGAGGTTGATCGCGCACGGCGTCCATCCGAGCGAACTGTACGAGCAGCTCTATCAGAACGACGCGCTGCCGCGGTTGCGCCTCGTTGCGCGCATGTTCTCGAACCTCGAACTGCGGGCCGATGGGCGCCTGGCCGTCCTGCAACTGCGTGCGACAGACTTCCTCGCCGCCGGCGCCGATGAATCCGCGACCGAGGACCTCGTGAACGAAGCGAACCGACTCGCCGGACTCGAAGCGCTGCTGCTGTTTGTCGAGCGTCCGGACGGCGCGATGCGGGTGAATTTCCGCAGCCGCCACACGCTCGACGTCGCCGCGCTCGCCCGAACGTTCGGCGGCGGCGGACACGCCCGCGCGGCAGGCGCGCGTCCGCCCGGCACGTGGGACGCGGTAGTTCCCGCCGTAATCGCCGCGACCGAAGCCGCCCTCGCGGCCGCGGGTTGCGGAAATCGCGGTTCCGCATAGACTTCCCCGTTTGGGCGTGCGCGCGGCGTCACACAGCCGCTCGCCGGGGCGAATTTCTGGATGGCGGATTGTTCAACCAGAGCGCTGCTGCCGCGTTTGGCTTGCGCCCTCGGTCTGGTCGCACTGCATGCCGCGCAGCACTCCGAGCGTGCGCTCGCGCGCACGGCAGCCGAGGCCGCCGACTCCGAACGTGCGACCGATCCTGAACGTACCCCGCCGCTCACGCTCTCCGCGACCCTGCCCGATCTCGCGCCGCCGCGCGGCGCTTGCGAACTCGAATCGCGCACGGCCTCAGGGCGAAAGTTCATTCCGCTCGAGCCTTCGCCGCACGACGACGGCCGTTTCGATGTCGGATTGCTGAACGAATTCTGCGCCGCGCTGCCCGCAGTGAACGCACCTGCCGCGGCCCTGCGGCGGCGACCGCAACCCACCTGCATCCGTCCCATTCTGCGCACCGGCCCGCCGACCGCCTGACTGTCGGTCGATTTTGTGCGGGCGCGCCGGCCTGGCGCGCTGCACTGCGTGGAATGTGTGAGCTGCACCCGGTCCTTTCGGAGCCACGGCTGTCATGATTGAGAAGAACCTTTTGCAGCGTCTGCTGCTGATCGGCGCGTCGATCCTCCTGGCCGCTCTCATGATCATCCCGCCGCAAACCCGGCTGCGCCCCGGCCTCGACATCGCCGGCGGCGTCTCGATGATCTTCGAGATCGAAGAAGACCCGAACTACCAGAACGAGAACATCGCCGAGGAAATGAAGCGCCTGCTTCAGCGGCGCGTCGACCCGCAGGGCGTGTTCGACCTGCAGTGGTTCGTGCACGGCAAGAACCGCCTCGAAGTGCGGATGCCGCTGCCGCCCGCCGAGAACGAGGCCCTTCGCGAGGCTTACCTCAAGGCCCAGGAAGAGCTGTTCGCGCACAACATGGAGCGCAGCGCCATCGAACGCATGATGTACGCCGCGCCCGAGCAGCGCGCCGCCGAAATCGCGCGGCTCGCCGAGAACTCTCCGCAGCGGCAGGAGTTGCTGCAGAAAGCGGCCGAAGCCGCCGACGCCCTGCAAGCCGCGCGCGCCGTCGCGGCCGGCCAGCCGGCCGAGGGCGCTTCGCAGCCCGCGGTCGATCCGCGCATCGCGGTCCGCAACGCGACGGAAGGCCTCGAAGACGCCATCGACGCCGTGCGCGAGCTGAACCTCGATCCGCAGCGCTTCGTCGACATCATGGAGATGGACCCCGGCTCCCCCGCGCGCGAGCAGAACCTCTCCGAGATCAAGGCCAAGTATCCGACGCTCGCCGCCGCGGTGGACGAAGTCGTCGCGCGACATGCGGCCTGGCGTGCCAAGCGCGCCAAGCTGGAAGGCCCGGCCGACCTGCGCCGCCTGATCCGCGGCGCCGGCGTGCTGGAATTCCGCATCCTCGCCGACCCGGGTCCCGAGAATCCCACGCAATACGACCGCTACCGCAAGCAACTCGCCGACTTCGGGCCGCGTCCGCAGCCCGGCGACACGTTCCAGTGGTTCCGCGTCGACAACCCGGTGGCCTTCCTCGATCTGAAGTCCGCCGCCGAGCTCAACACCTTTAACCCGCTCAGCGCCCGCCTGCACGTCATCGACAAGCACAACAACCAGTGGTACGTGCTCAGCCACCGCGAACGCGATTTCGGCCTGCTCGGCCAGCGCAACGGCGGCCCGAACTGGAAACTGACCCGCGCCGGCGTCACGCGCGACGACCGCGGCCGCCGCGCCGTCTCCTTCGAGCTCGACCAGATCGGCGGCAACGCCTTCTCTGATCTGACCGGCGCAAACGTAAGCCGTCAGCTTTGCATACTGCTCGACGACATCGCCTATTCCGCCGCCAACATCAATCAGCGCATCGGCAGCAGCGGCATCATCATGGGCGATTTCTCAAACGAGAAGCTCTACTACCTGATCCAGACCATGCAGGCGGGCGCCCTGCCCGCACGCCTGAAAGACACCCCCATCAGCGAGCGCACCATCGGCTCCAGCCTCGGCCAAACCAACCTCAACCAGGCTCTCCGCGCCGGCTTGATCGGCCTGGCCCTCACGTTCCTCGCCATGGCGGTCTACTACGGCGTCAGCGGCATGATCGCCAACGTCGCCATGATGCTCAACCTGCTCTTCACGCTCGCCGTGCTGGCCATGATCGGCGCACGCTTCAATCTGCCCGGCATCGCCGGCATCATCCTCGGCATCGGCATGGCGGTCGACGCCAACGTGCTCATCTACGAACGCATGCGCGAGGAAAAAGAGCGCGGGGCATCGCTCCGCATGATCATCAAGAACGGCTACGACAAGGCCCTCTCCACCATCCTCGACTCCAACCTCACCACACTCCTGACCTGCGTCATCCTCTACTACGCCGGCAGCGAGGAAATCAAGGGCTTCGGCCTCACGCTCGGCTGGGGCGTCGCGCTCAACCTCTTCACCGCCGTCTTCGTCACCAAGACCTTTTTCGGCGTACTGCTGAAATACCGGCTCGTCACCGACCTCAAGATGCTGCGCCTCATCCCGACGCCGACCATCGACTGGTACGGCATGCGTCATTTCTTCGTGCCGGCCTCCATCATCCTGAACGTCGTCGGCCTCGGGCTGCTCGTCATGCGCGGCCAGCGCGACACCTTCGACGTCGAGTTCCTCGGCGGCGTCAACGCCGAGATTGAGCTGCGCGCCGCCGCCGTGCCGAACTACAACGACGAATCGATCCGCCGCGCCCTCGCCACCGCGGGCGGCGAGATTGAATCCGCCGGCCGCAAGTTGGCCGACGTGCAGGTCGCCGCCGAACCCGATCAAGCCGGCACATTCCGCGTCTCGGTTCCCGGCCTGAAACCCAAGCTCATCGCCGCGCTCATCGCCGAACCCCTCGAAGACGGCGAATCCGGCAAGCTGCTCGAACGCGACGGCGTGCAACTGACCGGCGGCGACGACACCATCCTCGTCCGCGTCAAACCCGAAGTCACCGCCGATTCGCTCCGCGCCGCAATCGTGGCCCTCGCCGATCAGTCCGGCGACAGCGCCCCGCTCGCCGGCGCCAACATCGCGCGCTCCAACATCGGCGCCGTAATCGAGTCCGGCGACGCCGCTCGCGGCCGCTACTGGAACGTCACCACCACCGAAACCAACAAGCGCCTCGTGCAATACGCGCTGACCACCGCGCTCGGCGACGACCTTCAGATCCAGCCGGCCCTGGCATACTCCTTCGAGGGCCGCGACGACCTGCCGTTCCCGATCACCACGCGCCGCCTCAGCGAAGTCGCGCCGGACGTACCGCCGCAGGTCGACGCGGAGCTCACCGACTACCTCGGCGGCGCGTTGATCGTGTTCAACAACATCGACCCGCCACAGACCGCGGCTACGCTGCGCACGCGTTTGCGCAACATGCGGCTGCAACCCGATTTCCAGGACCTGCCTTTCCGCCGCACCGAGGTCTTCGGTCTCGTGCCCTCCGGCGCCGACGAAACGGGTACCGCGACGTTCTCACGCGTCGCGATCGCCGTCTCCGCCGAGGATCACCCCTACGCCGAAGACGCTGAGCTTTGGAAGGGCGAAGTCGGCGCCAAGGAGCTGTCGCTCGCCACGACCACGCTCAGCCGTGAGCAGACCCTGCGCAAGGTCACGCAGTTCAAGCCGCAGATCGCCGCGCAGGCCAAACAGCGGGCGCTCATCGCGCTGCTGCTTTCGTGGGGCATGATCATCGCGTATCTCTGGGTGCGCTTCGGACGTCCCATCTACGGGTTCGCGGGCGTCACGGCGCTCGTCCACGACGTGTGCGTGGCTCTGTCGTTCGTCGGCATCGCCGGCTGGCTGCCCACGCTGCTCGGTCGCGCCCTGCTGATCGACGACTTCAAGATCGACATGACGATCATCGCCGCGATCCTCACGATCATCGGCTACTCGATCAACGACACCATCGTCATCTTCGATCGCATCCGCGAGATGCGCGGCCGGCTCGGCGTCGTGTCGCCACAGCTCATCAACGACGCCGTCAACCAGACCATGTCGCGAACCTTGCTCACCGCCGGAACGGTGTTCCTGGTGCTGCTCGCGCTCTACATCTTCGGCGGCGCCAGCACGCGCGGCTTCGCGTACTGCATGCTGATCGGCGTGGTGACCGGGTCGTATTCCTCGATCGCCGTCGCCGCTCCGCTGTTGCTGCTGCGGGCCCGCGACGTCGTCGACGACCGGCGCATCGCGCGTCCGGCGACCGCCTGACGCGGCGACTGCCTGCCGATAGCCCTGGCCGCGGCGCTCGGCGACGCCGCGGCCGTTTCGCGCGCCGCCTCACCCCGCGCGGCGCGCCTACCATCCGCCGACCCTGCGAGGGTGAGTGCTCATGCAAGCTCCCGAAATCCGAACCGTGGGCGAACTGCGCCGCGCTGATTGGCGTTCGCGCTCCGTCAAAGCGGAAATGCGCGAAAACCTGCTCAACCGGCTGCGCGGCGGCACGCCCGTCTTCTCCGGCCTGGTCGGCTACGACGACAGCGTCGTGCCCGAACTGGTCAACGCCATCCTCGCGCAGCAGGACATCCTGCTGCTGGGCCTGCGCGGCCAGGCCAAGACCCGCATCCTCCGCAGCCTCCCGCAACTGCTCGACGAGTGGACGCCCGTCGTCAGCGGCGTTGAGTTGTGGGACGACCCTCTGCAACCCGCGCTTCGCGCCACGCGCCGCGCGATCGAAATTCACGGCGACGACACGCCCATCCGCTGGATTCACCGCGACGAGCGCTACCACGAGAAGCTCGCCACGCCCGACGTCACCATCGCCGACCTGCTGGGCGAAGTCGATCTGATCAAGCACGCCGAAGGCCGCTATCTTGCCGACGAATCCACGATGCACTTCGGCCTGGTGCCGCGCAGCAACCGCGGCATCTTCGCGATCAACGAGCTGCCCGACCTCGCCCCGCGCATCCAGGTGGGTCTGTTCAACGTGCTCGAAGAGCGCGACGTGCAGATTCGCGGCTACCCGGTGCGCCTGAATCTCGACGTGCTGCTGGTGTTCAGCGCCAACCCGGAGGACTACACCAATCGCGGTCGGCTGGTGACGCCCCTCAAGGACCGCATCGGCACCGTCATCCGCACGCACTACCCGTTCAGCAACGCCGACGCGATGCGCATCACCCGCGAGAACGCCCGCCTCAGCCGCCCCGCCGGGTTGCCCGTCGAGATTCCGCCATACGTTCACGAGATCGTCGAGGAGACGGTGCGCCTGGCGCGGCAAAGCCCGCACATCAACCAGCAGTCCGGCGTCTCCGTGCGGGCGTCGATCACCGCGCTGGAAGTCGTCATCGCCAGCGCCGAGCGCCGTGCGCTGCAGTGCGGCGAGCGGGCGATCGTGCCGCGCGTCAGCGACCTCGAAGCCGCCGGAGCGGCGTTTCGCGGCAAGATCGAGCTGATGCTGGCGGAGGCCGAAGACGCCGAGGACAAGTTGATCCGCGCCCTGCTGGGCGAAGCGCTCAAAAACATCAGCGAGCAATACCTCGAAATCGCCGGGCTGGAAGAAATCGTCGCGCGCTTCGCCGGCGGCAAGACCAACATCGAAGTCGGCGACGACGTGCCGGCGGCTCAGGTGGCTGATAACGCGCGGGCGATCAAGGGCCTGCTGCCCGCGGCCGAAGCGGTGATGAAACAAGCCGCCGCGCTCCCAACAGCCGGCGCGCCGTCCGGTGGGGATACGAGCGCGGCGCACCTCGCGAGCGCCGTCGAATTCGTGCTCGAAGCGCTGCACGTCCACAATAAGCTCAGCAAGTACACTTTCCGCGAACGCACGTATTACAAGAAGTAGCGGCCCCGCCCCAGGGCCGCGCGGCCCCCCTGACCTGCAATTCCCGACAACTTCGCGTTGGTGGCGTTCTCTCTCGTTTCGTAGGATCGAGTTGCGCCGCGTGCGAGCCATCGCGGCGCGGAGAACCTGTGAACTTTTTGGGCGCGGCGGGCATTCTGCCCGCCCGCAGCTCTCGCCAACCGCTCGCCATAGCGAGTGAGACCAGATGGTTCACACGCTCGGAGAACCTCGCGCGTGTCCAACCGTGCCGCGGCGCAGGCCCCCGCCAGCCGCTTCGTATTCGACAGCCCGCGCCTCGGGATCGGCTGTTTTCGCTGCCCGCCCTCGTATCCGCACTGGACCGGCGTGAACGTCAATCGCGGCGCGCCGATCATCGTGTTCCCGCGCGTCCCGGTGCGCATCGCGTACGGCCGCCACGCGGCGGTGGTCGCCGATCCGGCCCGCGTCATGCTCTACAACTCCGGCGAGCAGTACACGCGCGGCGTCCTGTGCGAGCGCGGCGACGAATGCGAGTGGTTCGCGGTCGCGCCGCACCTGCTGCACGAGGCGCTGTCCGAGTTCGACCCGCGCCTCGGCGACGATCCTGAGCGACCGTTCCGCGTCAAACACGGCCGCGGCGACGCCGGGGCGTATCTCGTGCAGCGCCGCATCTTCAACGCCATTCGGAGCGATCCGGCGGTTGACGCGCTTTGGGTCGAAGAGTCGTTCTTCGCCGTGTTGCGGCGCGTCCTGGCGGGCGTCTACGCGCGGCACTCCGCGCCGCAAACCGAGCGGGCGGCGACGCGCCGCGCCCGCGACGAGGCCGCCGAGACCATTCGTGCGGCGCTGGCCCGGGACATCGCCCGCTCGTGGTCGCTCGGAGACGTCGCGGCGCTCGTAAGCCTCTCCGCATTTCACGTCTGCCGCGTCTTCCGCAGCCGAACCGGGCTTTCGATCCACGCCTATCTGAATCGTCTGCGGCTCTGCTACGCGCTCGAACGACTTGAGCGGCCCGGCCTGTGCCTGACACAGCTCGCGCTCGATTCGGGATACTCGAGCCACGCCCATTTCAGCAGCGCCTTCCGCGCCGCGCTGGGCGTCAGCCCGTCCGCGGTGCGCCGCGGCGGCTCGGCTCTCCGGCGCGCGCGGCAAACGAGCACGATTTTGAAAGCCTAGCGCCGCGCCGATTTCCTAACATCGCTGCAACAGCGAGCCATGCCCGTCGACCGCTACGCGGCGGGGCTGAACCCAGGAGGTTATCCGTGACGAGTTGCGCCAGGGCCGCCATTATCGCGGTTGCGGGTGGGTTGCTTTGGCCGGCCGCCGCGCCGGCCCAGTTCTCGGAACCGGAAGTCACCGTCATTCATCAACTCACCGGTGTGCTTTCCACGGACGGCTTCGGTTGGGCGGTTTCGGGAGTAATGGACCTGAGCGGCGACGGCGTCGCGGACCTGATCGCGCCCGCCCCGCGGAACGACACCGGCGGCACGGACGCGGGCCGCGTGTACGTCTACTCGGGCGCTGCGGGAACTCTGCTTCCGGGCCTGAGCCTTCCCTCGCCGGGGCCAGGCAGCCAGCTTGGCTGGGCCATCGGCGATGCGGGCGACGTGGACGGCGACGGTGTGCCGGACATCATCGCCGGCGCGCCCTTCACCGCGAATGGTTCGGTGCGCATCTTCAGCGGCGCGACCGGCGCGCTGATCCGCCAGATCAACGGCGAGGCCGCGGGCGATCAGTTCGGCTACGCGGTCGCGGGTGCGGGCGACCTGAACGGCGACGGCCGGGCCGAGGTGCTGGTCGGAGCGCCCAACCGCGCCGCGGCGGGCGCGGGCGCCGGCCGGGCGTACATCTACTCGGGCATCGACGGCGCGCTGCTGCACTTCTGGAATGGCGAGGGCGCCGGCGACCGCTTCGGCCGGGGCATCGCCTCGATCGGCGACATCGACGGCGACGGAAAGCCGGAGCACGTCGTCGGCGCTCCGTTCGCCGGACCGACCAACCACGGTCGCGCCTACGTCTACGATGGGGCCACGCACGCGCTGCGCTTCGCGCCGCGCGACGCCGAACCGACCGGAGCTTCTTTCGGCGAGTTCTTCGTCGGTCCGGCGGGCGACGTGAACAACGACGGCCTGCTCGACGTCTACGTCGGCGACTATGCGGACAGCGCCGCGTACGTCTTCTCCGGTCTGGACGGGACGCGGCTGCACCTGTGGCTCGGCACGCCCAGCGAAGGTCTGGGCTGCGGGCGCGGCGCGGGCGATGTGAACCTCGATGGCTACGACGACCTTGTCGTGGGGGCGTACAGCAACAGCCAGGGCGCTGCGGGCGGCGGGCGCGTCTATGTTTTCTCGGGGCGCGACGGCAGCACGCTGCGGACGATGACGCTCCGCCGTCCCAACGCGAATTTCGGGTTCGACGCGGTCGGCGTCGGCGACGTGAACGGCGACGGCTGGATCGATTTCTACATCGGCGCAGCCGGGGCCGGCGGAAATCGCGCCTATGTGATCGCCGGACTCCCGGCGCTGCGGCCCGGCGACGTGAACTGCGACGGCGCGATCGACTTTTTCGACATCGACCCGTTCCTGCTGGCGCTGTTTGACCCTGCGGCGTACGCGCTGGCATATCCCGATTGCGTATTGGCGAACGCCGACGTCAATCAGGACTCACAGGTAGACTTCTTCGACATCGATCCGTTTCTCGATTGCCTGTTCGGCGCGGGTTGTCCGTAACGAAGGCGGACTTCGCGTGGGTTGCGAAGACATGAAGAGCCTGTGAATTCTCGGGTGGGGCGGGCATTCTGCCCGTTCACGAGGCTCGCGAACCGCTCACGCGAGTAAGTGAAATCCAAAAGTTCACAGGCTCGGAGAGCTTGTGAATTTCTTGGGTGGGGCGGGCATTCTGCCCGCCCGCCGCGCTCGCGAACCGCTCACGAAACTGATTGAAGCCGAAAAACTCACAAGCTCGGAGGCCCACACTTTCGGGTGAAGATCGAGACGTTCGCGTCGCGCAGTCGAATCGTCAGCCAGCGCCGTAGGTGTCACGCGCCGGCCTTCCGCCCAAACACATAGACATGGTAGTACCGCGGCGAATGCACCGCCCCGATGATCTCGCGCAGCTTGGCCGCGTATACCTCCAGCCGCGAGGGCTTTCGCTTGTAGCCCGAATACAGCCATTCCAGCCGCACGTCGGCGAAGCCCGCGCTCAGGAACAGCCGCCGCAGCGACTCGCCGCTGAAGAAGCTGAAGTGCTCATCGAGCCAGTAATACGGCCACTGGTCGCCGGCCTCCACGCCGTGCCGGCTGGCGCGGTCGCCAGTCATCACGATGAACACGCCGCCGGGGCGCAGGTGGCGCTGGGCCCATTCCACGAACTGCCGCGGATCGAGCAGATGCTCGATCAGCGCGAACGCGGTAATCAGGTCGAAGCCGTCCGCCGGCGGCTGATACTGCTCGAATGGGCCGCAGAAGATCTTCCCCCCGGTGAACTTGCGGGCGATGTCGGCCACCACGCTGGCCACCTCGATGCCGTGCAGCTCCCAGCCGAGCTGCCCCATCGTCGCCATCCACTCGCCGGGACCGCAGCCGATGTCCAGCATGCGGCCCGGCCGCGCGAACAGCCGGTTCACACGCCGCGCCAGCAGCGCCGAGCGCGCCGGCCACTTCGGCACCCCCGGCGGCGGCGCAGCGGTATTGTCGAAATACTCCTCCTGCAAGTGTATGTGCTGCTCGAAGCTGCGCTGCTCGTTGCGCTCCGCGTATCCGCATTCGTCGCACAGCCGGATCGGCAGCTTCTTGCCGTCGCCGTCGTGGGTCAGCACGCGCTCGCGCGTTTGCGTAGAGGCACAGATGCGGCAACTCGCTGCCATTTTGCGTTATCTCCTCACGCCCCGGCGGCATCCGGACGGCGAATCGGCATCGATCGATTACAGGCGAAACACCATGCTGACCGCATGGCGACTGCGAAGATTACCGCGGCGTGACGGCGATCGCCCCGGTCGCGAAGTCGATTTCCAGCCGCACGCGCGAGAACGTCCGCCAGAAGCGGCTCCCGTCGCGCTCATAGCGACCCTCCGCCGGTCCCCACGCCGCCGGCCACTGCATCCACGCGGCGGCGGTCGGTACGGAGTCGCGCGGCGACACGAACAGCGGGTCTCCCGGCTCGCGGATCAGCATCGCGGTGGCGGCGACCAGCCCGACAGCCTTCGGATCGGGGATCAGCCCGACGAAAACGCCGCGGTCGAGCGCCGCGCGGTACGCAGCCAGTTCGGCGACCAGAATCTCGGGCCGTTTCTGCACGTTCGGATGCACGGGCATCTCGAAGAGCAGACCATCGACCTTCTCGATCAGCTTCGCCCAGGTCTTCTCGGGGCGGGTCGAGGCGTTGATGACGATGCGAACGCCCGCCGCATCGGCCGCCGCGCGCAGCTCCGCCAGAAATGCGTACTGCGCCGCATCCCACTCGGCGGCCTGCAGCCCGGCGGGCGTGAAGTACTCGACCGTGAAGTTGTCGAGCGCCAGGAAGTCGCCCTCTGCGCGCGCCGTCGCGACGAAGTGGCGCACGAGCTTCTCGCGCGCCGCCGGCTTACGCAGGTCGACCAGCCGCCGACCCGCCTCACCGCCCCACGTGTTAGGCAGCAGATCGTCCCTGAGCAGCTCGAATGGCGCCGTTTCCGCCGGTTGGAAGCGCGTTCGCTCGCGCACGCTGCACGCCGAGAAATAGCGGCCGACCAGGGGCCGCGGCCGCTCATTGTCGAGGAAGCGGTTCATCCACTCGTGTCCGCGCGGGCCATCTACGTCCGGCTGCGCGTACGCCACCCAGATGACCGACGGCGCGACGACGGGAATCGTCTCCGGCTCGGCCAGCTTGATCTGCCGCGGGATCAGCCCGGCGCTGAAGTTCAGTCGCTGGTCGGAATTGGGCCATGCCCGTCTTGGCGGATCGCCAGCCAGCGCCGCGACCGAGCCCAGCACGGCGACCGCCGCGACGATCGCAGCCGCCGCGCGGCGGCCTGGCCGCAGCGAGCGCATCATTGCGGCCGAATCGCCACGCAGTCCACGCGAAGTTCCGGGGCGGTGCATGGGGTGTTACCTCGCGCCGCCCGGCGAAGTCGCGGCGATCGGCCGGCGCAGAACGGCGTTCAGAGCCGGTCGGATTGCGTTGGTGCTCAGCAGAATGACCGCGATGGGCAGCGCGCCGTTTTTCAGGAACCCGAAGGCGATGTTGTCCGAATCGCCGAATGGCGCCAGCATGAAAGCGAGCGTGAATAGCGGCACGATGAACAGCCGGCCGTCGCCGGGGTCCATCGTCAGCAGCTTCTTGCGATACCACCCGACCACGATTCCGAAGATCAGGTACATGATCGGGATGCCCACCATACCGAAGTTCAGCAGCGCCTCGCCCAGCAGCCCCAGGATGCGGCTGGACCGAATCGAGCCGCCTTCGTACGTGCCTTCGCCATAGAACAGATTCGTAAGCGCCCGCGAGCGCGAGAGCGGCTTGTTGGGCCAGAGCGCCCGCGGAATCACCACGGCCGCCGACACGACGTACGTCTCGCCCCAGCGCAGGTTGTAGCGGTCGCCGTAGCGCGCGTAGCGAAACAGCGCCACCGCCTGCACGTCCGCCCGCGCCAGGTCGCCCAGCAGTACGCCGACGGGGTTGATGCCCGTGCGGGCCTGCACGCTGGCGAGCTGCTCGTCGCCGGCCAGCGCCGCCGCCGCGCCGCGCGAGCCGGCCAGCTTGTAGAACTTGTAGAAATACCCGCCGATGAAGAGCACCAGCGCCCCCAGCAGGATGACGGTGATGGGGAAGCGCCGCAGCCGATAGTGAACCATGCACGTAACGAGAAACAGCGCGAAGATCATCGCGCTGCGGCTGCCGCGCAGGCCCAGCAGCAGGAACTGGGCGACCAGAAACACCGCCAGCATGGTGAGCACGACGACCAGCGGCTGTTGTCGCCCGCGACGGCTCATGAGATAGATGACGCCCATCATCGCCAGCAGCGGCAACGGGTCGGACAGCATCAGCACCCAGCTCAGGTTCATCGCCGTCGTGACTCCGACGCCTTCGCCCTCTTTGGCCAGGCCGCCGAAGCGAAAGAGCACGACGCCGGCGGTGATGCCGCTGACCGCGACGCCCCACGCCAGCAGCGAGGCGAATCGCGCGTTGTTGACCTGCCAGACCACGCGCGTCGGCTTCGTCGCGCCAAACGTGTAGCGCTGCGCCGCCTTGTACATCACCAGCGAAACGACGTAGAACAGGCCGAGCACGCCGAACCAGTTGCCCCAGTCGTCGATGATCGCGGTGAACTGCGGATCGTGGGCCTCCAGCCCCATGTGCAGCAACGGGGCGGTGAACGTGGTGTGAACCAGAACGCAGCCGATCAGCCCCTTCGGGTCAAAAGCGTCCACCTGCCGCCGCACCCAGGCCACCACGTCCGCCGCCGCGATCACGCCGGCGATCGTCGAGGGCAGCACAAACCAGTGCCGCGCCCCCGGGCAGAACGCCAGAAACCCCGTGGCCACCAGCAGGCACGCGATCGTCGCAATCGCGTAGTTCTCCGCCGGCGACGGGGCCGCCGCGGCCGCGCGCAGCCGCACGGCGGCAAATGGGCGGCGGATTGGAATCGCGTCAGCCATCGTGGGCGTTACCGGACAAAATGAGTCGCAATCCTAGGCACTCGATGCGGGCAGTTAACGATACGTACCCATCCTATCGGCGGTGCGCAGAATTTTCCGCCGGTGCCGACGTACGGCCCGCGCGGACGTTAAGCGTCTTTCAAGAAATAGTTTACACGCGCACCGCGGCTTCGCTGGCCGCGTTCTCTCCTCGATTTTTGCGGACCGGAGTGGAAATGGTGTCGCGTGGCTGCCTACTACTTAACAACAGGTGGCAGCAAGAACCTGAAAATTGCGAACAACGGTTCAAAAACCCAGAAATACCCCCTCACTACGCTGTGACCTTTGTCAGTTCGCTGACAAAGGTCATTTTTTTTCGCCCCGCACCCTACGTGCCGCTGTAAGCGCTCCCGGTCGAGCGTGAGCGGTTTTGTCATAAATTTACGCTATCGCGAATTGTTAATATCGTGTTGCCCTGCCGCGCAGCGCCACGTACTTTCATTTCACGCTCGTCGCTGATCCCCGGCGACACGTCAATCACATCTTCTGGAGGAAAGCAGCCGTGAAACGAACCCCTCTCGTGCTTCTGTGCGCCGCAGGCGGATTGCTGCAACTGGCCGCCGCGCCAACTGCGCTCGGCTTCGACGCCGTGCTCGTGGTCGTCGCGAACAACACCGGACAGCCGGCGTCCGACCTGCACCTGACGTTCAGCGGGGGCGGGGGTGTGCTGTATGCCGATCCCGTCGCCATCTTTGCCGGCGGATGCCCGACGCCGGCAGTGCCGTCGAATCCGCCCGTAGTCACGAACACCGTCGTGGTGGATTGGGGGGTGGCGTGCGTGACGCCGGCGACGTACGCGACGGTGCTGGTGACGACGCCCAACGGGCCGCTGACCTATGTGAGCGGCTTCTGGACGCGAAACAACGTCAACATCGGCGCGATCAGCTCTGCCGACATCTCGGTGCAGCGCGTCTCGCTTCCGCCGCCGCCGATCGGCGGTCCGGTGGGAATGAAGATTCAAGTGCGCTATCGGCCGTGCGGTCCGGGCGTTTACACGCCGTGGATGAAGGGGCCGAACACGTGCTGGATTCGCACGTGCTGCTTCCCGGCGGGTTTTGTGTGCGAGTTCCGGATCATCCTGTGCCCGTTCACGAATCCGTTCAACCGTTTCTGGGAGACGGGGCCGTGGGCGGCGCTGACGCCGTGGCGTAAGGCGGGGAAGACCGGCCCGATCTGGTTCCGCCAGCGCCTCACGTATCCGCCGCCGCCGGATCGCCCGATCATCGTCGGCCCGCTGTGCAACATGCCCGCGCTCCCGCTGGAGAGCGAGCGGCCGTGGTACGCGACGCTGGAGGTGAAATACAGCGACGACGGCGGCGTGTCGTATCGGCCCGCGACGGACTTCAACAGCACCTTCCTGGCGGTCGGCAATGCGCTGGCCTTCGACGTGCAGACGTTGCCCGGGCCGACTACGTTCGAGGAGCTATTGCTGTACTACTCGCCGAAGTACGAGAAAGCCGCAGCGCTGTTCCAGCCGCTGATCGGCGAAGCACAGCTTGTATTCGATTCGCCGCTCGATCCGGATCAGGCGGCGCTGATGCTGAACGTCATCGGCGATCTGGAAGCGCTGAGCGCGGCCCTGGCGGCGATCAGCGCCGACTTCGCCGACGCCGAGGTGCGCGACGCCAGCGCGTTCCAGGCGGCCCGCGACGCGCTGACGATGCTGGCGGTGGACATGCAGGGTGCGCTGCCGGCGCGGTTCGCGCACACGGCGGACAATCTGGACAGCATGGCGTTCGGATTCGACGTCGCCGCACAGATGGTGGAGGCCGGGCTGGACGTTACGACTAACCAGGATTTCTTCCTCTGGGGCCTGCAGAACCGCTTCCAGCCGATGTTGGCGCAGGCCGCGTCGTCCACGCTCTCGCACGCTCGCATTTACGTGAACATGGGCGACTACCAGTGGTTCCGATCCGCCGGGCCGGGCGTGGACTTCAAGGTTCAGCAGGTGCGTAACGGGCAGATCGTCGATTCGGGCGTCGCTCCGATCTCCGATCTCGACGCGTTCGACGTTCAGTTCTACGCCTATGGCGTGCGCTATCGGGTGTGGTTCAAGCCGCCGACGCATCTCAGCCGCGTGGTGACGTTCACGGCCGCAGAGGGCGTCACGGTTTCCGCCGGGACGCTGATCGGCGGCGATGTGAACGGAGACAACTGCATCGACGCGCGCGACGTGGATCAGGTCATCGCCGATCTCGGCACGGGCGGGCCGCTGGCGGCGGCGGTCACTTCGTCGGATGCAAACTACGACGGCGTGGTCGACGACATCGACCTCGACATCGTCCTGACGAATCTCGGCCAGTGCGGCCAGTTGCTGCCGCTGATTCTGCCGCATCACGAACCGCTGCCGCATACGCCGTAGCGGCACGCGGGTAAACGCCGCAGCGCACCACGGTGTGCTGCAAGAAGTCGTTTTGGGCCGAAGCTGACGGCCGGCGGAAACGCCGGCCGTCAGCGCAACACTACTTCCCGAGCGAAGTCATCCTCCGAACAGGCATTCCACGAACGGGTCAATGTCGAAGAAGTTCACGAGGCCGTCGCGGTTTACGTCGCAGCGCGTGCCCAGGTCGACCGAGACGTAGACGGTCTTCACGTTGCGATCATCATGATCGCAGTCGAGCCAGGCGCGGTCGCGCACCGTCAGCCGCAGTGTGTATGCACACGCGGGCAATCCGCGCGTGTCCCACTGCCCCAGCCGATTCGCGACGACCGGTGCTGTGTCGCCGTCGATGTTCTGCCACCCGGCGATGCCGTCACCGGTGAAGTCGAGCGACCAGTCCAGCAGGTGCGCGTCATTGGCCGTGCCGAACACGTTGACGATGCCGCCGACCGTCGTGCACGCCAGCGGCGAGGTGATGACGCCGATGGGGACCGTGTTATCTACGGTGACCGTGGTAACGACCGCGGTCGTGTTGTCGCAGGCGTCGCTGGCGGTGACGCGGATGTCGTAGTCGCCGTCGGCCACGCCGGCGCGGGTGTTCCAGCTACCGAGAGTGTCCGTGACGACCCAAGGCGGCGAAGTGCCCGTAACAGGCACGAACACGCCAGCCCCGGCAGGGCGGCGCTCGACGGCCAAAGAGCCGGTGTTCTGGTCCCACGCCGTACCGTCAATGCAGATGCTGCCCCCGACGATGTCGCCATCGACCGGCCAGCGCACGCTGACGGTCGGCGGCTGCTTGTCGAGATACACCATCGTCTGCGTCTGCGTGACGTCGCCGCACGCATTCTCGACGGTCAGCCGCAGGTAGTAGTATCCGGTCGCCGCCGTCGTGGTCCAGATCGCGAGCTGATCGTCGATGACCTCCGTGCTGCTGAGGGCGATCAGCGTCCAACTGCCGGCGGTCGGGGCCTTGCGTTCGAGCCGCCACTGCGAGATGTCGCCATCGGCGTCATAGGCCGAGCCCATCACCGGCGATCCGTTGCACACCGGCGCGGCGGTTAGCGGATCGGCGATCACGGCGATGGGCGGCGTTTCGTCCACGCAGTCGAAGAACAGATCGTCGATGTACTCGAAGTCATCGACCGTGCTGTCGATCTCGACCCGGCGAATGTCCTGCTGCGAGCGGGTCAGGCGCACCATGCGGTGTACGCCGATGAAGCCGGAGCCGGACAGCAGAATGTTCCGCGTCAGCACCGCGGAGCCGCCGCTGGTGGTGTTGTACACGCGCACCTGGTAGGTTCCGGCGGTCTCGCCGAGGGTGAATGAGACTTCGCCATGCGGCTCGTCGAACACCGCGCGGATGAAGTCGGGGCTGAAGTCCGGGCAACCCGTCGTGACGGTGAGCGCGCGGGTGCCTGAAGACGTGCCGCCGTCGGCGGTGGCGATCACCGGGCGCACCGGCGGCGTTCCGCCGCAGCTATCCGGCGGCGCGGAGAATACGACGCCCGGGTACTGGTTGGTGATCTGGGTTCCGGCGGCGAAGTCCTCGAAGTCGATCAGGGTGTCGGCCGCGGCGAGCGCGACGACGCTCAGCAGCGCGGCGATGGGAATGAGACGGGCGATCATAGCGGTCCTCCTGAATTGAAGTGGGGGTTTGCTTTCGGGCGGCGTGCGCGGTGGAAATGCCGCGCACGGATGGGGGCAAGTGCGGGGTTCGGGAGCGGGTGCGCAGGCCGGTGCGGCCCACGACCGCGCGACGGACCAGCGCCGCCGACGGGGCGCGCGGCGGCGCGAACTGCGCTGCGCACCGGTTTTCATCGCTTCACCCCGAATCGCGCTCCGCGTCGGAAGAGCAGCGGCGGCGTCGTAGCGAATCCGCGCTAGCCGCGGTGCGACAGACGTGGAGCGGGATCGACCGCAGTCTAGTCAGCCGGGCGGCAAGGCACTAGAGTCGCCGGCGACAAGCAAAATGCGCGCCGCGGAACCCCCACCGTCGCGCTTCCGGGCGCTCCCGACGGCGGCTACGGGCGCCCGAGTCAGATCAGACACGGCCGCGGCGGGAAGAACGGCGCGATCGACCCGGTTTACCCAACCAGGTTCGTCGCAATACGGAGAGGAGTTATGACGTGAGCCGAACAATTGGCCCGATGATCGCCGCGGGCGCGACGCTGTCGATCCCGAACGCCCGCCGACTTATCGCGGGCGTCGACGCCGGGCAGTTCGCGCGGCTGGCGCGCTGCGGCGGCGTGGTCGTGCAATCGAATCATCCGGCGTGGGTGTATGGGCACCTCGCGCTGTATCCGTCGCGTGTGCTGACCGCTCTCGGGCGGCCGATCGCAGCCGCCACTCCGCCGGAGGGTTTTGACGCGCTCTTCAAGAACGGCGCGGCCTGCGTCGACGACCCGGATGGGTCGATCTACCCGCCGATGGAGCGGATTACTTCGTGTTTCTTCGCCGGATACGAGGCGGCGGTCGCCGCGGTGGACGCGGCCGAAGACGCGGTGCTGCTTGGCGAGAACCCTTCGCCGGGGCGGATGCGCGAGTTGTTCCCGACGCTCGGGGCGATGTTCATGTTCTATCTCGGCGGCCATGTTCAACTGCACCTGGGACAGGTGAGCGCCTGGCGGCGGATGACGGGGCTGCCGCCGGCATAGCGTGATTCTCGGGCGTCGGCGGAGGGTGGAATCGGCCGAAGTTCGATCCAGTCGCGGCGGGCGGAGCGCAGCGACAGAAATGCACAATCGCGCCGCCGTTCTCTCGGCTTATACTCGCACCGCTGGTCGCGGTGCGGGCGCACCCGGCCGGCGCGGCCGGGAGCGTGCTGCTACCGACGCGCGAGCACGAATCGCAGTGAGTCGTGATGGAACTTGACGTTCTCCGATCCGAGCCGGCGGCCAGAACCGAGGTGGGCAGCTACTTCGTAGCGAACTACCCGCCGTTCTCGGTCTGGTCGCGCGAACAGACCCCCGCCGCGCTGGATGTGCTCGATCGCGCCGCGGACGATGGTGGGGGCGGCGCGGCGGCCGCGCCGCCGCCCCTGGGGCTATACCTGCACATTCCGTTCTGCCGCAAGCGCTGCAAGTTCTGCTACTTCCGCGTGTACACGGACAAGAACGGCGGCGAGATCGACACGTACATGGACGCGCTGGCGCGGGAAATCGCGCTGTACAAGCAGCGTCCGCGCCTCGCCGGGCGGCAGTTTGACTTCGTGTATTTCGGCGGCGGCACGCCGTCGTACTTGAGCAACGAGCAGCTCAAGCGGCTGGTGGAGCGCATCAACGACCATTGGCGCTGGGAGGCGGCTCGCGAGGTGACGTTCGAGTGCGAGCCGGGCACGCTGAAGCTCAGCAAGCTGCAGACGATTCGCGGCATCGGCGTGACGCGGCTGAGTCTGGGAATCGAACATTGGGCCGACGAGATTCTGGAGTCCAACGGCCGCGCCCATCGCTCGCGCGAGATCGCCGTCGCATATGAATGGGCGCGCGAGGTGGGCTTCGCGCAAATCAACGTCGATCTGATCGCCGGCATGGTGGGCGAGACCGAAGACAAATGGAAGATGGCGGTCGAACGGACGCTGGCGCTCGCGCCGGACAGCCTCACGATTTATCAGATGGAGCTGCCGTTCAACACCGTCTTCTCGCGCGAAGCCGGTGCGGCCGCCGCGCCGCTCGTGGCCGACTGGGCCACGAAGCGCCGCTGGGTGGACTACGCCTTTTCGCAGTTCGAGGCGCAGGGCTATCGCGTCAGCAGCGGCTACACGCTGGTGCGCCCCGGCCCGCACAGCAGCTTCGTCTATCGCGACGCGCTCTGGCGCGGAGGCGACATGGTGGGGACGGGCGTGGCGTCGTTCTCGTACGTCGGCGGCGCCCATTTTCAGAATGAAGATAAGTGGGACGCGTATCTGGGCCGCGTGCAGGCCGGCGAGCTGCCCCTGTCGCGGGCGCTGCTCGCGACGCCCCGGCAGCGGCTGATCCGCGAGCTGGTGCTGCAACTCAAGCTGGGCGCGATCGACGCCGGGTATTTCCGCACGAGATTCGGCGTGGAAATCGCGTCGGAGTTCCGTTCGGCGCTGGCGACGCTGGCGGAGTCGCAGATGGCCGTGGTCGAGGGCGATTGCGTTCGTCTGACGCGACCCGGCCTGCTGCGCGTCGATGCGCTGCTGTCGAACTTCTTCGAGCCGCAGCACCGCAACATCCGTTACACCTGAGAGCGCCCCGCGATGTTCGCCGAGACGCCGACCACGTCGCCGCAGACCTTTCTCGCGTCGCTTTGCGCGCCCTTCGGCGTCGCGACGGAGGAGGCGACCGCGTGCGTGCCGCTCGCCGCGGAGGCGCTGCCGCCGACGGCGCGGCGCCTGCTCGCGCATTCGGAGCACATGACCTCGACGCTGGCGTCGTTCTACGGCGAAGGCGTCGCGCTACGCGTGCTGGAGGAGCGGGACGCGGGCGACCGGGGGTATTTGCGCCGCATCGCCCTGTTCCTGCCGTCGAGCGGTCGGGTGGTCGAGTACGGCGTGGTCTGGATCGATCTGTCGCAGTTGCCCGCCGCCGTCGGCGACGAAATCCGATCGCATCGCCGGCCGCTCGGCGAAGTGCTGATCGCCCACAACGTTTTGCGGCGGGTGCGGCCCCAGCATTTCGTTCACTATCCGCGCGGCGCGGCGTTTCTCGCGGTTTTTGACGAGTCCGACCGCGGCGCGGCGTATGGACGGCTGGCTACAATCGTCTGCGACGAGCGGCCGGCGATCCGCCTGCTCGAGGTGGTGTGCGCTGCACAATAGGCGCGTTCCGGCGAAGCGGGCGTCGCCGATGAAGTCGGAGGAATCAGGAATGACAACCGTCGCCTGCGAGTACGACGTGGTCATCGTCGGGGGCGGGCCGGCCGGGTCGACCGCGGCGGCCATCCTGGGCGCGGCGGGCCATCGCACGCTGGTGATCGAGCGCTCGCAGTTCCCGCGGTTTCACATCGGCGAGTCGCTGATGCCCGAGACGTACTGGGTGTTCGAGCGGATCGGCATGCTCGACAAGCTCAAGCGCAGCGATTTCGTCCGCAAGTACAGCGTGCAGTTCTTCAACGCCTCCGGCAGCATGTCCGCGCCGTTCTATTTCGACGAGCGCAACCCGCACGAGTGCTCGGTTACGTGGCAGGTGCTGCGCAGCCGCTTCGACCAGATGATGCTGGAAAACGCCGCGGAGCGCGGCGCGGAAGTCTGGCAGCCGGCCAATGTCATCGACGTGCTGACCGAGCCGTCGGACGACGCGCTGCCGCGCGTCGCCGGCGTGGTCGTGGAGCGCGCGGATGGTTCGCGCGTCAGAGTCGGCAGCCGGGTGGTGATCGACGCGACCGGAACCAACGCGATGCTTTCGCGCCGCTTCGATATCCGCCAGCCGGACCCGCAACTGAAGAAGGCGTCGGTCTTCGCCCACTATCGCGGCGCGTTCCGAGATGCGAACCCGCGCGACGAGGGCGCTACGCTCGTCCTGCAGGTGCAGGGACAGGCCGGCTGGTTCTGGTACATCCCGCTGCCGGACGACATCGTGAGCATCGGCATCGTGGCGGACATCGGATACCTCATCAAGAATCGCGGGGCGCCCGAGCAGATTCTGGCGGAGGAGATCGCCCGCTGTCCGGTCGTCGAGCAGCGGCTGCGCGGCGCCGAGCGCGTCTCGCCCGTCCACGTGCTCAGCGACTTCTCGTACAACTCGAAGCGCTGCGCCGGCGACGGCTGGGTGCTGATCGGCGATGCGTTCACTTTCCTCGATCCCATGTACTCGTCGGGCGTGTTTTTCGCGCTGAAGTCGGGAGAGCTGGCGGCGGACGCGGTGAGCGCGGCGCTGTCGCGCGGGGGCCCTTCGGCCACCAATCTGAACGCCTGGGGCGAGCGTTTCTACGACGGCGTGCAGGCGATCCGCAAGCTGGTCTACGCTTTCTACACGCCCGATTTTTCATTCGGCAAGTTCACGCGGATGCACCCGGAGCACAAGGACACCATCACCCGGCTGCTGATCGGCGACGTATTCGACCCGGAAATCAACGCGGTGTTCGAGCCGATGGGCCGGTACTGCGACCTGCCGGATTCGATCGCGCTGGACGGCGTCCAGCGGGTCCCCGCGTAGCCGCACCCACCGACACAATCGCACAGGCCGCGCTTGAGCCTCGGGCGATCGGCAGTACACTCGCGTCCTTCTCGACTGCGCCGCGCGCCGGGCAGCGCCGGCGGACCGCGCACCACCCCTTTCGCAGGATACGCGCATGCGTCTGCTCATCTACGGCCTGATCGTCCTGCTCGCCGTGATTCACCAGGATTTCTGGTGGCGCAGCGATCATCGCTGGCTGGTTCTCGGGTTCCTGCCGGTCACCCTGGCGTATCACATCGGCATCTCGATCGCGGCGTGCGTGCTGTGGGGCCTGGCGTGCCGCTACTGCTGGCCGCGCGGCGTAGACGTGCCCGACAGCCAGGCGTGGACGCCGCCCCCGGCGGGCCGCGGCGGACACTGATGCGCGAACAACCCGGCCCGGCGGACCACCCGCCGCAACCTTGCGGCAACCCCGCGACCGACGCCTGCGAGAGGGAGACTTGAGTGGACGTTGCACTGACGCTCGCCGACGCACTGACCCTGGCCGACCTGCCGCGCGGCATGATGCAGCTCTGGATTATCGTCGTCTATCTCGGCGCGCTCATCCTGCTGGGCGTGGCAAGCAACTCGGTCTTCAAAGGCACTGCGGTCGACTACTTCGTCGCCTCGCGCGGCGTCGGCCCCGTGCTGCTGGTGCTGAGCGTCTTCGGCACCACCATGACCGCGTTCGCGATTCAGGGCAGCAGCGGCGAGGCGTGGTACTCCGGCGTCGGCGTCTACGGCAAGATGGCGTCATGGTCCGGGATCATCCATGCGGCGTGTTTCTTCCTGATCGGCATCAAGCTCTGGGCGCTCGGCAAGCGGCACGGCTACCAGACGCAGATTCAGTTCTTCCGCGACCGCTTTCAGTCGAACCATCTCGGCGCGGTGCTGTTCCCCATTCTGGCGCTGCTGCAGATGCCCTACATCATCATCGGTATTCTCGGCGCGGGCAACATGATCGGCACCGCCACGGCCGGCGCGTTCCCCGGGCTGTTTCCGAACGCGGAAGTCCCGCGGCTGAGCGGCGCGGTTCCGTTCTGGCTCGGCACGCTCATCAGCACGGCGGTCGTGTGGTTGTACGTGTGGCTGGGCGGCGCCCGCGCCACCGCCTGGGCCAACGCGCTTCAGACGCTGATCTTCCTGGTCGTCGGCGTGGTCACGTTTCTGTTCATCGCCGACCGTCTGGGCGGCGCGGCGGCGGCGACGGCGGCCGTCCAGAAGCACAACCCGTCCAAGCTGACGCGCGGCGTGACGGATGAGCACCGCGCGGTTTATGCGGAGCAGATGGCGCGCTGGCGGGCCTCGACGCAGCCGGCGGGGGGGGCGGGTGCAGCGACGGAGCGACGAAGCGACGG
>CAZVWB010000055.1:0-26947 GCA_964631045.1 uncultured Planctomycetales bacterium
AGGTGGGGCGGGCATTCTGCCCATCCTCGGGGCTCGCGAATCGCTCACAAAAGCAAGTGAAGCCAAAGAGTCTACGGGCCTCCGGCCTGTGCGAACCCCGCACGAGAACTCGACTACAAACGCTGGTATTTCTACGTCCGCTGCACTAGCGGTCGTACTTCTCCTTCATCCACTTTCGGGCCGCCTTGTGCAGCGACTTCCAGCGGGCTTTCTCCGCGGCGACGGCCCGCGGGTCGTCGCGCGTTTCGAGCCAGCGCAGCTCACGACCCTGCTTGCGCCAGCTTTCCAGCCGGTCGGCCTCCAGCGCCCCGTCGCGCACCGCCAGAAGCACGGCGCAGCCCGGCTCGCCGGCGTGCGTGCAGTCGCGGAAACGACACGCGGCGGCCAGTCCATCGATGTCGGAGAACGTCGCCGCCAGGGCATCGTCGTCGGCCGACAGGGCCAGCTCGCGCATCCCCGGGGTGTCGATCAGCACTCCGCCGCCGGGCAGCGGCAGCAGTTGGCGATGCGTGGTGGTGTGCCGTCCGCGGCCGTCGTGGGCCCGCACGGCGCGTGTGGCCATGCGTTCCTCGCCGAGCAGCGCGTTGATCAGGGTCGACTTGCCGACGCCGGATGACCCAACCAGCGCGGCCGTGACGCCGGCGGGCAGGCTGGCGCGCAGCGCGGCGCACCCGTCGCCGGTGACCGCGCTGATCGCGATGACGGGCGCGCCCGGCGCCGCGGCCTGCATTCGGGCGACGCACGCCTCGACGCAGTCGCAGGCGTCGGCCTTGGTGAGCAGTACCAGCGGGCTGGTTCCGGCGGCGTATGCCAGCGTCAGGTAGCGCTCCACCCGGCGGGGGTTGAAATCGCGATCCAACCCCGTGCAGATCACGAGGTAATCGACGTTTGCGGCGATGACCTGTGCCCGGGTTCCGCCGCCGGCGGCCGTCCGCCGCACGCAGGAGGTGCGCGGCAGCAGCGCTTGAATGACGGCGGCGTCGGCGCCGGTGCGCGGGCGCAGCGCGAGCCAGTCGCCGACGGCGGGCAGATCGTCGGGCGTGAGCGCGGCGTGCCGAAACGCGCCGCTCAACGTGCCGCGCCAGGCGCGGTCGTGCCCGTAGATGACGTAACCGCCCTTGTCTTCGCGGGCGACGCGGCCGGGGGTCAGCGTCGCATCGCCGAGGGCGTCAAAACTGCGTTGTAACGAGTCGCTCCAGCCGAGCTGGTGCAAGTTCATTGTCGAAATCTCCGTTCGCGGCGGCGGCGGGTGCGCTCTCTTCGCGCGGCCCGCGCGACGACGGTCGCGCAGCCCGTGCGATGCGCGTCGCGCCGTGCCGCCGCCGTTTCGCGCCGGCAGGGCGCGATCAGCGGGTTGAGGAAGCGCGTATCGGCGAGTTGCGCAGCTCGCGCAGCGCGGATCGCGAAACGCGCGACGGTTACACCGTGCTGTCTTGTGTGGGCGGAATAGTCAGCGTCGGCGCGAGCGGAGACGCCCGCGGGGAGGAAGGCGGCAGGACGGGGATCGCGAGGGCGGAGCGCCCCGCCGCAGGCAGCGGCGAAACGCGGAAAGCAGTCGAGGTCTCTCGCGAACTAGTTCGGCAGCGTTCCTCGAATCCGACGATCGATGATGACCGACTCCATGGCGACCTCCTGCTTGCTCGGCATGCAGCCCTGCTCGGCGAAACGATCGCCTCGCGGGCCGGCCGCGACTCGGACGCATTGATCCTACGGATCGCGCGGCTGCAATACAAGAGGAATCGGCGACCCATCCGCGGCTGAGTTCAATGCGACTTCAAGTCAAGCCGGCTGAAGCCGGCTGAAGGCGCGGATTGGGGTGAGAGCTTGGGCTCGCGGCCGCTGGCCACCGGTTGAAACCGGTGGCAAGAACCGGCCGGCTGAAGCCCGGCCCCTGGTGTGTGGCACTTTGGAACACCGGCTGAAGCCCGGCCTTTGGTTTGTGGCACTTTGGAATACCGGCTGAAGACCGGCCTTTGGAGTGCAGCGCCCTCGGTGGACCGGCAGAAGGCCGGGCCTTGGGTGTGGCGCTCTTAGTGGACCGGCGGAAGCCCGGCCTTCGGAGTTTGACGCTTGAGTGGTCGACTTCAGCCAACCGCAAACTCCAGGGGTCGGCTTCAGCCGACCGCAAACTCCAGGGGTCGGCTTCAGCCGACCGGTGTTTGCCACCAGCTTGAGCTGGTGGTGGTCGGGCGGCCTCTCGATTGTGAGAGTTCTTCTGCCCAGCCGGCTTCAGCCGGGCTTGATCTGGCCCGGGTCGCGAGATGTATCCAAGCGCACTGGCCTGCGAAGCGCAGCTTGTCCGCACCCGGTCGCGCGGTAACATAGCGGCGGTCCATAATCAGAGGGCGAGCGCGACGCCGCGCGGCGGCCGGTGTTTCGGGCCGGGATGACCGTGGGGCGAGCGTGCGGAGCGATGCGAAAGCGGGAGATCACCATGCGGCTTCCGATGATGATGGGTCTGTTGGCGTTGACGGGGCTGGCGGCCGCCACGCCGGCGTGGGCGCAGAAGGTCGGCCGCAAGGCGCCCGACTTCAGCGTGACGGGCGAGACCAACGACGTCGAAAATTTCTCCCTGGAGAAACACAAGAATCGCATCGTGGTGCTGCTGTTTTTCCGCAGCAACGACAGTGCCTCCGTCGACGCGCTGGTCGACGTGAACAAGCTGGCGAGGAAATACGAGCGCCGCGGGGTCTCGTTCCTGGCTTACGCGCCGGAATCGGAGCGCGAGCGGCTCGAAAACACGATGAAGTCTAAGGAAATCAACCTCACCTACGCCTGGGGCGGGCGGCTCGACGAGACGTACGAGTGCCCCGCGTATCCGCACGCCTACATCATCGACACGGGCGGCATCCTGGTGTGGCACGGGCATCCCGGCAATCGGCTGGAGGAGCGCATTCAGTCGCAGATGGTGAAGACCCCGCCCCTGGGCAGCGACAACGAATCGCTCTCCGCGCGGCTGAAGAAGGCCGACGCCATGCTGGGTCGCAAGGAATTCGGACCGGCCTACACGATTGCCAAGGACGTGCGCGGCGTCGCGGCGACGCTGCCGGACATCGCCGAACGCGCCAAGACGCTGCAGGAAAAGATCGAGACCGCCGCCAAGGACGAGCTGACCCGCGCTCGCGAGCTGTCGCGCAAGGAGGATTACGAGAACGCCTGCGCGGTGCTCGCGATGCTCAGCGTGCGATTCGAAGGCACCGAGATCGCCCGCGAGGCCGACGTGGAAATCGCCCGGCTGCGCGGCAGCGGCACGGTCAAAAGCATGATCCGCAAGGCGATCGAGAACGAAAAGGGCCTGATCCACAACGAGCACGCCGCCGCGCTGGAGGCCCAGAAGCTCTACGCCCAAGCGGTCAAGGAATACGAAAAGACGGTCAAGGAGCACGCCGACACCGACGCAGCCAAGACGGCGAAGGCGGCGATCGACAAGATCAACGCCGACCCGGCTGTTCAGAAGCTGGTGAAGAGTCGCTCTGGCGACGAAGAGGCCGAGCGCTGGCTCGACCTGGGCGAGCGCTTCGTGCGGGCGGAGCTGCCGGACCTGGCTCGCGAGCAGTTCGAGCGGGTCATCAAGGAACACCCGGATAGCGAAGCGGCCAAGCTGGCCAAAGAGCAACTCGCGAAGCTTCCGAAGGAGTCCTGACGCCGGCGCGCCGCCGGGCCGGTCCACGGCTCACGCCGCGACGCCGCGCTTAGACGACCATGTCCGGCCCTGACGAATTCGCTGCGGACGCGCTGCCGCTCGTGGATACGGCGATCGCCGCCGAGCGCATCGCCTGCGACGCGATGTGCGGCGGCTTGGCCCGCTGGCTGCGGATGCTGGGGTACGATTGCTCGTACACGCCCGGAATCGATGACGGCGCATTGGTGACACACGCGCTGGCCGAGCGGCGCGTGATCATCTCAGCCGATCGTCGCCTGTTCGAGCGCCGGCCGCTGACCCGCGGCATGGTCGCGGGAATTCTGCTGCCGGTGGGGTTACCGCTGCGCGAGCAGGTGCACCACGTTCGCGCGCGGCTTGCGACGCCGGGCGCGGCGCCGCGTTGCACACACTGCAACGGCGAGCTCGAACTCGTTTCCCGCTCAGAAGTTGCGGACGTAGTCCCGGCCCGCAGCCTGCTCCTCGCCACCCCTTTCTACCGCTGCCGGAGCTGTCGCCACGTCTACTGGGTGGGCACACACTGGCGGCGAATACGCGCCGTGTTAAGCCACGCTGGTGGCAGAGCTTAGCTTCAGGTTGCGCCGAGCGCGGCGCCTCTTCGGGCCGCACCCCCGCTTGCTGCACGAGAATCGGATTGACTTCGGCAGGTGCCCAGCGCACAATCTGATCCACATATTGAGGAAGTAAATGAACGTTAACACAATATATTGTGGTGACTGTGTCGAATTGCTCCGGTCCTGGCCTGGGGGGTCCGTGGACCTGGTCTTCGCCGATCCGCCTTTCAACATCGGCTACGTCTACGACAACTACCGCGACGACATGCCCAACGGCGAGTACGTGGAATGGACGCGGCGGTGGATGACGGGATGCAGAGACGTGCTGAAGGACACGGGCTCGTTCTACATCGCAATCGGCGACGAGTTTGCTGCGGACGTGCGGGTGATCGGTCGCGAACTGGGGCTGCATCTGCGCAACTGGATCATCTGGCATTACACGTTCGGGCAGGCGACGCGGCAGATGTTCGGGCGGTCGCACACGCACATCTTCTACTTCACCAAGCACCGCACGGAGTTCACCTTCAACGACCATGTGCTGCGCTTCCCCAGCGCGCGGCACACCGAATATCAGGACTTGCGTGCCAGCCCCGCCGGCCGACTGCCGGACGATGTGTGGGGCGATTTCCCGCGCGTTTGCGGCACTTTTAAGGAGCGGGCGGGTTTTCACGGCTGCCAGATGCCCGAAGCGCTGCTGATGCGAATCGTCATGGCCAGCAGCAATCCCGGCGAGCTGGTACTCGACCCCTTCAGCGGCAGCGGGACGACCGCCGCCGCCGCCAAGCGGCTCGGGCGACGCTATTTGGGCATCGATCTCTCGCCGGAATACGCGGAACACGGCCGCAACCGCCTGGAGAAGGTCGTGGACGAGAGCCAGGCCCGCCGCCGGGGCGATGAGTGGCCGGCGCTGCACGTCGAGATGCTGGCGCAGATGTACCGCGAGACGCGCGTCACCTTCGACAACCTCATCGACAACGAGATCGCGATCGGCGTGATCGCGGGCGGGCTCAGCGCCCGCACCGGCGACACCTACAGTCCCGAGGACGTTCGCGAGCGGCTGACCCGGCTGCGCGTGAGCAATCAGTTGCCCAAACTGCCCAACGACCGGCCGTTTGCGGCTCGCAATCACGTCAACAACCGGGGCAAGCGCTACGAGCGGACCGTGTTCCGCGTGAAGGCGCGGCGCACCGGCGATGGCCGCGCGGGCGACGAACCGGCGGCTTCCGGCAAGCGCTTTCCGGAAGCGATCTGACGAGCGCGTCGCCCCTGCGGCTTCCCGCCGTTGCGTTTTTTCGAATCATCTGAATAATGTCGCGCGGCGGGGAGCGGCCGTGCGCTACGCGAGCATTCCGCCGTGCCTGGCCGCTGGTTGTTCTTGCGGCGCTGGGAGACGATGCACATCCGCCCGCAGCGGACCACGCGGGCCGGGAGCCAAAGCATGGCGGAAACGCAGCCGGATGAGCCGAAGGTCGAGTTGAACAACTCGCGCTTCGTCGGCGTGATGCTGACGTCCGCGGCGGTGTTGCTGAGCCTGGCGGCGATCGCGTGGGCCGTGGCGCGCTTCTGGGTGCAGACACACGCCCCGATCGCGCCGCCGCTGAGCGACTACCTCTTGACGCTGCTGACGCTGATCGGGGGCTGTGCGGCCGGGCTGCTGATGTGGGGGCTGGCCGAACTTGTCCGCCGGCTGGACACGCTGAACGAAGCGGTGATCGCGATGCGGGCCGCGCCGGCTGCGGCGACGACCGGGACGCCCGCCGCGCCGGCGCTCGGGGGCGACTCGGCGGCGATCGCGGAACTGGTCAGCGTGCTGCGCGAGGTGCGCGATGTTTCTCTGCTGAACGACCAGCAGCGGACGATGCGGCTGGAGTTGCTGGGTCGCGACGAACTGGGCCGGCTGGAGCAGCAGGTGCCGGCGCTGATCCGCGAACACAACTGGGTCGAGGCCGAGCGCCGCATTCGCGCGGCGCGGCAGCGATTCCCGTCATTGCCCGGCTGGGACGCGCTGCAGCAGCAGGTCGACCGGATGCGGGCCAGCGTCGAGACGCACGACATCGAGACGGCCGCGCGCCAGGTGCACGACCTGGTCGCGCTCGGCGCCTGGGATCGCGCGACCGAGGTGGTGCACGACCTGATGCAGCGGCATCCGACGGCGGCCAAGGCCCAGGAGATCGCGCGGCGGCTGTCGAGCGAGCGCGACAAGGCCGAGACGGACACCCGCGCGCGGCTGCTGGCGCAGGCGCAGGAAGCGACGAACACACGCGACTGGCACGCGGCGCTGTCGACGGCGCACACACTGATTCAGCGCTACCCGCGCACGCCGGAAGCCGAAGCGCTGCGGCAGCAGTTGCCGGTGCTGCGCGAGAACGCGGAGATTCAGACGCGGCAGCGGATGGAGTCGGACATCGTCGAACTGGTCAAGCAGCAGCGCTTCAACGCGGCGATTCGCGTGGCGCGCGACGTGCTCTCGCGGTTTCCGTCTTCGCCGCAGGCCGCCGCGCTGCGGCAGCAGTTGCCGCGGCTGGAGCAGAAGGCGATCGAGCACGGACAGACCGTGTAAGGTGGATCGCGGCCGGCGCCGAGCGGGGGTACATTCGGCGTCATGAACATTCGCCGGGCGCTGCTAAGCGTGTGGGACAAGAGCGGACTGGTCGAGTTCGCGCGGGCGCTGCACGTCGATTTCGGGGTCGAGTTGATCAGCACCGGGGGCACGGCCCGCGCGCTCGCCGCGGGCGGCTTGCCGGTGACGCTAGTGGAGACGCTCAGCGGCAGCGGCGAGATGCTCGATGGCCGCGTGAAGACGCTGCACCCGGCGATTCACGCGGCGATTCTGGCGGATCGCGACAATCCTGAGCACATGCGGCAGCTCGCGGCCGCCGGGATCCGGCCGATCGACCTGGTGGTCGTCGATCTCTATCCGTTCCAGCAGACCGTGGCCGATCCGGGCTGCACGTTCGCGCAGGCGATCGAGATGATCGACATCGGCGGCGTGGCTCTGCTGCGTGCGGCGGCCAAGAATCATCGGCACGTGCTGGCAGCGCCGACACCCGCGCATCGCGATCAGGTGCTGGCGCTGCTTCGGCGGGCGCGCGAGGGCGAAGCGCCGGGGGATGGGGGCGACTCGTTGGCGCGGACGCTGGCCTGCGACGCGTTCCGGGCGACGGCGGCGTACGACGCGGCGATCCACGAGTGGCTGGGCGGCGGCGGCGGCAGGGCCGGGCGGCCGGAGTGGGAGCGTGCGCGCACGCTGCGATACGGCGAAAATCCGCACCAGACCGCCGAAACGCTGATGGATGCACGCCATCCGGAGCGGCTGGACCTGGTGGCGGCCGATCTGCGCGGCGAGCGGTCGCTGGCGAACGCGACGCCGATGTCGTTTAACAACTTCCTGGATGCCGATGCGGCCGTCGGGTTGTGTGCCGAGCTGGCGCGGGCGGCGGAATCGGGAGTATTGCTCAGGGTGGCATCGGCTGGGGATGGCCAACCTCAGCCGGAGACCGGTGCCACACCGGCTCACCAGCCGGCCTGCGCCGTGTTCATCAAACACGCGAATCCATGCGGAGTCGGCGTGGCCGCCGATCCGGTGGAGGCTTATCGCCGTGCGTATCTGGGCGATCCGAATGCAGCCATGGGCGGCATACTGGCCGTGAACTTCCCGGTCGACGCCGATTTCGCCGCGGCTGTGCTCGAGACCTACGATCGCTTCGGAAAGCCGCTCAAGGACGCCGGCGCCGCGCACGCCCCCGGCGGGTTCTTCGTTGAGGTTTGGATCGCGCCGCACTTCAGCGCTGCGGCCGTCGACCTCATTCGCGGCCCGCGGAAAAAGTGGGGTGCAAGCGTGCGACTCCTGTCCGTTGGCGACCTGTGCGCGGCGATCGACCGCGAGCGACGGCAAGTTCGCAGCATCGCCGGCGGCCTGCTGGCGCAGACGCCGGACGCGCGCGGCCTCGACGAGCAGCGATGGCGCGTCGTCACGCGACGAGCGCCTTCCGCCGCCGAAGTGGCGGACCTGCGGCTGGCGTGGCTGGTGTGCAAGCACACTCGAAGCAACGCGATTTCGATCGTCCGCGACGGGCGGCTGCTCGGCAACGGGGCCGGCCAGATGAGTCGGGTGATGAGCTGCCGCATCGCGACGTGGCTGGCGCGGGAGAACGGACACCTGGCCGCGGATGCGAGCGTGCGAAGCGCGTCACCGCCTGCTTCGCTCGGCGGTTCGCCGCCGCCCGGCCAGCCGGCGCCTTCGGGGGAGGCGACGCCGGTGGCCGCCAGCGATGCGTTTTTTCCGTTCGGCGATGGGCCGCAGATTCTGCTGGATGCGGGTGTTACCGCGCTGATTCAACCGGGCGGCAGCAAGCGGGACGAGGAGACGATCGCGCTCTGCGACGCGCGCGGCGCGGCGATGATCTTCACCGGCACGCGGCACTTTCGGCATTGATGTCGGGCTGGGACGACGATGCGAGATCCGATCTTGTCTCGACCGGGTGAGTTCGGGAACCGGACGATCGGGGGTTCAGGGCGATCCTGGCGGAGGGTTCCAGCCGCGCTGCGCGTCTCTTTTCTGGGCGGCATCATGTCATCCGGATGTTGCCCGGGGCATTTCGATGGGCAGCATGCCCAAGCCACCCCAGCAAGTGACGCGCGCTTCCGCCGAACACCGGATCGCCCGCGGTGGACATTCCACAACCAACCCGCACTACGCGAGCGCGGCGCGCCACTCGGCCAGCGGCGGCTCGCACGCGTGCCATAGGCGATATTGCGCCGCGGCCTGCGCGATGAACATCTCAATGCCCGACACCGGTGTGGCTCCGACCGCTGCGGCCCGCTCCAGGAACCGGGTCACGCGCGGGTTGTAGATCGTGTCGAACGCGAAGCGGACGCCGCGAAATGCATCGGCGGGTAGCGGCGACTCCGCAACCTGCGGCCACATTCCCAGCGGCGTGCAGTTGATCACCACTTCGCCCTCGCGCGCGGCCCGCTCTTCCCACGGCCGCGCGATCCCGCCGCAGAACGCGGCCAGCTCCGCCGCGCGCGGCAGCGAGCGGTTGTAGATCGTCACCCGGCAACCCGCCGCCGCGAGCGCGGCGACGATCGCGCGTGCCGCGCCGCCCGCGCCCAGGATGTCCGCGGACCGTACGTCGGCCGCGCCGGCGGCAGCCAGGGCCGCGAGCGCGCCGAGGCCGTCCGTGTTTTCGCCGCGCCACGCCGCCGGGCTCTCGCCGGAGCGCGGTGCCATCAGCGTGTTTACCGCGCCGCAGGCCGTCGCCGCGGGCGAAATGGGGCCGTCGCGCCGCCGCAGCCAGCGAAAGGCGTGTTCCTTGTGCGGAATCGTGACGCTCAGACCGGCGAGGTCGAGCCAGTCGGCGGCGGCGATGAAATCCATGAACGCGTCGAAGGCCGCGGCATCGGCCTCCAGCGGCATCGGCAGGTAGACGCCGTCGATGTTGTCGCGGCCCATGCCGAGGTTGTGCAGCAGCGGGCTACGCGAATGCTCGACCGGCCAGCCGACTACGCCATAGACGCGCGTCTGAGGCCCGATTCGCGCCCAGCGAAGCCGGTGGATGAGGTCGTCGATCGACGGTTGACCCGGCGCGGAGCCTGCGCCGTCGCGCTGGGCGGCGAACGTCAGGAAAGCGCCGAACTTCCGCGCCAGGACGCGCGTCAGCAGTCCTGCGGCCCCCATGCATAGCGCGATGGTCGGCCGCCGCGCTGCGCTCTCGCGCAGCGCGGCCAGGACGCGCAGGCTGTCGCGCACGTCGCGGGCGTGAAACACCGCCTTTGCGACCGCGGCGGGCGTCGCGGCGATTTCGGCCAGCACCGCGGCGGGGTCGGCGGGCGTTTCGCGCCAATTGTGATGCGAGAGAATCAGGCGATTCTTCGGCCGCCGCGTGGGGTCGGCCGCGGAGGGGGCCGCGTCGGGTCCAGGCGCTTCGGTGTCGCACACCAGCCCGATTTTCTGCCTGAGATTCGCGGAGCGCTGCCAGGTCGCAAGTTCGACGTCGATGAATCCCGGCAACAGCAGGCCGAGGCGCTCGTAGAGCGCGATACGCTCCGCGTCGTCGCCGTCCCACTGGCCGCCTTCCGAGGCGGCGCGGATTGTGAGGATCAGCGGGATCTCGCGCGGGCCGCGCAACAGCGACTCGACCGCGTCGATGTCGGCGATGCAGTCGACGCGCAGCTCGACCAGATCGGCGCCGGCGCGCTGCGCCGCGCGCACCTGATCGGCCAGTGGCGGCGTGGTGCTCGTGAGCGGGACGGCAATGCGGCAGGTCATGGCCGGCAGCTCGGGTCTGTTGTCGCAGTGCGGCGGCACGAATTGCATACCGTAACGCATCGCGCGAGTGCCTGCGGGGCTGGCGAGCATTCAGGATCATGTGATTGCACGCGTGGTGCGCACGGGCTGGAAGCCCATGCTACCCACGCGTAAGGCCACGGGTTCACTCGCGCGGCAGCCGCTGCTGCATGCTCGCGGGCGACGCCGAGTCCGCGGTCGCGCGAGGCGGGTCTACTCATATTGATCGCCAAAGCGCTCCTGCCGCGCCGCCGCGAGGTCGCGAATGGTCTGGGCGTGATCGCGGTGACACACCAGCGTGGCATCGGGGCTGTGAATCACAACCAGGTCGCGGACACCCAGCAAGACGGTCAGGTGCTCGTCCTCGCTGACGACGATGTTGCCGGTGCTCGCGTGCAGCAACGCCCGCGGCGCGACGGCGTAGTTCCCGTCAGCGTCCGGGCTGCACGTGCCCGCGACCGCCGTCCACGAACCCAGGTCGAGCCAGCGGCAGCGTGTGGCCACCGTCAGCACGCCGGCGGCACGCTCCATGACGGCGAAGTCGATCGAGATTTTCTGGAGCGCGGCGAACGTGTCACGTCGCCACGCGGCCTGCGCGGGGTCGCGCCAGCGGGCCGCGAGCGTCGCCAGTTGCCGCGCAGATTCTGGCAGAAACGCACGGAGCTGCGCGCGGATCGCATCGACCCGCCAGGCGAACATGCCGCTGTTCCACAGATACTCGCCGCTGCGAAAGTACTCCTCCGCCACCGACTGCGCCGGTTTCTCGCGAAAAGCGGCGACGGCGTACACGCCCGGCGCCGCCTCGGCCCCGCGCTTCAGATAGCCATATCCGCACTCGGCGCGCTCCGGCACGATGCCGAATGTGACCAGCGCGGTCGGATGCGCCGCGAGCACGGAGAGACCGGTGCGGATGGCGCGGTCGAACTCGGCCTGCGGGTCGATCAGGTGGTCGGCGGTGAAGACGGCCATCGTGGCGTCCGGGTCGCGCAGCGCGATCAGCTCCGCCGCGAGACCGATGGCGTTGGCCGTGTCTCGGCCGATCGGCTCGCCGATGATGTTTTCACAGGGCAGATCGGGCAGTTCGGCGGCCACCAACTCGCGGTGCGCCTCGGCCGTGATCACCCACGTCTGCTCGGCGGCGAACAGCCCCGCCAGCCGGCGGCGCGAAACCTGCAGAAGCGACGCGCCGTCGAAAAGCCGCATGAGCTGCTTGGGTCGGGCGCGGCGGCTGAGAGGCCAGAGCCGCGTGCCCGCGCCGCCTGCGAGAATCACCGCATGGTTCACGGCGCGGCTCCCGCCGAGGTCGTCGGCTTCGAGGCCGCCGTTGACGCGGCGGCGCTCGCAGAATCGGCGCGTGATCGCGCGAGCAACCAATCCAGCGCGCTCGGCAACTGCGCGCCGACCAGCAGTGTGTGGCCGTAGCCCTCGATCACGCGGACTTCGATCGACAGCCCGGCGGCGATCGCGGCGTCAAACTGCGGCTGGGCCCGCGCGGGCGACGCCAGCGGATCGAGCTGGCCCAGCAGCGCGAGCAGCGGCGCCGGCGGCGACGTGGCCGACAGCCGCGTGGCCCCTGCGAAGATGGCCGCCGCGGCGATGCGCTGCGCCCGGCCCGCGGCCAGCGACACGGCGGCGGCGGCCCCGGCCGAGTGGCCCAGCACATAGACGCGGTCCGGGTCGATGGCATAGTCGGCGGACAGCCGGTCGAGCAGAGCGTCGAAATGCGAGAAGCTGCTGGCGAACAGGGAGCTCGCCGGCGAGATCACAATGAAACCGCGATCCGCCGCCAGTTGCAGCAGCCGGCCCGCGCCGTAGCCATACACGAACATCGCCTCGTCGCCGCCGGCGCCGTGAAAGGCGATCACCACCGGGAGTTTCGCGGCCGCGGCGGCGATCGGCGGGGCGTACACCCAGGCGGGAATCTCCGTGTCGCCGACCGTGATCGGGTGGTAGTACGCGCCGGTCTTGCCGCGATAGGGGTTCTGCCCGGCGGCGAGCGCCGCGGCCTCCGCCGCCACTTCCGCGGACAGCGTTTCGAAATCGCTCAGGTATTGGGCTGAATTGGCCTCCGAGGGGCGATCGCTGAGGAGTCGGGCGCGAGCGCGACAGACGGCGAGCGCATCGGCCAGCGCTGCGGGCGGCGCGACGAGTGCGTCCAGGGCGGCCTCCGCCCGGCGGCGGCGCGTGTCGAGCGACTCGCCGACGAGATTCCACTTCCAGTTGCCCAGCGGCGCGGCGTCATCGGCGAGCAGCCCGACGGTGACTGTGCCTGGCGCCGCGTCGCCCGTGAGGGTCAGCGAGACGGTTGTGTCGATAAAGCCGGTGGGGCCGGCAGCGAAACGAACGCGCGCGGGGGCTTCGCCGATGATCGAGCCGGCGGCGTCGCGCACGACAACCCGCGCTTCGACGACGTCGCTCAGCTCAGTCAGCGGATACATGCCCGTGAGGCGCGCGGCGACGGGCGCTGCCGACCCGATGACGAACACCGGCGGCTCCAGGGTCGCCTTCAGCGCCGCGGCGACACGCGCCGCGGCGGACGGCGCGGCGCCGCGCAGGTCGAAAATGAGCGCCTCGATCTGCTGAATCGCAGAGGCGCCCCGGCCGGAGAAGAACGCAATGGTGGCCTCGTCGAAGCGGCGGTTGGCATCGGCGCTGGCGGCCGGATCGGCGGGCGGCTGACCAAAGTACTGCCGTTCCAGGTCGAGGTACGACGCGGCCAGATCGGCGCGCGTCACCGGCAGCGGCGGCTGGGCGATGCAACCCGCCGCCGGAAGGGCGATCAGGAACGCGATAAGACTGCGTTTGGCGGCGGTCAAGGCCTACTCCCGAGGGCGGCGCTGGCGGCTCGCGCGGCGGCGTTTGCGTTGCACGCCCGGCGAATGGCGGCTACAACCCGTGTTCAGCGGCGGCCGCGGCGATTGGCCGCGTGGTGCGGCGGAGCTTCCGCCGCCCCGCTGTCGTCCGCGATTCCCCGAGAATATCGGATGTCGTCGCCGGCCGCGATGGACTACGCCGGTTGTGTACGTGTCGAAGCGTCGCGGGCGGCGATCGGCGAGAGCATCGATCGCGGCGGGCGTCGCGAGGAAGGAAGTGCCGCAGTGAACGGGCCGAACATCCGCAACGTGGCGATCATCGCGCACGTCGATCATGGCAAGACCACGCTGGTCGATCAGATGCTGCGGCAGAGCGGACAGTTCCGCGAGTCGCAGCTCAAGGGCGAGCGCATTCTCGACTCCAACGACCTGGAGCGCGAGCGCGGCATTACGATCCTCGCGAAGAACATCGCGATCAACTACAAGGACACGAAGATCAACCTGATCGACACGCCGGGCCACGCCGACTTCGGCGGCGAGGTCGAGCGTGTGCTGAAGATGGCCGACGGCTGCTTCCTGCTGATCGACGCGTTCGAAGGGCCGATGCCGCAGACGAAGTTCGTGCTGCGCAAGGCGTTCGAGTACAAGCTGCGGCCGATCGTGGTCATCAACAAGATGGACCGGCCCGACGCGCGGCACGTCGAAGTGCTGAACGAGGTGCTGGACCTGTTCATCGAGCTGGGGGCGGACGACACGGCGCTGGAGTTTCCGACGATCTACGCATCGGCGGTGAACGGCTGGGCGTCGACAGATCCGAAGACCAATCCGGGCACGGTCGAAGCGTTGTTCGAGGCGATTCTGTCGCACGTACCCGCACCCACCGACGATCCGGATAAGCCGGTGCAGATGCTGATCACCACGCTTGATTACAACGACTACGTCGGCCGCATCGGCATCGGCCGCGTGTTCGCCGGGCGGCTGCGCGTGAACCAGCCGGTGACCGTGATTCACCACGACGGCACGCAGGCCAAGGAGCGGATCGGCGAGCTGTTCGTCTTCGACGGGCTGGGGCGGCGGAAGGTCGAGGAAGTCGCGGCGGGCGACATCTGCGCGGTCGTCGGGATCGAGACGGTGGACATCGGCAACACGATCGCCGATTTCGAGAACCCGCAGCCGCTGCCGATCATCGCGATCGACGAGCCGACGCTGCACATGACGTTCCGCGTGAACGACTCGCCGTTCGTCGGCCGCTCGGGCAAGTACCTGACCAGCCGTCACATTCGCGATCGGCTGGAGAAGGAGCTGCAGAAGAACGTCGCGCTGCGGGTCGAGCCGGGGCTGACGCCGGAGGAGTTTCACGTCAGCGGCCGCGGCATCCTGCATCTCTCGGTGCTGATCGAGAACATGCGGCGCGAGGGGTATGAGCTGCAGGTCGGCAAGCCCAAGGTGATCTTCCGCGCGGAAGGCGGCCGCAAGACCGAGCCGATCGAGCTGTGCGTGGTCGACGTGCCGACGGCGCACGTCGGGCCGGTGATGGAGCTGATGGGCATGCGGCGCGGCATCTGCAACAAGATGGAGTCGCGCAGCGAGAGCACGCACCTGGAGTTTACGATCCCGTCGCGCGGGCTGATCGGGCTGCGGAACCGCCTGCTGACGGCGACGCAGGGCACGATCATCATGCACCACAATTTCTACGAATACGAATTCCTGCGGGGCGTGATTCCGGCGCGGCAGCTCGGGGTGATGATCGCCAGCGAGGGCGGACAGGTCACGGCGTATGCGCTGGAGGGCCTGGCCGATCGCGGCGTGTTCTTCGTCGCGGCGCAGGACCAGGTGTATGAAGGGCAGATCGTCGGCGAGCATTGCCGCGATAATGACATCGAGGTCAACGTCTGCCGGCTGAAGAAGCTGACCAACATCCGCGCCGCGGGGGCCGACAAGACGGTGGTGCTCAAGCCGCCGCGGCAGATCACGCTGGAGCTGGCGCTGGAGTTCATCGAGGACGACGAGCTGGTCGAAGTCACGCCGGATGCGATCCGATTGCGAAAGCGGTTGCTGAAGGAAACCGACCGCAAGCGCGCCAGCCGCGCGACGGACCGCGGATAGGAGGCGGCGTCTCGGGGCTGCATCGGTCGTCGGGCGCGGGGGGATTTGTGCCGAGTCTGGGACGCGGTCGGAGGAGTGGTGACCGAATCCAGAGTCGGCAGGCGTGAGACCTGGTGAAACATCCACCGGTTGGAAACCGGTGCCACAGGCGCACCGGCCCAGAACGGCTACCAATGGTTCATTGTCTTCGATGCGGTATTGCCAGATAGCCGGCTGAATGTATTTGCCACGGCACAGCGGGCCGATTCCGAGTGCGCGGCGCGGGCGGCTACGCGACCTCGACGACCAGCTTGCCGAAGTGTCTGCCGGCCTTCATGTCGGCGAGCGCCGCCGGCAGGGCGTCGAACGGGTAGCGCCGATCGATGACGGGGCGAATCTTCCGGTCGGCGATGAAGGCGAGCATGCGCTCGTACGCCGCCCGCGAATCGACCATCACCCCGGCGATGCGCAGCCGGCGCATCAGCACCGCCGTCGTCGCCAGGTCGACGCTGGCGCCCGCGAGCACGCCCAGGAGCGCGACGATGCCGCCGCCGCGCGTCGCACGCAGCGACTTGTTGAGCGTGCCGCCGGCGGTTTCGACGGCGATGTCGACGCCGATCCCGTCGGTCGCCGCGAGGACGGCTTTCTCCCAATCCGGCTGCGTCGAGTAGTTAATGCCGACGGCCGCGCCCAGCGCCTGCGCGCGGGCCAGCTTCGCGTCGCTGCTGCTGGTGATGATCACGCGGGCGCCCAGCGCCGCCGCCAACTGCACCACGAAAATCGAAACGCCGCCGGTGCCGAGCGTGAGGACGGTGCGGTCCGCGTTTGAGCGCTGCGGATCGAGTCCGCCCTCGGTGACCAGCGCGCTCCACGCCGTTAGCGCTGCGATCGGAAGCGTCGCCGCCTCGGCGAAGTCGAGATGCATCGGAATCGGTACGACCGCCGCCGCGGGCAGCACCACGTGCGACGCGGCCACCCCCGGTCCCGGCATTCCCAGCGTGCTGTCGCGGTAGGCGTCGCGGAACGGTCCGTCCTGCCATGCCGCGACGAAGTGCGTGACGACCCGGTCGCCGACGCGAACGCCCGCCACGCCCGGCCCCACAGCGGCCACGACGCCCGCCGCATCGCTGATCGGAGTCGCGGGGAGCTTCAGCCGCGGGTTGTAATGCCCGGCGATCACCAGGACATCGCGATAGTTCAGGCTGATCGCCCGCGTTTCGATCAGCACCTCGCCCGCGCCCGGCACGCGCGGCGCGCAGGGTCGCAGGTGCAGATTCTCCGACCCGAACGCCGTCAATTCGTATCCGCGGGGCTGCATGCGACGATTCCTGCTGCGCGGAGATCAATTCTCGCGGAAAGCGACCGCCTGCTCCAGCGCCGCGTCGCGCCCGGCGCGCCAATCGGCAATGGTCTCGGCGACTTCGATCTCGGGGAACATCGACTCGCGGTCCTGCGGGTCCATCTGAAATCGCTTGGTAGAGTAGTTTACGCGCAGCTTCGAGTTCGGCAGCTCGAACGACTTCACCTCGCCGAAGGCGTTGGGCCGCTGCCCGGTCGGCAGGCCCATGACCACGGGGTTGAGTTTTTCGCGGAGCTTCCAGGCGTTCAACTGCCCGGACGAAAACGTCCGCCGCCCGATGAGCAGAACGAACCGGCCGCGCGGCCGCAGCCGCTCGATTCCGGTGAGTTTGCCGATCAGCGGATCGAGCAGCGCCGAGTTCCCGCCGCTGTTGAAGCGCAGGTCGAACACGACGCGCTCCCAATCGTCGGCCTTCAGCCGCTCCAGCAACTCGTCTGAAAACCGCGCGACCGTCTTGTTGCGGTCGTCGGCGCAGCGATCGTAGCGCACGTACAGACACTTCGTATCGGGCAGCAGCTCGAACCAGTAGGACGCCCCATCGCGCGGCGCGGCGAGCGAGACCGCTGCGACTCCCGCCGGCTGCGTCGCGTGGGCCACAATCTGCCGACGCCCCAGGGACGGGATGGTATCGAAGGCGACTTCCGATTCCTGGCCGTCGGTGCTGCGCAGGCGGAGGCGGACCTGCTCCGGGCTATCGGCCATGCCTTCGGATTGCAGCAGTTCGACAATCGTCAGGAACTCGCGGGCCATGTAGCGCTTCCACGCCGCGTTCTCCCACGGGAACGCGCGGCCGACGCGCTCGATGGCCTCGCCGACCGGAACGCCGCCGACCGCGAGCACCTCCGCGCCCGCCCACTGTGCGTAGCGCGGCGTCGCGCCGCCGACGACCACCCCGTCATCGAGCACGATCAGCCCCAGCGGCAGCAGATGAAACGCGCGGGCATAGGGGCGGATGTCGAGAGACGTGTGCGAGTCGTGCAGCATCGCCGCCAGTTTGGCCAGGCCGATCACCCGCTGCGGTTCCGCGAGCTGCGGCAATTGCGCCCGCAGCGCCTCGCCGGCCGCGCGGAAGTCCGCCTCGGTAGTCTGGAAGAACGCGTTTTTGTGTTTGCGCGGCAGCATGTTGAGCAGAAAGTCGAGGTCTTCCTCCCACTGCTCGGCGGTGAGCGGCGCGGCGGGCGTCGTCGTCTGCGCGACGATCGCAGGGCTGCACAGAACGACGGCAAGAAACGACCCGATGGCCAGTCTGGAAACACACATGACTTGTCCTTTGCCAATCGCCGTCGCTACGGACGATATGCGTTCACGCCGCCGTCTTCGCCCGGAGCATCGAGCCATGCATCGAGCAACTCGAACCAATTCTCGATCGCGCCGTTTCCCGCCGCGGCGCCATCCGCCAGAAACGCCCAGCGACCGTAGTCCCTGCCCTTTCCCGCGCTTGGGGTGTACCACGCAAAGCGCTCCCATGCACCGGCGTCGCGCGGCGGACAGACGATGAACACGCCGTTTTTTCCCGGCTTGAAATCAGTGTACGCATCCATGCCGAACGAAGCGATCACGAAGCGATCGACTGCATCGAGCGCGGCGGTCGCGGCGCCGCGAGCCTCGGGGGTGAGCTCGGCGCAGCCGGCGGCCCGCTCGCACAAGTCATACAGGTCGACGTACGGTCCGCGGCCGCTGTAGTTGAATGCGGCGCGGGCCGCCGGCGTCGCCGCCGAGCGGTCCGGTCCCGCGGGCGGCGCATCGCGAAGGTCGAGGAAGACGCGGTTCGATTCGGATTGCCCCAGCGCTCGGCTCATCGCATCCACGGCCGCTTTGACCTCGCCCGCGACACGCAGGTCGTAGCAGCCGGCCGATTCGGACGACGGTCCCTCGCCACGGCGAGCCCGCCGGCCGCGTTCGCCTTCCTCGATCACCAGGCTTCCGAAATCGGCGGCGGTCATCTCGGCGGGGATCAGCGGCGGCCGCGGCGACGGGCTGTCGTGCCCCGGCGTGCGGATGCGGGCGAAGGCGCGGTCCCAGTCGAGCGGCGGCCCGGCGTTGGGAATCGCCAGCAGCACGTCGGCGCCGAAGCCGTCGCCGCCCGGACGCCACTGGTACGCGATTTCGATGCCGCCCATGTTGCACAGCTCCAGCGCCAGAAAGTCGACGCTGAGCTCGGCTTTCAGCTCGGCGGAGAGCTCCGCGATGCCCATGTCGGTTCGGCTGTGCTCGTCCGGGCACAGCGTGCGGCCGTCCGCGTGGCTGTAGATCAACAGGGCGTAGCGCTGCGCGGGCGAAGTCGCCTTGCCCCAGGCGATGAAGCGGCCGAGCGTGCCGGCGTCCGCAGAGTCCAGTTCCGCATCGGCGTCGAGCGTCAGCTCCGGGAACTGCGCGCCGCCGGAGAGCCGCTCGGCGGTGTCGCGCCGCAGACGATAGAGCCGCGCGCCGGTGAAATCCTCTCCCAGACTGCGCGCGTCCTTCGAGAATCTCTCGCTGCGATCGATGAAGAGCAGCACGTCCAGACCGGGGTCGTCGTCGATGGCCTGCCGAACGGAATCGAGGAAGCGCAGGATCGGGCCGTCGGCGTTGTTGTCCGCCGCGCCGTAGATCAGGACTGTCCAGGGGCGGGGCTTTTGCGTTTCGGCCTGCGCGAATACCGGTGCGGACAGGCCGGCGATCACCACGCCGACGGCGATGAGCATCTTCATGACTCGACTCCGACGCGCGTTGCGGGATGTGTGCCGTCGCGCGGCGCTGCGCTGCGCGATCGGATTTCCGCCGCCGGCATCATTGTGCTCGAGCCGGGTCCGCGGGTGGTGTCGGAACTTGTGCATCTGCGTCCCGCGGCGCTGGGGGCTATTCTGGGTGGGCATTCTGCCCGCCCATGAGGCAATCTGGCAGGAGTGGGCGCGCTACGTCGCTGCGCCGGCGCGTCGCGCGAGCCACGCGGCAAAGCGGGGAAGTCAAGAAACTCGCGGGAACCGGGGACCGCCGGGCGGCTATGCGTCGCCGAGCTTATCGCGCAGCCACGGCAGCACCTGGTCGGCGGCGACGCGGATTTGCTCCAGGCTGTCGCGGTCGCGGATGGTCACCGTGCCGGCGTTCTCTCCGTCGGTCTTGATCGTGTCGCCGTCGATGGTGATGCAGAAGGGCGTGCCGGCCTCGTCCTGGCGGTAGTAGCGCCGGCCGATCGCGCCGCCGTCGTCGAACTGCACGTTCCAGCTCTTGCGGGCCTGGCGGTAAAGCCTTTGCGCCAGTTCCGGCATGCCTTCCTTGTTCACCAGCGGCAGAAACGCGGCCTTGATGGGCGCCAGTTTGGGGTGCAGCCGCAGGTAGACGCGGGTCTGCATGACGCCCTTGGCGTCCGGCTTCTGGTCTTCCGTGTACGCCTCGCACAGGAACGCCAGCGTGGCGCGGTCGGCGCCGGCCGACGGCTCGATGACCGTCGGCAGGAACTTGAACGGCGGCTTGGACTTGGCCTCAGTCGCCGCTTCCTTGTTGTCCTTGTACTTCGCGGCTTCCTTCTGCCAGGCTTCGTCGTCGAAGTAGCCCAGGTCCTTGCCGCTGTGCTTCTGGTGTTGCGACAGGTCGAAGCAGCCGCGATGCGCGACGCCCTCGAGCTCCTGAAACTCGTCGCTGAAGGGGAACAGGTACTCGATGTCCGCGCAGGCGGAGGAGTAGTGCGCCAGTTCCTCCTTCGTCTGATCGCGCAGCCGCAGTTTCTCGCTCTTCAGGCCGAGGTTGATGTACCAGTCGTAGCGCGTCTTGCGCCAGAAGGCATACCAGTCCATTGAGGTTTCTTCGCGGCAGAAGAACTCGATCTCCATCTGCTCGAACTCGCGCGAGCGAAACGTAAAATTACGCGGCGTGATTTCGTTCCGAAACGCCTTCCCAACCTGAGCAATGCCAAATGGCAGTTTTACGCGGGTCGTGTCGAGCACGTTCTTGTAGTTTGCGAAGATCCCCTGAGCCGTCTCCGGGCGCAAATACACTTTGTTTTCCTCGTTCTGCTCTATGCCCGCGTAGGACTCGAACATCAGCTTGAACGGCGCCGCTATCCCCAAGGGTCCGCCGCACCGCGGGCACGGGTCTTGCAATCCGGTTTCTTGAAGTTGTTCGGTCGCGATGTATGAGGTGAATTCCTGCAACGTCGGCGGCGCGTCTGGCTGTCCGTTGACGCGCGTCGCCAACCAGGCGAGCGTCACCTCCGGGTTGCGAACCAGCGCCAGGTTCGGTGCGAGCTTCTTTCCTTTGCCCCGCGCCCAGTTGAGCAGGCGCGGCGTGTCGATCGTTCCGACGATTGGCGTGAACACCTGCATGAGCGAGTCAACCCACTCAGAAGCGCTCGCCAGGATCTGCCAGAGTTGGTCGGCGCGTACGAAGTGTCCACAACCAGAGCACTTTCTCATCGGATCGGCAAACCCGCTCGCGTGCCCGCTCGCCTCCCACACCTTCGGATTCATGATGATCGAGCAGTCCAGACCCACCATCTGGATTTCGTCGCCGTCCGGGCCGAGCGGCGCGTTGGTCACCATGTCGCGCCACCACTGGTTCTTGATGTTCCGCTTCAGCTCCACGCCCAGCGGCCCATAGTCCCAGAACCCGTTGATGCCGCCGTAGATTTCGCTCGACGGGTAAATGAACCCGCGGCGCTTGCACAGCGCGACGAGCTTTTCCATGAAGGCCGTGTCGGCGGGCATCCTCTCTCCGTTCGCCTCTCAGGCGGGCCGCATGCGGTTCGCTGCAATTTGCAGCGGGCCGCTCCGCATCGCCGCGTTCAAGCGGTCACAACCGCTCCACTTCGTCAACCGATTCCAAGATGAACCGCGCCAACGGATGGGCGGCCTCCGCCTGCTCGGCGGCCTCAGTGATCGTAGCGCCGACGCCGACCACCTCCCCGTTTAACACGGCGATACACTTGCCGGCGTACTTCTCGTAAACCTCGACGCTGTGGTCAGTTAACCACGCAAAGTCGGCGCTCATCGGCTCGCTTCCTGCGATCTGAGACAATCCAAACCGGTATTGTACGGCCGCCCGGCGCATGCGAAAAGCGCGGCGACGACGTGGTGGATCGCAACGGGCGGCCGCAGACCCCGCCGGCCGGCGGCAACCCCCTTCCTCGCGCCGCCGACCCTCAGCGACGAGTCGTCAACTCAGCTCCTCCCCGCAATACGCACAGCGCTCGAAGCGGCTGGCCGAATTTCGCCGGCACTTGCGGCACGTCTTCGCCGGGCGCGACGCCCGCCCGTCGAGCCGCCCGTCGCTCGCGTCCAGCGCCGCGATCCGCTCCGCGAGCTGCTCCTCGCTCACGCCAAGCTTCTCGTGAATGAAGCTCCACATCGCGGCGGTGATCAGCAGCGCCCGGTCGCAGCGCGCCCGCAGCGCCGCCAGCTCGATCTGCGGATCGCCCGATCCCGCCCCGCTGCGGGCCTCTTCGTGATACAGCTCCCAGAACAACTGCATGATCGCTCCCTCGCGGTCAAGTGGGGATGATGACGACCCGCGCCGCCGGCGCAACACGCCCGCGCGGCGAGCCCGGCGGCGATTCATGTCGATTATACCCGCCGGCGCTGCCTCGCGCGGCGACGCCCGCTACACTCCCGAAGCATGTCGAATCCCCACGACGCGCGCTTCACTCTGATCGGCGGCGGCCTGGGCGGCGCGCTGCTCGCGGCGTATCTCGGCCGCGCCGGCTACCGGGTCGAACTCTACGAACGCCGGCCCGATCCGCGCGCCGGCACAATCGTCGGCGGCCGCTCGATCAACCTGGCGATCTCGGTGCGCGGACTGCACGCGCTCGGCGAAGTCGGCCTGGCGGACGAGGTGCTGCGCATGGCGGTGCCGATGCGCGGCCGCATGATCCACACCCGCGGCGGCGACCTGCACTACCAGCCGTATGACAAGGATCCGTCACGCTGCATCAACTCCGTCTCGCGCGGCGGCCTGAACGCGCTGACGCTGGAGGCGGCGCAGAAGCACGCAAACGTGCGCGTGCATTTCGATCATCGCTGCGTCGACGTCGATCTCGATCGGCCGCGGGCGGAGCTGGTGCGGCCCGACGGGGCGGCCACGAGCGCCGAGTCCGACGTGCTGATCGGCATCGACGGCGCGTTTTCCGCGGTGCGGCGGGCCATGCAACGGACGGACCGCTTTAATTTCAGCCAGACCTACCTGGAGCATGGCTATAAGGAGCTGACGATTCCGCCGGCGGAGGGCGGCGGCTTCCGCATGGAGCCCCACGCGCTGCACATCTGGCCGCGGCGCTCGTTCATGATGATCGCGCTGCCCAACCCGGACGGGTCGTTCACGTGCACGCTCTTCCTGCACTTCGGCGGCGGCGCGGGCGAGCGGCGTGGTGCGGCGGATGGCGGCGGCTTTTCGGCGCTGCGGACGCGCGATGACGCACAGCGCTTCTTCGAGCAGCAGTTCGCCGACGCGCTGCCGCTGATGCCCACGCTGCTGGACGATTTCGAGCGCAACCCGACCGGGGCGATGGCCACGATGCGCTGCAGCCCGTGGCACGTCGGCGGCAAAGTGGCGCTGGTCGGCGACGCGGCTCACGCCGTCGTGCCGTTCTATGGGCAGGGGGCCAATGCGTCGTTCGAAGACTGCGCGGTGCTGGGCGCGTGCTTGCAGCAGCACGCACCCGACTGGGGCCGGGCGCTGGCGGCATACAGCGCGGCGCGCCAACCCCACGCCGACGCACTGGCCGACCTGGCGCTGATGAACTTCATCGAAATGCGCGACAAGACCGCACGCACGTCGTTTCGCGCCTACAAGAAAATGGACCGCCTGCTGCACGCCGGGCTGCCGGCCGTCTATTCGCCGCTTTACACCCTTGTCTCCTTCAGCCGCACGCCCTACGGCGACGCCCGCCGCATCGCCCGGCGGCAGGATCGCGGCATCGCGGTCGTCGGCGCTGTGGCGGCGATTGTCGCCCTGGCGCTGCTGGGTCGCTTCGCGTTTGGCGGAAGCTGGGTGGAGGCGCTCGCCACGGCGGCGCTGCTGGTGCTGGTCATCGCGGCGGCGTGTCGCGCTGCGCTCGCGCGAGACAATGCGGAGCTGCGGCGGATCGGCGTCCGGGAGCTGTGATCGCCCGGCAGACCCTGCTAGATTCCCATCTCCGCGTAGCAGCGCGCGACCTTCTGAATCGCCGCGACGAATGCCGCGGTGCGCAGGTCCGGCACTTCCTTGCGGGTGTGGAAGATTTCGCGAATCTCGCGATACGCGCGGCACATGGTGTCGTCCAGCCCGGAGCGGACCAGGGCCAGCTCGTCCGCACCGCTGCGCACGCGGGCCGCGAACTCCGCCGGCACCGCGCGGCCGACCATGTGCTCCAGCGTGTCGATCACGTGGCTGCCGCGTAACTCGTGGAGGCGGTTGTCGATCCGCCCGAAGCGGATGTGCGAGAGGTTCTTGATCCACTCGAAGTACGAAACGGTCACGCCGCCGGCGTTGAGATAGCAGTCGGGAATCACGACGACGCCGCGCTGCCGCAGCACCTCGTCCGCGCCGAAGGTGATCGGTCCGTTGGCGCCCTCGGCGATCAGTCGGGCGCGGATGCGCGGCGCGTTTTGCAGGGTAATCTGGCCCTCCATCGCCGCGAGCACCAGCAGGTCGCACTCCGCCTCGAGCAGCTTGCGGCCGTCCGGCACATACTGACCGACCGGGCAGTCCTTCAAGCCGCCGCTGGCGTACATGTACGCCGCGACTTTCTCGACGCTCAGGCCGCGCTCGTCGAACACGCCGCCGTCGCGCTCGATGATGCCGACCACCTTGCAGCCGTCTTCGTATTGCAGGAATTTCGCCGCGTGATGGCCGACGTTGCCCAGCCCCTGCACGATGACGCGCTTGCCCTCCAGCCCGCCCGCGAGCGACGCCAGCTTCACGTCCTCGCCGTGGCGGAAGAACTCGCGCAGACCGTACTGCATGCCGCGGCCGGTGGCCTCGACGCGGCCGGCGACGCCGCTCTGCGTGACCGGCTTGCCCGTCACGCAGGCCAGCGCGTTGATGTCGTCGGGATACAGCGACCGATAGGTATCGGCGATCCAGGCCATCTCGCGCGGCCCGGTGCCCATGTCCGGCGCCGGCACGTTCAGGCTTGGACTGATCAGACCCTTGCGCGCCAGTTCGCGCGTGAACCGCCGCGTGACCGCCTCGAGCTCCTCCGGCGTGTGCTCGCGCGGCGTGATCGCCAGCCCGCCCTTCGATCCGCCAAAGGGCACGTCGACGATCGCGCACTTCCACGTCATGAGCGCCGCGAGCGCTTCCACTTCCTGCTGATCGACCTCCGGCGCGTAGCGAATGCCGCCTTTGGCCGGCAGGCGATGCTCGCTGTGGACCGCGCGCCAGCCGGTGAACACGCGGATGCCGCCGCGCATCGCCACGGGGAAACGCACCTGATACACGGCCTGGCAGGCCTTCATCTTCTGAGAAAGGCCCGGCGGCAGATTCAACGTGCCCACCGCCCGGTCGTACATGGCGTTCACGCTTTCCAGAAACGAAAGCTCGCGCGTCGCGGCGGTCTGCGGTGGAGAAATCGTGGCGCTGGACATTCTCGGACTCCTTGCGGCCAAGTGGCAGTATTGGCTTCATCGGTCCGAAGTGCGCGCTGCGATAGATCGACATCGCTGCGCACGGTGCCGCAGAGGCGCGACACAATCGACACGCGGCGCGCCGCGGCACTTCTTATCAGCCCACGTGCATGGTTATGATTCCGGGCCGCACCGAGCCTCTCGATTCTGGAGCCTCTCTTCATGAACATCCGCTCCCCGCTGCCGCGGCTTCGCATCGCCACATTTCGCCGCAACGCCGTTCCGAACGCCCTCATGGTCGGATACGTCGCCGCGCTGTGCGCAGTCGCCGCCGGTCAATCCACGCAGCCCGCCACTACGGCGAGCGCGACGCCCAAGCCGCTCACGCTCGCCGCGATCTACGGCCCGGAAGGCAGAGTCGACTTCGACGGCGACTACGCCCGCGGCCTGCGCTGGCTGCCCGATGGAAGCGGCTATCTACAGCGCGTCGAGGGTCGCACCGTTCGCGTCGATCCGCTCAGCGGTGCGACCACACCCGCCGATGACCGCGAGAAATCGGCCGCGGCGCTGCGCCGCGCCGGGCTGGACGAGAAAACCGCGGAGCGCCGCGCGGCCGAACCCCGCGATCGCAGCGAGGACCGCAGCGCCGCGCTGTATCAGGAAGCCAACCGGCTGTTCGTGTATCGCTTCGGAACGGACGCGATCGCGGAGATCGACGCGCAGGGCGGCGAGCGCGCCGCCGTGTCGCTTAGCCCGCGCGGCGGCTTCGTCGGTTTTGTGCGCGGCAACGACTTGTACGTCGCCGCGTCGACCGGTGGGCGCGCGCGGCGACTGACGCGCGACGGCGGCGAAACCACCCTCAACGGCCTGCTCGACTGGGTGTACATGGAGGAGGTCTACGGCCGCGGCCAGGAAGCGGCGTACTGGTGGAGCCCCGACGAGCGCTACGTGGCTTTCTTGCAGTTCGACGAGCGCGGCGTGCCGCAGCACACAATCGTCGACCCGGTCGAACGGCCGACGCGCGTCGAGCGAACCTGGTATCCGAAGGCCGGCGAGACCAACCCGCGCGTGCGGCTGGGCGTGGCGCGGCTGCGCGACGGGCGGGTGCGCTGGATCGATCTGTCGCCCTACGCCCGGCACGAGTTTCTGATCGTCAGCGTCGGCTGGGCGGCGGACGGTCGGCTGGTCTACCAGGTGCAGGATCGCGAGCAGACCTGGCTGCACCTGAACGACGCCGACCCCGAGACCGGCCGCTCCCGCCAGTTGCTGGCGGAAATCTCGCCGACGTGGGTCGACGTGCTGGGCGAACCGCGCTGGCTGCCGGACGGGTCGTTCATCTGGCGCAGCGCGCGCGACGGCCGCGCCCACCTCTACCTTTACTCGCGCAACGGCATTCTGCGACGGCGACTGACGCGCGGGGTCTGGGAAGTGCGCGGCATACTCGGCGTCGATGCGGCGGCCGCACGGCTCTACTTCAGCGCATCGATCGAGACGCCGGTCGAGAACCACGCCTACAGCCTCGACCTCGCGCCGCCGCCCGACGACGGGCCGCCAACCCGCACCCCCGCGGCGACCGCCGACGACGAGCAACCCGCCGCGCCCCGTCGCCTCACTGAGGCGGGCTATTGGCACAGCGTCGAATTCGATCCGCAGGGTCGCTGGTTTATCG
>CAZVWB010000056.1:0-25384 GCA_964631045.1 uncultured Planctomycetales bacterium
AGCTGCGGAAGAGCAGGAACATCGGAATCATCGTGACCTGCGCCGGCAGCATCATCGTCGCGATCATCGCCACAAACGCCGGATCGCGCCCGCGAAACCGCAGTCGCGCGAACGCATAGCCCACCAGGCTGCACGAAAGTACCTGCCCCACCACCGACAGCACGGTGATGACGACCGTGTTCGAAAGGGCATCGAGAAAACCGGGCGACGGCCGCAGCCGCTGCCACCACCAACTCAGTCCGCCACCCAGGTCGCCCGGCGGCTCCGCAGTCGCCGGCATCGCGGGCGTTCGCGAACCGACCTTGCGTAGCGCATCGGGGTAGTTGATCCACTGCGCATCGCCCGGCCACCAGCGGAAGTGTTGTGCCGCCTTGCTGGCCTCTGCGGACGATGACAGGCTGGTAACGAACATCCACCAGAACGGAAACAGCATGACAACGCTGCCGGCCAGGAGCAGGAAAGCAGCGAGCGATTTCGCGAGTAGGCGCATGGCGAGTCCGTTCAACGTGCGTCGATCACCGTGCACCGCAGCGTACTCGCTGGCGAAGGTCGGTTCAAACGAGCGGGCGGCTCTCGCGATCCGCGATTCGAAACCGTGCACGGCGGCGAGCAACCGGGCATTCACCTGATAGGACGTATAGCACAGTGCGCTAAGACAGCCATATTAGCGCTCCGATGTGACAGGTGTGAGCCATATGAACCCGGCGTGATACTGCTTGCCGGCCGCCTGACCTTCGCACTCAGGCGCGGCGGGGGATGCTCCTTGTGAACGCGCTGCTCGCCACCGCGTGCCATGCGCCGCCTGCACAGGCCGCCGGATGGTCGCAATGGGATTGGTTCACGAACTTCGGCGCGTACATGCCGCGGGTCGAGTGCCTCCGTACCGCCGACGGGACGCCGGACTGGGGTTGGATTGTCGCGCTGATCGTGCTGACGGCGGGCGTGGCGGCGGGATATCTGAGAGTCTTCGTCTTCTGGGTCCGCGCGTACCACAGCGAGCATCCGCCCGATCGCAATCCGAAGTTGATGCAACTCGCGCGGGTGTTCGTGTGGTGCGCCATCTGCGGGTACCTGCTGTCGATCCTGATGTTCTTCTGGCCGGCCTATCGCATTCAGGCGATCGTGCTGGTCGTCCTGAACTTCTGGCTCTGGCGTTTCTGCATCGGGCTGTCGGAGTTTCGCGTCTCCTTCTCCGCCCGGCGATTGCAACGCGAGCTCCACGCCGCGCTGAAGCAACGCAACGAGGAACTTGAACGCCTGGTCGCAGAGCGCACCCGCGAGTTCGCCCTCGCGCGCGCCGCCGCCGACACCGCCAGCGCAGCCAAGGGCGACTTCCTGGCCCGCATGAGCCACGAGATGCGCACGCCGCTGACGGCCATCCTGGGATTCGCCGACCTGCTGATCGACGACCCGGCGACGCGTACGGAGCAGCGGGCGCTCGCCGGCGACATCCGGCGCAGCGGCGATCACCTGCTGGCGCTGGTCAGCGACATCCTCGATCTCTCGCGGATCGAGAGCGGGCGACTGCGGATCGAGGCGGCGCCGTACTCGCCGGGACAGGTACTCAGCGACGTGGTCTGCCTGACGCGCGGCCGCGCCGCCGAGCGCGGACTCGACCTGGACTATGAGTGCCTGGAGCCGCTGCCCGAAGCCCTGCTGGGCGACGGGTTCCGTCTGCGCCAGATCGTGCTTAGCCTCGTCGACAACGCCATCAAGTTCACGCCGCGCGGCGCGGTCACGATTTGTGCGGCGGTTGTCGCCGGCCCCGGCGGTGCGCGCCTGCGCGTCGATGTCTGCGACACCGGCATCGGCGTCTCGCCAGAGGACGCGGAGCGCCTGTTCGAGCCTTTCGCGCAAGGCGACGAGTCGATGGCCCGCTGCCACGGCGGCAGCGGACTGGGCCTGGCCATGAGCCGCAAGCTGGCGCGCGCGATGGGCGGCGACGTCGTGCTGGTCGAGAGCACACCGCACGCCGGCAGCCGCTTTCGCGTGGACCTGCCGGCTGTGGACGTTTCCGCCTCGGCGACTCCGCCGACTGAAGCTCCTGACGCGGAAAGCAAGTTTGTCCCAACGTCCCCGCGCACGCCGCTGGTCTGCCGCGTGCTTCTGGCCGAGGACGGACCCGACAACCGGCGACTGATCGCCCGGCTGGTGGAGAGCTTCGGCGCGTCGATCGAGACGGTGGATAACGGCCTGGCGGCGCGTGAGGCAGCGCTTGAGGCGCTGCGCGCCGGGTCGCCGTACGACGTGCTTCTCATGGACATGCAGATGCCGGTCATGGACGGTTACGAAGCGACGCGCCAGCTCCGCGCCGCCGGCTACCGCGGCTCGATTATCGCCGTCACCGCCCACGCCATGCCCGAGGATCGAGAGATCTGCATCCGCGCGGGTTGCACCGACTACATCACCAAGCCGATCGACCGCGCCGCCCTCGCAGCCGCGCTCATGCGGGCCGGCCCGACGAGCGCGAATCGCTCCGGGTTCCAACCCGGCAGCTCGAACAAACCCGCTTCGTCGAAGCTTGAGACGACCGATTCACCCCAACGAGTCGCCGCGCCGCCGTAGCGGGCGAGATCATCCCGGATTCTCAGCGGCCGCGCCATCGCCCGCCGCCGGGGCGGTCGGAGCCTCCTTCGGCTTTCCGCCGAGCATGTTCCGCAGTCCTACGAGTTCCTCGGTGTAGGGGCTGTTTTCGCGCTGATCGAGCGCTGTACCCAGCGCCGCCAGTGCGTCCTTGATATGCGCATCCGCGCGGGCCCCGTCGATCTGCGCCCAGACGTAGTGCGTCGCCCCCAGCAGACCCTGGCCGATCCAGACCGCATTCCCTGAGCCGCGGGCGACTTCGTCAGCGAAGAGCTTGCTGGCGGCCTCGGCCGCGGCGCTGCCGGCCTCGCGCGCGGCTTTGATCTCGCCCTCGATCGCTTCGCGGTTCTTCACCGCCCCGCCGCCGATCAGCACCTGGATGTCGTCCAGCAGCTTCAGATGGGCCTCGGTCGACTGCACGCGCAGCGCGGCGACCCGCGCCTCGGTCAGCCGGGCGACGCCGTCGGCGCTGACCGGGAGCAATTTGGCGTTCCCATCGCCACGGATCATCTTCAGCCGCGCGTTATTGCCGGCGCTGTCGAGCTCGCTCGCCGCCTGGCCGGCCCGCGCCGCCCACTGCTCGAAGGAGCGCGTCGCATCGGCAAAAGCGCCCGCGGCGGCCTGGGCCGCGGTCGTCGCGGCGTCTTCCTCAGCGCGGGCCGCGGTTATCAGAGAATCGACACGCGCCAGCAGGCTCTCGATCCGCGTCTTCGCCGCGGCCGCGGCCTCCGCGTAGCGCTGCGCCTGCGCCGCGCTGCTCGCCCCCTGCGCCTGCGTGTTCTGAATGCGCGACTGGAGCGCGCCGATTCCCGCTTCGAGCTGCGTGGAAACCGAACTGACCACGTCGAGTCGCCGCTGAATCTCGCTCAGGCCGGCGACCGACTCCCCCCCTTCGATCGCACCGGTTTCGACGTCTTCCTGCGCAAACGTAGCGCCGCTCCGACCGCCGCTCTGCCACTGCTGCTCCTGTTGCTGGAGCAAGGCGAGATTGTCGCTGATCGACCGATACTGCGAACGAAACGCCTCGAACGAGGCGTCGTTGCCGGCCTGGAAACCGGCTTTCTGCAGATCGAGCAGCGCCTTTCGGCCGCGATCGAGCTCGCTGCGCACCGTCTTCAACTGCTGCTCGCGCTCCGCCACCTGCGCCCGCAGCCGCTCCAGCTCCGCATCCGCCTCGATCTTCTGCTGCCGCAGCTTTTCCAGCTCCTGCGTCAGCGATTGAACGGCGGCGGCCGGATCGAGACTCTTCTGCGCCGCCTCGGCGTTTGTGGCGAGCTTCCACTCCGCGGCGGCGGCCAGAATGTCGCCGCGGACCGCCGCGACCTCGCGCCGCAGCCGCAGCGCGTTCTCCAGCCGCTCCGAGGCGCGAATCAGGTTGACCGCGCCGAGCGCGTGCGGCCCGCCGGGCGTCTCGCGGCCCGCCGAAGCCGCCGCCCGCGCGGATTTCTCCGCGTCCTGCAGGAGTTTTTCGTTTCGCGTGATCCACTCGGACACGGCTTTCAAAGAGGTCTGCACGCCGCCGGCGTCGATCTCGGGAGGGCGAAGGGCGCTGGCCGTCACGCCGCGCGCAGCCCGCTCGCCATCGCTGCGGCGGAGCGCATCGGCGAGGCTGCTGAATTCTTCGCTCAGAAGTTCAAACGCGGTCTTCTCCGCGGCGTCCGGGCCGGCGCGCACGACGAGGTCCGCCAGCTTGTCTTTCCAAGCGCCCTCGAGGTCGGCGGCGCGATTCACGTCGGCCAGGTTGTTCGCGTAGCGATAGAGCTGGCGGGTAGCCAACGCGGCCGATTCGTCCGCCGCGCGCTGCTCCGACGTGCGACCGGGCATTAGCGAGGGCGCGAGAAACGCGGCCCCCGCAATAGCGGCCGCGAGGATCAATCCGACGGGAATAGCAATGCGGTCCACGGGCAGGCTCCGCGGCCGCGCTGTCGCCCCGGCCAAGAGCGGCCCGCCGCGCTCGGCGACGGGCAGTTGTCGATCGGCCCAGCGGGCCGGAAGCAATCCCCGAGAATTGTTGATGTAACTGCCGGCCCGCTCACTGTCAACGATCGATCGCCGCGAACGCCGCGCGGCGCGGGCTGGGTGCGACCTGCGGTGCGGGCCGGCTCACCCGACCGCTCCGCTACAATCAAGCGATGAGCAGCCCAATTCGCGTCGTTCAAGTCGTCACCGGCGGGGCACTGCTGGCATTGCTCGGGTCGATCGTGTGGGCCGCGCTGGAGAGCGGCATCGACGCCGGATTGCGACAACTGCTCGGATTTCGCTGGGGCGTGGCGACCCTCATCGACGTCTATGCCGGCGGCCTGGTGGTCGCGATTTGGATCCGCTCGCAACAGCCCCGGCTATCGGTCTGGCTGGCATGGGTCGCCGCGCTGGCTCTCGCCGGAAACGCCGCGGCGCTGGCGTACGTCCTGCTGCGCACGCGGCGGGCGCGGAGCCTACGTGATCTGTTCGGAGCGTCACCGGCGTCGGAATCGCGTGCGGCCGGCTGACGCCCGCAGCGATCGCTCCGCGGCTAACCCGGGCCCAGGGCGACGCTTTGCAGCACTTCGCCGCCCGGATCGATCAGGAGCGCCCGGGCGCGCCGCGGTCCGAGCCATTCGAGCCGCAACGTGAGCTGCCCGCCCCGACGGCGATGCTCGCGGATCGGCCGCTTCCACGGCCGGGCCCCGACGTACGCAGCAATCGCCGCGCCGTCGAAGCGCACCTGCCGCCAGTGCTGATAGCGCCCGTGCGGCTCCACGCGAATCATCGCACCGGTGGAGGCATGCCAGACTCTGAACGCCGCCGCGCACCAGACCGCGCTGTGCCATAGCACATCGCGCCAGCGCTCGAACTCCACCCGCTCAAACAGGTGTTTCTCGTGATCGTGATGCGGATCCCACACGGCGAAGCTGCTGTAGAAGCCGCGGCAGAAGGAGTTTCGCACGAACGCCCAGAGTTGCAGAACGTGGACGCAGAGTTCCGCCCCGTTGGTCGCGCCGCGTATCCAGAACCGTCGGTCGCGCAAGGCGCGCCACGGGTTCTGGAAGAACGTGCGCTCGCGCATCGCGACGACTAGGCGGCGCGGCGGTCGGGCGCCGGTCGGCGTTTGCGCCGCGTCCGGTCGCGCCGTGCGGGGATCGCGCTCGTGCCGCCGGTACTCGCGCAACGTCTGCAACACGGCGGCAAAGGGGTACTTCAGCACCTTGAAGAGCCAGTAGAGCTTGAGCAGCGGAAACGCCATGCGAGTTCGCCGTCCTTGCCGCAATTCCCAACACCCGCCGGTGGCGACGCGGTCGCACGGGGCGTCTCGCCGGAGGCCCGCGCGGCCCCTCCGCGCAGATTCCGCGTGGCGGGCGGGCCCGCTGGGCCGCCGCGATCATCCGGCGGACGGCCGTACACTACCGGGATCGTCGAATTGTGTCATTCCGTGGGGTTTGGACGCGGCTTTTTCGATATCATTCCGCGATTCGCCGTGCGCCGGGCGGTGCGCTTGTGAACTTTTGGGCTTCGCTCACTTTCGTGAGCGGCTCGCGAGCCGCTTGGGCGGGCAGAGTGCCCGCCCCCCCCAAGAACTCACAGGCTCGGACAACCGTGCGCGCCGGCGGCGACGCGGCGAACGGAAACTGAATCCACCGTTACCCCAAAGAGAGTAGCTATGACTGTGAATGTCGGCCGTCTGTCAGCGTACACCCTCACAGCGGCCCTGCTTGGCGGACCCGTGATCATGGCCAACCCGAAAGCGCCCGTCTCTGAACCCGTTCCCCTGATTCCGCGCGCCACGCTGTTCGGCAATCCGGATCGCGCCGGAACGCAGCTCAGCCCTGATGGCAAGCAGATTTCCTATCTGTCGGCCGTAAACGGCGTGCTCAACGTCTGGGTCGGCCCGTCGAGCGACCCGGCCGCCGCCAAGCCGGTCACCAGCGACACCAAGCGCGGCATCCGCCAGTATTTCTGGGCGTATACGAATCAGCACCTCCTGTACCTGCAGGACACCGGCGGCGACGAGAACTGGCGCGTGTACTGCGTCGATCTCGCCGGCGGCAAGACGACCGACCTGACGCCGTTGCCGGGCGTCGCCGCGCGGATCGAAGAAGTCAGCGAGAACTTCCCGACGGAGGTGCTCATCGGGCTGAACGATCGCAACCCGCAATATCATGACGTTCACCGCGTCAACATCACGACGGGCGAGCGCAAGCTCGCGCTTCAGAACGACGAGTGGGCCGGGTTCGTGTTCGACGCGAACTATTCGCCGCGCATCGCCATGAAGCAGACCGCCGAGGGCGGCACCGAGTGGCACAAGTTCGTCGACGGCGGCAAGACCGAGAAGCTCGACGACATCTCGATGGAAGACGCCATGACCACCGGCTACCAGGGCCTGGATAAGGCCGGTGCGATCATCTACCTGGGCGACAGCCGCGGGCGTGACACGGCCGCGCTGTTCGCGGTCGACGCGGCCAGCGGCGCGAAGACGCTGATCGCCGAGCATCCCAAGGCGGACGTGGGCGGCACGATTCGCGATCCGAAGACGGGCCGCGTGCAGGCCGTCTCGTTCACCTACGGCCGTACCGAATGGAAAGTGGTCGATCCCGCCATCAGCGCGGACATCGAATATCTGAAGACCGTCGCCGATGGCGAATACATCGTGCAGAGCCGCACCCAGGACGACGCCGCGTGGATCGTCGCCTACGCCCTCGACAACGGCCCGGCCCGCCTCTTCCGTTACGACCGCGATCCGGCCGGCGGCAAGGCCGGCAAGGCGACGTTCCTGTACACGAACACGAAGGCGCTCGAAGGGCTGCCGCTGGCGCACATGCACCCGGTCATGATCCCGAGCCGTGACGGCCTGGAGCTCGTCAGCTTCCTCTCGCTCCCCCCGTGGACGGATGCCGACGCGAACGGCCGCCCGGACGCGCCGGTCCCGATGGTGCTGCTGGTTCACGGCGGCCCGTGGTCGGCGGATAGCTGGGGCTATGACCGCGAAGCGCAGTGGCTCGCGAACCGCGGCTATGCCGTCTTGCAGGTCAACTTCCGCGGCTCCACCGGCTTCGGCAAGAAATTCCTCAATGCGGCCAACCTGGAGTGGGCCGCGAAAATGCACGACGACCTGATCGACGCGGTGAAGTGGGCCGTCGATCAGAAGGTCGCCATTGCCGACCGCGTGGCGATCATGGGCGGCAGCTACGGCGGCTATGCGACGCTCGTCGGTCTGACGTTTACGCCGGATGTCTTCGCCTGCGGCGTGGACATCGTCGGTCCCTCGAACCTGAACACGCTGCTGAGCACGATTCCGCCCTACTGGGCGCCGATGATCAACATGATGACCACGCGGGTGGGCGACTTCCGCACGGACGAGGGCCGGAAGTTCCTCGAGTCGCGTTCGCCGCTGACGTTCGTGACGAAGATTCAGCGCCCGCTGCTGATCGGACAGGGCGCCAACGACCCGCGCGTCAAGCAGGCCGAGGCCGATCAGATCGTGCGGGCGATGCAGGAGAAGCGGATTCCGGTCACGTACGTGCTCTTCCCGGACGAGGGCCACGGCTTCGCGCGGCCGGAGAACAACATGGCGTTCTTCGCCGTCGCCGAGGCGTTTCTCTCCACGCACCTCGGCGGCCGCATGGAGCCGATTGTGGACGAGCTGTCGAAGTCGTCGGCGAAGATCGAGGTCGGTGCGGAGCAGGTGCCCGGCGTGGCCGATGCACTGAAGCGCGCGAGCGCGGACAAACAGTAGAAACGGTAGTCAGCGCCGGTCGCGCAGCGGTTGTCGCCGCCGCGCGGCGGGCGCGTTGCAGGAGTACACACGCATGCGAACGTGGATCGTCTTGCTGGCCGCGGCGCTGTCGCCGCTGGCGCTCGCGCAGGAGAAAAAGGCCGCCGCGCCCGTGACGGCCGAAAGTGCGACCAGCCCCCTCGACTTCACAGTGAAGAGCATCGACGGCGCCGATGTCCCGCTGTCGAAGTACAAGGGCCGCGTGGTCCTGATCGTCAACGTGGCCAGCAAGTGCGGCATGACCCCGCAATACAAGCAGTTGCAGGAGCTGCACGCGAAGTACGCGGAGAAGGGGCTGTCGATCCTCGCGTTTCCGGCTAACAACTTCGGCTCTCAGGAGCCGGGCACGAACGCCGAGATCAAGGAGTTTTGCGGCAGCAAGTACGGCGTCGGCTTCGACCTCTTCGAGAAGGTCTCGGTCAAGGGCGACGACTGCTGCGACCTGTACAAGTTCCTGACCTCGCCGGAGAAGAACGGCGAATTCGGCAAGCCGATCGAGTGGAACTTCACCAAGTTCCTCGTCGACGCCAACGGCAAGGTGATCGCCCGCTACGGCCCGCGCACGAAGCCGGACGCCGCGGACGTGGTCGCGGCGATCGAGAAAGCGCTCGCCGAGGCCAAGCCGCAGTAACCAGCGCCGCGCAGACAGCGCTGATCGACCGCACGGCGAGCCGTTTGACGCGGCCGGCCGTGCGGTTCTTTTTCGCGTGCTCGAGCAGCCCTGCGGGGGCTAGCGCAGCCGCCGCGCACGGATGGTGCAAAGACCGCGGGCGGGGGCGAGGGCGCAGCCGAAGCGGCGCCCCCCCCAGTGAAAGGCCCGAGAAAGGGGGGCGGAAGCGCGGGGGGGCAGACCCCCCCCCCCCCCCCCCCCCGCATACCGCCCCGGGGGGGGCACGCCCCGCCGCCGCCCCCGGTTGTTCCAACGCCCGCGGGCGGCGATTCCGCCTCAGCTAAGGCCCCGCCCGCACATTTCATCGCACTCTGAATGCGTGCCTTACGCGGCGTTGGAATCCCCGCGCTACGCCGGCCGGCGACGGATCATCAGTCCCAGACCCGACAGCAGCAGCACGAGCGCCGACGGTTCGGGGATGATCGTGTCAGGCACCAGGATCTTGAAGAGCGCCCCGCCCTTGTCGTCCACCGCCGGGTTCAGGAAGTCGTTCGGGTTCGCGACCGTCACGCCAAAGCTCGTGTTGTACGCGAAGCTGTTCGACCCGCCCTTGGTGTAGAAATCGCCCCACATCGGCTGACGGTTCGAGTCGAACTCGACGTGGACCTGATCGCCGTCCAGATCGATCTTCACCCCGAAGAGCGATTCTCCGGCCGGGAAGCCGGGGTTGGACGGCGTGGGCCCGAAAGTGCCGAACTCGACGTCCGCCACGTCGCCGGCGAAGTCGAAGTTGAACAGGTCGCTCTCGGTGATGTTCGACGAGAGTTGCAGGATGATGTGGCTCACCGCCGGCGACAGCACCTGCCCGCCGCCATCGGTGAAGTCGTATTCATAATGCCACGTGCTGTTGGGGTTCTGCGTGATGTTCCAGTCGATGCGGAAGCCGTCGGCGGTGGGTGCGTAGTTGCCGCCCGAGGTCACGCCGCTGCCAGCGGGCGTCGACAGAAATCCGCTGACTGCAAGAGCCGGCGCTGCGGCGACCGCCGCGCCCAGCAAAGCTCCCAACCGAGTGAAAATACGATGAGAATTGGCGTTCATGGGTTCCTCCATCGCCTCCATTTGGCAAAGCGCGACCGCGCCGGTAGCGCTGGGACTCCGAGCCGGAGTCAGGCGCGAAGAAACCGATTTCGCACCCGCGGATGCTAGGAAGGGTCATCCCCGGTAATCAAATCGGGAGCGATCTCGTCCGGTAATCGTTTTGTTCAATCCACAAGAATCGGTATGCGGCGGCGAGAGTCGAAAAATTCCGCAGCGTTTTGCCGACTGGATTGCGGGGCCACGGTGAGACGCCGCGCGGACGCACGAGCGCGTCGACCATTCGCGCGGGCGAGCGCGGGACGGAGTTCGCCCTGACTCGCGGGCCATCCGAACCCGGCCGCGTTTCCGGAGTGCGCGGCCGCGCGCGCTCGTCGCCGCTATACTGTCGGCCGCTTAAGTGACCGAAGTCGGGCCGCCCCTGGGAGTATCGCTGACCATGAATCGCGTGCTTGGTGCGCTGCTGTGCGGCGCTTCGCTGTTTCTTTCCGGCTGCCCGGGCCTGAACCTCGACGACCTGGTCGGCAACGGCAACACAGCCGGCAACAACAACAGCAATAACAACAACTCGAACGGAAACGGCAACGCCAACAGCAACAGCAACGCGAACGCCAATGACAATCAGTCGGGCCGCGTCAATCGCGACTTCGACGGCAACTGGCAACTGACGCTGCTGAATCGCAACGGGCTGGCCTGCCTCGCGATTCGCGATGGCGTCATTACCTCGTGGAACGAAGGCTGCACCAACACGTTTCTCAACATCACCGGCAGCCAGCCGGTCTTTCGGGCCGGCGACACCGCAGTGTGGAACTTCCGCACGACGGATATCACCGGCGGAAACGCCTTCCAACTGAACACGACCGTGCAGCGCGACGGCAATCTGCTGGGCACGGTGATTGTCGACGACCCCCGCGGCGATCGATTCGAGGACGAGTTCATCATGGTGCGGCGGTAGCGCCGCGCGTCAGTCGCGCGACGGACTGTCGCCCCACTTGAGCTTGCGCCGCAGCGCGTGCCACGCCGACTGCCGCGGATTGCGCACCAGCAGAAAATCCGCGGGATGGCGGCAGATCGAAATGTGCTCGCCCGCTCGAAACGGGCGAGAAACGCGACCATCGACCACGACCGTCGTCCCCTCGTTGCAGCGGAGCGCGCGCACCGTCACCCGCCGCTTCACGTCCAGCGCCAGCGATCGAAACGTCAGGGCGTGCGGGCAGATCGGAGTGAGCAGAATGCTCTCCGCCGTCGGCTCGAGAATCGGGCCGCCGGCGGACAGGTTATGCGCCGTCGAACCCGAAGCGGTGGCGACGATCAGACCATCGCCGCGAAACTGCATTACCTCGTCGGCGTCGGCTTCGGCGATCAGCTCGACCATGCGATACGGCGGCCCGGCCAGCACCACGCAGTCGTTCACCGCCATGGTCTGAAACGTCTGCTCGCCGTTGCCGATGCGCACGTCGAGCATCACCCGCCGGGTCACGGGCAGCTCGTGGTTGAACAGAAAGTCGGACTGCTGCTCGAGTTGCTCGATCGTGAACTCGGCGAGGAACCCGAGCTTGCCGAGGTTGATTCCGACGATCGGAACCTGGCGGACGCCGAGGTTGTGAACGGCGGTGATGAGTGTGCCGTCGCCGCCGAGCACGAACAGCAGGTCGGGGCGCTTGTCGATCGCGCGCAGGCTCTCGAAGGTGATCTCGGCGAAGACCACTTCCGCCCGCGCGCCCGCCCAGCGCACAGTGCGCTCCAGCGAATCGACCGCGGCGGCCTTTTCCGGAGACCCGATGATGGCGACGCGCGTCATGCGAGCTGCGCCTCCGCGAACCCGCGCGGCAGACTACCACGCGGCGCGGGGATTGTCGCCCCCGGCGCGCCGTACGGCGGAGACACGGTGTCCGGCGAAGCGTGCCGGCGCTTCCGTTCGCGGGCTGGGGCGGTCGCTTCACCCGCGCCGTCGGTGCGGACCGGATTGGTCGCCCTGCCACCAGCGACTATGATCTGCGACCGCTGTGCAGGCGAATCGTGCCGAGGCGGAGGCGCCTCGGGCCTGGTCCCGGGGGAGTTATGCGGAGCGTGAAGTGGAATTCCTGCTGACGCTGCTCGACTATTTCCGCCACCTCGACGACAAGTTGATGGAGCTTGTCAACGCGTACGGGGCGTGGACCTATTCGATATTGTTCGGAATCATCTTCCTGGAGACCGGGATCGTCGTTACGCCGTTTCTTCCGGGCGATTCGCTGTTGTTCGCCAGCGGCGTGATCGCGGGCTATGGTGCGCTCAGCCCGCACCTGCTCTTCGTCCTGCTGACTATCGCGGGGGTGCTGGGCGACAGCGTGAACTATGCGATCGGCAAGTACGTCGGTCCGCGCGTGCTTCGCAGCGAAACTTCGCGCTGGTTCAACCGCAAACACCTGGATCGCACGCACGCGTTCTTCGAAAAGTATGGCGGAAAGACGATCATCATCGCCCGATTCGTGCCGATCGTGCGGACGTTCGCGCCGTTCGTGGCCGGCATCGGGGCGATGACGTACGGCAAATTCTTCGCGTACAACGTGATCGGGGCTGCGCTGTGGGTCTCGATCTGCGTGTACGCGGGCTACTTCTTCGGGCAGTTCGAGGTCGTCAAGAAGAACTTCGAGCTGGTGGTGCTCGCGATCATCTTCGTCTCGCTGCTGCCGGTGATCGTCGAGTTTCTGCGGGCTCGTTACGCCGCACGCCGTGCGCTCGGCGCCGCCGCGTCGGCGCCGACGGCCGACTAGGGCGCGTTCAGGCCGAACTCGCGGTTCTGCGCTCGGTGGTGGGTTCGACCGCTGCGCGTTCGCAGACGAACCGCACGGGCTGGAAGCCCATGCCGCACGGGCTGGAAGCCCATGCCGCTCGGGCTGGAAGCCCATGCTACCCATCATCCGCACGCCATCGCGGCGGCAGCGGCATTCCGTTCGCGATGTCGTCGGCATTCCGTTCGCGAGGTGGTCCGCGTTCCGTGCGTGGTGTCGTCGGCATTGCGCGCGCAGCAGCGAGCGGCTCGCGAAAACGCGAACCGGAGCACCCGGCGTGTGCCGGTTCTTCGGGAAACTGAATTCGAGCAGCCGAGTAGGTAGGTACGCCCCGCGGCGACGCGCCACGCCGCGCTGGGGCCGATGCGTCCGGATCAGCCCTGCTGCCGGTTCCGCAGCACGAAGAAAAGCACGATGACTGCGACGAGCAGCGTGCCCATCACGATGTAGTAGGTCCAGCCCTCGAACAGATTCGCGAGTGTCAGCGCGAGGCTCATTTTCGGTGCTCCGTGGTCGTGTTAAGTACGGATTCGTGATGAACGGCGAAAGATTTTCTACGCGAAGCGGCGCTGGGTTGTCAAGGAATTCGCCGCACACAAGACGCCGCGGGCCGCAACGCGCGAACGCGGGCCTCCGAGCTTGTGAATTTTTCGGCTTCAATCAGTTTCGCGAGCGGTTCGCGAGCGCGGCCGGGCGGGCAGAATGCTCGCCCCACCCAAAAAATTTACAAGCTCTCCGGAGGCGACGCAGTCGGGTCAGCGACCGCTTGCGCCCGACGGCTCACGCGGCGAAAGAGTCGCCGGTGCGATCCGCACACGATCGCCCTACTTGGCTTCCTTGTCCGCACTCTCGCCCTTCAAAGCGGCCAATTCGGCCCGCAGCGCCGACATCTGATGCTGTTCGCGGGCGTCCTCGACCTGCTCCTCCGCGGTGATCAGCCGGTCGATTTCATCGTCCGTAATCGCCTCGGCGGGCTGCGCGGCCGTGTCCGCCGCAGCACCCGATTCGATGCTGTCGAGGAAGACCGCCATGCGCTCCTCCATCGTCTGCGACTGCATCAGGGCCTTTTCCCAGTCCATCTGGGTCTTCACCAGGTCGGTCTCGCCATAGAGTTTGCCGACTTCCTTCGCCATGGTCGCCATCGCCCCGGCGAAGTCCGCCGAGGCCTCCGCCTGGCGCTTGATCAGCAGCGCGTTCTTCACGGCCAGGAGCTGCCGTTCGAGCATCTTCTTGATCGTGGCCGTCTTCTTCAGCGAGTTGCGAATGAACGCGTAGCTGGATGAGTCGCCGATTTTCTTCGCGTGCCGGGCGTTCTTGACGAATTCGTCGGTGAACTTGTTCTGCTCCGCGATGGCTTTCTCGATCCGCCGGATGCCCTGGCGGATCTTCATCTCGCGCTCCATGCGGCGTTCTTCGGCGGATTTGAACAGGCCCATCGCTCTCACCCTTCGGCTTCGCGCCGGCTACTCCGCGGCCTTGCCGCGTTCGCGCACGCGTTTCTCGGCTTCGTCGAACGCCTCCGTGCTGTCCTTGATCAGCCCGGCGTCCATGTCGCCCCAGATTTTCAGCAGCTCCGCGCCGGCCGGGGAGACGCCCGCCGCGGCTTCGTCGGCTTCGTGGCCGAGCTTGAGAATGTCGTCGAGCCGCTCCTGGTAAACCTCGCTGCTGATCTTGTCGCTTTCGATCAGCCGCTCGATCACCGCCAGGTCGCTTTCGCGAATCATCGCGGTCGAAGCCGCCCCGCTGCCCATGCGCTGGGCGTTTTCTCGCAGGATGCGCAGCCGCGCCACGGTGATGCGCTCCTTGCTGCGGATGTTCAGATGCCGCGCCACCATCATCTGTTCGGTATGCGCCAGGTCGAATTGCTGCGCCAGCGTTCGCCGCAACTCCGGGGTTTTTTCCTTTGCGCCGCGCTCGACGATTTTCTGCTTGTCGGTCGCGAGCTTCGACATCTTGGCCTGCATGCGGTTGCACTCGTTCTCGAGCAGCATCTCCTCGGCGCGCAGCTCCGCGGCGCTCATGGTCGCCAGCGTCTTGCGCTTGGTCGTCAGCCAGGTGAAGAAGTTCATGCACACTCCAGAACATCGACGCCGGGGCGCACACGCCGGCCGCGACTCGGCGGCAGTGGACGGCGCGCCGAAACGCGGTCGGCCCCGTCGCGGCCCGCGGGCCGTGCTTGTCCAGTCCGGCGCGACCGGTGCAGATTCCAAGCCGGTGGGCGGGCAGAATGCCCACCCCACCCCAAAAGGCACGCGCCGCGGGCAGAATCCCCAGCCCACCCCAAAAGGCACGCGCCGCGCGCAGAATGTCCGCCCCACCCAAAAAAGCGCGCGCCGCGGGCGGGATGTCCGCCCCACCCAAAAAAGCGCGCGCCGCGGGCGGGATGCCCGCCCCACTCAAGACCCGAGTCACGCGGGCGGGCAGAATGCCCACCCCACCCCAAGAGGCACGCGCTGCGGGCAGAATGCACACCCGGCCCAACGAAGTCCGGCGAAGAGATCACTAGCCCAACTCCGGTTTTGCCGGCGCGGCTGGGGCCTTCTCTGCCGGCGGGGGCGACGCGGCGGCGGGCGCGGACACCGTTGCCGCCGGCGCCGCCGCCTTGCTCTTGCTCGCCTCCGCGGCGGGTGCGGCGGCGAACTCGGCCAGGATCGCGTCGACCTCGTCCGCCATCATCGGCGTCGTAGCGCCGACCTCGATGCTGCGGGCCAGGTCCGCGTTGGCGCCCAGTTCCGCCATGACGCGCTCGGCCTGCGCGGCCTCCGCCGTCAGGTCTTCGGCCTTCGGCAGCGACAGTCGTTTGCCCTGCTCGGTCAGGGTCAGGTGATGAATGTGCGTACCGATCACGTCGATCTGCTGCGTGAACATCGCCGATTGCGTCTGATGCCGTTTCAGCTCGGTCCGCAATCGAAGGAGCGAACCCGCGATCTGCCGCTTCTCGGCGTCGCTGCCGGCCGCTTTGCCCCGTTCGATCGCCTGCAGCTCCGCAGCCTGAAGCGCGCCGACCTTCTGGTCGACCTCCGACCGCTGCTGCTGCAAGCGCACGCTCTGCGCCTGAAGCTCCCGCACGCGCTCCGCCGCGGTCGGCTTGAGGCCCAGCCACTTTCGAATCCTGGCCCACACGCTCATCGGCCTGCCATCCTCCGCCAGCGGACTGCGGCTGACATGCAGCACACCATCGTGAACCACCGTCATCAGCCGCGGCTGGCTCGCGCACGCCCGGCGGACCAGCGCTTCGGCCTGCTCCGGCGGCAGGCCCATGCGCTGGCCCAGGGTGCTGACCGAAAGCCCGCGCGAATCGAGCTCGGCTGCATTCTGCTCCAGATGATACACCAACCGCTTCAATTGCTCGTCCTGCGTCTCCAGTTCGAACAGCCGCGCCCAGGGAGTTCGGCGCAGCGCCGGCGACATTTCGATATCCCAACCCCCATCGGCCCGGCCGGTCATCAGAATCACCGCGGGCGAGCCGGAACCGGCGGCCACGCTCAGCGCATCGGCGGTGAATCCGGTAGCGCTGGCGAAGACGACCGCCGTGGGCCGGTCGCGCTGCGGAAGCACTTCAAACCGGGCGACGGCGTCGAGCACCTGGTCGCGGGAGACCGGTCCGGCGGGCTGGCCCTTCACGAGGGCCTCCAGCGGGGCGAGAACCTGGGCCCGGAGCTGCGCCACGTTGCGCCGCAGCAATCCGCCGAGGGAAGCGCGGAAGAAGCGATACTGAACCGATTTCCCACCCGGAAGATCGCCCGCAAGCTCGCGATCAAAGACTTCCAGCCGCGTGAGGGCGGCGCGGATCGCATCCGCTCCGTCCGGCATCGCCTCGATCAGCACCGTGTCGGCCGGCAGCGTCGCCCCGGTCAGCTTCGCGGCCCGGTTGCGAAGCTGGGCGAGAAACTGATCTTCGAACTGTCTCAGCCGCGTGCGCTCATCCATACGCATCCACATCATATGTCATGCGCATCGGCCGCCCGCAGCGGGCGCAGAATTTCGCCGTGCGGGCGTTGACGTGACCACAGCGCGGATTGGGACAGACCACCGGCGGCGACGGCCGGGCGGCCGGGCCGGTCGAGCGGCCGAGATGCAGCGCATCGGCGATCTTGCGCACGATGATCGAGCCGGCTTTCAGCGAGAGCGCGACGGACATGACCAGCAGGCCGACCATACCGACCAGCACCAGAACGACGGCTGAAACGATTGCGTCTGCCATGACCACGGCCTCTTACTCCAGCGGCGCGGGCGCCAGCCCCGCGCCGCAAAAGATGCAGAAGCGGTCGCCCGGGCCGGGATAGCCCTGGCACGACGGACAACGCCGCACCTGAGCGCACAACTGCCCGCCGCACGCGGTGCAGAACTGGTCGCCCCGGCCGACGTGCGCCTGGCATGACGGGCAGCGCGACTCGGGCGTGGGATACGACGGCAGCGGCGGCGGCGTGACGCGCGAGATCGCGACGCGGCGGCCGTCCGCAAACAGCCAGACCCGTGCACCGGCGTTTTCGAGCGCCTGCACCGCGTGATAGGCGGTGGTCTGGTTTACGGCGTCGAGGATCACCGACGGCGCGTGGTCGACGCGCTGCTTGGCTTCCGCCAGGCCCAGCCCGGTTGTCTCGCGTAGCGCCTTGATTACGGAGATCGGCGCCTCGCCCGCGTCCTGAAGCATCACGCGGAACAAGCCCGCCGGCCCGCTCGCGGCCCCCGCGACCGTCTGCCCGGCGTCCAGGTCCGCCAGCACGGCCGCGGCGGACTCGTAGCGCCGCTCGTAGCGGGCGTAGAGCTTGCGAAAGATGTTGTCGATTTCACCCGGCACGTCGCTGCGGAGTGTGCTGGGATATTCGGCCCCGGCGGGTCGTTCGCCGGTGAGCAGCTCGAAGAGGATGACGCCGATGGAGTACAGGTCGCTGCGGGCGTCATGCTTGCGCTGGTTCTCGCGCACCTCCGGCGCCATGTATGCCAGCGTGCCGACAAGCTGGTTGTCGCGATCCATCGAAACCGACTGGGCGATCGAGCGGAGCGTGTCGCCGCTGTCGACGCCCAGGCCGAAGTCGCTGACCTTCACGTCCTCAAGCCGCAATTCCGCCAGGGGCCGGCCGGCCTGATTCAGCAGCACGTTGCCGGGCTTCAGGTCGCGGTGCAACACGCCGGCGGCGTGGGCGGCTTTCATTGCGGAAAGGATGCCGCGCAGGATGAGGCGGGCGGTCTGGATCGGCACGCCCCGGGCATGCTCCGCCAGCACCTGGTGCAGCGACGGGCCGTCAATCAACTCCATGATGAGGTACGGCGTCTCCGCGAAGGGGTCCAGCCCCAGCACGCGCACGACGTTGGCGTGCTGGATGCCGTGGACGACGATGCCCTCGCGCTGCAGGAAGCGCACATACTCCGGCTGGATCGGCAGCTTCACGGCGACGCGCTGCTCGGCCCAGACGTGATGCCGGGCCCGCCAGACCTCGCCGAACGCCCCGGCGCCGAGCGGCGATTCGAGCAGGTATTCGCTGATGCGTGTTCCGGATTGGTACTTCGTTTCCATCCGCCCGTTTGCCTCCGCCTCGCAGAACGCCGCGACGACCGCCGCGGGCGGCTACAGCCCCGTTTGTTCCGACAAGTACTCCAACACCAGGTAATTATAGGTTCCGGCCGCACCGAGCACCGCCAGCGCCGCCACCCAGCCCCAGAAGCTGGCGGGCCAGACGGTCATCAGCAGGCACGCCACGACAATATCGGCCAGAACCAGACCGCCCACCGCCGCGGCCCCCGCCCAGTTGGTGCCCTGCTCCATCAGGCGCTTCATGAACGGCCGCAGGGCCCACGGCAGGCCGGCTACGATTACGACCCAGGCGATCGTCCGCCAGATTCCGCTCCAGAGCGCGGCGCGCCCGCTCTCGCCCATGCGCCACAGCGCAAAAACGGCGACCAGGACCACAATCGTGCCCACGATGTGGGCCATGTGATCGACGACGCGGCCGAGGATTCCGGGCCTTTCCATAAAGAGAAGTGTACTCAATGCGGCGCGGGCGTCAGTTACAAATCGTCAGGGTTTCGCGAACGCCGCCGCGCCGGAAGCGACGCACCGGGCGTCGGGAATCCTGCGCAAGCCGTCAGATTTTGTATGTGCGTGCGGAACGCTGAATGGTGATCCGCGCGGACGAAGACCGTTGCCCGACGTCGATGCGTGGGGGTGCGGTGTCCACTCTGGCCGGATCGGTGCGGCGACTCGCCCGACTCGTCGGCGGCCGCGCGGCGGCTGGAATGAAAACGGCGACCGCTTGGCACGGTCGCCGTTTCGAACTTTACAAATGCGGCTGACTGGAGTCGAACCAGCACGATCTTGCGATCACAAGGACCTGAACCTTGCGCGTCTGCCAATTCCGCCACAGCCGCAGCGTCTGGGGGCAAATGATCGCTCATTTGCGGATCAGGTATCATACGCAACGGCCGGCGAAGGTCAAGCGACCGCGCGGGCTGGCGCCGCTCAAGCGTGCATCTCGCGTGCGGTTGCGGCTTGCAGGGTGGGGCGGGAATTCTGCCCGCCCGTTCGGACTTGCCGGGCCGGCCCGGGCCGGAGAGCTAGTGAATCTTTCGGCTTCGATCAGTTTCGGAAGCGGTTCGCAAGAGCGGCGGGCGCGCAGAATGCCCGCCCCACCCAAAAAATTCACAGGCTCGGCCGCCCGCGATACCCGGCGCGGCCACCGAAAATGAGATGCCCTCGCCGCGCAGACGCGGCGCGGCGTGACGCCGGCAGAAGCCCTATTGCGTGTCCTCTTCTGTCGCAACAGCGCACCCGGGTCCGCCCGGATCGCCGCGACCGGTGCGGGAGAAAGACGTGTCCGAACCCGATTCGGCGCAGATTGAGCGGGCCGTCGCGGGCGACATGGCGGCGCTGCGGGCGCTGCTGGAGCGCTACGGCGGGCAGGTCGCCGCCGAGATCAACGCGCAGATCGGCCGCACGTGGCAATCGGTCGTGGACGCAGCCGACGTTATGCAGGTCTCGTACATCGAGGCATTTCTGCACATCGGTACGCTGACCACGCGCGAGCCGGCCGGGTTCCTGGCGTGGCTGCGGCGGCTCGCGCAGAACAACCTGCGTGACGCGGTCCGGGACCTGGAGCGCGGCAAGCGGCCGCCGCCGTCGCGGCGCGTCGCAGAGGCGGATCCCGACGCGTCGAGTATGGCGCTGATCGCGCTGCTGGGCGTCGACTCGGGCACGCCGAGCCGCGCCGCGGCCGGCGCCGAGGCGCGTCGCATGATCGAGGCGGCCCTGGACAAACTGCCGCCGGACTATGGTCGCGTGGTGCGGCTCTACGACCTGGAGTCTCAATCGATCGAGGCCGTAGCGGCCGCCATGCAGCGCTCGCCCGGCGCGATTCACATGCTGCGCGCCCGGGCCCACGACCACCTGCGCACCCTCCTGGGGTCGGCGGAGAATTTTCTCGGTCAGGCGTGAAAGGGCCGGCGGTTCCGGCGTCTCATCCGTGTGCAGCGCCGCCGGGCGCGGCCCGGCGGGCCGGGCCGCGCGCCGCGGCGGCACGAGAATCGGAGACCGCCGTGGAATCGATCGAAGTACGCACGAATCGCGGGTTCAAGCTGCTGATGCTCGGTCTGGGTCTGATTAGCCTGGGATTCCTGCCGCTGCTGATGTGGTGGATGTCGACGCGGAAATACCCACGACGGATCGACACGGACGGCGTGACGCTACGCTCGGGCGAACGGCTAAATTGGGCGAATCTCACCGGAGTGCATCGCACGCTGGTCAAAGTGCCCGGCGGCGGGAGATACGTGGCCGTGATCGACCTGAGATTCGGCAAGCGACTCGCCAAGGTCGCGCTGGCGACGCTCGCGGACCGATCGCGCGTGCTGGCATTCATCAATCACGTGCTGCGGCGCGACCTGTTGGCGGTGTAGAAGCGACCAGAGTGCGATTCTCGCTCGAGCGTTTCGACATCGGCCGCGCCGCGGCTTCGCGGACCCGGCCCGACGCTCGTCGCCAGTTGCAGCTCGGATGACTGTTGCGCGCGGGGCGGCTTTTGACTGAAGCGAAGATCACGCCGCCGGCGCCTGTGAACAACGATATTGAAGGAGAACGGCATGCGCCCGATCGAATGCACCATCAGGCGAACGCTCGCGACCGGCATCGGGCTGGCGCTGATCAGCGGCTTCGCGGCCCTCGGCGAAGACCCGCCTCCGCCGCCGGAGCCGCCGGTCGCAGAGAAGATTCGCCATCTCGAAATCGCGATCCCGGCGATCGAACAGAGCGAGGGCCCCGACAGCCCGTCCCTGGCGCAAGGGCTGTTTGATCTCGCGGTTCTGCATCAGGACCAGGGGAACTCGCAGCGGGCCGAAACGCTGTTGCAGCGCTCGCTGGCGATCCGCGAGCGGGCGCTCGGGCAGGACCATCCGGAAGTGGCCGCATGTCTGATGAAGCTGGCCGGCGCGATTCGCGCGCGGCAGGACTATCCGGCCGCCGCGCCGCTCTACAATCGTGCCCGCGCGATTTACGAAAAGGCGCTGGGGCCGGCGCATCCCAACGTGGCGATCGCGCTGGCCGAACTGGGGCGCACACACAGCATGCAGGGGGATCAGACGGGCGCGAGCCAGTTCTTCGAGCGTGCTCTTGCGCTCCGGGAGGCGCAGTTGGGGCCGGAGCACCCGATCGTCGCCGCGCTGCTGCACGATCTGGCATGGACGCGATACGAGCTTGATGACATCGAGCGGGCGGAAGCCGCGTTTCGCCGCTGTCTCGCGATTCGAGAGAAAGTGCTGGGGCACAGCCACCCGGACACGGCCCGCACGCTGATCGGGCTTTCGAGCACCGTGGCCAAGCGCCGCGACTATGCGCAAGTCGAGGCGCTGCTCAAACGCGCCCTGTCGATTCAGGAAGCCGCGCTCGGACCCAATCACCGCGAGGTCGCGAGGACCTGCACCCTGCTGGCCGTGCTCTTCGAGATGCAGGACCGCAAAACGGAGGCTGAGGAACTGAAGCAGCGCATCGCGAGAATCAAAGGTCAGCCGATCGAACCGGCGGCGGAGCAGAACCCCGGAAAACAGGCCGCCCCCGCAAACCCCTGATCGTCGGCCTTCGAGCGGGTGAATCCTTGGGTGGGGCGGGCATTCTGCCCGCCCACGCGGCTCGCGAACCGCTCACGAGAGTGAGTGAAGCCCATGAGTTCACAACCTGTCGGGATGCGCCGCCGGGCCGCACCCCGGCGGCGCGACAGACGTTGCCGGGCCGGCGCGGCACCGTACGATTCGCAGGCGTCCCGCGCGGCGCGGTCGCTTGAGCGGCCGCGCAGCGCCGACTTTCGCGAGGATCACCCGTGCAGGAACAATCCCCCTCGGGTTCCGCTTCGCAGGCGCCCCTGGTCGATGCGGCGTGGCGGCAGGTCGCGGGCGTGCTTCGCACGATCGCCGGGGGATCGAGCGACGCGGGCGCCCTGGCTTCGCCGCCGCCCGACGGATTTCCCGGCTACCGTGTCATCGGAGAAATCCACCGCGGCGGGCAGGGCGTCGTCTACAAGGCGCTGCAGGAGTCGACGCAGCGGCACGTGGCGATCAAGGTGCTGCGCGACAGCCATCTGCTGACCGCCGGAGACATCACGCGGTTTGAACAGGAAGTGCGCGTGCTGGCGCGGCTGCGGCACGCAAACATCGTCCGCATCTTCGACAGCAGCTCGGTCGGCGGCCGGTTCTTCTATGTGATGGATTACATCTCCGGCCGGCCGCTGGACGCATTTGTCCGCGAGAATCTGATCGGCCTGGCCTCGATCAACGCGCTTTTGCAGCTCTTCGTCAAGATCTGCGACGCGGTGAACGCGGCGCACCTGCGCGGGATCATCCATCGCGATCTGAAACCGGGGAACATCCGCGTCGATGACGACGGCGAGCCGTATGTGCTCGACTTCGGCCTGTCCAAGCTGGTCGGCAACGAGAGTTCGGACGTGACGCTGAGCGGGCAGTTCGTCGGGTCGATCCCCTGGGCGTCTCCCGAGCAGGCCGCGGGCCGCATCGACGACATCGACGTCCGCACCGACGTGTACTCGCTCGGTGTGCTGCTCTATCAGCTCCTGACCTGCGAGTTCCCCTACTCGATGGAGGGCGGGCCGCACCAGGTGCTGGCGACGATCACCACGGCGGAGCCGGTGTCGCCGCGCTCGCGCATCGCGGGGCTGCCGATCGATCTGGAAACCATCATCCTCAAATGCCTTCAGAAACCGCGAGAGCGCCGCTATCAGACCGCCGGAGAGCTGGCCCGCGACCTGCGGCGATTTCTGAGCGGCGAGCCGATCGAGGCGCGCCGCGATTCGTATGCCTATGTGTTGGCCAGGCAATTGAAGCGCTACCGGCTGGCGGCGTTCGGCTCGGTCGCATTCCTCGCCGTCGTGATCGCCGGGCTGGCGACCTCGCTGACCTTCTGGCGACAGGCGGAGCACGCCCGCAAGTCCGCCGTTGATGAGCGCAACAACGCGCAGTCTCAGGCGCGACTGGCCACCGCGGCGAATGCGTTTCTGAACCGCATGCTGGCGAGCGCCGACCGGGGCGAGCAGGGCGGAAACCCGGACGTGCGCGTTCGAGACGTGCTCGACGACGCGGCGAAAATGCTGCTCGCCGAAACGCAGGATACCGATCCGGAAGTGCGCGACGCGCTGTTGTACACCGTCGGCAAGACCTATCACTCCCTGGGGCTGTTCGCAGACTCGGAACGCGTGCTGCGCGAAGCGCTGCGCGCGCGACGCGCCCGGCTGGGAGACGCCGATGCCGACGTGGCGGCGGCGAAGATCGATCTGGCGGCGGCGCTGCGCGACGGCGGGAAACTGGCGGAGAGCCAGGCGCTGACCGAAGACGCACTGCGCACGCAGCCGGCGCTGCGGACCGAGCGGCCGCGACTGCTGGCCGCGGCGCTGAGCGAGCAGGGACACGTCCGCTACGTCCAGAACGACTTGCGGGGGGCCGCCGCCGCGTATGAAGAGGCGCTGGAGATTCTGGCCGCGCACCCGCCCGACGACCCGACGGACACGGCCCGCGTCTCGGGAAATCTGGGGCTGGCGCTGCAGGCGCTGGGCGACGTGGACGGTGCGGAGCGCCGCTTTCGCGAGGGGCTGCAGGTGCTTCGCACCGGGCTGGGCGAAGAGCACCCGGCGATCGCCGCGATGCTGAACAACCTGGCCTCGGCGCTGGCCTACAAGGGCGCGGCCGATGAAGCCGAGGCGCTCTATCGCGAAGCGCTGGCGATGCGGCGAAAACTGCTAGGCGAGGATCACCCGCTGGTTGCGCTGACCCTGAACAACCTGGCCGGAGTGTTTAACGACGTGCGCCGCGACTACGCGGCGGCGGAAGCGCTGTACCGCGAAGCGCTCGCGCTGCGCCGTCGGGTGCTCGGCGAGCAGCACATCGACACGCTGAGCGGCATGAGCAATCTGGCCTCTGCGCTGCAGAGCCTGGGGCGGCTGGACGAAGCCGAAGCGCTCTACCGCGAGGCGATCGAGCGGAAGCGCGCGATTCCCGGCCTCAGCGGCCGGTCGTTCGCCGCCACGCTGGGCAATCTCGGAACGTTGCGGCTCGACCGCGGCGACGCAAACGAGGCTCAGCAGTTGTTTCGCGAGGCCGTCGCCTCGTGCCGCTCGCACGGCGCTGCCGATCCCGCCAGCCTTGCCGTGCAACTCACGAACCTGGCCGTGACGCTTGTGCGCCTCTGCGAATTCGCCGATGCGGAGGCGGCCATGCGCGAGGTGGTCGCCATCCGCCGGCGGCTCTACAAGACCGAACACCCGCAGGTGGCCCGCGCGCTGGGCGGGCTGGGACAAGTGCTGGCGGCGCAGGAGAAATTCGCAGATGCCGAGCCGATCCTGCGCGAGGCGCTGCGGCACCACCGCCAAATCTTCGGCCCTGCAGACCCCGCGACGCTGTCCGTGGCTGCGAACCTCGGGCTGACGCTCTCGGAGCTGGCGCAGCAACGCTGCGGAGAACCGGCGACGGCGGCCGCACTGGCGGCGGAGGGAGAAACGCTGCTACGCGACTGCCTGGAGGCACGGTCGCGGGCGCGCGAGACACCCGCCGGCGTGCTGGCGCAGACGCGCAGCGCGCTGGGCGGTGCGATCGTCGCGACGCTGGCGACCACGGCGGCGTCGCCGGACGACGCCGCGGCGCGAGGCGCGTTGGCCGCGCGCCTGACGGAAGCGCGCGGGTTGCTCCTCGACGCCTACGCCGATCTGAGCGCGCCCGGCGAGCCCCTCGCGTCATTCACGACCGCGATCGCCGCCGCCCGCACGTGCGAGCGGCTCGCGCGGCTGTGCGATGTGTCGGATGCGCTCGATGCGGAGTTGCGATGCCGCGAAGAGCGCGCCGCGTGGCAGGCCCAGGCGGAGCGCTGGATCGGCCTGGCCGACTGACCTTTGTGTTGTCCGGTTGTGGCGAGGGCAGACAACGCTCTCGCCGCTAATCCCCCGGCTCCAGCACCACCATGAACGCCTTCTGCGGGATATCGACGTTACCCACCGTCTTCATCCGCTTCTTGCCTTCCTTCTGTTTCTCGAGCAGCTTGCGCTTGCGGGTCACGTCGCCGCCGTAGCACTTGGCGGTCACGTTCTTGCG
>CAZVWB010000057.1:0-24529 GCA_964631045.1 uncultured Planctomycetales bacterium
CCACGCTGTGGACCCAGTTCTCGTGCCCTTCGAGCGTGCGCAGGTGCTTTCCGGCTTGCCAATCCCACAGGCGGACGGTGTTGTCGTGTGACCCGCTGGCCAGGGAGCGTCCATCGGGCCCGAAGGCCACGCTGGTGACCGAGCCGTTGTGCCCTTCGAGCGTGCGCAGGTGCGTTCTGCTCTGAGCGTCCCAGAGGCGGATTGTCCCATCTACATGGCCGCTGGCGATCAGGCCGCCGGCGTGCGACCGGCTGAGGTCGCCGCCGGCGGCCGGATCGCCAGCGGCGATCCGCGCCGATTTTTCGGGCTGATAGGCCACACAAAGCACCCGCGACGCGCTGGAGAACGTGGCATCGGCGACCCGCGCCTCCGGCAACGCCGCCCCGAACACATCCAACCCATCCAGCGCCCCCGGATCAACCCGCGCCCCGACCAGCTTGGCGAAGCGCAGCGTCGCCCCAGCAAGCTTGGCGCCGCGCAGATCGGCCAGCGTCAGGTCGGCGTTGGACAGATCAGCGTCGCTCATGTCCGCGCCGCTAAGGCGCGCTGCGCGAAGCGCGGCATAACTGAGATTCGCGCCGCGCCATTGCGAGTCGCGGGCATCGACTCCCACGCCTTGAACGCCCTGCGCATTGGCGCCGTTCGCCAGGGCCCGCCGTAGCGGCAAGTCGGCCAGGTCTTTCCCACGCAGATCCGCCCGCTCAAGATTCAACCGCTGATCCGCCCGAAGCCCGATCTCGCTGGTGACTTCCTCCGCCTCGCGCAACCGTTCTTCCGTCGCCCCCGCGTCGGCCTGCTTCTCAGCCCATAGCGCCAGTTGCCGGCTCACCTTTTGCGCGTTGTCGCGGGCCGCGTCGCTCGCGTCGCCCCCCGTCAGCACGCTCTTGACCCAGGCGGCGGCCTTTACGCGGTCGACCATCTCGACAAAGAAATCGGCCGTCAATTCGCTCATTCCGCGCGCAATCAACTCATCCGGCGGCGCGCCATCATTGAACGCCGCCGCCAACTGGCGGGCGACCAGCCACTCCATCAACGACTCGTGCGCGAACTGGAACTGCAACTCGCCCTGCAATGCGAACAGGCTGCCGCTACCGACCTGCTGCGCCGCCTGGGCGAGGTCGAAGCCCTGCGGCAGCGGCGCGCCGAGCACTTGCCGAATAGCATCTTCGAACTCGCCGTGGGTTACGACTTTTTTGGGATTGCGCCAAGAGACGAAGGCCAGCGCGGAGACAATCTTGTAGAGGGTAGAGTCATCCAGCCACGGACGGGACTGCAAACGATTGAGTCGCTCAACTTCTCCGGCGCGCCACTTCTGGAGCAAAAGATCATATAGATCAGCCTTGTGGATCGTCCCGAGTCGCGCCTTGGCCGCACGCAGGTCACGGTCCTCGATTTTCATCATGTACGCCAGCATCCGCGGCGTGCGGGCGAGGTCTTCGAGGTCTTTCACGTCGCGCATAAGCTGCTGGCGGGCGCGGGCGCTGCGCGCGTCGCCCATCCACTGGGCGAGGAACTTCGCGACGCGCGGCTCGTCGAAAAGCTGAATCTCGGCGATTATGCGATGCGACTCATCCGGGAGCCTCTCGGCCATGACGCGCCGAATCTGGTCGCCCGACTTGAAGTGCTGCGTGCGGCTGGTGAGCACGATTTTGGTCTGTCCCGTCGGTGCGGCGTTGAGCGCACCGGTCAGCGTCTCCAGGTATTTCGCCGCGTCGTCGTAACTGATTCGAGCCGCTAACTCGTCATATCCGTCCACCAGCAGAATGATTCGCCCGGCGGCCAGCATGTAATCGATCTTCGCCCCGTTGACGTCGTTGAGACCATTCTGGCGAAGCTGCGCGGCCAGCATCGACCCGAAGGGCAGGTTTTTGTCCAGGTCGCGCATGTTCAGCAGCAGCGGATAGCAGCCGGGTAGCTCCTGCGAGATGCGCGCGGCCAGCCGCCGTGTCAGAAAGCTCTTACCCGTGCCGAAGCTGCCGAGGATCAGAATGAACCGACGATCGGAGCAGCGCAGCCACGAAATGACGGTCGGAAACGAGACATCGTACTTACGGGCACCCGACCCAAAACCCTCGACCAACTCCTGCTCGACGAACAGCCCCGGCGGGTAGTCCTTGTCGCTTTCGACTCGTCGGGTCTGATCCGCCACGTACGTGTCGAGCTCCACCATGTTCTGGAACTCGTTAAAGGTCTGAACGTAAACGCGCGGCGACTTGGCAATCTCGAGAATCGTCGCGTCCGCCTTCGGCGGCGGATAGACCAGATACGATTCGCAGCCGGGGTCGACGCGGCGAAGCTCCGTGTCGAGTGTATGGAGAAAACGCCGCACATCCTCCGCCCGCGGTGTGCGCCGCAGCACGCCGACGGGGAATTGCTCCGAGCGGCCGCCGACGGTTCTACTGACCAGCAGATAGACCCCGCCCCAGCCATCGTGCCTTCGAACTTCGACGAGCGGCGGCGCCTCCGCGCGGTACTTGGCCGAACACGCAGTCCTGACCAGTGAGAACAGATTGTGCTCGCCGCCAAACGGCCGTCCTTCATCGTCATCGTCGTCGCTGGCCGGTTGATCGGGCCCACTCGGCGCGGCGCTCGGCGGCACCGGCCTGCGACGAACGAGCTCCATGAGCCCAAAGGCAACGCCGCCGACGATCAGAGCGACCCCGATCCATGGACTCTGGTCAACGACGAGCGCCGCCCACGTTCCATCGGGCAGCCCGAAGCCGGCTTGGATTGCCGGCAGCGATGAAACGGTGATTCCTGTCCCGATCAGCGTCGCGCTGCTGTTCATGAAGAACAGTTCCGGGTCGCGCAGCATCCAGTAGCCGAATGCAAGCGCACCGACAGCCACCAGCAGCTTGAGGGGGGTCCCGGGCGCCCACAACAGAATCGCGGTGACTGCGATTACCCCGCCCGCCACCCACAAACCGGACTGCCAGCGCGCCGTCGGCGATCTCGCCCCGGTCGAGCGCTGCTCTGCCCCTGATCCAAACAGCCGTTCTCGCAGCGCCCGCAACATGTCGCCTCCCGACTTGCCACGAGCGAATCGTAACCCGGACTTGCATCCTCAGCACGCTACCCTGCCCGCCGCGGCGCGCGAGCCGCCTCGCGCCCGTCGCCCATCCGCGGCGGGGTTTGCCTCGTGTCTCGTCGCGGGCGTCTTAGCGCCGGCGGAACAGCGCCAGCCCCGCCAGGCCCAGCAGCGACAGCGTCGCCGGTTCGGGAATCACGCGGAAGCCGACGTTGTCCACCTGAATGTCGAAGTTGGTGAAGCCGAAGAAAAAGCCGGGCACGAACGTCGTGAAGTGAATCTCATCGACGCTCTCCAGCACGCTGCGGAACGTGCGATCGGCCGGCAGGATCGGCTCGAACGTGACGGGGTCTTCGTCTCCGGTGCCGCCCCAGCCGGCGGGCAGCACCGCGCTCGTCGGGTCCAGCAGATCAACCGAGAACGTCCGCCAGCCGCGCAGCGTGCTCGTCAGCGTTCCGAGATTGTAGAAAACCGAGACATACGGAAAGCCCGAGCTCGACGGCGTGTTGTCCCGCAGCTCGACCACCAGGTCGCGCGGCACCTCGCTGCCGAAGAAGCTGATCGAGTTCACCTTCACGTCGACGGTGAACTCCAGCGGACCGCGGTTGCTGAAGTCGCCCCGAAACGCCGGGTTGCCCTCGTTGCGGATGTCCGCCCCGAACACGTCGATCAGCTCCACGTCCAGATTCGCCCCGGGGTTTCCGCCGGTCGGCGAGATCGTGGTTCGCCCGCTGACCGACCAGCCTTCCAGCCCGCCGCTGAACGTCGTGACTTCGCCCGCCGCGCCGGCAACCAGCAGCAGGCTCGCGCTCGCCGCCGCGCAGACCGGGAACCAGGGTCGCATTCGCATGCCAAATCCTCCGTTTTCTCAAGGTATCGTCCGGAGCGGGCTTCCCAGCCGCCGCGCACGCCCAATGCGTCGTCCGGACACTTGTGCTGAGCACATTCTCAGCATATACTGAGAACGAGTCAAGCACAATCGCGTCAGACCCACGCGTATCTGACGAATGCGTCATAAGAACCGGCGGATTCTATGCCCGTGCGGACCCGATCGACTGGAGCACTTTCTGACAGCGAAGTTCGCGCGCTCGAACGGGTGCTCCGCGTGCTGCATCGCGAGTTGCGCGACTTTCTGGCGGCCCTGCCGGTTGATGCACAAACCGCGAGCGGGCTCGCGCGGCGGCTGGGCGTGGAGCGAACCACGTGCCAGCGTGCGGTGTTCTCGGCCAACCAGGCGATTCCGGGCGTCGCGCTGGTCGGCCAGTTGCCCGGGCGGGCGGGGCTGCGGATGCTGGCCGTCGCGACCGCGCGGCTCGGCTCCGCCACCGCAACCGCCGCGGCGCAGGCGCTCTCCGCCGCGATCGATTCGTATGAGAGCACCGTGCTGCGGATCGCCGGCAGTCGCTCGCAGTTGCTGGCGCGCATTCAGTCCGCCGACGAAGCGCACGCCGCTCAGCAGCGCCCCGGCGGCGATCGCCTGCACGCGCAGCTCTTCGACGCGGCCGCCGGACTGACCGGGCGACACTCCGAAACCTGGCTCGCGGTGCATATCTACGAACCGGCGGAGCGCGCGGACCGCCTGATTCAAACGCGGGCGCATGGGCTGATCGGCCATGTGGCGCGCGAAGACGCGGTGCCCCTGACGTTTCACGTCTTCGCCACGCCGACCGCCGCCGGGCGCGATGCCCATGGCGATGGAGAATCGCCGGCGGAGACCGAGTCGCTCGGGCACTTTCGACCGCTCACGCCGGGCGATGCGTCGGATGGGGCGCCGGCGGAGGTGCTGCGGGCGTTTTCGACGACGCCGGCGCCGCTGGTGCGCTCGCGCCAGCCCAATGAGTTCCTGGTGCAGACGGTCGACCCCAACCCCGAAGAGCCGGCGCGGCCGTTCGACGTGGTCTTTGGTCTTTGCGGGAGCATGGAGCATCCGGGGCGGGCGGCGCCGTTCCTCGAGGAGGTCTGGGCGCTGATCAACACGCCGGCGCGGTGGCTGTTGCTGGATGTGTTCATGCGGCGCGACCTGGCCCGCACCTGCGTACCCGGGCTGGACATGCACCTCTGGCGGCCGGACTTCGCCGCGCAGGTGGGCGAGCGCTGGCAGACCCGCTTCGGAACGCCGCCCAGATTGCAGTTGCTCGGCGGCGATCCGGCGGGTTTGCAGTCAGTTGCCTATGCGCGGCATGCGGAGCTGGTGCGATATCTGTTCGAGCAGCGCGGTCTCAAGCCGGCCGAGTATGTCGGATATCGCTGCGAGACGCCGCTCCCGGCCTGGCGAACCGGATATCGGATGTTCTTCGACTTTGGCGACGGCAGCGGCGGATAAAACCAGCCGACGAGCGGCCCGGCTGGGCCCGCGCGCGCGCGGGCAGGAAGCCGCCGCGCGGCCGCGGCTATACTCTGTTCGTGGACATCCCGACCGCTACCCACGCCACGCTGCTCGCCCGGCTGAACGCCGGGTCCGACGCGGCGGCGTGGTCCGAATTCTGCGAGCGCTACAGCGAGCTGATCCGCGCGTTCGCTCGGCGGCAGGGTTTGCAGCCGGCGGATTGCGACGAAGTGCTGCAGGACGTGCTGCTGGCGCTCACGCAGGCCATGCCGGGGTTTCAGTATGATCCATCGCGGGGGAAGTTCCGCGCTTACCTGAAAACCGCCGTCATCCATGCCGCCTACCGCAGATTTTGTCAGAAGCGGGGCGAAGTGCAGGTAGAGGATGTAGAAGCGGCGATTCGCACCGCCACGGGCGATGCCGACGTCGAAGCCGCGTGGGAAGCCGAATGGCGGCAGTACCACATGCGACAGGCGATGCGGGCGCTGGCGGCGGAATTCAACGACGCCGACCGCGCCGCGTTCGAGGCCTACGCGATCGCCGGCGAGGACGCCGGGCGCGTGGCTGAGCGACTTGGCCTCAGCGTCGATCAGGTTTACCAGGCCAAGTCGCGCATGCTCAAGCGGCTCGGCGCGATCATCGAGCGGCAGGTGGCCGAAGAAGGGTAGCGGCGCCTGGCGGGTCGCGTCCCGCTAGCGCTTCGCCTCGGAGTTCGGGCGGAGTGCCGCGCCCCCGTCGCCGGCGGTGCAGGCCGAAAATCGCGAATGAGACATCCGACAATGCCGCCCGAATCCGACTGGTATCGAGACGAATCGCGGCTGCTGACCGAGTTGCAGCGCACGCGCAGCAGCCCGCCGCGAATCGCGATCGAAGGGTACGACGACCTGCGCGAGCTGCGGCGCGGCGGCCAGGGCGTCGTGTACACCGCGACGCAGCGCTCCACGCGGCGGCAGGTGGCGATCAAGGTGCTGCTGGACGGCGCCTTCGCCTCGCCCTCGGCCCGGCGGCGGTTCGAACGCGAAGTCGAACTGATCGCCGGATTGCGCCATCCGAACATCGTCCAGGTCTACGACTCGGGCGTGACCGCCGACGACCATCTCTACTACGTCATGGAGTACATCGACGGATCACCGCTGGACGCGCTGATCCCCAATTTTTCGGCGACGCGGTCGGCGGGCGGAAAGTCGGTGACGGAGGAGCGCGAGCGCGTCTACCGCGTGCTGGCACTGTTTGCGAAGGTGTGCGACGCGGTGAGCGCGGCGCACCTGCGCGGGGTGATTCACCGCGATCTGAAGCCGGGCAACATACGCATCGACTCGTCGGGCGAGCCGCGCGTGCTCGACTTCGGGCTGGCGAAGCTGGCGAGCGAGAGCCTGGCGGGCGCGGCGGCGACCGCAGTCAGCCGCACGGGCGAATTCATGGGCTCGTTGCCGTGGGCCAGCCCGGAGCAGACCACCGGGCGCAGCCGCAGCATCGACACGCGCACGGATGTGTACTCGCTCGGCGTATTGCTGTTCCAGATGTTGACCGGCTGCTTTCCATATGACGTGACCGGACCGTTGCCGCAGGTGTTGCAGACCATCGCCAACGAGCCGCCGCTGCGGCCGCGTTCGTTGCGCCCGCTGCTCGATGAGGACGTCGAGACCATCGTGCTCAAGTGCCTGAGCAAGGAGCCGGCGCGGCGCTATCAGTCCGCGGGCGAATTGGCGCGCGACATCCGCCGGCAGCTTGCGGGTGAGCCGATCGAGGCGCGGCGCGACAGCGCGTGGTACGTGCTGCGGAAGAGCCTGCGGCGGTATCGCCTGGCGGCCGGAGTGACGGTTGCGGTGCTGGTGTTGTCGATCGGCTTCGGCGTGTCCATGCTGTTTTTGTGGCAGCGCGCCGTGCAGGCCGAGGGGCAGGCTCGCGGGCAGGCGCTTGCGGCGCTGGAGGCCCGCGACGCCGAGCGCGCGGCGCTGCGATCGGCCCGCGATGAGGCGGAGAAGGCGCGACAGACGCTCGACGTGCTCACGAAGATGATCACCTCCGCCGATCCGCTGCGCGGCCGGCGCGACGTGACGGTGCGCGAAGTGCTCGATCGCACCGCCCAGACGGCGGCCGCCGACTTTGACGGCCGACCCGAGCTGGAGGCGACGATTCGCATGACGCTGGCCAGCACGTATGGGAATCTGGGGCTTTATGAGCAGGCGGAGGCCCAGGCGCGGGCGGCGCTGGCGCTGCGCGATCGGACGCTCGGCGACGAACACCCGGACACGCTGCAGGCCCGCGACTCGCTCGCGCAGCAACTGGCGTGGCTGGGCCGCAGCGCGGAGGCGCTGGCGATGTTCCGCGCGCTGCGCGAGGTGCAGGTGCGCGTGCTGGGCGCGAAGCACCCGCAGACGCTGACGACGCTGAACAACATGGGCGTGACGATGGCCGCGATCGACCCGCGCGAGTGCGAGGCGCTGCTGGAAGCGGCGCTGGCCGGGCGGCGCGAAGCGCTCGGCCCCGAGCATGAAGACACGCTGGTGACCATGAGCAACCTGGCGTGGCGCTATGCGGACACCGGGCGCTTCGCGGAGGCGGAGAACCTGTATCGCACGGCGTACGACGTGCAACGCGCGACGAAAGGGCCCGACCACCCCAGTGCGATCAACGTGCTCGCGAACCTCGCCACGCTGCTCGATCGCACCGGGCGGATTGCGGAGGCCGAGCCGCTGGCGCGCGAAGTGCTCGCGCGGCAGACGGCCGCGCTGGGGCCGGAGCACCAGAACACGCTCACCGCGATGAGCAACCTGGCGTACATCCTCGACGAGCGCAATCTGCACGACGAAGCCGCCGCGCTATACCGCGACGCGCTGGAAATCTCGCAGCGCGTCTACGGCGAGCGGGCGCCGCAGACGCAGATTCTGATGAACAACCTGGCGCACGTGCTTCAGCAGATGGGGCGGCTGGGAGAAGCTGCGCCGCTCTTTGAGGCCGTCGCCACCATTCGGCGCGTCGACCCCGGTCCGGATCACCCCAATACCCTGCTGTCCATCGGCAACCTGGCGATGCTCTATCAGGCCCAGGGCCGCACGCCGGAGGCCCGCGCGCTGCTCGTCGAGCTGGTCGCGGCCTACCGCCGGGTTCGCGGGAACCAGCACAGCGACACGTTGATCGCGCTGAACAACCTGGCGGGACTGTACGCCGGCCCGGATGAGTTGCCGCAGGCCGAGGCGCTGCAGCGCGAGGCGGTCGCCGGGGCCGCGGCCACGCTCGGCGCGGAACATTGGATGACCGCCGCGTTTCGCGGGAACCTCGGAAAGACGCTGCTCTTGATGCAGAAGTACCTCGACGCGGAGCGCGAGTTGCTGGAAGCGTATCGCGTGCTCGCCGCGGTGCTGGGGCGCGACAACCCCAAGACCGTGGGAGTGCTGGAACGCATTCTCGACCTGTACACCGCGTGGCAGCGGCCGCTGGAAATGGAGCGCTACCGCGCGCTGCACCCGCGACTCGCCACGCAACCAGCCGCCGATGATGCCCCTGAGAGCCCACCGCCGGCCGATGACGCGGCCGGCGGCTGATTCGCGGCGAGTGCCGGCGGTGTTGATCGCGGGCGGAGGGGAGCGGGTGCTCGCGCCGGTGAGTGTTCCGGCGGCGCCTGCTTTCGCGCGCAGCACGCACGGGCCGGAGGCCCATGCTCCCCATGCCCACCGGGCGTTTCTCACGGGTTGCGCGGGCGGTCAGGAGGCCCACCCCACCCGGCCCGATGTCGCCGCGACCCGACGCGCGAGACTACGGCGCGCAGCCGTTGTTGAACAGGCACGCCAGGAACGGGTCGATATCAAAGAAGTTCACGCCGCCGTCGCGATTCGTGTCCGCCGCCGCGATGTCGCAATCCGGCAGCGCCGCTGCATAGCCGGCGGGATCGAACAGCGCCAGAAGAAACGGATCGATGTCGAAGAAGTCCACGCGGCCGTCGCAGTTCACGTCGCCGCGGGTGGCGGCTTGGCCGGCTTGCCAGAATTCCAGCAGATTTCGCAGCGCCAGCGGCGGATTGGCGGGCGGCGGCTGGCCGGCCTGGTCGAGCTGGCTGGGGCCGTGGCACGAAGTGCACACGCGAATCTCGCCCGGCTGAAACGTCAGCCAGTTGCGCTCGCGAACAACCGGCACACCGGCGGGATCGAGCAACTGCCACGAAAGCGCCCGCCGCGCCGGAACAAACGCCGCAACCGATCCGTCCGCCTCGACCACGACCGACGCCTGCGGCCCGCCGGGGTTCGGCGGGTTTGCGGCCACGGCGGCGGCATCATGCAGGTGCTGCGCGAGGACGCGGCGGCCGGCCCGCGGCTGGTTGTTGTAGGACAGCCCGCGAATCTGGTCGGCCTGGAAAAGCTGAAGGTCGCTGACGTCGTAAACTTCGCCCGGATCGCCGATGGTCTGCGTGCCGCCGCCGGCGACGCGCAGGTTGTAGGGTTGCTGCCGGTCGAAGTCGTCGCGCGTGGTCACGTCGCGGGCGACGATCAGCGCGAGATCATTCGCAACCAGGTAATCCTGAAGTTCGGCGATGGCGACGCCGGTTTCGTTGAAGATCTGGGCCTCGATCGGCGGCAGAGGCGTGGTGCGCCGCGCCGGTCTGGGCCGCGGCCGCACTTCGACCGGCTGCCACTCCCAGAGCGGACCGGAGTAGCTCACGAGCACATCGGGATCCCAGTAGCTGACTGTTTTTGAGATCCCCGGCGTGAGCGTCGCACCGGCGGCGGAGTAGCCGTTGCCGGCCGGCACGACGGTCTTCAGTCGCAGCGCGTAGCGCGAGCCGGGATTGGCGCGCGTGCCGGTGTTGGCATCGGCCCGCGTCTCGCTGGTGTGCGACGCGATCAGCGCGCCGCCGGCCAGCGGCAGCGGGTCGCGATACAGCCCGGAGTGGTTTGGCGACGGCGTGTCGTCGGGCGTCGCCGTGTCGCGGTGTGTGACATAGCCAATCGCGATGTGGTCGGCGTCCGTCGTGGGCGGCGCGTCGACCCGCGCGATCTGGCCACAGGAATGAGTCTGGAACTCCGGAGCGTCGACGAAGTAGTAGCGGCCCGGCGTGCCGGGGTCTTCCCTGGCCTGCAACATGTTGAGAATCGGCCGCGGATTGAAGCGCGGCAACTGGCCGTAGTACTCGATCACATTCGGGTCGTCGTTGATCGTCGCCGGAATGTAGCTGTGCAGCTCGTGCCGGCCGAGATGATTGAGGATCTCCAGGTCGGTTCCGTCCTCGTTCATCTGCCAGATGAAGAAGTGGTTGAAGGAGTGGCCGTTGAGATTCGTCCCGGCCAGCAGATCCTGCCGGCTGGCGCGCGGCTCGGGGTAGACCTCCGTGCGATCGCCGAACAGCGGCGTCGCGCCGGCCGCCTCGCTGGTCCAGTTGAACGTGCCGTACGGCAGCGGATTGCCCGGCGGCGTCAGCGCGTCGCTGTCGGCCTGCTGATCGCGCTGCAGGTGGTCCCACTGCGTGAAGAGCACGCGGCCGTAGCTGTCGAGGATCGGCGTGAAGTTGCCGGATGGCGCGTGATTCAGCAGCTCCAACGCGCCGCCGGCGGCGATCCGCCAGATGCCGGTGTTGGTCGCGGCTTCCTCATACTCGTCGAGTTGCGGGTAGAGATGTGCGGCGCCGTTGCGCGGGCGATCGCTGGTGAAGAGGATGGCGTCGTCGCTGCCGTACAGCGGCGTGACGTTGTTGAAGTTCGCCGGCTGGCCCGCCACGTGCGTGATTACCGGCGCGTCGCTTTGCCCCAGCCCGGTGATCTCGTAGATTTGCCAATAGTAGACTGTGTACTGATATTGCTGCGACGGGGCGCCGACCACCATGCTGAACAGCGCCCGCTGACCGTCCCAGTGCACGCACGGGTCGCGCACGGCGATGGAGTTCGCACCCTGAAAACCGCTGACGCCGTAGCCCGCGGCGGCGGTCAGGTTGCGGAGCGTTCCATCCGCGTAGCGAATCCAGAGATCGCCGCCGCGGCCGGCCGAGGCCTGCGCGCCGCGGTGGTTGCCGAACACAGAGCCGATCGTCACGAAGTCGCCGGGAATCGGAACCTGCGTGACGAACAGGATCGGGTTGGTGACGCCGGGGATCGGGTCGCCCGCTCTCGCCGCCGCCCCCCCGCCCGCCGGCAGCGCGACCAGCAACAGGGCGCGAGCGAATTGTTCGCGCCACGACATCCCGCCTGGTTGCAGTGAGTTCATTGAGCATCTCCCAGCGCTTGTCGATCTGCGTGCCTGATCGCGGTCGACCCGACCGCGATGCGATACGCCCCCGGTATTGACGGCAGAATAGCCAGCGCGCGGCGCGCGATGCAAGAGAATCTTTGGCTTGCGCCGTGAGATTGTGCGATCGAGAAAATTTTCCGCGGCCGAATGCCTGAGCCGCGTGAATCGCAGGCGTCGTTGTCGCTTTACCGACGCGCGCGGCTACAGGCCTTGCGCGATCTGCGGCGCGAAATGCAGCGCTTCGAGCAGACATGTCTCGAACGCGGGCAGCGCCCAGTTGTCCTGATTCACAAAGTAGAGCACGTCGTCGACCGGGCGACGCAGCTTCTCCGCCACGCCGCCGGCGATGACGCCCGGCGCGGCGACGGGCATGGCGTGTCCCCAGCGCGTCATGCGCACCTGTCGCACCGCGCTCGGCGAGAGCTGAAACAGATCGAGCAACGCGTGGATCTGCGGCGCCAGCCGCCCGGCGAAGTCCGGCCAGTCGTCATCGGTCATGAACAGACGCCGCGCCGTCGGCCAGGGCAGCGGCCAGTACAAGGTCAGAACGCTGTTTTGCCGTCGCCGGCCGCGCCGCGCGAAACTCGCGTTGATCACGTCGATGAAGCGCGATTGGTTCTCGACTTGCAGCGAATCCATCGGCAACCGGCCGTCGCCCAGCAGGAACAGGTCGTAGAAATCGCGATCGAGCCGCGCGTCGAGCAGGACGTTCACCACCAGGTACGCAGAGGCGTGCAGCTCCTCCATCGCGCTGCGCTTCTCCGCATCCCAGGTGTCCAGTCCGTGAATCATGTGCTTCGCGACGTGCTTCGGGCAGGCCGCCACCACCCGCCGCGCGAGCAGCGATTGCATGCCGCCCTGCGGATCGACCCACGTGACCTGCACGCGGCCGCCGGCCGCCCGGCGCACGTCGATCACCTTGCAGCCGCCGCGCAACGGCGGGCAGCCGTCGCCGCCGTGCCGCGCCCGCCGCCGCGCCAACCGCGACCACAGCGCGTCGATGACATACGCGTTTCCGCCGGGAAGCACCCAGCGCCCGAACTCTTCCGCGGCGACGAAGTTCCAGCCCGCGGCGGCGGAGATCCGCTCCCAACCGGTTCCGAACGACGAGAAAAAATAGCCCTGAATCGCCGAGGCGAGTTCGACCGGCAGCGGCCCGCCGAGCCGTGCTTCGACGTGCTGTTGAAACGTGAGCTGATCCAGGTCGATGATCCAGGCGTTGTCCTTTCCATCGACCAGGGGGATTTCGGGGTAGTTCTCGCCATATTCCAGCACCAGATCGCGATAGCGCTCATAGAGCAGGCGCTCCGCCGGCGGCCGGCCGGCGCCGCTCCAGAAGTCGTCGAGAATCTGTCCGTTGAGCTCGATCGGGTCTCCGCCGGGGCTCAGGCGGTAGGCGCGGTCCAGACCAAGTTCGCGATACAGCGCTTCGAGCTCCGAGCCTTCATCGGGCGCGATGAAGTACGCGCCGCCGAGCGAATAGGGGATCGACGCCCATTCTTCGCCTTGCGAAGTTCCGCCGAAGCGCTCGTGCAATTCGAACACGACCGGATCGAAGCGCCGCAACAGGTGGGCCGTCGCCAGGCCCGATAGCCCGCCGCCGATGATGGCCACGTCGAGTTCCTCCGACGGCGTCGGCGGCGTGTCGTTGGGGAAGATCGCCTCCGGGCGGTGAAACGGCATTTGTTCGTTGTCGAAGTTGTCGCCGGTGTACGCCCGCAGGAACGGGAGCCCCTGCAACATTACCGACTCCGGATTGCGCGGGACCGGCGCGAACGGCCGGGTTCGCCGCAGCGGCAGGCACGGCCACGGATTGGGACCGTGCGAATCGTCGTCGCCGGGCAGGCGGCCCCAGGCCAGACCGCCGAACATCCCGACCGACAGCGCCCCGAATCCGCCGCGCAGCACTTCGCGTCTGGAGAGCATGATTTCACCTGATGGCGCCGTTTGAATCGCGGGCTGCACCCGCTGCCCCCACGCACGCTACAAGCTAAAATACCCGCACGCCGAATCTCCGGAAAGCGCATCTCGATCCGTTGGCGGCGCGTCACAACCAGCAGGAAGCTCCCGAATGCGATCTCGTCTCGCGCTTGTCGTCGCCCTGATGCTGCTGATTCCCGCCTGCAAAGCGCCGCCGGCCAAGCCCGCGGGCGGCGCCGCGCCCGAAGCCGCCCCGACCGCGGAAGCCGGCCCGAAAACGGCCGCGGACGCGGACGCGGCCAGGCTCGCCGAGCTGGAGGCCCGCGCCGGCTACACGTTCAACGAGCAGGAGCTTGGTCTCTACGTCGGAGCGCTGCAGGCGCGCGAGCCGGATGCGGCGCGGCGGGTGATTCACCTGGCGCGCAAGAACCTGGGCCAGCCGTATCAGATCTACCTGCTCGGCGAGTATCCCTACGAACTCTATGACGTCGACCCGATCTATTGCCTGCGCAAGAGCGACTGCCTGACGTTCTGCGAACACGTGTACGCTGCGGCGCTCAGCCGCGACTGGTGGAGCTATCTCGCCGCGCTGCAGCGCCTGCGCTACCGCGACGGCGTGATCGGCATGCTGACGCGCAATCACTACACCGAGGCCGACTGGAATCCGTCCAACGCGTTCCTCTTCGAAGACCTGACGACCACGCTCGGCGGCGGCGCGGTGCACGTTCCGCTGACCGCGACCATCCGCCGGGCGCGCTTCTTCGCGCAGTTCGGGATCGGACGGGACGTGCCGGATGAGCCGCTGCGCGATGCGTACATTCCCAAGGCGCGCGTGCCTGAAATCCTCGCGGAGCTGCGGGCCGGCGACATGGTCAACATCGTCCGCGGCGACGCTCGAGCCCAGTGGGTCGGCCACACCGGGCTGATCGCGATCGGAGACGACGGCGGGGTGAATTTCCTGCACAGCGCCAAGCCCGCCGTGCGCGAGGAGCCGCTGATTCAGTACATAACCGGCGACAAGCGCTGCGTGGGCATCCGCATTCTGCGGCTGCGGCCCGCCGCGCAGCAGATCATGGATCGCGCTCTGGCCGCATCGCCGCGGGCGACGCCGACCGATCTGCGCGGCCTGCTGGCGGCGCTCGGCCGGACGGCGTTCGCGCCGGGCAGTCCGATGGTCCACCCGCTCCTGCCGCGGCCTACTCCGCCCGCAGAATCTCTTCCATCGCCGCGTCGATCAGCGGGCGGAGCGTTTTCTCCGTGAAGTCAAACGGAATGCCGGCGGCGGCGAACAACTCCGGCAACGGCCGCGAGCCGCCCAGCGCGAGGCCCTGGCAGTACATCGCGACCGCCTGGCGATAATCCTTCTTCGAATTCAGGAACACACCCAGCGCCCCGAGCTGCGCGATGCCGTACTCGACATAGTAGAACGGCACCTCGAAGAAGTGCAGCTTGCGATGCCACGAATGGCGGTCGGCCGATTCGAGACCGCTCCAGTCCACGCCGGTCGAGAAACGCCGCGTGAGCGCCTGCCAGTGGTCCTTGCGGCGCTCCATGTCGTCGCCGACGTGCGTGTAGACGTGGTGCTGAAAGGCGTCTACCCGCGCCATCCACGGGAAGAACGCAACCACGTCCTCGAAGAACCGCTTGCGGGCCCGCGGCGTCTGGTCGCCGTAGAACTCGGCCAGGTGCGGCAGCGAGAGCATCTCCATGCCCATCGAGGCGACTTCGGCGAACTCGGTCGGATAGCTGCGGTAGGCCAGCAGCGGGTCGTTGCGGCACGACCAGGTGTGCGCCGCGTGTCCCGCCTCGTGCAGCAGCGTACGCACGTCGTCCTCGGTGCCCACGGCGTTCATGAAAATGAACGGCAGTCGCCGCTCGTGATAGGTGGCCTGGTAGCCGCCCGGAGCCTTGCCCTTGCGGCTGCCGAGGTCCAGGAGGCGACGTTCGCGCAGGAAGTCGAACGTCGTTCCGAGGTCGGGATGCACCTTGTGAATGATGCGGCTGCAGCCGGCGGCGAGCTGTTCGTCGTTCTCGAATGGGCGCAGCGGCGGACGCCCGTCGGGGTCTACGTCCATGTCCCACGGGCGCAGCCGGTCGATGCCCAGCTTGCGGCAGCGCTCCGCGTTCAACGTTCGCATCGCCGGAACCACGACCTTCTCGATCGCATCGTGAAACGCGAGGCAATCCTCGGGCGTGTAATCGAAGCGCTCCATGGCGCGGAACATGTACTGGCGAAAGTCGCGGCAGCCGGCGTTGCGGGCGATGCGGTCGCGCAGGGCGACCATCTTGTCGTAGATGTCGTCCATCTCGCCGCGAACGGCGAGCACGCGTTCCGTGCCCAGTCGCCAGGTCTCTTCGCGCAGCGCGCGGTCCGGTTCCTCCTGGTAGCGGCCGAGCTGCTGGAGCGTCAGCTCCTGCCCGCGGAACTGCACCGTCAGCGAACCGTTGAGTTTCTGGTACTGCTGAGAGAGCTTCTCGTCCTCGGTCTTGAGCGGGATGTTCTCTTCGCGAAACAGCTCGATCGCGTTGCGGATGCTGCGGTCCAGCACCTCGTAGCGCTTGACCGGCAACGGGAAGCGCGTGGCGGCCTCGACAAACTTCATTTGAAGCTTGTGATGCCACGGCTCCGCGTGCGGCTTCACGTTGACGATGAAGTCCAGGAAGCGCTGCTCGCGCTCCGCGTCGTCGGTGGCGCAGGTCATGTCGATCTGCCGGCTCGTGGCTTCCTCGAAAAACGCCGCGTCCAGCTCGCTCCAATCGAGCAGCCAGCGATCCAGGTCGGCGGCCGAGCCGATCGGGCGCTCCAGCAGCGCGCGATAGTGCGTTTCGATCGGCGGCCAGGCGCCGAATTGCGCATCGGCCGGAATGAACGTGCGGCGGAACTCGACCGAACCGGGGGCGGCGGCGTACATGCGGGCGTTCCTCGTCGGGTTGCGCCGCCGCGTGACCCAGATTCGCGGCGGCTTTCAGATATCGTTCGGTTGGTAGCGTACTAGATCGCCGCGCGATCGGACAGGGAGCCGCACGCGTTGGAACGCAGGTCCGCGCGACCTGCGTTCTTTGAGAACCCGCGCGCCCGCGATAGGCTCTCCGCGTCGTCGCGGCCGATCGATCGCCCGGGTCATCCGCGGCGGCGCGTCGCCGGTCGCCGCGGCCGCACACCGAGGAAGTATCTGTATGACGTCGCGTCAGAATCCGCTGCATGTTCGCGCCGCCGGCCTGCTGCTGCACCCGACTTCGCTGCCGGGTCCGCATGGTTGCGGCGATCTGGGCCCCGGGGCGCGAGAATTCCTCGACTTTCTCACTGCCGCCGGCCTGCGCTGGTGGCAGATGCTGCCTGTCAATCCGCCGGGCGACGGCAATTCTCCGTATAGCGGCACGTCGGCCTTCGCCGGCAGCCCCGCGCTGATCAGCCTGGAGCAACTGCGCGCCGATGGTCTGTTGAGCGCTGCCGATCTGCGGCCGCCGCAGCGGCTGCCCGCGGCGCGGGTCGACTACCCGGCGACGATGCGCTTTCGCGAGCGCGCGCTGCGCCGCGCGTTTGCGGCCCTCGGCGGCGGCGGCGGGCTGCGACGAGAACTGCGAGCGTTTCGCATCGCGCAGCGCGCGTGGCTGGCCGATTTCTGCCTGTTCTGCGCGCTTCAGCCGGCACACGGCCCGGACTGGACGCGCTGGCCGCGACCCCTGCGGCGACGCGAGGCCGCGGCGATTCGAGACGCTTCGGAGCGGCACGCCGAGAAAATCGCATACCACGAGTTTGTACAGTTCATGTTCGACCGGCAGTGGCGGGCGCTGCGCGCCGACTGCCGCGCCCGCGGCGTCTGGCTGCTGGGCGATGTGCCCATCTTCGTCGCGCAGCAAAGCGCGGACGTCTGGGCGCGGCAGGAACTGTTCGAGTTGCACCCCGACGGCCGCCCGCGACTGCAATCCGGCGTGCCGCCGGATGGCTTCAGCCCGACCGGGCAGCTCTGGCGGCATCCGCTCTATCGCTGGCCGGCCCACCGACGGACGCGTTTTGCGTGGTGGACGGAGCGGTTTCAGGCCGCGCTCGCCATGTTCGACGCGGTTCGGGTCGATCACTTCCTGGGCTTCCACCGCTGTTGGGCTGTGCCCGGCGACCACGCGACCGCGCAGCACGGCCGCTACCTGCCGACTCCCGGAAAGGCCCTGTTCGACGCCGTGCGGCGGGCGCTGGGGCCGCTGGCGGTCATCGCCGAAGACCTCGGCGCGGTCACGCCCGAGGCGCTCAAGCTCCGCGATGCGCTGGAGTTTCCAGGCATGCGGCTGCTGCACTGGGCGTTCGGCCGCGGCGCTGGGGCCCGCTACAACCAGCCGCACAATCACCCGCGGAACTGCGTCGTCTACCCCGGCACGCACGATAGCGACACGACGCTGGGCTGGTGGCACGCGCTGGAGCAGGCCGCGCGGAGCGCTCACGGGCAGCGCGACGCCGGCGACGCGCGGGAGAACGCCGCATCGCGGAGCGCCCGCCGCGCCGCCGAGCGCGAGGAAGCCGCACTGACCCGGCAGCGCGTGCTCGACTACTGCGGCGGAGCGGCGAAGGACGTGGTGTGGTCGATCATTCGCGCCGTACTGGCTTCTCCGGCAAACACGGCGATCATCCCGGTTCAGGATGTTCTGGAGCTCGACAACCGGGCACGGATGAATCTCCCGGCGACGGAGACGGGCAACTGGGAGTGGCGCTGCCCGCCGGCCGCGCTGACGCCGACGCTGGCCGCGCGCCTGCGGCGACTCTGCGACGCAACCGACCGCCTGGTCGTTGCGGCGGAGAGGTCCGCGAAGGGCGTTGCGAGCCGCGCGAGGAACGGGACTGGGCAGGACGCGGCGAGGAGGGCGACGAGCGGCGCGGGGAGCGGGCTGCGCGACGCGCGGCGGACCGGCCGGAGGAAGGCGCGGCGACGCGAGCCTTGAAGGGCACGGCGATGCGGGCTTCAAAGCGCACGGCGATGCGGGCTTCGAAGCGCGCCGCGATGCGGGCTTCGAAGCGCGCGGCGATGCCGGCTTCGAAGCGCGCCGCGATACGGGCTTGGGCGAGCGGGGCGAAGCGGGCCTCAGCGCGCACGGCGACGGGGCCTCGAAGCGCGCGGCGACGGGGGCCACGGATGTCGGTCGCACAATCCGGCGACAGCCTCCCCCAGTTTGGCGATGAGCTACCCACGATTGTGAGGCGCTTGTTCAACGACCGCGTCAGGCAGTTCGGCGAAGAACTACCCGTAATTGTGACGCGCTTGCTAAACGACCGCGGCCTGCAGTTCGGCGATGAGCTACCCGGGATCGTGACGCGCGCTCAAACGACAGCCGCCCGCCCACGCGGGGCCGCGCGATTCTGCTGACGACTGGATCAACTTTGGGGAGCAGGTTAAATGCCGGCCGAACGTGCTCAAAAGGCCTTCGGCGCTGGTTCGTTAAGTGAAGTGCGACATGGAACCGACTGTCTCGAACGGGGCGGGGGCGATCCCGGTCGACCCGGCCCGCGGTCCGAAAAATCTCCGACTGAACCGCGTCTCCACTCTGGAAACACCTGCGTTAGAGTAAAATTCATGAGTATGAGCACTTCAGCGACCCACACCCGGCGCGGCAGCGGATGCCCGCTGACGTGTCGCGCAAGTGCTTCCGCGAAAGCCGTTTGCCACCGTAGCTCAATTGGCAGAGCAGCGGTTTTGTAAACCGCAGGTTGCGGGTTCGAGTCCCGCCGGTGGCTGTTACAATAAACCACGCCGACCCCGAGAGTTACGGGGACCTGCCGACGGTCGGCAGTGCGGCCAACGACGCGAAAACGCGCGGTGTACTACCGCGCTCCGCGTTTCGGAGGTCCGCACATGCCGAAGACTCCCGCCTATCGTCAACGCCCCGGTTACGCGCAAGCGCTGGTCACCCTGACCGACGCGGCCACGAAGAAACGCCGCGACTACTGGCTGGGCGAGTACGACACGCCGCCCAGCCGCGAGCGCTACCATCGCCTGATCGCTGAATGGGAGGCAGCGGGCCGACGCCTTCCGCCCACCACGTTCGACGAGCCGATCGCCGAGCGGGCCTGCGGCGTCACCATCGTCGAGATCATCCAGGGCTACTGGAACGACGCCGTCCGGTGGGTCGACGACGGCGAGGCGCGCTCCATCGCGACGGCCCTCGGTCTGCTGCGGCGGTTCTTCGGCACCACGCCGGCGGCCGACTTCGGTCCGACCAAGCTCCGGACGCTGCGCGACGCGATGGTCCGCGGCGAGACCGGCGGCGCGCAGCAACGGAAGGCGTGGTCGCGGCGCTATATCAACGCCCAGGTCCGGCGAATTCGCCGGCTCTTCAAATGGGCCGCCGCCCAAGAGCTCGTGCCGGTCGCCGTGCATCAGTCGCTGGCGACGCTGGATGCGCTGCGCCGCGGCCGCACCACCGCCCGGGACAACCCGCGCATCGGACCGGCCCCGGCGCACTTGCTTGACGCGATCCGGCCGCTCCTGAGCCGCCCCGTCCGCGCGGTGGTCGAGTTGCAGCTTCTAACCGGCGCGCGGGCCGGCGAGCTGCTGGAGCTCCGGCCGTGCGACATCCAGATGGACGACGCGGGCGTTTGGGTGTACCAGCCGCTGAACCACAAGAACGCCCATCGCGAGCAGCCGCGCACCATCTACTTCGGGCCGCGGGCCCAGGAGATCCTGCGGACGTTGCTGGCGGACCGCCCGACGACGGCGTTCGTGTTCAGCCCGGCCGAGGCGGAAGCCGAGCGCCGCGCGGCCGTCCAGGCCACGCGCAAGACGCCCTCGTCATGCGGCAACCGGCCGGGAACGAACCGCCGCGCGCGGCCGCGGAAGCAGCCCGGGCCGCGCTACACGACGCCGAGCTACTACCGGGCGATCCAGTTCGCGGCCGCGAAGGCGTTTCCGCCGCCCGCGCCGCTCCGGCGGCGCGAGGGTGAGACGGTTCCGGAATGGCGTCGCCGGCTGAAGGCGGGCAATCTGCTGGCCGACCTGAACGCGTGGCGGCGGGCGCACTGCTTCCGGCCGCACGAATTGCGGCACAACGCGGCAACGACGCTCCGACGCGAGTACGGACTCGAGGCCGCGCAGCTAACGCTCGGGCACGCCAGCGCCCATGTGACCGACGCGGTGTACGCCGAGCGCGACCGCACCAAGATCGTCGAAATCATGCGTCGGATCGGATGAAGCGCTTCCACGCAACGACGGGCGCGCCGAGTTACGGAATTCGGAGCGCGGCGTTTTTTCGAGGTTTTTTCGTCGGCGTGCATCTGTTGCTGCGCGGCACGTTTTCGCGCACCGCCGATGCGACCGCCGACCCGTAACTGCGAGTTACCGGTCACAGCCGAGTTACGTGATTTAAATAGTCGTGCATCGAAGGCAACCGTTTGGGAGCATCGCATGCACGAGCAAGTCCTGGCCGACGAACCCCTCTCGCTGACCGACGTAGCGAAGATCGCGCCCGGTCGTCCGACGCCCAATTGCGTCTGGCGCTGGTGCCGGCGCGGTGTTCTCGCCCGCAACGGCTGGCGCATCCGCCTCGAACATGTTCGGGTGGGGGGGCGGATTTTCTCCACCCGCGCGTGGCTGGAGGATTTCGGGCGCGGCCTCGCGGAGGCCGACAGCAAGTATTTTTGCCTGAGCGAGGCGATCGCGAATGACACCCGGACGACGGTGCGCGGCCGTCGCGGACAGAGCCCCGGCCAGGCGGACGACCGCCGGCAGTCGATCGCGGATGCGGAGCGCGCACTCGATCGGGCGGGCGTTCGGTGACATCGCCGCGCACGTCGTCCGGTCCGCGATAGGAGCCCCGCCGGTGCCCGTCGATGACCCGGTACAGAGACTGCTAAGCCTCCTGCAGCAGGTGCGCCGCTCTGGCTCCGGCTACGCGGCGTGCTGCCCGGCTCATGAGGATCAGCACGCGAGCCTCAGCATTTCGCGCGGCGACGATGGCCGCGTACTGCTGCATTGTCACGCTGGTTGCTCGCCTGAAAGCGTCTGCAGCGCGATCGGCCTGCAGATGAACGACCTCTTCACTCCGAGCCGCAACGGCCACGCCAAAGGCCGGATCGTCGCGACCTACGACTATCGCGATGTCGCAGGCGCGCTGCTGTTTCAGGTCGTTCGGTTTGACCCGAAGGGATTTCGTCAGCGCCGCCCGGATGGAAACGGCGGCTGGGTATGGAAACTCGGCAGCACGCCTCGCGTTCTCTATCGCCTGCCCGAGCTAATCGCCGCACCGGCGGACGCACGGGTTCATGTCGCCGAGGGCGAGAAGGATGTCGAAAACCTCGTCAAGCGTGGTGTGATCGCCACGACCTGCCCGCAGGGCGCAGGGAAATGGGGCAAGCTGTCGGACGACTCCGCGCTCGACGGCCGGCGCGTGGCCATCATCGCCGACAAGGACGAGGCCGGTCGGGCGCATGCGCAAGATGTTGCTCGGCGCCTGCATAGTCGCGTCGCAGATCTCCGCGTCCTGGAGCTGGCCGGCGACGGGAAGGACGCCAGCGACTGGCTCGCCGCCGGCGGCACCGTCGATCAACTTCGGGAGCAGGTGGAAGCCGCGCCGCGCTATTCGCCGGCAGAAGAGCCCGCGGACCCTCCGTCGGCAACTGACGGCGGCGACCAGCCGAAAATCCTGATCGATACGAACGAGCATCGCGTCGTCTGCGAGACGATCGTGGCGCTCACGGCCGACCCGAATATCTATCAGCGCGGCAACATGCTCGTCCGCGTCATTCGTTCGACGCACCCGCGCGACGGGATCGTCCGGGCCAGGGGCTCGGCGACGATCGGCGCGTTGCCGGCTGCGAACCTGCGCGAGCGCATGACGCGCTTCGCGTCCTTCACCAAGTTTGATCGCGAGGGCGAGGAAGTTCCGGCGCACCCTGCGGTGTGGCTCGTCAACGCCGTTGACGCGCGCGGCGAATGGCCAGGCATCCGGCATCTGCAGGGGGTTTCCGATGCCCCGGTGCTTCGCGCCGACGGGTCGATCTGGCAAACGCCCAGTTACGACCCCATCACCGGCGTCCTGTACGAGCCCGCGACGACATCTCCGACCATTCCCGACGGCATCAACATTGACGACGCCGGCGCCGCCGTCACGGAGTTGCTCGATCTCGTCTGCGATTTCCGTTTCGAATCGGACGATCACAAGGCTGCATGGGTCGCCGGGTTGCTGACGCCACTGGCTCGCTTCGCCTTTGAGGGGCCGACGCCGCTTTTTCTGATCGACGCCAACATCCGCGGGGCTGGTAAGGGGCTGCTGGCTCAGACCATTGGCTGGATCGTCCTCGGGCGCGAGATGCCCGTGAGCAGCTATGCGCACGACTCCGACGAGATGCGGAAGAAGATCACCGCGATCGCCATCGTCGGCGACCGCATGCTGCTGTTCGACAATCTGGAGGGACTGTTCGGCAACGATGCGCTCGACCGCGCCCTCACCAGCACGCGCTGGAAGGACCGCATCCTCGGAAAGAGCCAGGAAATCGAGCTGCCGTTGATCCCAGCGTGGTACGCGACGGGAAACAACGTGCAGGTCGCCGCCGACACGACCCGCCGCATTATTCACGTCCGCCTCGACGTACTCGACGAGCATCCCGAGGACCGAACCGGTTTCAAGCACCCCAACCTGCTCCCGTGGATTGCCGAGCATCGCGGCGTGCTTCTGACGCGCGCGATAACCATTCTGGCCGCGTATTGCCGCGCCGGTCGCCCGTCGCAGAATCTCACGCCGTTCGGCAGCTTCGAGGGCTGGTCGTCGATCGTCCGCGAAGCGGTCGTCTGGGTCGGATTGCCAGACCCGTGCCTGACGCGAACCCGGCTCGTCGAATCAGCGGACACGACCACCGACGCACTAATGCAGTTCATCGCCGCGTGGGAGCAGTACGACGCCTATTCGAAGGGCTTCGTCGCCTCCGACATGGTGAACACGCTGTACCCGCCGCTGCGCGAGAACGCTCCACGCGATGACGCCAGCAACGCCATGCGGGCGGCGGTCGAGAACCTGATCGGTTGTCCGCCCGGCAAGACGCCGACGGCGCGGCAGCTCGGCAATCGCCTGCGTCGATTTCGTCGTCGCGTGATCGGCGGCAAGTACCTCGACACTGACGAGGCGCGCGGCGGACGGGGCATGGTGTGGCGGCTGCACGCCAAAGAGAGCAATCGATGATCTGTGTATCTGGTGTAAGTTGTGTATCTGTTTCAGCCGACCCCTTACGCGTGCGCGCACATGATGTATTGATGTTGCGCCTTCGCGTGAAGGGGGTCAAAACAGATACTCAAGATACACAACATACACAACGGCGGCGGCCCGGCCGCGCGACGTACCCGGACCTGCGGCGCTCTCAGCCCGCCGGCCATAGGTACTTCCCCGCCCGATTTTCCCCGGTGGGTCCGCGGGAAAGCACGCCAGTAGCGACAGAGTTTGTTTCCGTTGTCCGGTCTCCCACGCCGGGCCGCGACGTGGCGCGTTTGGGGCCAAACGGGGCGACCCGGGGCCGCCGTCCGCGACGTGGCTACCACCCGGCGGACCCGTTGGCCACGGGCGGCGTTTCGTGCCGCGTGGGGCCAAACGCGGGCGCGGCGTCCGCGACGCCTTTCCCAAGCACGGAGGTCGATCGATGAAGATTGAGTTGCGGCCGCTGGCCGAGATCAAACCGTACGAGAAGAACCCACGCGACAACGATGCGGCCGTCGATGCCGTTGCGCAGTCGATTCGGCAGTTCGGCTTCCGCCAACCGATCGTCGTGGACGGCGATGGCGTCATCGTCTGCGGGCACACGCGCTGGAAGGCGGCGCAGAAGCTCGGGCTGGAAAAGGTGCCCGTGCATGTTGCCCGCGACCTGACGGCGGAGCAGATTCGTGCGTACCGCATCGCCGACAACAAGACGAGCGAGCTGGCGGAGTGGAATCTCGACCTGTTGCCGTTGGAGATCGCCGAGCTGCGCGACGCCGGCATCGATTGGTCACTGCTTGGTTTCGACGCCGACGACCTGGCGAAGCTGTTTGACGCGGCCGATGGCGTGAAGCAAGGCCTCACCGATCCCGATG
>CAZVWB010000058.1:0-23725 GCA_964631045.1 uncultured Planctomycetales bacterium
CGCCCACGCTACCCAACCTTCGTCGCTCCGTCGCTCCGTCGCTTCGTCGCTGCTTCCGCGCGGGCGAGACGCCCACGCTACCCATTCTTCGTCGCTCTCTCCCCCTTCGTCGCTGCTTCCGCCCAGGTGCCGCCATGACCCGCGGTCTCCCCGAGCCGGCCAGCGAGCGCATTCCGAATCTCGCGCCGATGGTGGACATCATCATGGTGCTGCTGGTCTTCTTCATGCTGGGCGCCTCGCTCTCGCTGGTGCGCGAGGGGGCGCTCGAAACCCAGCTCGACCCGCGCAGCGGCCCGGGCGACAGCGCGCCGGTCGAACTGATTCCGGCCGTGAAGATCGGGCTGGAGGACGTGGACAACGGCGCGGCCTGCAAACTCTATGTCAACGGCGAGCCGCTCGACGGCGACGGCTTCGCCGCGCTCGAAGAGCTGCTGACCGCCCGCGTCGCCGCGAACGCCGACCCGTCGAACCCCGTCGTGATCGGTGCGCAGCGCGGCGTGCGCTGGAAGTTCGTGGTCCGGGCGATGGACACCGCCGTACGCGTCGGCTTCTCCAACGTGCAGTTCGCCGTGAGTTTCTCGCAATGACGCCGCTCGCGCGCCGCTCGCCTGGTACTCGCTCCACGCCGGCGACCGGCCCGGTCGGTGGGCGGCGCTCCGCCATCGCAGCCCGCGGACTACTCGTCGCCCTCCTGGCGTGCGGCCTGTCGCCCGCCGCGGCGCAGTCCGGCGACGAGCCGCCCGCCGAAGTCGCCGCGATGATCCGCGACGGCATGCTCGAGGGGCTCGACTCACGACTTTCCGGCGGGCGCACGCCGCGCGAGAAGCGCTGGCTGGCAGAGGCGGCCCGCAACAAGGCGGCGCTGGCCCGCGACGCGGCCGGCCGCGAGGCCTCCTTCGCCGCCGCCGCGCGGCGCTATCAGGCGCTGATCGACGCGCTGGTCGCCGGCGAGCGTGACGCGGTGCGCGTCGCGATCGACGTCGCCAACGCGCGGCTCGAACTGGCCGGCATGATCTTCTCGCAGTGGGCGGCGGCGGCGCTGGACGAACTCGAGGTGACGCAGGGGCAGCGCGGCGACCGCAAGCGCGTGCTGGAGCTGATGAACACCGCCCGCGCGCAGATCGAGCAGGCCCGCGCGGGCGTGGCGCCGTTCCTGCGGGAGCTGCGCGACCGCGAAGAGGAATTTCTGACGATGGGCGTGCACGACGCCCTGCGGCGACTGCGCGCGGACGTCGCGTTTCACCTGGCCTGGTGCAGTCTCTACGCCGGCCAGGCGAGCATCGGCGACGCCAAGGCGCGGGCGGAGGCGCTGAAAACCGCCGAGGAGAACTTTCGCAGCGTGGCCGAGTCCGGCCAGAGCGGCCCGGCGCTGCAGCACTGCTACATCGGGCTGGGCGTCGCGCTGCGCGAGCAGAAGCGCTATGAAGAGGCGGTGCGGTCGCTCGTCAAGGCCGTAGAGACCGACGCCGGCTTCGTGCTCAGCGCACAGGCCCGCTACGAGCTCGGCCGCGCGCAGATTCTGGCCGGGCAGTTCGACGCGGCCCGGCAGTCGCTCGCGCCGCTGCTGACGCGCGACCCGGAAGGGCTGCCGCCCGAGCAGCGCGGCGCGGCGTTGTATTTGAATCTGGCCGCGCTGTGGGAAGCCAACAGCTACCTGGAGGAGGCCGCGGCGCTGCTGCGCGGCCCGACCGGGTCCAGCGCCGGGGCGGCCCGCGAGGCGCTGCGGATTCGCGAAAGCGGACTGGTGCGCATGACGCGGCTCGCGGCGCGGGGCGGCCCGTGGCCGGGCATCGTGCAGCTCTACACGGCCGGTGCGGTCGACGTGCAGGCCGACCCGGCCACGCAATCGCCCCTCGAGCTGCTCTTCACCGCGACGCGGCTGTCCGAGGCCCGTCGTTATCGCGATGCGGCGGCGCGCTTGCAGGCCGCCGCCGACCGCCCCGACGTAGACCCCGAGCTGCTCGGCCAGATTCTGTTTGACCTGGGCGTGTGTCACTATCGCCTGGGCGAGGATCGCGAGGCGGCGCAGGTCTTCGGCAAGCTGGCGGCGGAGCTGCGCAGCCACCCGCGCGCCCCGCAGTCCGCCGGGTTCGCGTATCAACTCTGGGTGAAGGTGGCGGAGGCCAGCCGCCAGCGCGAAGACTACGACGCCCTGGCCGCGACGCTGCTGAACCTGGTGCAGGCCTACCCGCAGCACGAGCGCCGCATGGACGCCATGTGGGGGCTGCCGCTGGCGCTACAGGCCGCAGACCGCTTCGATCAGGCCGCGGCGCACTTCGGCAGCGTTCCGCCCGAATCTCCACACTGGGAAGAGGCGCAATTCCGCCGCGCGGTCTGCCAGCGGCTGGCGTGCGAAGCGCAGCGCGAGAAACTGTCGCCGCCCGAATACCTGGCGGCGGCGCGGCGCGCCGCGGGCGAGCTGATCCGTTACTCGCGCGAGGCGCTGAACCGCGCCCCGGCTTCGGCCGATCCGGCCACGACGCTGCGCTGGTCGGCGGAGGCGCTGACCGGCGCCGGCGAAGTGCTCATCTCGCCGGGTGTGGAGCAATACGAATCGGCGCTGGCGGCGCTGGAAGAATTCGACCGCACGTATCCGAACAGCCCGGTCCTGGCGCGGGCCCTCGCCGTTCGGCTGCGCGCGTTTCACGCCCGCAGCGACTTCGATCGCGCCACGCAAACGCTCGACGCCTATCTCAACACCGCGCCGGCGGGGCAGTCCGCGGCGCTGCTGGCGCTGCTGGCGAGCGGGATGCAGGACGAGGTCGCACGGCTGGAGATGGCCGGCGAGCGCGAAGCGGCGCGGGCCCTCGCGGCCAACGCCGTGCGCACGTTCCAGCCGCTTGAAGCTCGGCTGCGCGGCGACCCGCAGCGCCTGGCCGAGGCCGACGCCGTCGCGGCCGGCCTGGCGCAGATGTTGCACGTCGCCGGTCAGAGCGATCAGGCCCGCAAGCTGCTGGCCGAGTTGCTGGGCCGCGATCCGAAAAACGGTCACCTGCGATTGCTGAACGCCCGCGTTGTCGCCGCGATCGCCGCCCCGCCGACCGCGACGCCCGAGACGATCGCCGCCGCGGTCGAGGCCTGGGCCGCGCTGCTGACCGACGCCGGGCTGCGCCAGTCGCAGCCGGATGTGTACTGGGAAGCGCGGTACAACTGGCTGGCGCTGCAACTGCGGCAAGGTCGCGCGGCCGATGTCCGCCGCGCGATCGAGCAGGAGCGCGTCTGGTACCCGCACATGGGCGGCCCGGCGTGGAGCGCACAGTTCGACGCGCTCGACAAACAAGCGGCGGCCGCGACGCCGCCATAGACGATCTCCTCGCGGCGGCGCGATCCACCCGGGGGGCAACTGGCCGTCTCAGAACGCCCGCCATTTGGTCGCGGGGAGCAACTCCAGGTCGGCGATCACCGGGAAATGGTCGGACGGATAGCGGCCGGCATCCTCGATATGCAGAATCTCGGCCGATCGCGGGCGAAAGCGGCGGCTGTGCAGGATCCAGTCAATGCGGGCGCCGTCTCGCCGCCCGCGAAATGCGTGGTAGGTGCCCGCATTCGTCTCCGGCAGGCGCAACCACTGCCAGGCGTCGATCAGCTCCGCCAGATTGCCCTTCTCTCCCGTCAGCGTCTGGTGCGGCTCGGACCCCGGCGGGCAGTTGAAGTCTCCGGTGACGATCACCGCCGCCCCGCCCTGGGCTTCGGCCAGCTTGCGGATCAGTCGCGCGGCCTCCAGCCTGGCGCGCTCCCCGCGGTGGTCCAGGTGCGTGTTGATCAGCAGCAGTTCGTTGACCGGGGCGCGGTTGCACCGCAGCCGCGCCCACGTGACGATCCGCGGGCATGCAGCGTCCCAGCCGACGCTGCCGGGCTGATCGGGCCGGGTGCTCAGCCAGAAATACCCGGCCCGCACCAGCGAGAACTCGCTCCGGCGGTAGAAGACGGGCGAGAACTCGCCGGCCCGCAGCCCGTCGTCGCGACCGACGCCGACGAAGCCGAAGTCGGAGAGTTCGGCGGCCAGTTCGTCAACCTGCTCGGCCAGCGCTTCCTGAAAACCGATCAGGTCCGGGCGCGCGTCGCGCACGGTTTGGAACAGCAGCGCGCGGCGCTGCCGCCAGGAGTCCTCGCCGTCCACCGCCGCGGCGTAGCGGATGTTGAACGTCATCACGCGCATCGGCGGCGGCATGCCGCAACCGGCGGCAAGCACCCACGTAGCGACTATGCAGAGAGTCAGGAAAGTTCGCACTCGGCGGCTCGATCTGGCAGCCGCTGCGCCGCCGTACGGACTACTCGCCGGTCTGCGGCGTCAGCAGCAGTCGGGCCAGATCATACCCGAGCGCCGGCAGACGGCTGAGAATGTCCGCATAGACGGCAGGGTCGAGCTGCGGCGTCCGGCTCAGAATGAACAGACCGTTGGGCGACGCGCCGACCACGGCCCAGGCATAGTCCGGATCAAGGTCGATGATGTTGTACGCCCGCTCGAACAGCGCACCATCGAACAAAATCGCCAATCGGGCGTTGGTGTCGTCGAGCGGTCGGGCGCGGCCGGCGATGGTCAGCGGGATGCCGTCGGGCCGATCGAGGAAGCACTCGTTGAAGAGCCGAATCGTGCCGTCGGACTGCAGTGTGTAGGTCGCGGTAGTGTTCGTGCAGCGACCGAACGCCGAAGCGACCGACGGGATGCTGGCGATCTCGAAGAACTTGCCGGCGTAGCGGGTCAGATCGACGCCTTCCACCACTTCGGGGGCGAGGTTCTCGGGATCGGCCAGAGTCATGCAACCGCCGAGGCCGGCGGGCAGCCCCAGGGCGACGAGAAAAACGAGCGCTCGATTCATGCGAGTCTCCTGGTTCTTGCTGAAGTTCCGGGGCAAGTTCGCGCCGCCGCGCCGCGGCGACGAATCGACGTTGGAGTTTCGCCGGTGTCGCGCGGGCGGATTCGACGAGTTCGCTTTCGGACGATCGCTCAGCCGCCGCTGCGCCGCACATCGTTCTTACGGCCGCCCCGCAAATCGCTGGCGCAGGCGGGTGGGTGAATCTCGCGCTCGGTCGCGGAGCACAGAGTAGCGCGGACATCTCGCCCGCGCCAGCCAGGAAGCGCCGAACGGGCGGGCAGAATGCCCGCTCCACCGTGTAAACCGCGATCGCTCGCAAGCGGCGCCCCGCGCGGTCGAGAAGCTGGCGCGAGGTTGGTCACCGGTCGATCGGCTTTGTAAAATGCGGTCACTTCGGCCTCCGGGAAACACACGCATGCCGCTGACCTACTCCAGTTACCTGCGCATCGACGAGTTGCTCGATCTTCAGCACCCGCGCTCGCAGCCGCCGGAGCACGATGAGCAGCTCTTCATCATCATTCATCAGGTCTACGAGTTGTGGTTCAAGCTGGTGCTGCACGAGTTGGACAAGGCCTGCGGCGACTTTGCGCGCGGCGACCTGTACGGCGCGATCCACACGTTCAAACGCGTCCGCACCGTGATGAAGACGCTGGTCGGCCAGCTCGACATCCTCGAGACGATGACGCCGATGTCGTTCACCAGCTTCCGCGATCGGCTGGAGACCGCCAGCGGCTTTCAGAGCTGCCAGTTCCGCGAGCTGGAGTTCGCGCTGGGCTACAAGCGCGGCGACATGAACTTCGCGGCGCTCTATGGCGCGGGTTCGCCGGGGCTGGCGCGGCTGCTGCAACGGCTGGCGCAGCCCTCGCTGATCGACCGTTTCTACGAGTTCCTGGCACAGATCGGCGTGGCGATACCCGCGTCGCTGCGCGAGCGCGACCTGACCCGCTCGAACGAACCCAGCGAAGCGATCCAGGACGCGCTGCTGCGGCTCTACCAGCAGCGGCCCGACGTCGCGATTCTCTTCGAGTCCATGACCGACTTCGACGAGGGCCTGCAGGAGTGGCGCTACCGCCACGTGAAGCTGGTGGAGCGCACCATCGGCAACAAGCACGGCACCGGCGGCTCGCCCGGCGTCGAGTTTCTGAAGAAGTCGCTTTTCATGCCCGTCTTTCCCGACCTGTGGGCGATCCGTCACCGTCTGTGACGCGCGGCGGCGCGTCGCTCCGCGCGCGGCGGCCGGTCACGCGAGGACGTCAGCCATGATCTACGACATCACCCCGCTGGTTTCGCCCGCGCTACACGTCTGGCCGGGCGACACACCGCCCAGCCGCGAAGTACTGCTCGACATGAAGCAGGGCGCGAACATCACGCTGTCCACGCTGCGAGCCACGGTGCACCTGGGCGCCCACGCCGATGCGCCCAGCCACTACGGTGCGCACGCGCCGTCGATCGAGGCCCGCGATCTGGAGCCCTACATCGGCCGCTGCCAGGTCATCCGCGTCGACGTCGGACGCGGGCAGCGCTTCACGCGCAGCATGTTCTCGGCGGAGATCGCCGCGCCGCGCGTGCTCTTCGCCACGGGCACCTTTCCGGAACCGACCCGTTGGAACAACGATTTCGCGGCATTCGCGCCGGAGCTTGTCGATTATCTTCACGAGCGCGGCGTGCGGCTGGCGGGGTTGGACACTCCCAGCGTCGATCTGTTTGAGTCGAAGAACTTGCCCGCCCATCAACGCTTCCTGGCCCACGACATGAGCATCCTCGAGGGGATCGTGCTCGCCGGCGTTCCAGACGGGATATATGAACTGGTCGCGCTCCCGCTGAAACTCGACGGATTCGACGCCAGCCCGGTGCGGGCCATCCTGCGCACGCAGCCCATGACGGTCTGGTGGCGGTCCGAATAACCTGCGGACCGGGCGGCGTTACTCGTGAACCACCGCGACGCCCACCCGGCATTTTTTGATGCGACTCAATAACCTGCGGCGTTCCTGCGTCTTCCCTGATGAGTTGCGGCGGAGGAGCGACGTGAGCCGCGCCAGGTAGCTTCGCCCGTGGGGCGCGGTTCGCGCCGCCGCGACTTCTTTCCAACTTCATTGGCTAAGGGAGAACCGGATGAACCGGCACATGGCCGCCACGGCCCAGCTTGCGCGCCTCGCGATCGCAGTTACGGCTGCGGGGTTAGTCTCCACGACGGTCCAGGCGCAGAACTTCGTCAACTGGGAGACGCCGCACGTTTCGCCGATCGCAATCTCCCCAAACGGGGCATTGCTTTTCGCCGTGAACACGCCGGACAACCGGCTCGAAGTCTTCGACGTCACGCTCGGCACGCCGGTGCACCTCGGCAGCGTGCCGGTGGGGCTGGACCCGGTCTCGGTGCGGGCCCGCACCAACACCGAGGTGTGGGTCGTCAATCATGTTTCGGATTCCATCAGCATCGTGGACGTGCCGACGCTGAACGTGGTCCGCACGCTCGACACGGGCGATGAGCCGGCGGACGTGGTTTTCGCCGGCGCGCCGCTGCGGGCGTTCGTGACCGTGTCGCAGCTCAACCAGGTGCGCGTTTTCGATCCGCTGAACCTGGGCGCCGCGCCGACCATCCTGAACCTCGAAGGCGAAGACCCGCGGGCGCTGGCCGTCGATGCGGCCGGCACGCGCGTCTATGCCGCGATCTTCGATTCCGGAAACCGCTCGACGATCGTCGCCCGCAACGTCGTCTCCGCGCCGACCAGCCCCTACGGCGGTCAGAACCCGCCGCCGAACGCCGGCGCGGCGTTCAATCCGCCGCTGAACCCGGGCAACCCCCCGCCGCCGCCGATCTCGATGATCGTCAAGAAAAACGCGAGCGGACAGTGGATGGACGACAACGTCGGCAACTGGTCGCCGCAGGTCACGTGGGATCTGCACGATCACGACGTGGCGATCATCGACGCGAACACGCTGGGCGTGACGTACGCTACGGGGCACATGAACCTGGTCGCCGGAATCGCGGTGATGCCGAGCGGCCGCGTCACCACCGTCGGCACGGACGGCATCAACGAAGTACGCTTCGAGCCCAATCTCAACGGTCGATTCCTGCGCGTGCTGCTGGGCGCGTTCGACCCGGCCACACCGACGACGGCGACGCGGGTCGACCTCAATCCGCACCTGACCTACGCGACGCCCCAGATTCCGCCCGCCGACCGGCTGCTTTCCTTCGGCGATCCGCGCGGGATCGTCTGGAATCTCGACGGCACGCGCGGCTACGTCAGCGGGCTGGGTTCCAACAGCGTGCTGGTGGTCGATGCCGGCGGCGCGCGTCTGGCGCACATCGACGTCGGCGCGGGACCGACCGGGCTGGCGCTGGATGGCGCCCGCAACCGGCTCTATGTGCTCAACAAGTTCGACGCGACGATCTCGGTGATCGATACCTCCGCCGATGCGGAACTGGTGCAAGCGCCGCTGTTCGATCCGACGCCGGTCGGCATCCGCCTGGGGCGGCCGTTTCTCTACGACACGCGGCTGAGCTCCGGAACGGGCTATGTCTCGTGCGGCTCGTGCCACATCGACGGCCGAGGCGACTCGCTGGCGTGGGACCTGGGCGACCCCGCCGGGACGATGAAAACCGTCAACCAGAACTGCCGTCAGGGGCCGGGCAACTGCGCGCCGTGGCACCCGATGAAGGGTCCGATGGTGACGCAGACGCTGCAGGGAATCACCGGAACCGAGCCGCTGCACTGGCGCGGCGATCGCGAGAACCTGGCGGCGTTCAACCCGGCCTTCACCGGCCTGCAGGGCCGCGATGCGGAGCTGACCGAGGAGGAGATGGATGATTTTGAGGCGTTCATCGCTTCGGTGCGTTACCCGCCCAACCCCAATCGCAATATCGACAACACGCTGCGGACCGCGCTGACCGTCGGCGGCGGCACAGGCAACGCGGTCAACGGACAGAACCTGTACACCAACGCGTTGATTTTCGGGGGTGCACTCCGGTGCACCGCCTGTCACCCGCTGCCGACCGGAACCGATCGCCGCATCGACGATCCGCCGGGCGCTCCCGAGCCGCAGAGCCTCAAGGACGCGCAGATGCGCGGCCTGCACGAGAAGACCGGCTTCAGCCTGGCTTCGACCAGCAACAACCGCGGCTTCGGCTTCAACCACGACGGCACCTCGGCAAACCTGACGGCGATGCTCGCGGGTCCGCCGTTCCAGTTCCCGCCCGGCCCGCCGGGCCAGGCGCAGCGCCGCGACCTCGAGGCGTTCATGCTCTCGCTGACCAACGACACCCACGCCGGAGTGGGCGTGCAGATCACCGTGGACGGCGTGAACAACAACGCGGCCAACGTGGTCAACCTCATCAACCAGATGATCACGCTGGCCAACGGCGGCGCGGTCGGACTGGTCGTGAAGGGCCGCCAGGCCGGCACGGCCCGCGGGTATCGCTACAACGGCGCGAACGTGTTCCAGAGCGACCGCGCCGGCGAGACCATCGACGCCACGGCGCTGCGGCTGGCGGCGACCGGCGGCAACCAGCTCACCTGGACCCTGGTGCCCGCCGGCAGTCAGACGCGCGTCGGCATCGACCGCGACGGCGACGGCTTCTTCGACCGCGACGAGATCGAGGGCTGCGGCGACCCGGCGAACTCGGCGATTACGCCGGGGCACTACACGCGCTGCGACACCAATTGCGACGGCGCGATCGACTTCTTCGACATCGACTCGTTCGTGCTGGCGCTCTTCAACCCGATCCAGTACCAGACGAACTTCCCGAACTGCGGGTTCCCCTGCGCGGCGGATACCAACGCCGACGGCAGCGTCGATTTCTTCGACATCGACGGCTTCATGAACTGCCTGTTCGAGTAACGCTTCGATCAGGCTGATGGGCGAGGAACCCCTCGGCACGTGGCATGCTTTCGCGATCGGGTGGTGTGCTCTCGAGGTCGGGTGGCATGCTCTCGCGGTACTCCGCGTGAGCATGCCGTGCTGAGCGGCGCGTGCCATGCTTTCGCGGTACTCCGCGTAAGCGTGACAAACGCCCGCGGCGATACACCTAATCAATGACGCGGTGCGTGTCGCGCGGGAGCTTCATGAACCTTCGCCCAGCCAGAATCCATCGCCGAGTTCTGCATCGAAGTCGTCCGCGATGAACTGAACGGTTCCGCGCTGAACTCCGAGGCGACGTTTCGTGTCGGTTGGCGAAGCGGATTGATCGATCACTTCGACCTGGATGCGCACCCGCTGATTGGGCTTGAGAGGCAGGGGTTCGTCAGGAACGATAACCTTGCCATCAAACAGTGCGTTCAACTCGACCATTAAGACATAAGGATACCACAACCGCCCCGAAAAATGAAGCTGCGATCCGTTGGCTTCCGCGCGTCGGGCGCATCTCGCGCGCGGTGGCGTCTTGCAGGGTGTATCTGGGACTCTGCCCGCCTGTCCCACTCGCGCCAGCAAAACCGACGCGCCGCGCGGTATGCTCTCGCCGCGCGGAACGGCTTCCGCGCTGCTTGCCCCGTGCGGACACCCGGCATGTCGCCTTCGGACTCGAACGCCGCCCTCGCCGACCTTGATCCGCCGCTCGCCCGCATCCTGTCCGCCGAACTGGCCGCCGGCAATCAGATCCACGCAGCGCACCCGCGGCTCGGCCGCGTGGTGCACGTTTCGCTGGCGCGGCCGTTTCATGACTGCTACGACCAGGTCTGGTCGCTGCCCGAAGTGACCTATGACGAGTTCCATCACCCGCGCGACGATGAACACGCGGACTGCTACGCCTCCTGGCGCTGCGACCTGATCGCCCCCGCATCGCCGGGCACGGAGCGGCTCGCTCAGGTGCGCGCCGCGCAAGCCGGCGGCCGGCTCCTGCCGTTCGCGGAGCGCGCCCGTCCCGCGTCGCCGGAGGTGTACGCACGGCGGTCGGTGCTGCGAGCCGCGGAGCGGCTTGAAGCGGCCCTCCGCGACCTCGGCTGGTGGAGCGACACGCCGCCGCCGCCGGAGGCGTTCAATTTCCGCCGGGCGTTCGGCGGCGACACCCTGTCCTTCTCACAATGGCTGCAGTTCGTTCTGCATCCGCGGCTGCTCGATGTGTTCGCGCGGCGCGGGGTGCTGCCGCCGCGGAGCAATCTGTCCGCGTATGCGGCGCGCGAACTCGACGGCGCCGCCGAAGACGTGACGCCGCTTATGAGCGTGCTGCACGAAATCGACCGGCTGGCCGCGCCCGCGGGCGGCGCAGGCGTGTTCGGCGGATTTCCCGGATTGGGGCTCAGCACTCCGCGCTTCCTCGCGCTCGCCCTGGTCTTTCTCGCCCTGGTGCTCGCGATCGGGCTTGGCGTCGTCTTCAGCGTCCAGTGGGCCGCGCGGCACTTCGACGACCATTTTCCGCGCCGCGCGTTTCAGAGCCTCGCCGTGCGACCGGCGGCCGGAGCGTGGCGCCCGACAATCGAGATTCGGGCACAGGCACAGATCGATCACCAGGATCGCGTCGCGGTCCACGCGGTCACCGCGCTCGTCACCGTCGCCGACTCGCCGCGGCGGCTCGGCCGCCCCAGTTGGCTGCACGTTGACCCGGCGGCGTGGACATGCCGCACCGAAGTACCGGAGCGGCCAAAATCCGACGCGCGCCCGTTCGACGCGGCGGCGGTCGAGCGCTGGATGCTTGAGAGCGGTGCGCCGCAGGCCGCGGAGACGGCGCGGGCCGCGGGGGAGTTGGCGGCGCTCGTCCGCTCGACGCCGGCGCTCGATACGCGCGAAGCCTACGAGGCCGGCCCGTCGCTTCCGGCTGATGGGGCGCTGCAACGGGTCGGCGAGCGCTACAGCGGATTCGTGCTTACGCCCGGCCGCGTGCCGCAGTGGATCGAACTCTCCGCCACCGCCGCGGGGCTGGTCGTGACGTTCACGCCGCTGCTGATTCTGCTGGCGCGCCACGCCCCGCGGCTGCGCGAATGGGCCGCGCCGGGATAGCGCGAACCGGCCCGCGGAGCGCCGCGTGCGGACCTACGGACACGGCGGGCACACGCTGAACAGACACGCCAGGAACGGATCGATGTCGAAAAAGTCCACGCCACCGCTGCAATCGACGTCGCCGGCGCAGGTCGATCCGCCGCAGTAGGCGCTTTCGTACGCGGACGGCGAAAACAGCAGCGCGAGAAACGGGTCGATGTCGAAAAAGTCGACCGCACCGTCGCAGTTCACGTCTCCGCGGATCGCGCCGCCGAGCGCTCCGTTTCGCGGCCGCGCGTTCTGGCCATAGATGTCGCGGACGTCGCTACGCGAGTCGCCCCAGGCCAGCAGGGCTTCGTTGCAGCGACTCATGGTCACGTCCAGGCGCGACTTGCCGGCGAGCACCGAGCAGACCGGCACAACGCCGCCGAGCCAGGTCGTGTTCCCGCTCGCATCTGCACCCAGGCCGATCACCTGCGCGCTGCCGGAACGGTCAAACGCGAACACCAGCGCTCCGCCGCGATACGCCAGGCAGCGCACGAACGCATTCTGATTGGTCGAGAGCGGGACGAACTCGCGGCCGCCATCGCCCCACTGCCGCACGCCGGCGGCGAACTTCTGCCCATAGAGGCCCCATTGTGACTGCGTCGAATTCGCCTCCGTCCAGAACATGAAGATCTCGTCCGCCGCCGCGTCGTAGGCGATATCCGGCGACAACGCGATGCGGCCGCTCGCCTGCAAAGAACCGGCGACTCCGTTATGCGCGAACAACTCGACGCCGGCGGCGGAAACGTGCTGCACCAGCGTGCGACGCGTGCCGCCCGTCTCGTACCAACCGAAAACGGCCCCGCCGGAGCCATCGTGGATAAAGGTCGGGAAGTACCCGTTCTGCGTCGAGTTGCCATCGAAGACCGCGACGCCCGTCGCAGCCCATAGCGGCACACCGGCCGCGTCGAGCTTCTGCGCGTAGAGATGCTTGCTGCTGGTGATGCAGTTCGAGCCGGTGCAGCGCTGCGCCAGTACGATCACGCTGCCGGCGTCGGCGGCCTGAATGTCGCTGAGATTCAGCGGCCGCTGCGTGGGCGGAACCGGGTCGGCCAGAGTGATGCCGTTGCCCGGCCACTGCGGCGCGCCCGCGCTGTCGAGCTTCTGCAGAACAATCGTCGCGGGCGACGTGCTGGCGGTGTACCCGACCGCGTAGTTGCCGTCTGACAACACAGTCACCTTCGGCGCGTTGCCGTTGGTCGAACCGCCCAGCACCACCCCCGCCGGCCCCCAGAGCAACACGCCCGACGCGCTCACTTTGTTCGCCCCGATCTGCGTCGATCCGGGGCGATCATCTCGGTAGGTCAGGATGGCGTTGTCTTCGGCATCTACCGCGAGGCCGTAGTCCTGAGCGCCGATCAGCGCGGAATCGAGCACCAGGACGCCGTTATGCGCCCAGCGTTCGTTGCCGGAAGCATCCAGCCGCTGCAGATACAAATCGAAGCCGCCGGCGGCGGTGCTATACCAGCTCACGTAGCAGCCGCCGTCGGACGTCGCGCGAATCTTGGCTTGCGTCTGTTCGCTCGGGCCGGCGCCGATCGCGAGATTCGCGGCGGGATCGCTGGACCACTGGGCGGAAGCGACGATCGGAAGGCACGCGGCCGCAATCGCGCTGGCGGCGGCGAAACGGAGAGGTTTCATGGGTGTTCCCGTTAGCAGATGGAGGAAGGCTCGGCCCCAGTAGACCACAAAGCGCGGCCGCGATCAACAATGAGCACAACCGGTGCGAGGTATGGGAATCCGGACTGCGAAGAGATGTGACTGATAACGGTCGACGCCGCGCCGGTTCGTGCGGCGCGACGTCGCCGCTTTCGCCAGCGCGATTGTCCGCCGACCGGCGCGCGCCGGACGTCCGGGTGGGCCGCGTTGCCGCCTCTCCCGTCCGGAGAGCACACCCTGGCCTCCGGAAGAAAAAACGCAGACCCAGCCCGGACGCCACGGCCATTCAGCCTCCGTCCGGCCCGCGCGACGCCGCGCGCGGATATCAGGATGCTGCGACCGGCAAGACCGACGGACCGGCCAGGACGGCAAGGCGCCGGGCGCCGGCTGCCCGTCGACAGCATCGCATTCGCTAAGATCGCTTGAGCCACCGCCGGCATTGGGGGAGAGGCCGGCGGATGCGGGGCGTGGGTGCTTCCTGGACCGTTGCAGCCCGACGAACCGGACCGGTGCGACGCGCACATCGCCACCGGACGCGCAATGCTATGGCGGTGCATTCGCGTCATTCAAGCGATCGTGCCGACGGCGGCGCGAAATCCTGAAATGACAACGATTTCAGTCCCGCCACACGCGGCCGACGCCCCGCAACACACGCACCGCAACGCCCGACCGCGGGGATCAGATAATTAGCATCGCATCGCCGAAACTGTAGAAGCGATAGCGCGCCGCAATGGCGGCGGCGTACGCCGCTTGAATCTGCGGCGGCGAGGCAAACGCCATCACCAGCGCCAGCAGTGTGCTCTCCGGCAGATGGAAGTTCGTAATCAGCGCGTCGACGCCGCGGAAGCGGTGCGGCGGGCGAATGAACAAGTCGGTCCAGCCGCTGCACTCGCACGGCGGTGTGTCGCGCGCCGCCAGGGTCTCCAGAACGCGGGCACTGGTGGTGCCGACCGCGACGATGCGCCCGCCGGCGGCGCGGGCCGACGCAATCGTCTCAAGGGCGGAGGCGCGAACCTCGAACCACTCGGCGTGCAGGACGTGCCGCGACAGGTCTTCGACCTCCACCGGTTGAAACGTGCCGGGGCCGACGTGCAGGGTCACCGCCGCACGCTGCACCCCGCGATCCGTCAGCGCATCGAGTAGTCGCGGCGTGAAATGCAGCCCGGCCGTCGGGGCGGCGACCGCACCGGCGCTCTTCGCGTAGACGGTCTGATAGACGTCGGCGTCGTTTGCGGGGCTTGCCGGGCGCGCCTGCCGCGCGCGAAGGATGTAAGGCGGCAGCGGGGTCCGCCCGACGCGCGCCAGCAGCGCCGCCGCCGGCAGCGGGGGGGTGGGTTCGACAATCCACGCGCCGCGATCCTGCGGGGCGACGAGCCGCAGCGCCGCCGGCGGCTCGACGGCCGCGCCCGACTCGTCCGTAATCGCCAGCAGCTCGCCGGCCCGGAGCCGCCCGGCGGGCTTCAGCAGGATTTGCCACTGGTTTGCAGCGGCGGCGGCCGACGGGAGCGTCTCACGAAGAAACAGCCCCTCCACGCGCCCGCCCGACTCGCGCCGCAGAAAAAGCCGCGCCGGCAGAACGCGCGTGTCGTTCACAACCAGGCAGTCGCCGGGCCGCAAATACTCGGGCAGATCGCGAAACGCGCGATGCGCAAGGGCGCCGCTGGCGCGATCGAGCACGAGCAGCCGCGCGGCGTCGCGCGGCGCGCAAGGCTCGGTCGCGATCAACTCGGGCGGCAGCTCATACCGCAACTCGGATAGCCGCACAGGCGGTGTACTCCGGCGGTCAGGGTTTCTTCAGCGCCCGTTCTCGGCCAGCCAGCGCTCGACCTGTCGTCGCTCGGGGTGGCTCGCCGCTGCCGGCAGCCAGCGCGCCAGCAAGTCCGCAGCGCGGCGCAAGTCGCCGCTGCGCGCCAGCGCGACGCCGGCATTCAATTGATACGCCGGGTTCGCCGCATCCAGTTGCAGCGCCGCCTCGAACGCGACGACGGCGGGTTCGAATCGCTCCGCGCCGGACCATGCGAGTCCGAGGGCGTTATGCGCCACGGCCCGCGCCGCCGGCGGCTGCGTGGCGGCGGCGGCGATCCATCGCTCCGCATGACGGCGGGCCGCTTCGTAGCGGCGGGCGCTGAGCGCTGCCCGCGTGAGTAGCTCGATCGCCGCCGAATCCGCGGCGATCCGCGGCGCTAGCCGGGCAGATAGCGCGTCGTATGCCGCCGCCGGCAAGCCGGGGGCCGCGCCGCGCGTGCGCGAGCCGTCGAGCTGCACACCGAGCGTCAGCAGGTCGGCGCCGGCGCGGGTCAGGACGGCTGCCCCGGTCACACGCGCGGGAGAACGGCTCGCGCCAGTCAGCTCGGCGCGCTCAAACCGCACCAGCGTCGCGAGCGCCAGCACGGCGGCGATTGCCGCCGGCGCTGCCCAACCGATTCGCCAGGGCCGCGGGGCTTCGGGCGCAGCGTCGCGGGCCGGCGAGCGGGTCGGGCCGCCGCGCTCCGCGCGCGGCGGGTTGCGTTCCGCGCCGCCGCGCGCTTCGGACGGTGTTATCGAGTTGAGATGCCTCGGTTCGGCCTGCGCAGCGTCAGCGAGCGCCTCGTCGCGGAGAGCTAACGAGAGTCGCCGACGACACGCAGGGCACGCGGCCACGTGCGCGAGAAGTTCCGCCCGGTGATCCGCCGAGAGCAGGCCATCGACCGCGAGGGCGAGCGTGTTCTCATCGACATGCGCCCCCGGAGCGGCGACGGCAGGGTCGCACTCCGCGGCGCGCAGCAGAAATCGGACGAGATCGGCTTTCATATCGGCGGACAGCAGTTTACTCGCTGTACCCCGCACCGGGGCGGATGCCGGACCGGACGGGAAACGCCCCGACTTCGCCGGCCGTCGCGCCGCGGCGGGCGACACTCCGGCCCGGCGTCGCCGCGGTTGCGGCCTTTTGGTTAGACCGGCGGCCGGCAGAGAATTTCATTGCGATCGCAGAAGTGGGTGATTGCAGGTGTTGCGGGCGTCCACGCCGGCTTGCGCGGATGGACGGAGCGGGCGCTGTTTCCGCAGTCGCGACAACCGCGCGCGGCGCGCGGAGAACCCCAGGAAACTCGGGCGGGCGGAATGCGCACCCCACCCATTCACGAAACTCGGGCGGGCAGAATGCCCACCCCACCCAAGCCGCGGACTCGGGGGAGAACGCCCACCCCGCCGGCTGTTCGCACAGGCCGGAGAGCTTGTGAATTTTTTTGGGTGGGGTGGGCATTCTGCCCGCCCAAGGGCTCGCGAACCGCTCACGAAAGTAAGTGAAGCCAAGAAGTTCAAAGGCTCGGAGGCCTATGCTCCCCATTCGGACGCCGTGCGTCCCCGTGGTCGGATTACCCGCGATTCCCCGTTCGCATCACACGTGGTTCATGTGAGACGCGACACTAGTCCGGAACAATGTCGCCGTTGTTCCACTGAATCGCACGAGTATCCGGGTGCATCTGCCCCACGTCGTTCACGCGCGAGCCCTTCGGCGAAGTGAGCGGCAAGTGGCGCGTCTGCTTCTCGAGCATCGCATCGGCATGCCCGTCGAAGAACAGCGCCACCAGCCCGCGCGTCGTGCCCTGCGGATGGCGGTAGCTCAGCGGCAACGCCGGCTTGTTTACGCCGTATTCACGCGCATCGCGGAACACCGGTCCCGAGGCGGTGAAGCTGCCCGATCCGATGTTCGTGCGGATCGCGTCGTAGTCATAAACGCCCTGATCGGTCACGAATCGGGCGCCGTCCATGATGTAGATCTTCCGCGAGTTGTTGCCGACCTTCGATGTCTTGGGCAGATAGTCCGCCGGCGGCAGCGTCTCCCAGCCGGTCGAGTACAACTGCCAGTCAACGTTGAAAGCCGCACCATTCTCAGCGGCGTAAAACGTGCCCTGCCGCGGCGGCGTGTTCAGGCGGTAGCGCTCCCCGACCAGCATCATCTTCCACATCGTCAGATAGCTCGGCGCCTTCTGCACCGCACGCGGATGCCCGGCCGGAACCCCGCCGAACGGGATCATCGTCTCTTTGACTTCGGGGCAGGCGAACAGACCCTCGCGGGCCTGCGCCATGCGCGTGATCATGTCCGGATCGATCTGCGAGTCGTTCAGCGCGTACTTTCGCAGCGGATTGATCCAGTCCCAGATCGTCGTCGGCGGCTGGCGGTATTGCAGCACGTTGATCGTCGAAAACGCCGGGACGCCCGAGCCGTTCGGCGCGCCGGGAACCCAATCATCGCTCTCTTCGGCGTAGCCGCGCATGCCGATGCCGATCTGTCGCTGGTTCGAAGCGCACGTCACGCGCTTCGCGACGCGCCGGGCGCCATTCAGCGACGGCAGCAGGATCGACAGCAGCAGCGCGATGATCGCGACGACGACGAGCAGCTCGATCAGAGTAAACCCGCGGCCCCGGCCAAGCGGCGATCGTCGCATCTGCGTCTCCATGCGCTGTGATTCCTCGTCTGCACCGGGGCCGCCGCGCTAGTCGCCGTGGCGTATCGGCCCGCCGCACTGCGAACACTTGGTCGAATCCGGCAGCTTGTCCGCGCCGGCGATCACGAATTTGCCTTCGGCGTCGCGCTGCGCGCGAATCTCTTCATTCAGGTGCTGCTTGTGGCCGCACTTCTTGCAGGTGGCCAGGGGCAGCACGCTGTTCTTGCTGCACTTCGGGCAGACGGGCGGATACGGCTCGCCCGGCTTGGGCTCGACGCTCGCCGTGCCCGTCCAGCCGCAGCCGGACTCCGCGCACGCCGCGTTGTAGCTCAGGCTGCCCTTGGCCGGGAAAAAGTACTGATACCCGACCACGGCGGCGACGCACAGCAGGGCCGCAACGACCGCCAATACCAGCGGATTCCGCATCATCCCGCTGCACCTGCCTCACCGCGCCGAGAGGCTCACGGATGTGTTCGACTCTTAGTTATTACTACGCGCCAGTCGCCCCAGCCGGGGGCCAGCACGCTCACTCGCCGAGCCTTCTTTATATCCGATTCCGGCGGGTGATTCCAGCCGAGAACTGCGGCGACGGCGCGGTCGGTTGCACCGCCGGCGTCCGTCCTGAACTCGGTCCGGCTGGCCGCGAATCGTCCTCGGGCCAGCGCCCGACCCATCGCGACCGCGCCGCCTTCAGATAGCTGCTATCACCACATGCTGGAGGCGAATTCGGACCCGTGTCCCGATCTGTCGCCCGCGCCAGAGCGAAAGCGTACCGCGGCCGGCTTTCAGCCTTCGCGCGAACCGCGCTAGGAATGCGCAAAGAAGACCCGCCGGGGCTGGTCCGACGACCGAGAATCTCCGAGCTGCGGCCCGCGTTCTCGGTCGGTTTCAAGCGCGGCGGAGCGCGGACCGATACACCGATGGGACTCGGCGCCGGCGCGTCCAAGCCGGCCGGCTCGTCGTTGCGCCTCTGGCCTCCGCGACGCCGTTGTGAAGTTCTAACACATCGGGAACGCGTATGACGCTCGACCACTGGGGCCTGAAGCTGCCTCCGTTCGACCCGCAGCCGGATTCGCGCTTCTTCTTCGCCGCTCCCTCCCACGAACGGGCGCTATCGAGCCTGATGTACGCCGCCTGTGAAGGCGGCGAACCCGCGCTGCTGTGCGGGCCGCCCGGGTGCGGAAAAACCGTCGTGCTGCGCGCGCTGCGCCGGCAACTTCCGGCCGCCGACTGGACGGTGACCTTCGTCTCCGAGTCGTGCGTGCGCGATGCACAGCTTGTCGCCCGCGTGGCCGGTCAGCTCTGCGACGCGCCCTTCGCGACCAGTCACGAAGCGCTCGATGCGCTCACGCGATTCGCCGACGATGCGAGCCGCGCCGCCCGTCGTATCGTCGTCATCCTCGACGCGTGGCGGGCCGACGCGCCGCCGGCGGCGGTCGACGCGCTGCGCATGATGTTCAACCTGGTCGTCGAGGCCGGCCGGATGTGCGTCGTGATGGCGTCCTCGGACCCGCACGCCGCGGGGGCCCTGCCCTCCGAATTGTCGGATCGTCTGTTCGCGACCATCGCGGTCGAGCCGCTGACGCCCGAGCAAATCGGACCTTATCTCGAGCACCGCCTGCGCGTCGCGGGTCGCAACGAGCCGCTGTTCGCTCCCGCAGCCGCCAGCCTGATTGCACTCTGGTCCGGCGGCGTGCCGCGGTTGATTAATCGGGTCGCGAGCCTGGCGATGCACATCTCCGGGCGGGCCCGCTCGGAACGGGTCGAGCCGGAGAGCGTCCGCCGCGCCGTGGAGCGGCTCGACGCGGGCCGCGGTCCGCGCCCGCTGAGCGCGCTGGCGGCGGGCTTGCGATCGTCTTATGGGGTTCCCGTCGGCGTCGGATCAGACGACGAGAGCTGACGCGCGTGCGGCGCTCCTGGCGAACTTCGCCGCCGAGTCGCTCACACCTGCCATCCTGCAGGTCGCAACAACGCGAAACGGCCCCACGCTCCCATGGGGCCGTTTTTCGCATCGATTCAGTTTGTGTCGCGACCAGCGCCGCGGGGGCGCTGCGTGCAATCGCCCGCGCTAGCGGCGACGCAGGGCGAAGAGCAAACCACCCAGCGCCATGACCAGCGTCGTGGGCTCGGGAACCAGCGGGCGACCCTCGATCTGGTACGCGAAGTCCGTCACGCCGGCCTTGAACGTCTGCGACGCGGGCGTGAAGCTCGTGAAGCCGAAGAAGTCGCTCTGGAAGTAGCCTTCCGTCTGGCCCTGAATCACACCGTTGCCGGTCGTCGCGATGAAGTTGCGGCCGAAGAACGTGCCGACCAGCCGCGCGCCGAAGTAGTAACGGCCCGGCGCCAGCACGATGTTCGGCACGGCGACGCGGGCTTCATACACTTCGAGATTCGGGAACGCCGTCGAGGGGATGATGCGCTCGACCACGTAGGGCTGGTTCTGATCCAGACCATTGGGGATCGGAATCTTGTTGAAACTCGCGTCGGTGATGATCAGGTCGGCGAGCGGAAACAGATTCTGACCCGGGGTGCGCACGCCGATCCAGCGGATCGTGTTGACTTCAACGCCCAGCGGGAACTGTTGTGCGGAGAAGACGGCGTCATCCACCGTCCAGGACTCCGTGACGTTGGTGTTTCGCTCGGAACTGAGCGAATCCACGCCGTCGAAGCCGTCCTGACCCTGATAGTTGTTCCACAAAATGTCGCCGAACGCAGTCGTCGCAAGCGAGAGAACCGCGATCGCGCCAAGCAGCTTTTTCATCGGGGGAGCTCCTTCGCCCATTCCTGACAATGAGCATTCGCCGGTTCGCCCTCCGGTAGGCGGCCGGCATGACCGTGACTTTCCTTCCGTCCGCTCTGAACGGACTTCGCGCGGCGCGAGCGCAATCACGCCGCGGAATGACCCAGACGCCGAAACAACACAAAGACTCCCCTGCGCCGCGGCTGCCGCTTCAAAACAACACCATCGACCGCGCAGGAAGCTGTGCACGGCTGAGGCGCAGCCATAGACGCAGAACGCCCGCACACAGCTAGACCCTGTGCGCGCAACGTCACGGAAAACATGCGTGTCCCGACTCTGAGTCGTAGGCGCGCGATTCCGCCGATTCAAACGATCTCAGTAATTTTTCTGATCCGCGCCGGCCGCGGCCCCCCGGCTGATCCGCAGCACGGCGGCCGCACCACGCACGGCGAGCAGCGGGCGCGCGACCGCACAGACACGCCGAACGGACCGCTTATCGGCCGGCGCGGCGACTGCCGGGGGGCGCGGCATCGAATACACTTTCGCGGCGAGCGCGGCGCGTCGGTCCGCCCGAGTTCTGCGGGCGGCGGCAGCCCGGCCGCCCTGCGGACACCCCAAACATGAAACAACCAAGGCAACCGGTTTTCGTCGGCCTGATCGCGTTGGTCGGACTGTTGATCGTGCCCATCGGCGTGCTTGTGTTTGTCAGCGGCGGCGTGGAGCGCTGGCTCGGCGCGGGCGACGTGATCCACCTGCGCGCCGATGCCGCGGCGGGCGTCCGCGTCGGAACGCCGGTCACCGTCGCGGGCCTTCGCGTCGGGCGCGTGCAGCGCGTCGGCTTCGAGGATCAGGCTGCTCCGAGCAGCGGCGTGGCGATCGAACTCGCGGTGCGCGCCGCGGTCGTGCTGCGACAGGGTAGCAGCGCGCGAATCGTCAGCGCCGCGCCCGGCGGCGGACAAGCCACGATCGACCTGACGCCCGGCCCGGCGGACGCGCCGCCTCTGGAACGCGGCGCGACGCTGCGCGCCGAAGTCAGCAGCGGCGCGGGCGCGCTGCTGCCTCCGAGCCTCGTCTGGGCGATCGAACGCTCCGCCGACCGCTTCGGCGTCGCCGCCGACGCCGCAGCGCCGCTACTGGCCGATCTGGGCAAGCTCGTGGAGCCGCGCGCGGGCGGTGCGGTCGACGCCGGCCAGACGCCGAACCTGGCGAGCGCTGTCGCCCGTCTCGACGCGGCCGCCGCCGGACTTGGCGACGTGTTCGGCGATCGCGAGGTGCGGCGGAAAGTGCGCGAGACGATCGACAATCTGCATGCCGCCAGCGCCGACAGCCGCGCGCTGCTGACGGACGCCCGCGAGACGATCGCCGCGGCGCGGGGGCTGATGGCCCAAATCGGTCCATCGATCGACGAATCGCGAGCGGCGCTGACCGGCGCCGTGAACGCGGCCCGCGACTCGAGCGAGCAGCTCAAGCGCGCCATGGACGCGGCGGCGCGAATCCTGGCGGCGCTGGATCCCGTCGCGCAGCGCCTGGCGCGCGGCGAGGGCACGCTGGGCAAGCTGATCGCCGACGATCGGCTTTATGAGGGATTCGTGCTGATGTTGAAACGCATGAGCGAGGAGCGGCGATAGCGCACGGTCGCGTTACGCCGCCGGGAAGCGATCCAGCAGCAACTGGAGGCACTCGCGGACTGCGGCGGCGGACAATCGCGCGAGGCGCTCGGCCGCGGCGTAGAACGCGGTCGCGACGCGCTGAATGGCGCGCTGTTTGCGGCGCGTCACTTCGTATTCGCGCAGGCCCAGGAGCGCCGCGACGGCGTTCTGCCGCGCGCCATCGACCACGATCATCGTCAGCAACGTGCGATCCTCGTCGCCGAGCGTGTGGAGGCTTTCGGCGATCAGCGGTTTGAGCTTTTCGGCGCACTCCAGCCGCGCGAAACGATCGTCGGGGCCATCATCGCGGGCGACGAACCGGCCGCGATCGTCCTCGCTATCTTGTTCGTCGCCCCAGGTAACGCGGCCGCGCACGTGCGGCGCTTCGCTCTCGCGGCGTTTGTGGCAGATGCTGATGTAGACCTGCTTGAGCCAGCCATCCAGCGGACCGTGACCGGCATACGCCGCGATGCGCGGGCCGCTGCGCTCGCGCGGCAACAGCAGGTCGGCCAGGAATTCCTCCCAAAGCAGCGAGCTGCCCGAACAATGCCGCGTCTCCCACGCCGCGATGCGCCCCGCGAACCGCTCGCGAAACGCCTCGGTGGCCAGCCTGTCCCGGCCGCCGAGCAAGAGCGCGAGCGCCAGGTCGTCCCACAGGTTCACGTCGAAGCGCCGGCCCGTCGCGAACTCGCCGATCGCCAGGGCGCGGGCCACAACCGCCGGCTCGCCGCTCTTGCCGGCGTCGGCGAATGCCGCGCAGTGCCAGCGCAGGGCCGCTTCGAATCCGGCGGCGAGCGCCGCGGCGGCCTGCTCGCTCGGGCCGCGGCGACGGTCATGCCCGATGCGATGCAGCGCCTCGTCGAGGTGCGGCCTGAGCACGCTGGCCGGCTCTTCGATCATCGTGGGTTATCCGGAAAACTGGTAGCGACGCCGCACCGCGCCACGGCGCGAGCCGGGATTATAGACCGCAGGGCCGGTCTTTTCGCTCGGGCGACCGGGGCTTACGATGCTCGGTTCAGCGGTAGCGCCGCGCCAGCCGGTGCGGCCTTGCCCGAGTTCCAGCGGCGCCCGTCGCCGCCGCACACCCGTAGCGATCGCGCGCGGGTCGCGGCGGCTGTTGCCCTATTGAGGATCTGTCCGCCATGTTTGATTTCATTCTGCCCGACCTGGGTGAAGGCGTTCACGAGGGTCAGATCGTCAGCGTTCGCGTGAAAGAGGGCGAGACGATCGCCGCTTACGCCCCGATGCTGGAAGTCGAGACCGACAAGGCGGCGGTCGAAATTCCATCGCCGAAAGCCGGGGTCGTGTCGCGCGTGCACGTCAAGCAGGGGCAGGTCGTCAAGGTCGGCCAGGTGATGATCACCATCGACGACGGCGCCGGCGCTTCCGCGGCAGCACCCGCGGCGGCTTCGAAGCCGGCCGCGGCCGCAGCAAGCGCGCCGGCCGCCCCGCAGCGCCCCGCCGCGCCGCCCGCCG
>CAZVWB010000059.1:0-22784 GCA_964631045.1 uncultured Planctomycetales bacterium
CACGGGCTGGAAGCCCATGCTCCCCGCGCGTCGGTTGCGCGCAGGATGCCGCGCGGCCCAAATCCTGATGCGCGGCGGATGCCCTGTTACGCGGCGCGGTTCGCGAGCCCGTTGGGCGGGCAGAATGCCCGCCCCACCCCAAGAATTCACGGGCTGGAAGCCCATGCTCCCCGCGCGTCGGTTACGGGAGCTTCGTCTCGACCTTGGTGTTCTTGCCGTAGACGCGCACGCCCTTCACCTGGTCCGCCGGAAAGCTCTCCCACAGATATTGCGTTTTTACCGGCGTGATCACCTGCGGGGCCGGGCCGGTCGGGGCCACGGCGACCAGGTCGAACTCCCAGATGCCGTCGGCCGGCGGCGTGACGTATACGTACTGCACGAGTTGCACGTGCGTCCAGCCGCCGGTCGGGGCTTCGCCGTCCACGTCGATCACCAGATTTGGCGGACTCTTTTTCTGCAGGTCGAGCTTCACCGCCTTGACCTCGATTTTCTCGAGCTTGGGCGAAGTGGCCTTCTGCACCGCGTCGGCCAGCTTGGTGATCGGCTCCGGTACGTTCCTGGACAGATCGGTCCAGGTGGCCGAACGCTTCTCGACGGTCAGGGACATGATGCGGATGTCGTTGCCCATGTGGTCGGTCTTGGAAGCGGTGTGCTCCGCGAAGTCCTTGGCGAGGTCCCGCAGATTGTCGATCTCCGGCTTGTCCAGCTTGTCGGCGCGCAGCGTGTTGCTCGGGCCCGTCTTGTGTTCAACGGTGTAGGCGCCATCACTGCGAATCACGATCTTGAGTTCTTCGCCGGCGATTCCGCCGGTGCGGGTGAACGTAATCCAGGCTTCGCCCGGCTTGTCGTGAGCGAGGGCGGGGGCGGCTGCCGCGATGAGCGCAGCGGCGGTCAGGAAACGACGGGTTCGTGGCATCATTGTGAATCCCCTTTCGAAACGTCCGACGTGGGCGGCATGATACGGCCGTCCGCCGACACTTCAAGTCCGCGGCGCATGCCGGGCCGCCCGAAGCGGCGCTGCAGGAAGCGCCAGAAGCGCCGCCCGATCGGCGGCAACGGCGGACCGGCCGGGTAGCGGGCTTTCGAGAGCGCCGCTCCGATCACCACCAGCGCGAAAAACGCGAAGAACCCTGCCAGCATCAGTGCGACCGCGAGGCCGCGCAGCGCGGCTGCGCTCCACCCCGGCTGCTGCGAATGCTCCGCGACGAGATCCCACGCGAAGTGCAACAGGACTACGAAAATCGGGCACAGGACCCAGGCCAGGCGCAGCCAAAGCGGGCGCAGCGGAACCGCACAGCAATGCAGCGTCAGCGGGAAGCAGATGATCGCGCCGAAGATCAAGTGTCCGGCCGAGCGCACCAGGAGATCGCCAACCACCTGAATCCACCCGGCGGCGAGATCGAAGCTGGACACAAACTCCTCGATGGCCATACCGATGCCGACCGCCACGCCGTACAGCAGGCCGTCGATCGGGTCGTTCGCGTGCTGGCGCAGCGGGATCATCAAGCCGGCGACGCACACCAGCTTCAGCAGGTCTTCGAGCACGGCCGCGACCAGCGGCCCGGCGATGCTGAGGGGCAAGAACTGACAGCATGTCGTGATGAGCTCCCCCAGCGGCTCGGCCGCGAGACGGAACGCGGCCCAGCCGGCCAGCGCGTAGACCGCGATGAGCCATTGCGGCTCCTGCTCGCTGAGGTCGTAGCGCCGCACGATCACGATCGCCAGGCCCGTGCACGCCGCCAGCGGTAACAGATTGTCGAACAGCACCGACACGCAGGCCCCGCCTTTCCGGTGCGCCGTCCGACGTAGCGCGCACCCCGGCGAGTATGATACTCACGGTGTTCGGCGATGCGGCCGAGGCAGCACGCTTTTGGAGACGCAGAGATCAGCGGCTCGGCGGCGCGGACCGGGTTGGGCCGGCTCACGCGAGTCGGATCGCCATTTCGGAGGACGCGCATGCGCTCGTATCGGATGCGGTTCGCGGCGTTTTCGCTTGCGCTCATGGGCGTCGGCAGCGGCGTGGCAAATGGCGGCGATGCGGACTGGCCGCAGTTCCGCGGACCGAACGCGAGCGGCGTCGCCGTCGGCCGGGCCGCACCGACGGACTGGGACGGCCCGACAAACGATGGCGTCGCGTGGAAGACGCCGATCCCCGGCCTGGCGCACTCGTCGCCGATCATCTGGGGCGATCGATTGTTCGTAACGACCGCCGTCGCCGGCGGAATGGACGCTCCGTTGCGAGTGGGTTTATACGGCGACGGCGACTCCGCGCCGGACATGGTCGAGCACGAGTGGAAGGTGCTCTGCCTCGACAAGAATTCCGGCCGCGTGCTGTGGGAGCAGACCGCGGTGAAGGGCACGCCGAAGTTCAAGCGGCATACCAAGGCCACCCATGCGAACTCGACGCCTTGCACAGATGGCAAAGTCGTCGTCGCCTGCTTCGGATCGGAGGGGGTGCATGCTTTCTCGCTCGATGGCGAGAAACGCTGGTCGGTCGAGCTCGGTCCGCTCGACGTCGGCCCGTGGGACGACAAGGCGCTGCAGTGGGGCTTCGCCGGGTCGCCGATCATCTTCGCCGGCGTCGTGTACCTGCAATGCGATGTGAAAGACCGCGGGTTTCTCGTGGCGCTCGACGCCGCCGACGGGCGCGAGTTGTGGCGGCAGTCGCGGCGGGACGTACCGGGCTGGTGTACGCCGGCGATTCTCGCGCCGGCGGCCGCGGGGGGCGGTGGCGGCGCGACCGATCCGGCGGCCGTGGCCGCACCGTCCGCACAGGTGATCGTGAACGGCTGCAAGCACATGGGCGGCTACGATGCGCGCAGCGGAGAAGAAGTCTGGCGGATGGCGAATGGCGGCGGGATTCCGGTACCCACGCCGGTCGTCGCCGATGGGCTGATCGTGCTGACCAGCAACCATCGACCGCTCGACAAAGACGGCATTCCGCAGCCGATCATCGCGGTGCGCGGCGGGGCCCGCGGGGATATCACGTTCTCGAAGGACGCAGCGCAGGACGCGCCGCCGGGGGAGCACGTGGCGTGGTTCCGCGATAAGCGCGGCAATTACATGCAGACGCCGCTGGCGCACCGCGGGCTGCTGTATCTCTGCAAGGACAACGGCAGCGCGGCGTGCTATGACCTGAAAACGGGCGCGGAGAAGTGGCGCGAGCGGCTGGGGCGCGGCAACTCCGGCTTCACCGCGTCGCCGGTTCTGGCGGGCGACAACATTTACTGGACGAGCGAAGAGGGCGACGTATACGTCGTCGAGGCCGCGGCGGAGTTCAAGCTGGTCTCGATGAGCGCGCTCGGCGAGATTTGCATGGCCACGCCCGCGGTTTCCGATGGGCGTTTGTACTTTCGAACGCAGCGGCACGTGATCGCGATCGGCAAGTAGGGCCGCGGCGCGCCGCTGGCGCTCACTTGTCGCCGGCCGCCCAGAGCTTCAGCGTCTTATCGACACTGGCTGAGAGCACCCACTTGCCGTCGGGAGACGAGGCCGCCGCGGTTATGGGCCGCTCGTGTCCCGTCCACCGGGCGCGCTCGGCGCCGCTGGCGGCGTCCACGATTACCACAGGAAAGTCAAACAGCCCGAGTACGATCCCCTTGCCATCCGGGGTGAATGCGATGCCGTTCGTCTGTGCGGCGGGCCCACGAAACGCCGGACGCTCGGCGCCGCTCGCGGCGTCAAGGAGCTTCACGCCTTCTGTGCCGCCGACGACGAGGCTCTCACCGTTCGGCGAAAACGCCAGGCAGCGGGCCTCACGCTCGAACGGCTTGAGAGTGTGGCGCGGTTCGCGACGAACGGCGTCCCAGATGATGACGCCGCCGCCGTCGTCGCAACTGGCCAGCGATTTGCCATCCGGCGAGAAAGCCACGGCCAACACGCCGTAGTTGTGCGCCCGCAGCGTGGCCAGCTCCTTGCGCTCGGCGACGTCCCAGAGTTTGATCGTCAGGTCGATGCTCGCGGATGCAAGCGTGCGCCCGTCCGGCGAAAAAGCGACGCCGCTGACCGCGGCTTCGTGGGAATACTCCGCGATTGCCGCGTTGCGCTGCGCGTCCCAGAGCTTCACGGTCTTGTACAGTTCGCCGGACGCGATGAGTTTTCCATCCGGCGAGATCGCCACGCACTGCACCGCGCCGCTATGACCGCTGAGTGTCGCGGTTTCCTTGCGGGTGGCGAGATCCCACAGTTTGACCGTCGCGTCGCCGCCGCCGCTGGCTGCGAACTTTCCATCGGGCGAGATCGCAGCGCACAGCACGTCGAGGGTGTGACCGGTGAGCGTGAATTTCGATACGTCTTCGGCGCTTGCCGCCGGCGGCGAAAGCAGCGCGGCGATCACGGTGAGTTGCACGCCGACGGCGCGTACGAACATAACTCTCATGGCGTTTCCTCCGTGTGTGGGTCGCTGTCCTGGGTGGATCGATTCGGCGGGGCGTAGGCAAGGCGGTCGAGCGCATAGAGCAGCCCGACGCCGCCGGTGAATTGCCGCACGGGCGCCCAGATATCGCGAGCAATCTCACGAAAACCCAGTGCGGCGTGCAGCGCGATCGACGCCAGATTGCGGTTGTTGACGAAGTAGTAGACCCGGTCGGTGCGCTCAAACAGCCACACCACGCGGGCGTGCGTCAGCGCACTCGCGACGCCCTGGCGGCGGTGCGGGGGACTGACCACCACGCCCGTGAGATACCAGCCGGCGGGAATGCAGTTCGCCGGTGCGTCCGCCGGTGGGAGCAGCCGGCCGCAGCGGCCGAATGCGGCCAGCTCGTCGCCCACCCAGGCGGCCAGCACCTGTGCATCGCCGGCGACGGCGCTGCGTTCCAGCTCTGCGGCGAATCGCGCGCGGTGCTGGGCCGCTTCGCCGCCTTCGCGCGCGTGGGCGATCGCCGTGAGCGCTTCGAGATCGGCGACGGTCGCCGGCCGGACGTGAAGCCGGTGCGGCTGGATGCGGGCGCGGCGCGCGGCGGGATCATAAAGCGCGAACTCGGGCATCCTGGGGATGATAGCGGTCGCGTCGAGCGTTGGCGGCGGGCGCCCGGCGCGGGGGGGCTCAGCGGCCCGGCGTTTGACTGCGGAGTGAGAAAAACGGAGAATTCCACACAATCGTCGCGGAATTCGGCCGGGATGGTCCCGGTTTCTGACCGTGTCGGGTCGCAGCGCCGCAACGTCAGGCGATGCGCGTTCGAAACCTAAATGCTTTAATTGGGAGCACTTATGATGCGGTTCGTGAGTCTGGTTGTCGCGGCGACGCTGGTCGCCGGCGCGTGGGCCCAGGAGAAAGACGCCAAGTCCTGCTGCAAGAAGGACGGCGCGTCGGCCAAGTCGTGTTGCCAGAAGTCGGGCGACGCTGCGAAGGCGGGCTGCTCGGAGAAGGACGCGGCGGCGTGCAAGGACATGCCGAAGATGAGCTACGTCGTCGGCGACAAGAGCGTCTGCTGCCCGATGGAAGCCGAGAAGCTGGCGAGCGGCGACAAGGCCAAGATCCAGTACCGCGTCGGCGAGAAGACGTTTGCCCAGCAGAGCGAAGCCCAGGTCGAGCTGGCCGCGGCGCTGGACGGCTACCTGACGAAGATCACGACGGTCCAGTACGCCGTCGGCGATGAGTGCATGGCCTGCCCGATGAGCGCCGAAGCGCTGGCGAAGAAGGCCGGCAAGCCGGTGCAGTACCGCCTGGCGAGCTTCAACTTCTCGGACAAGGCGATGGCGGAGAAGGTTTCGGCCGAAGCCAAGGCGGCGGCTGAGAAGGTGCAGATGCAGCAGATGGTCGACGGCAAGGCCGTTTCGTGCTCCGGCGGCGCGGCCGTGGCGAAGTCTGACGGCAAGTCCGAGTATTGCGTCGGCGACGCCAAGACCTGCTGCCCGATCCAGGCCAAGACCATGCTGGCGCAGGCCCGCGTTGAGGCGGCGATGAAGGTCATCGCGGCTGCGAACAACAGCTAACCTACGATTCTGGATTGCCTGAGAAGGCGACCGCCGCCGAGGCTCGGAGCCAGTCCGGGCCTCGGCGGTTTTATGTTTCCGCCGCGATCGGCTTACAGGTTGCTTTGGATTAATGCTGCATAGTTTGGCCCGTGGCGGAGGCAGCGGAGGGTCAGTGTTTTGCCGGCCAGCGTTTGCCGCCGGTGTGTAACAACGCAGCGCCCACAAGCCCGGCTGAAGCCGGCTGCACGGGCGGCGAGCGCGGGTAGTGAGGGGGGCCGCAGCGGACCACCAGCTGAAGCTGGTGGCAAACGTTGGTCGGCTGAAGCCGACCGCCGGGGCTGGCGCGACGCGAGACCGACCTTTCGGGGGCTGGCGCGACGCGAGACCGACCTTTCGGGGGCTGGCGCGACGCGAGACCGACCGCCGGGGGCTGGCGCACGGTGAGGCCGACCGTCGGAGTGGGGTCTATCCAGGCCGAAGGCCGGGAGTTGGTGTTTCGCTGGCGATTGGCACCGACTGGAGTTCGACGCGCGGCAGAACGAGTGCACTGCTCCGTCCACGCCCCGCCACGGCGGACCCATGCCGCGTGACGCGACGTTCACGAGACACCCCGAGCGGTTCAACCGGCTGGATTTCTAAATCGAATCGGCGAGCGGACCCCGCTGCGACCGCATCATCCTCGTAGGCCTACTTGGCCGGCCGGCCGCCCCAGAGCTTCCGCCGCAACTCGAGCAAGGCGTGGTACTCGCGCGTCGGGAAGTCCGCGTTCTTCCACCGCTCGCGGTATCCGTCCTGCCCGTGCTCATCCAGCACGCGTCGCAAGCAGCTGATGCACTCCCTGGCAAACTCGCGGAGGCTGCAATCTGCGACCATCACTAACTCGCCGCTAGCGGAACGCGAGCCAATTTCGTCGAAGCGAAAGGCCCTCACGCGTACCAAGTCGCCCTCACGCGAGACAAAGAAGCGGTGCCCCCCGGGTTCCTGACAGAAGAGAAACGTTGCTTCCGGGAGGCCGCCCAGAACTTCCCGAGCGGCGCGTGCGAGATCGCGGAGCGCATCGGTCAGGTAGGAGACGGCCATCTCAACTGTGGACTCGCCGTCACTGATTGAAGCGGTTGCCCATCCATGCTCATGGAGCTTGTAAGCGAGCTTAAACATTCTACCGCCGGAGCGAGCGTCCGCCAGCCGGACGCCCCGGCGCTCGGACGACTCTCGATCACAGGCAAATCATACCACTGCCCAAGGCCGACCGTAGCCACAGGTTACACCATGACGAGCATTCGTTTCACTCCCTCGCCCAGGCGGTGCTCCCCCGGCGAGCAGCCCCAAAGCTCCGCCACCTCGTCGTTCCCGATCGGCGGTAGCGACTGCGCTCAGCGCTGCCGGAACGAGTGGTCGCGATCGAACCGCAGGTTCTCGCCGATGGCGACGGTCCGCGCGCAAGGCCCGGCGTCGTGGTTGGAGATGCTCGCCCGCGCCGCGTTCATCGTGCTCTGCGCTGCGGGCCGCACCGTCGCCGGTCAGAATCGCGTTCCTGCTCGAGCGCCTGCAGCACGCCGTTGAAATCCAACCCCGCCAACCGTACCCTGACCTGCAACGGCTGCGATACCGTCAGTTCGGTATCCACCATGGGCTCACCGTTCCTTTCGCGTGCGTGTGAAAGAACGTGAGCCTATCTTTTTGGAACGCCAGTTCCAGCCGTTACCTCAGAAATCGTTACGCTACGACCGCCGGGGCTGGCGCGACGCGAGACCGACCTTTCGGGGGCTGGCGCGACGCGAGACCGACCGCCGGGGGGCTGGCTCAATTCGAGACCGACCGCCGGGGGCTGGTTCAATGCGAGACCGACCGCCGAGTGTTGCTGGATCTGCGAAGCAGCAGTCGTGGGGGCGACACGCGTCAGCGCACCACACTCAAGAGCCATCGCGCTGCTGGTTCAGGCGTCGGGCGGGAATGATCGCGCGGCGAGCAGTGCAATGCGCAGCGCGACCTGTCCCGGACTGTTGATTCGCAATACTGCGATCGTCGCGCGCCCGCTCGGAGTCTGGCCGCGCAGCACCGGGCCGTCCCAAACAAAGTGCGTCGCCCAGACGTCAGTTCGCGGATTGAACAGCGGCGTTATCTTGCGCGTCTCAGGGTCGATGCCGGCGATGTTTGGTCCCTTGGCGCTGTTACAATAGAAGCACGAGAGCGCCAGGTTCTCCAGGGTGCTGCGGCCATCGTGCTTGAGCGCGATGATGTGATCGATCTCGAACGGAATCGACGATTGTGCCTGTGCGAGTTGGCAGTACTCGCAGCGATCGCGCGCCTGCTGTTTCACCCGGGCGACAAGCGCATCGGTCATTCCGCGCGTCCCCGTCCGCTGACGCTGTTCAGGACGTGCCGCGCCTTTGCGTGCAGCATGTCCAGCTCCAGACCCACGTCGCGGTAGCGCTCCAACTCCCGTGCTTCCGGCTCTGTCAGCATTCCGGCCTGGTTCCGCTCCGCGAGCGCGTGCATGCGCTGCAGGTCGTCTTCGTTGAAGCGGAAACTCAGCAGGGCCTCCGCCGCAGCGGGTGGCAAGTCGCCCTCATCCGGCCGAATGATCCGCATCCAGATCGCCCCGGCCGAATCCGCTTTGATCGCTGGCTTACTCATCAAACAACCCTCTGCACATCCACCGTATTGTACGCGCTGCTTCCCTGAGCTGCCGCGCTGGCCTGCTGGCAACAACACGCCGGGTAGAGTAACCGCCGGCGGCTGCATCCAGATCGGCCGCCTGTTGTGGTCTTCATTCCTGCCGCCTCACCATCTCGTTAACCCCGATGTGCGGCAGCGGCGGCGTGCAGCTATGCGCGCGGCGATCGCCGCGACATCCTCCAGTTTTCTCGCCGATCGTCGTGGCGCCCTCGCGAGCCCCGGCGACGGCCGCGGCCGCCAACACGCCGGCGCTTCTCGCGCTGGGGGCCGGGTCGGGTGCCGCTGAGTGTCGCCGCCAGTACATTATCGTCCGTGGACGAGGCCCTGCGCGTCATCGTGAACGACCGCCCCTTGCGCCAGTCGCTGACCGGCGTGGGGCACTACATCCGCTGCCTGCTCCTGGCGCTCGAGGAGTTTGAACCGCAAATCGCCGCCCGGCCGTTTCTGCACACGCACTGGTCGCGGCGCGACTGGCGGAGAGATTCGGAAGCGGTCGCCGCGACGGTGCGACCGGCGTCCCGCGGCGCTCGCTGGCCGTGGGCGGCGCGGCGGGGGTCCGGGGGGTCGCGCTGGCCGTGGGCGGCGCGGCGGGTGGTGCAAAGTGTCTACGGGGCGGCGCTGCGGCGGGCCGCGCGGCGCTACGCGCTTTATCATGAGCCCAATCACATTCCGATCGCGGGCGATCGGCCGACCGTGACGACTGTTCACGACCTGTCGGTGCTCGTGCACCCCGAGTGGCACCCGGCGGATCGCGTGCGGTGGTATGAGCGCGAGTTCGCCGCCGGGGTGTCGCGCACGACGCGGTTCATCGCTGCATCCGAGTTTACGCGGCACGAGATGGTCACTCGGCTGGGGGTCGCGGCGGAGCGCATCGACGTGACCTACCAGGCCGCGCGGCCGGCGTTCTCGGCAGCGCCGCAGGAGGCCGGCGCAGATGCGGCGTTCTGCCGCGAGTTGGGCCTTGCGGATGGGTTCTTTTTGTACGTCGGCACGCTGGAGCCGCGAAAGAACGTGGTGGGACTGGTTGAGGCCTATGCGGCTCTGCCGGCGGCGCTGCGGCGGGCGCGGCCGCTGGTGCTGGCCGGCGGCTGGGGGTGGCGGGGGGAGGCGCTGCGGGACCGGCTGGCCGACCCGGAGACGCGGCAGTGCGTGCGGCTGCTGGGCTACATGGCGGACGAGCAATTGGCGCGGCTCTATCGACGGTGTGTCGCGCTGGTGTGGCCGACGTACTACGAGGGGTTCGGGCTGCCGCCGCTCGAAGCGATGAACTGTGGCGCCGCGGTGATCGCGTCGCGCGTCGCGTCGATTCCGGAGGTTGTGGGGGACGCCGGGCATCTGCTCGACCCGGACGAGTTACCGGCGTGGACGGCGGCGATGCGGCGTATTGCCGAAGATGAAGCGTGGCGGCGGCAGCTCCGCAGCGCCGGACCGCCGCAGGCGGCGCGGTTTTCCTGGCGGGCGTGCGCCGCGGCGACGGCGGCGACGTATCGCCTTGCGGCAATGAGGGGGGGCACATGAAGTGCGACACAACGCGCGCCGCACGCGCATGCGCATTGCGCACCGGGTCGAGCGAGCATTCTGCCCGCTCCGGCAAGGGAACCCCGTTCGGCGGGCAGGATGCCCGTCCCACCCAGCGCGGGCAGGATGCCTGCCCCACCCTGCGCGGGCAGGATGCCCGCCCCACCCTGCGAAATGCAACCGCTGGCGAGATGCACCCGCCGCGCGCCGCGCTCGCGGCTGGCAATTGCGGTTTGACGCTCCCGGCAGGGGCTGCTACACTCAGCATCGGACAATCTAGCTCGTGGCACGTTCCACGCATCTGCCGCGCACAGCGCTTGTCGGACCGCGACGCGGGTAGGAGAGGTGTGTTTCGCTCTCCAGTTACGCGGGTTACGGTTCCCCCGTCTACGCGCGTAAATCACGACACAAGAGGACTTTATCGTCATGGCCATCGCGCGCGACCTCAGCCAGGGTCAGATCGCCTTCAAGCTTGTGGGTGGGGATGCGGAACAGTTTCAGGTCACGCGATATCGCGGGACGGAGGGGCTGTGTCAGTTCTACCGGTTTGAAGTCGAGCTGGTGTGCTATGAGCAGGACCTCGACATCTCCAAAGTTGTCGGCGTTCAGGCCACCTTCGAGATCTCGTCGCGGTTCGGCGAGCGCGTCTTTCACGGGATCGTCACGCGCTTCGAGAACATCGGCGCGTCCAACGACTGGTCCCTGTATCGCGCCGAACTGATGCCGTCGCACTGGCTGCTGACGCATCGCAGCGATTGCCGCATCTTCCAGGACAAGTCGGTGAAGGACATCGTGGGGGCGGTGATGACGGCGGCGGGCATTCCGACGAACCGTTATCGGTTCGACGTCGAGCGGCAGCCGACCGCGCGGCCGTACTGCGTGCAGTATCGCGAGACCGACTGGAACTTCATCGCCCGCCTGCTGGAGGAGGAGGGCATCTGGTGGCGGTTCGAGCACACCGCCGACAAGCACGAGCTCATCATGTCCGACGCGCCGAGCAAGTACGGCACGATCGGCGCCGAGGCGCTGCTTTACCGGCCGCCCACCGGGATGAATGTGACGGAGGGCGAGCACGTCTTCCGGTTTCGGATGGGGCAGACGGTGCGGCCGGGCACGGTCTCGCTGGCCGATTACAATTTCGAGAATCCGACGCTCGGGCTGGGGGCCAAGGCGCAGCTCGAACACGACAAGGGGCTGGAGTTTCGCGACTACCCCGGCGAGTACATCGAAAAGGCAGAGGGTGACCGGATCGCCGGCGTGCGGACGCAGGAGTTCGAATCGGGCCGGGTCATCGGCACCGGCATGGCGGACTGCATCCGGTTTGCGCCGGGGAAGACGTTCGAGCTTTCGGAGTTTCCCGCCGCTTCGGCGAACATAAAATGGCTGCTGACAACGGTGACGCACCAGGGCAAGCAGGTCGGCTCGCAGGGCAATGTCGACCTGATGGGGCAATCGGGCCTGCTCGATCCTGGCGTGCGCACCGGGCTGATGGTGGCGCAGCAGAGCGACAACGAGCAGATTCGCGAAGTGGCGCGAGCCATCCTGCAGATCGGGGCGCGGCTTTCGCGGCGCGACCCGGCGGCGCAGCGAGCGGTGGCGACTTGGCTGTATCACGCCGGACAGGTCGTTCGCGATCTGACTTCGGTCGCGAGCGGCATGGGCGCGGAACTGGCGAAAGCGCTCTCGCTGCCGAACCTGTTCGGCGACAACGGCGGCTTCAGTTTCGTCGACTACGAGCCGCCGACGTATGAGTGTCAGTTCGAGTGCGTGCCCGATACGGTGTCGTTCCGCCCGCCGCGGGTCACGCCGTGGCCGGTGATGCGCGGCACGCAGACGGCGCGGGTGGTCGGGCCTTCGGAAGAGGAAATCCACGTCGACAAGTACGGCCGGATCAAAGTGCAGTTCTTCTGGGATCGGCTGGGCAACAACGACGACAAGTCCTCGTGCTTCATCCGCGTGGCGCAGCCGCTGGCCGGCGGCATGTACGGCGCGGTGTTCATCCCGCGCGTGGGGCAGGAAGTGATCGTCGACTTCCTCGAAGGCGACCCGGACAAGCCGATGGTGATCGGCAGCGTCTACAACGCGGACAACATGCCGCCGTACACCCTGCCGGATAACAAGACGCGGACGGTGATCAAGACGAACAGCAGCAAGGGCGGCGGCGGTACGAACGAGATTCGCATCGAGGATCTGAAGGACAGCGAGCAGTTCCTGATCAACGCCCAGAAGGACTATCACCTGCGCGTCGGCAAGGACGACAAGGGCGAGGAGCGGCATCACGTCGAGACCAATCGCTTCCTGAACGTCAAGAAAGAGCAGCGCAGCAAGATCGGCAGTTCGTACTCGATCGACGTCGGCGCAAAGTACGCGATCAAGGTCAAGGAGACCTACAACGAGACGGTCGAGGGCGACGTGGTTCAGGACTACAAGGCCAACCACGGGCACAAGGTGGCCAGCGAGTACTTCGTGAAGGCCGACAAGGTCATTGTCGACGCCACCTCGGCCATCTCGCTGAACTGCGGCAGCAACTTCGTGCTGATCGACACGTCCGGCGTGACCATCACCGGTACGATGGTGAAGATCAACAGCGGCGGGTCGAAGCAGTCGGGGTCGGCCAATCAGTCGCCGGCGTCGCCCGCCGCGCCGGAAGAGCCCGACACGGTCACGCCGGGCAAGGACCCGAGCTACAGCGGCGCGCCGGAAGAGGGTCCGGCGATCGAAGACAAGCCGTACGAGGGCCACTGGATTTCGTTTGACCTGAAGGATCGGAACACGGGCGAGCCGCGGGCCGGCGAGTACTACGAGGTGAAGGCGCCGAGCGGCAAGATCATCTCGGGTACGCTGGACGTGAACGGCTTCGCGCGGGTTTGGATCGAGGAAGCGGGCAATTGCGAGATTTCCTATCCGCGGCTGCCGGCGGACGAGTGGCAACCCGGTTAAGCATGCGGGAGCGTCGGGTGTCGACGGTCCGCGCGTGCGACCGTCTGCCGGCGCTGATCGTTTCGGTGCGTTTGCGACGCAGGTGAGCCAATGCCGGAGAAGGTGCAGACCAGCGACCACTTCAGCCGCATCGCCGCGCGGAACGGCTTTGTGAACTGGGAGACGCTCTGGGCCGCCAACGGCGGGCTGCAGGCCAGGCGGCGCAATCCGAACATACTGTTCCACGGCGTGCTCGATCCGGCCAACCCTCCGAATTTCCTGCATGAGCCGGATGAGTACGAGGCCACGGTCAGTTCCACTTCACACAGCGGCGCGACCAGCAGCCACCACCCGTTCTCGACCGCAACCGGCAAGTTGTTTCTCCGGTTTCGCGTGCTGGACGACCAGTTCGCGCAGTTCCCCGGGGCGACGTACGAATTGACGGTCGATGGCCTGGTGATCGATCCGGGCCTGCTCACGCCGGACGGCGACGGGGTGATCAGCGTCGAGGTGCTGCCCACGGCTGAAAAGGCGCTGCTCAAGTTGAAATACACGCCGCCTTCGCCGCCCAGCAGCAGTGGCGGCACGCCGTCGGGCGGATCGTCGGCCCCCGTTTCGCCGACCCCCCCGGTGGAGATTTCGTTCAATCTCCGCATCGGGCGGCTGGATCCGATTCTCGACCTGGCGCCAGCGCCCGACGACAAGTTCGTTCCCGGGGTGCAGCAGCGGCTCAACAACCTGGGGTACAACGCCGGTCCGGTGACCGGCGTGCTGAACGACGCGACGCACGCGGCGCTGAAGCGTTTGCAGGCGCGTTGCAACGTGACCGGGGAGGTGGACGGCGGCGGAAAGGCGATTCCGGGGCCGCAGACGCTGGATTGGCTGGAGAAGATCCACGACAAGCCGGGCAAGCCGCCGGCGCCGGATGCCCTGGGCAGCGCCACCACGCCGCCGCCGGTGACGACGAGCGGACCGACCGGAACCACGGCGTCTCCGACGGTCGCGAGCAGGCCGGCCACCGGGCTGCGCATCTCGCCCGACCTGCAGAAGGCCAACGACGAGTACAAGCTGGCGCGCGAGCAGTATCTGGCGGCCAAGAAAAAGCACGAAGACCAATTCGCTTACTACAAGACGCATCGCAACGCCAACGCGCGCGAACGCCTCCGACAGGACAAGGAGGCAATGGACCACGCCGAAGTGACGATGCAGAACAAGCAGAAAGCGCTGGCGAAGCTGCTGAATCGTTCGAACTGAGCGGATCCCTGAGCGAACCTGGAGCGGCGCAGTGCCCAGTGTCACCCAACCCACGCCGACGTATTCGCTGCCCGAGTGGCAGACCAAGCCGAAGAACCCGGCCGACCTGCCGGCGTTCGAGAAGTACGACTACGTGACTGGGGAAACGCTCAACAGCATCGCGCTGCGCCTCACGCAGACCGGGCGGACCGTCACGGACGCGGAGATCGCGACGCTCAATTGGGGCACGACGATCGACGCGGAGATCAACTTTTATCTGCGCGATCACAACGGCTGCGCGCCGAACGCGACGGACACGGCGTTCGAGCTGAAGAGCAGCGATCGAAATCCGTGGATCTGGGTGCCGAAGGTCGAGCCCAAGCCGCCGAATGGTCGCTTCCGGTCGCCGGGCAAGACGGACATCGGCTTTGTCGCGCCCGACCATGATCCTCGGAAGCACATCAACACGCTGATCGTGCCGCCGGTTTACAGCATTACGCTCGAGCTGGGCGATTTCGACGCGCTGTTCGACCCGATCGACCCGGTGGCGCACGCGAGCGAGCCGTGGAAGTGCGTCGGGGTGCTGCAGCGCTTGCAGGCGCTGGGCTACATGTACACGCCGCTGGACCACACCGAGGCGAAGGCGCCGTCCTACTGGGCTGCGGAACGCGCCTGGCGTTACTACGCCAGCGTGCACGACCAGAAGCGCGGGCCGCAGAGCAACCGGTCGAACGCGTCGCGGATGGCCTTGCTGCGCGGCACGCGAACCGCGGTGCTGTCGAACGCCGAGCTGCTCGCGATTCTGAAGGCTGAGATCCAGAACAACATCGTGACGCGCTCGTTTCCGGCCAGCGGCGTGGTGTTTCAGAACAGCAAGCTGCCGACCAAGGGCGAATTCGGCGTGATCCGCTTTCCGGGCGGCTACTGCTTCAGCGCTCCGCGCCTGCGGCTGTCGCGCCGCTGGACGCTGACCGATACGCCGGCGAATCCCGCGACGCAGGCGCCGCGTGCGATCGCCCGAACCGCGCGGCCGCCGACGGATGCGGATCGCAAGTACGACTTCGAGCTGGGCGACGATCGCTTTCGCATCGAAGAGGCGTTCCTGGCGGACAATTTGCTGATCGGCAAGATTCCGCTGATCGCCCACGTGCAGCAGTTGCTGCCGGACGGCCGCCGCATCCCGGCCGAGGGCGTGTCGGTCTACTTCCAGCTTGTCGATCCCGACGCGCTCGATCCGGGCGTGGCGGCCAGCCGCGATTTCAGCGCGCCGGTGCTGCGCGACACGGTGATGGATTACAGCAAAGACTGGCGGATGCAGGATCCGACGGCCGGGCTCCCCGGCACGATCAAGACCAGCATTGTCAAGTCGCGCACGCCGAACGCGACACAGTGGGCGGCGCTGCAGCGGGCCGCGACCGATGTCTCGACGCAGCGACCGAACGCCGATCCGAGTCGGAAGCAGTACATCGACAGCCTGGCGTTGCCGCCGGAACTCGTCAGCACGCCGCCCGCGGCGACGGACTGGACGATCGCGGAGTTCCGCTTCATCCTGACCGAGATGGCCAAGCACCCGGCCCCGTACGAGATCAGCAACGCCGGGCCGAAGCGGTTCATGGACCGCGTGAATCAGAACATCGAGAACGAAGCGACCTCCGCCGACGCCTCCGATCCGCAGCGGAAGAACTGCCCGGATCGCTGGGGCGGCAAGCGCTCGCTGCCGATCGCCGGCAACATCTTCGAGATCGCGGCGCGGGACGGGTTTCATACGCTTCGTCCGGCGCATCGCGACTATGGCGCGTTGCCGGTAGCGGCGGCTGCGGCGGCCGATGGCGCTTCGCACAAATACGCGGTGGTGGCGAAGACCAACGACAAGGGCTACGCCGGCGTGGTGTTCACGCCCTCGCGCTGCGGGGGCGATGCGTATCGACTGCGCGCGTACATCGGTCCGGAGACGCTGGAGTTCGACGGGACCGACCCGCAGGGTCCGGTCGTAGAGACCGGTACGCTGGTCGTCTGGCGCAACATTCGGATGCACCGCTATGTGCAGAAGCCGACGCCGTCGACGCCGTGGAGCGCGGCGGTTACGACCTCGCTCAACTACCCCCAAACCGGCACGCACGCCCGGCCGGGTGATCCGAAATTCGATGCGATGGCGCTGACGTCGCCGGTGATCGACGTGCAGGTATTGACCGACGACCCGCCGGAGCCGGCGTATCGTCGCAGCGACCGCACCCGGATCGACACGACCGTGAACACGCGCGGCAAGCGCAACTACCGCCCGGTAGGGACGCAGTTTCTGGGATTCAAGGATCTGCTGCGGCGTGCCTACTGCGAGCTGATTACGGACTGCCACGGCAAGGAGACGATGGACTCCAACGAGCTGCGCGACGCGATCGAGGCGGGCATTCAGGCGATCGAGCGCGATTGGGATCTGCCCGACAAGCTGATCTTTCGCACGCTCTATTATCACGACTTCACGTCGCCGTTCATGTTGAACCAGCGCAGCTTCGACGAATACAACGCACTGGTCTCGGCAATCGGATTCACGCCGCCGGTCGGGACGCCCGCCGATCCGCTGAACCGGCCGCCGGCGCAACTCGATGGCGTGTTGGGCAACGAGCTGACCGGCTACTTCAACTATCTGCTGATCGACACGATCTGCTCGTACTTCTCCGACAACGGCGCGTTCGCCGGGCTGACGCTGGTGCAGGTGCCGCGTTCGGAGACGTGGGATGCGCGGGCGATGTGCAACGGGACGGTGACGACCAGCGGCTACGGAACGCCGGGGCGGGCTGCGATATTGTCGCACACGCGCGACATCTACATGGGCGACGACTTCTGCTATTCGGCGTCGTCGAACGCGGCGCACGAGCTGGGGCACTGCCTCGATCTGGCGCACCAGGACTCGTATCCCGGCGGCGATGTGGACCACCACCAGACGCAGCCGAACAAGGAGTTCGTGAAGCCGACGCAGGACGATTGCCCCTGCGTGCTGGGCTATTACGGGTGCTATGGCGAGTTTTGCGGGAAGTGTCTGCTGAATCTGCGCGGCTGGAAGGTGAAGAGCCAGAGAAATCCCACCGGCGCGTAGGGGGAAGCGGCGGGCGAGTCCGCCGCGGTGTGCGGCGATGAGGCGAGGTCGCGGGCATGGCGGTCGTGGCGAAAGTAGCGGTTGAGCAGACGCGCCTGTTGTGTCAGGAGCGCGTTCTGTGCCATTGCGAACTGGCGAACAACACCCGCGGCGAGCTGCGCGGCGTAAACCCCGGCGGCTGGCCGGGATTCCCGACCCTGTCGCTGACGCGCGTGGGCGACGGCGCGGAGCAGCGCTTCGTGCGCAAGCAGCCCGACACTCCCGACCAGTTCGCTCCCAGCCTGGGACCGGGCAAGAAGTTCGCGGAGAGCTTTCCGCTCAACAGCCTCGTGGACGCAGCGCGGCCCGGCACGTACGAGCTGCGTGCCGTCTACGAATGGCAGGAGGGCGCCTATCGCGCGGCTTCTGATCCCGTGCGGATCGAGTTTGTCCCGGTCGATCCGATCGCGGTGCGGACGGCGTGGCTGCGCGGCAGTCCCGGATCGCACGCGGCCGCCGCGTGGCTGAACCGGCCGGACGCGGCGAACGCTCCGTTCTCGATCTGGGTCTCCAAGGTCGCAACGTCGCTGAAGCCGCGAATAACCGACACCGTGCAGATCGCGGACGTGCGCGAGCGGGTGCAACCGCATGTCTCGATTCCGCCGAACGCGGGGGCGACGTTTCTATGGATCGCCTGGGTCCAGGGCGGCGAGCTGCAGTACGTGCTGCATGGCAATAGCGAAGTTTCCGCGGTCGAATCGGTGAAGCTGCCGCAGCCGGGGTATCGAATCATCCCGCCGCTGCTCGAAATGCCGCCGTCGCGCGGTGCGCTGGCATCGCGGCTCGATGCGCTGCTGATGCGGGGCGAACCGACGGACGCCGCATGGGGGCTGCGGCGGCTGACGCTTCGAATCTCCGGCGGCGCGGTGACGCAGGACGAAGTCGAATTCAAAGGCAAGCCGCCGGCGTGGATCGAGACGGCATATTTGTCGGATGGGCGGTGCCGCACATTCGCGCTGGAGCGCGTGGACGGCGGCGCGATCTTGCGCGTGTGCCGCTGGTCGGCGCTGCGGTCGCCGGAGAGTTTCGCCGATCTGAGCGAATTTGGCGGCCGGCTGATCGCGGCGACGCTGACGCAGACGGATGAAGACGTGGTCTGCGGCGCGGCGCTGTTCGACGCGGGCGAGGGATCATCGCCGTACGTGCTGCGACGCTGGTATCTGATGCCCAGCGACGACTTCGCGCTACAGGACGAGCGACCGGTAACGTGGACGGAGCGCGAACCGATCGAATCGGCGGTGATCCGGGTGGCGATGGACAGCGCTCCGTTCGCGCTGCTGCGGTCGGGCGGCCGCGAACCGGGCTGGTTCTTTTGCCGGAATGACGGGCGGGTCAGCGCGCTGGGTTGTGCGCCGCTGCGCCCGGTCGACGTGCTGTTTCGCCTGGGGCGCGATCCGACGATCCTGGCGGTCGATCCCGGGCGCGGATTTTCGTTCCTGCGTCCATAGTGTCCGGCCGATCGTGAGATTGTTCGGCAGGCCGCAGTCGGGCCGCCGGGTCGGTCCGTTGGTCGAAAGGCAAGCGCGGAGTTTCGGAGCCGTAAGACATGCCCGCGACGAAGGTAGACGTAACCGGGAACACGCATTTTCCGCTGGTCGCGACGCTGGCGGGATATCAGGACTGGCGTTCGCTGTGGCAGATCAACGGCACGTTGAGCGGGAAGCGCAAGAACCCGTTCATCCTGTTCCACGGCGACCGCAACGCGAAGGTGAAGCACACCGATTCGCAGGGCAAGGAGCAGATCGGCGCGGCGCCCGACGTGATCGAGATTCCCGAGCAGACGCCCAAGAAGGAATCGGGCGCAACCGATGCGCACCACCCGTTCGGCACGCAGACCGACAAGGTGTTCTTGCGCCTGCGGGTGCTCGACGATGAATACGTGCCGATCAAGGACGCGACGTGGAAGCTGATCCTCGACGGCATGCCCTACCCGCCCGAGGGCGAAGGCGCGTTCGAGGCCGGCGGGCTGATTAACGTCCAGGTGCGCAAGACCGCGCAGCGCGGCAAGCTGATCGTCAAATGGACGCCGCCGGCGGTGCAGCAGCAGACCAATCAGCCCAGCGTCATCGAGGGCACGGGCGGCAGCGGCACGCCGGGCTCGGCGGATGTGGTCATCATCACGCGGAACGGGAAGAAGACACCGCACTGGTCTCAGGGCGACTCGCGCTGGGGCACGCGGCACCTGGGCAACGCGGATCGCACGGTGGCGTCCGCCGGCTGCGCGATTACGTCGGTGGCGATGATCCTGAAGTACTACGGCCGCGAGGTCGATCCGGCGACGCTGGACGAGTACCTCGACAAGAACGCGGGCTACAGCGGCAACAGCGTGGTCTGGAGCGTGGCGTTCAAGCACGGCGAGAAGGACAACCTGCCGAAGCTGGCGTACGGGTCGAAGGTGACCGGCAGCGCGATGGCCACGACGCTGGACGACCGCATCAAGAAGAACCTGCCGACGCTGGCGCGGGTCGATTACAAGTCGGATACGGATGAGACGTACAATCACTTCGTCGTGATCGTCGGAAAGACCAAGGCCGGCTACGTCATGAACGACCCCGGCACGTCGAAGGGCGACGGATCGACCACGCAGAGCGCGGACAACATCATCGAGACCACGACGCGCGGCGGCGGGGGTTACAAACTGGTCGAGATCAACCTGGTGGATGTGACCGAGCCGCCGGTTTCCGAGCCGCCGCCGTCCACGTCGCCGCCGCCGCAGCAGCCGGAAAAGCCGAAGGACGAGAAGCCCAAGGAGCCGCCGGCGCAGCAGCCGATTCAGCTTGAGTTCGTGATCGAGGTGGGCAAGCTGAACCCGATCCAGGAGGAAGCGCCGGACGCGAACTGCTTCTGCGGCGTGCAGCAGCGGCTGAACAACCTGGGCATGGACGCGGGCCCGGTGGACGGCGTCGACGGGAGCGCGACGCAGGGGGCGCTCAAGCGCTTCCAGCGTCTGATGAAAATCCCGGTAACGAGCAAGCCGGATGCGGAGACGCAGACGAAGCTGCACGAGATACACGACCAGCCGGGGCTGCCGCCGAAGGAGAAGCTGCCGGACGAGACGGGGTCTGAGGCGCCGGTAAGCACGAGTCCGCCGCCGCCGGAGACGCCGACTTCGCCGACCAATCCGCCTTCGAGCGGTGCGCCATCGGGCGACGTGCATCCGACCGGCGATGAGGTCATGGCCGTGGCTCGGGAGTACGCCGGCGGCAAGTACGCGACTAAGCCGGATGGCACGGGCTTCGAGGGCACGGGGCAGCCGGCGGACCTGATGTTCAAAGGCACGAAGCTGGTGACGAAGGACCCCCAGGGGCGAATCCACTGCGTGGGCTATACGTACATGACGTTCATCAGGATCGCTGAGAAGTACCCGAAGATCGTCGAGGGGATGGACGCGGCCAAGTTCAAGGCTGGCGCCGAAATCTACAAGACCTGGTATTGCTGGGGCGGAAGCGGGCCGACGCAGGGCTGTGCGATGGCGCTGGTGAACGCAGGGATCGCGGCCAAAGTCGAGTCGCTGGACGATGCGCAGGCCGGCGATTTCTGCCAGATATGGCGCGGCACGGGCAATAGCGGCCACAGCGTGATTTTCCTGGAATGGATGATGAAGGACGGGAAGCGGATCGGAATCAAGTACCGCAGTGCGCAGTCGAGCACCGGCGTCGCCGACAGTTCGGAGAAGTTCGTCGGCGAAGGCGGATTCGTGAATCCGTCGCGCCTGACGCTCTCGCGAATCATTCCGAAGTAGTCCGGGATCGGCGGTTGGCTGCGCAGACGAAAAGAGCGCCGCGGCGTCGCGGCAGTTGGAGATAGTCAGTGGCGATCATCAGCACCCCGGCCAAGCCCTATCCGCTGTCCGACTGGCTGAAGAAGCCCTACGGCGCCAAAGAGGGCGAGGCCTTCGACAAGTACATGTACAAGAACGGCGAGTCGATCGACAGCATCGCCAAGACCGTCTCGAAGGGCGGGAAGGCGATCACCTGGGATCAGCTCGCCGCGTATAACTGGGGCACGGGCGTCCCGGCCGAGATCAACTATTACCTGAAGAACCACACCGGCTGCAAGCACGAGACCAACGACGGAAAGAACTACTACTTCGCCGAGGACGACACGAACCCCTACATGTGGGTGCCGAAAGTCCAGGCGGAAGTGCAGAAAGGCGTCTATCGCTCGCCGGGCAAGCAGGACGTGGGGCACGTCGCGCTCGACGACGAGTCGAAGAAGCACATTAATACGCTGGTCATCAAGCCGGTCTACACCATCTCGATCGAACTGGGCGACCTCGACGCGCTGTTCGACCCGATCGAGGAGACCGGCAAGCAGCCGTGGCAGGTGGCCGGCGTGCAGCAGCGGCTGCAGGTGCTCGGGTATCTGTATAAGCCGCTGAAACACCAGAAGGTGACGGACGCCGCGAAGCTCTGCTGGGAGCACTACAAGAAAGTGCACACCAAGACGGGCAAGACGGCCCCGACCGACGCCGAAGCCAAGGCCATCCTGCGCAACGAGACCCGCAACAACATCATGTCCGACGTGGCGGCGCTCTCGCACGACAAGGGCCAGATTCACGCCGGGCGTCTGCCGCTCGCCGGCAAGTTCGGGATGATCCGCTTTCCGGGCGGGTACTGCTACAACCACGACAGCAGCTACCCGCGGCCGGACGAGCCGGAGGCGAAGTACCAGCGCGAACTCACCGCCCAGCGGCATTTCTTCGAGGAGTTGATGTGGGAGGAGAACCCGCTTCTGGGCAAGATCCCGCTCGTCGCGCGCGTCGAGCGCATCCGGCAGGACGGCACAAAGGAGCCGGCGGACGGCGTCTGCGTCTACTTCCAGCTCGTCAAGCCCGACGAGCTCAAGGACGGAAACCCGCTGAAGGCGGAGAAGCTCGGCACCAAGGCGCTCGACCAGACCAAGGACCGCCGACCGCCCGCGAACACCGGAAAACCGGATGATTTCTTCCTGAAAGACGGCGGACCGCAGGCGTTTTACGACAACAAGATTCCGGCGGCGGCCGATCCGAACGACCCGCAAGCCAAGAACTTCCCGTGGAAGATCAACGGGACCATCGTCGGCGGCAAGCGCGACATCCCCGTGGAGGGCACGACCGTCGGGAGCGACTTCTTCCCCGGCGTCTTCGAGGTCGGCACGACGCGGGTCGGTCTGCACGCGCCGCGCAGCCCGAAGCACACGCAGTACGGCCGCCTGACCGCGGCACAGAAAGTGACCCCCACGACCGAGACCGACAGCGAGGGCAAGACCGTCAAGAAGCATGAGCACGCCGTTCGAGCGCGGACGAACGCCAGCGGCATCGCCGGGGTGATCTTCATGCCGGCGCGGATCGGCGGCCGTACCCCGGTGAGGAAGAAAGGTCCGGCCTATTCTTCGAGGCTGACGATCG
>CAZVWB010000060.1:0-22709 GCA_964631045.1 uncultured Planctomycetales bacterium
GGCGCGGGGGGCGCGACAAGGCGCGGCGCGCCGCTGATCGGGGCGGGGCCGCCGCGCGGCGCCCCGACCGACGGCGCGACGCGGGCCGGCGCCGTCGCGCGGCCCGGCGCAGGCGCTGGGCCGCGCGCCGCCTCCGGCCGCCGCGCCGCGCCAATCGCTGCGAGCGCGGCCTCCGGCACGGCCACGAAATCGACGCCGAGTCGCGCTTCGTTGCGCAACCACTCGCGCAGAACCGGAATCGCTTCATCGGGGGGCGGATAGCTCACGATGTCACAATAGAAATGCGCACCGCGAACCGCAAGCACCGCCAGACCCGATCACCACGCCGCCGTATCGGGCGACTCGCGCAGGTCCTGCGCTGTGCCGTCGGGCTTGCAGCGGTGCTGGCTGCGGCGACCTCGGCCTTCGCCGACGATCCTCCGGTTCTGATCGCGCCGAGCCTTGGCCGCCCGACGTTCGTCCAGCCCGGCGGGAGCTTTCAGATTCACGCGGCCGGCGCCGTCTCGGGAAGCGTCTCGTTCGCGCTGATCCGTCGGGAGCCGCCGGCCCGCGAGCTGCTGATCGCGCCCAGCGACCCGATCGACGCGGTGAAGCGTGGCGCTCCGCTGAGATTGACGCTGCCGGGCGACGTCGCCCCGGGTGTGTACGATCTCGAAGCGCGGCTCGGCAACACCACATGCATCGCGCGGCACTGCGTCGCGGTCGGCCCCGTCGCGCAGGCCGTGCGAATCGTCCACCTTTCCAACATGAATCTCGGCGATCCGGCCGCGCCGCACGCCGACGAGCGCCTGATCGACGAAATCAACCTGCTCGCCCCGACTCTGATCGTCGCGACCGGCGACTATCTCGACGCAACCCACCCCGATCCGCCCCGCGGCTGGCGCGAGCTGACCGACTTCGTCAGCCGCTTCGACGCCCCGGTGCTCATGGCCTGCGGCGACCACGACGACCTCGCCCTCTACGGCCGCTTCGTCGCGCCCGGACCCCTGGGGATGATCGACGTGGGACCGCACCGCGGCATCGTCATCTATGACACCCCGGCCAAACCGATCGACGCCGACGCCGAGCAACTCCGCTGGGTGCAACGCTCGTTGCTGGACCGGCCCGCGGGCGGCGCCGCGTTCATCATCGGACACGATGAAAGCGCCGGGCTGCTGCGGGCCTGGCACGCCGGCGGCGTGCTTCACGAAGTGATCCGGCGGGCGAACATCCGCCTCTACTTCGCCGGCGGCGCGCGGAGCGGAGACAGCCCGGAGCTGCGCGAAATGCTGGCATCCGCCGGACCACTGACCTGCGTCCGCACGCCGCAATCGAGCAGCGCCCCGCGCGACGGCGGAGACGGCCGCAGCCGCTACAGCGTCATTGACGTCGCCGCCGATGGTTCGCCGCAGACCCGCACGCTGCCGACCGGTCAGCTCAGAATGTCGCTGGACGAATCTGCGGGGCCGGGGCGCGTCACGGCGACAATCGTCAACGGGCATGCCTTTGAACTCGGCGGATTGCACGCGCGGGTGCGCATCGGGCGCAGCGGCGAGCAGCGCCCCTGGTGCGCCGGTGGAGAGCTCATCTCCGCGGTCGCGGCGGGCGATTCCTGGGTCTGTCATGTTCGGGTGAGCGTTCCGGACGGGGGTGCACGATCCTTCGTCGTCGGCGTCGACGGTTCGTCGCCCGCGAGTTGCCCCGCCGCCGTGCAGTTCGGCGGGCCGACGCGGCTCAGCTTCGCGACGCAGTCGTCGGCCGAGGGCGTCACGTATCAGCGCCTGCTGGGCGCGGCGCCAAGCGTCCACGTATCAGCCGCGAGCGGCGGCGCCTCTGCTGTGACGCCGCTGCTTCGCCTGGATGGCAACCCGATCGCCTATCGGGTGGCCGGCAGCGACCTGCCGTACGCACTGGCGCACACGCTTCGGCTCTCGGCCGGTCAGCGTCTCGCGTTGCAGGTCGATATGTCCGCTGTTAGAGTCCGCCCCGGCCGGCGCAGCGTGCAGCTCTATTGGAAAGGAGCCCCGCAGTGGCCGCCGGTCTGGCAACCCTTGGACATCGAGGTTCGTCCGTAGCCGCCCCTGACAGCGACCGTCGCTCGCTCGCCGCTTCTGGAGCTTCGCGCGTGGAGAAGCCGCCGCTCAAGCCGTTGTCGCTCACCATCTTTTTCCCGTGCTATAACGAGGAGGCGAACGTCGAGCGCGTTACGCGGGCGGCGGTGGAGGTCGGGCGGCGGATCACAGCCGACCTCGAAGTAATCGTCGTGAACGACGGCAGCAGGGACCGCACGGGCGAGATCGCCGATCGCCTCGCAGCGGAAATCCCCGAAGTGCGGGCGGTGCACAACAACCCGAACCTGGGCTACGGCGGCGCGCTGCAGAAGGGCTTTCGCTCGGCGACGAAGAACTGGATCTTCTACACCGACGGCGACGGTCAGTTCGACTTCAACGAGCTCCCCCCGCTCTTCAAACTGCTCGAAGACCACGACATCGTTTCGTGCTACCGTCTGGATCGCAAGGATCCGTTCATGCGCAAGGCGAACGCCTGGGCGTGGGGCAGCCTGGTGCGGTTCCTGTTTCGCATGAAGCTGCGCGACATCGACTGCGCGTTCAAGATTTACCCCAAGCCGTTCATCGACGCGATCAGCATGCACAGCCGCGGCGCGCTGATCGACACCGAGATGCTCGCGAAGGCCACCAACATGCAGCTCCGCATCGCGCAGGTCGGCGTGCATCACTACCCGCGCACCGCGGGCGCCCAGACCGGCGCGAAGCTCAGCGTGATCCTGCGGGCCTTCCGCGAGCTGTTCCGACTCTATGGTCAGATTCGATCGGAAGGGCGGAAGGCGCGCTGACCACGCGCCGCCGGGCGGCGAAGCAATACAGGCTCGCCCCCTGTCTGCTCGTCGCCTGCGGACCGGCTACGGCACGCCGCTGCAAATCCCGTCACGGACACGGCGGGCACAACGTGAACAGGCAAGCCAGGAACGGGTCGATGTCGAAGAAGTCGACCGTTCCCGAACAATCCACGTCGACCGCGCAAAAGTCGCCGCCGCACAACGTCGCCGCGTACTGCGAGGAATCGAAGAGTGCCAACAGAAACGGATCGATGTCGAAGAAATCGACAGCGCCGTCGCAATTGGCGTCCCCGCGCTCGCCGGGGCACGATGGGATGCGTGCGCACAGCGACGCCGCCGACACATTGTCCCAGGCGCAGAGGTTTCCAGGCTCGGTTCCGCCGGCGAACAGGCGGATGGCCGTCGGGTTCGGCAACGCGGGGGACGAACCACCGGCGAGATACCAGCCGATCGGCTCGGCGGTGGCGAAAGCGCCGGTGTGCAGATTGCGGATCGTGACGCGCGCGACGCGATTCTCCGTCAGGTCGATTTCCGTGGTCTGGCGGAACCAGGTGTCAAACGGCAGGTTTTGCCACGCCGGCCCGGCGAACAACCCGGGCGCCGCCGCCTGCACGCCCGCGGCGTCGAACGCCAGGCACCCGGAACTCCATGTCGTCGCGGTCGCGGGCGCGCCGGTGTAGGTGTTCAGGATCGTGAGGGTGCGCGCCGTCCCGGTCGGCTGCAGCGAGAAGCTCGCGATGTTGTGAGTGCGCGTCAGGCCGTCGAACTTGCAGGCGAAATCGAAACTCAGCAACCAGTGCGGCGCGGTCGAAAAATCGACGTCGTGCTGGGCGCGCGCCGCTACGCCACCCCCGGGACAACGCGCCGCGATGAATTGATCCGCACCGCCCGGATCGGCTGCGAACGCATACAGGTCGCCATCATGCGGAAACACGCTGAAATCCGCGCTCCCCGGCGTGGGCTGATACCAGCCGTTCTGCAGCGGCAGTGGAACCCCCGCGGGGGAGGCGACGGTTTCGGGTGCCTCGAAGTCGTCGGCCAGGCTCGCGGTGTTGCACGCCGCGTCGCTGATGCCGTCATGCGCGAGTTCCTCGACGATCGCATCGAGCGCGGCCAGCGTGGCCTGAAGCTGAGATTCGGACACCGGACCGGGCGCGTCGAGCAGGCTCAGCAGTTCGATTACGGCGGACTCGCGGATGGCATCCGTGTAGTAAACGCCGCTCGCCTGAAGCGCGCATAGCGCCGCCACCATCGGCATGATGTCATGATTCCGGTTGCGATTCGCCGGCGGCTTGAGCAATCTGTTCACGCCGCGCGCCAATTGCCGCACCAGCGGGCAGCGGGGACCAACATTGCGTATCAGCGTGGCTTTGTCCAGCGGTTCGATCGGGTACACATTCGCGCGCATTCCGCCGACCGTGACGCACTGCCCGTGCGAGAGGATGTTGGGCTCGAATACCGGGCCGGCTCTTCCATTTCGCGCCTCCACCGCCGCACACAACCAGTGTCCGGAATTGTCCTGATACCACAGCGAGGGCGGGGGCGGGTTTGGATTCAGCGGAGGCAGCGGCTTATTCAGGCCGAGGATGTGCCCGGCTTCATGGGTCAGGACGTGCCCCACCGCTCGCTGTGCCGCGGCCACGTTGCAGGCCGCGGCGCAGCCGCGGGCCTGCTCGTTGCTCCAGACGTAGATCACGGCGCGGTGGCGGAGCACCGCGGCCAGTCCGCGCGGCCCGGCCGGATTGGTGACGATCGCCACGCCGTGCAAGCCGTTGCGCTGCCCGCCGATGTCGGCGAGATAGACTTTCTTGCGATTCGCGTCGCCGTCTCCGAGATTGGGAACCAGCGCCCAGTGCCACACGCCGCCGACCTGACGATACTGCATGAACTTGAAATCACGCCGCGCCAGGGCTGCGGCGTTCGGACGGAACGTCACGGGATCGAACAGCCGGACCAGATCCAGATGCAGGAAGTTCAGATTTGACTGGCTCTGCGCCGTGATCGCGTTGATGTAGTCGCGCCGCGCGAGCAGGGGATCGAACACCCGCGAACTGAACGCAGGCTGCGAGAGCTTGGGGAACCCCTCGGTGATCTCGACGTCGTCGTCGACGGGATCGTCTGCGCTTCCGTCCTGCGGCTCCTCGTCGTCCGGCGGCTCGAGCCAGTGCGGCCGTTTCGCGTCCGGGTCGGCTGGATAGTCCGGATCCTGCTGAACGTCCCACGGATCGAAGTGGGTCGGGTCGAACGGATCTTCCTGCCCCGCCGCCTGGTTCGACACGAACTCGACGCCGAGAAACAGTTGGCCGTTCGCGTCCGTGATCTTCGATTCGAAATTGAGGTAGACATATGCCTTTTCCGCCCAGGGATCGACGGCCAGCGCCGACCCCGGCAGCAGACTCGCGAGGAGGCTCAGGCCCAGCAACGACAGTCGCCCGTGACAGAAATGACGCGCATCTCGCGACATGGCAGGTCTCCCAGGATGACGGCTGATGTCAGGGCCTGCAGAACACACCGCACAGCCGCGCGAAACGCGGCCGGCTGTTGAACGACTTGATGGCCAGAAGTTTACGCCCGACGCAACCCCGGACGCAAGACATTGTCCGCTCGACCGTTGCGCGCAAAACCGACACCGCCGCAATCGCCGGACAATCGACGACCGATGCCGCCTCTACGACCCGGCCCGCTGGGTATGCACCCACACTCGCGCGCAGCACCAACCGCGGATACAATCTCGCCATGCACTCGAAGATCGCCAACATCCACATCCCGCGCGACCTCTGCAACGATCCCGCGCAAGCCCTGGCGTGCGAATGGCTCGTCACCAACGGCCTGGGCGGCTTCGCGATGGGTACCATCGCCGGCGCGCTCACGCGCCGCTACCACGGACTGCTGATCGCAGCCCTAAATCCGCCGCTGGGACGCACGCTGCTGGTTACCAAGCTGGATGAGACGCTTACGGTCGCCGGCGAAGCGCATCGGCTCTACACAAACGTCTGGAGCAGCGGCGTCGAGGAGCCGGCGGGCTGCCGACTGCTGCGGCGGTTTGAGTCCGTGCTGGGCGTTGCAACGTGGGAGTTCGCCGCCGGCGGCGCGCGGCTGATCCGCCGCATCTGGATGGAGCACGGCCGAAACACGACGTATGTGCAGTATTCGCTGCTGCCCGGTTCGCCGCCGGCCGAGCTCAGCGCCCGGCTGCTGGTCAACCACCGCGACTATCACGCCCTGACGCCGGGGGCGCGGGGCGAGTTCGCCGTGTCGGCGCTCGGCGGGAGCGCCGCCGATCCGCGCGGCGCATCTTCACCAATCGCCGGCGTGCCGGACGGCTGGAGCGGGCTGCGAATCTCCGCCGCCCCCGAGGCGGCGGCGGCGTTCGCGCTGGCGCAGGTGACGGGCGGTCGCGGCGCGCCGCGCAGGCCCGACTGGACCGCCGAACACACCTGGTTTCGCGACTTTCACCTGAGCTTTGAAGCGTCTGTCGGCTATGAGCACCGCGAGGACCACCTCAGCGCCGGCGTGTGCGTCGCGCGGCTGGCAGCCGGCGAGACGCTGACTTTCGTGCTCTCCGTCGAGTCCGACGCCGCTGCGGGCGCGGCCGACGCGCTCGCGCGGTGCGAAGCTCGCGCGCGGCGCGCGATCGAGGCCTGGCGCCAGCAGTGCCCCTCGCCGCCGCAGGCCACCCCCGCGGCGCTGCCGCACCTGGCGCTGGCGGCGCAGCAGTTCATCGTGCGCCGCAGCCTGCCCGACGCCCCCGACGGCCACACGGTGATCGCGGGCTATCCGTGGTTCACGGACTGGGGCCGCGACACGATGATCTCGCTGCCGGGGCTGACGCTTTGCACCGGGCGCTTCGACGTGGCCCGCCAGATTCTGCGGACGTGGGCCCGGGTCGTCGATCATGGCATGATCCCCAACCGCTTTCCCGACGCCGGCGACCACCCGGAATACAACACGGCCGACGCCACGCTCTGGTATCTCTGGGCGATCGCGCAATACGTAAACGCCACCGGCGACCGCAGCACGCTGGCGGAGTTGTTCCCGGTGATGGCGGAGATCGTCGACTGGCACCGCCGCGGCACGCGCTACAACATCGGCATGGATGATGACGGCTTGATCTATGCCGGGCAGGACGGCGTCAACCTGACATGGATGGACGCGAAGATCGGCGACTGGGTGGTGACGCCGCGGATCGGCAAGCCGATCGAGCTGTCGGCGCTGTGGCACGCCGCGTTGCGCAGCATGGCCCGCTTCGCCGGCGATCTGGATCGCTCCGGCGATGATTACCTGGGCCTGGCGGAGCGCGTGCGGGCCTCGTTCGGTCGCTTCTGGAACGCGTCGGCCGGGTGTTGCTACGACGTGATCGACGGACCGCACGGATCGGACGACCGCATTCAGGCGAACCAGGTGTTTGCGGTCTCGCTGGAGTCCGGGCTGCTCGCGCCGCTGCACCAGAAGGGGGTGGTCGACACGCTGCAGCGCGAGCTGCTGACGTGGTTCGGCCTGCGAACGCTCGCGCCCCGCGCGGCGCACTACCGCGGGCGCTACGAAGGCGGACTGCGGCAGCGCGACGAGGCCTATCACCAGGGAACCGCGTGGGGCTGGCTGCTGGGGCCGTTCGTGGTCGCACACTATCGGGTGTACGCCGACGCCGCCGCGGCGCGGGCGATGCTGGCGCCGATCCTCGGGCAGTTGTGGACGCACTGCATCGGCACGATCGCCGAGATTTTCGACGGCGACCAGCCCCACACGCCGCGCGGCTGTGCGGCGCAGGCGTGGAGCGTGGCGGAGACCATGCGCGCCTGGCACGTCACGCAGGCGGGCGCCGCCGTGGGCGCGTGACGCCGCCCCCAAGCGGAGCCGCACCGCGGAGTCCGACGCCGATTCACGCGTTCGCAGTCGCCGAGCGCGACTCGGCCGCGGCTTCTTCGGCGATCGCCATGCGAAGCGCCAGGCAAGCGCCGACCAGCCCCACGCCGACCATCTCCACCGGCAGCGGGCGCACCAGCCCCAGCGCCGGGTGGATGTTGAGCCTGGCGTACTCGGCGCCCAGGAACCGCCCGGGCTGCAACACGGCCAGCACCGCCCCCAGCAAGCTCAGCGCTACCGGGCCGGACCAGAACCAGATCGGCGCCGCCGGCCCCGCCACCCGCCGGGCGAGCAGCGTGCCCCCAAAGAACGCGACGAAGACGGCGAAGTACACCTGACCGCGCAGCGTCGCCCCGACCATCGGACCCGAAAGCAGCGTGACAATAACGCCCGCGACGCCCACGGTCGCCAGCAGCGCCAGGGGACCGGCGTGCGCCGCCTTTGGGGAACCGCCGCCGGCGACTTGCGCCAGCAGGCCCAGCGCCGTCGGCGAGCGCTGCGCGAATGGCGCGAGCACCAGCGGCACGCACGTGGTCGCGAGCACCAGAACCCCGAGCCACAGGTTTTCCGCCAACAGCGGCATATAGGCGGCGGCAGTGGCCGGTCCCGGGGTCGGATTAACGGTGATGAGCCAGTCGTCGATCGTCCCCCGTCCCGCGGCCCACGCGGCCAGGCCCAGCCCCAGCGCGAGCAGCAACGTCGGCTGATCGCGGCGCGGCAGCAGCGCGGTGGCGATCACCGCGAACACCAGCACCACGAGCAGGGAGCCTAGCGCAGTCAGCGGCCCGCCGAAGCCCACCAGAAGCGTGGGCGGGCGCTGATAGCCGATCGGCATCAGGAACCGGTCGATCACCACGCCAAGCCCCGCCCACAGCACGACGGCGCAGAGAATCAGGCGGGCGCGGGCGACCCAGGTCAGCAGCCCGGCGATCCACGCCGGCCGCGGAGCGGTCGGTGTTGTGGCGTCGTTCATGGTGCGCAGGCTATCACGGCCGCGCCGCGCGGGTCAATGCGACCCCGCGCCGCGGGTGCATCTCCCATTCGGTTGCGGCGCACCGGGTGGAGCGGGCATTCTGTCCGCTCCGGCCACGCAACCCCGTTCGGCGGGCAGGATGCCCGCCCCACCCTGCGAAATGCAACCGCTGGCGAGATGCACCCCCGCGCCGCGCCGACCGCCGCGCGGAGTTGCCGCGCCGCGCTGCGGCTTCTAAGATTTCGGGCTGCGGTCCGCGGTCTTGAAACGAGCTGCGGCGGTTTACGACGAGCATCCGGTTGGGCATCGAAAGGCCCGCATGTCGCACTACATCGGCGAACCGTGCATCAAGACCAAGGACACTGCCTGCGTCGAGGTCTGCCCGGTCGACTGCATCCATCCGCGCAAGGACGAGCCGGATTTCGACAAAGAGGAGATGCTCTACATCGATCCGGAGACGTGCATCGACTGCGGGCTGTGCGTCGACGAATGCCCGGTAAAGGCGATCTATCCGGAGGATGACTTTCCGCAGGAGTGGAAGCGCTTCATTCCCCTCAACGTGGCCTACTACGAGCGCAAGAAGCAGCAGGCCTGATCCCCGCCCGGCGGCCGCGGAGCCGTGATGCGCGTTCTGAACGTGACGACCTACCTCCAGCACGGCGGCGGCATCGAGTCGTTCCTGCTGAACTTCTATTCCGGCCTGACCGCACCGAACCTAACCCATGAACTGTGCTATTGCGAGAAGGAGCCGGGGTCGCTCCTGCCCGAGTTCGAGAAGCTGGGCGTCCGCGTCTGGGGTTGCGCCAGCCAGTTGAACTACCGCGCGTTCATGAAGCGCTTCAGGGCCGAGCTCCGCGCGCGCCCCGGATTCGACGTGGTGCACTGCCACATGGGCAACCACGCCGGACCGGTGCTGGCCGTCGCCCGCGAACTGGGCGTGCCCGTTCGGTTGGCGCACTATCACAACACGCACCCGGGGCACAAGAACGACTTCCTCCGCCGGCTCTATGAGCGCTGGATGCGGCGAATGGTGCTCCGCGACGCGACCACGATCATCGGCTGCGCCTGGGCGTCGCTGAAATACTGGTATCACGACTGCTGGGATCGCGATCCGCGCATGACCGTGCTGCGTTACGGCGTACCGACCCAGACCTTCGCCGCCGGCGGCGCGCGGGAGGAGGTGCGGCGCGAGTTCGGCATCGCGCCGGACGCGCCGGTCGTCGGGCACGTCGGCGGGTTTCGCTGGCAGAAGAACCACGAGGGGCTGCTGAGCGCGGCGCGACACCTCGCGGAGCGCCGCCCGGACATGCGGCTGCTGATCGTCGGCGACGGAAGTCTGCGGCCGCAGATCGAGGCGCAGATCGCCCGCGATCGGCTGGAGCGCACGGTCGTCCTCGCGGGGATGCGCCGCGACGTGCCGCGGATGCTGAGCGCGATGGACGTACTCACGCTGCCGTCCGTGCGCGAGGGACATCCCGTAACGCTGATCGAGGGCCAGATGGCCGGGCTGCCGATCGTGGCCTCGAACATCCCCAGCGCGTACGAAGCGGTGGCCCCGGCGTTTCACGAATACCTGCGCGACCCGCACGACGCCCCCGGTCTTGCCGAGGCGCTGATCGCCCTCGCCGATCGCGTGCGGCGCGAGCCGCAGCTCAAGGACCAGGCCCGCGCCTTCGGCAATCTCTTCTCGGTCGAAGCCAGTTGCCAGGCCATGCTCGCCGCGTGGGGCTATCCGGGCGCGGTCGCGCCGCCCGACCCGTGCGCGTGGGCCGGACCATCGGCCGGGCGTCCGTAATCTCAAGCAGGAATCGCGCGTTTCCAACGCGCCGGTGCGGCCTCTATAATTCGTCGCGCTAGCGTGTTCGATTTTCCGCTGCTGCCTGTGCAGCCCGACCACTTGACTTATGGAGGAGTCCCATGGCCCGCCCGTTCGCCGTCCTGCTGTGCGCCGGCTTTCTGTTCCTGACTGCTTGCGAGAAGAAAGAAGACCCCGCCGCGAGAACCGAAGAGCTCCCGGCGGTGACCGACGACAACTATACGACCCTCAACACGCCCAGCAGCAGTACGCCGCCGACCTATACCACCCCCAGCAACACGTACCCGACGCCCAGCTACACGAGCACGACCACCGGCGGCGACTCGACCTACACCGCGCCGACCTATACAGCGCCGACGCCCGCGCCCGCGCCGGCGTACACGTCTTCGACCGAACCGTTGCCGCCCCCCAGCCGCTCGGATGAGTTGCTGGCGCCCGCCAGCGGCGGCGGCAAGACCTACACGGTCAAGCGCGGCGATTCGCTCAGCACCATTTCGCAGAAACAGTACGGCAGCGCGAAGCGCTGGCGCGAGATTTACAACGCGAACAAGGCCCGCATCGGCAAGAATCCCAACAAGCTGCGCCCGGGGATGAAGCTCATCATCCCGTAGGCCGCGCCGCGGGCGCCGCGCGGCGAAGCGCGTGGCGACGGCCTCCGAGCTTGAGAGTTATTCGGCTTCAATTAGTTTCGTGAGCGGTTCGCGAGCGCGGCGGGCGGGCAGAATGCCCGCCCCACCCAAGAAACGGGCGGGCAGAATGCCCGCCCAAACAACACACAAGCGCTCCGACCGGTGTTTGTTTCGCCGCGGCTCCGACCCGGCAAGCGCCTCGCCGCCGCGCGTTGCGGATCGCCGACCGGCCGGGCCGTCGCCATGACCGCCATCGATCTCAACGGCTCGATTCAGTACCTCAAGGGCGTCGGCCCGCAGCGCGCCGCCGCATTCGCCGAGATCGGCGTCCACACGATCGGGCAACTGCTCGAAATCTTCCCCGCCTCGCACGAGGAAGACAGCGGCGCCGTAAGCCTGGAGAACCTTCGCCCCGGGCGAATCGCCACGGTGCGCGGCGCCGTGCTCGACATCCGCTATCGCAGCGGCGGCGGCCTGACACTCGAACTCTCCGATGGCGACTTCGAGTGCATCCTGCGCTGGTTCCAGCGGCCCGCGAGCCTGCGCGTCCCCGGCGTCGGCGAGCTGATCGAGGCCACCGGCGAAGTGCGACTCTACGCCGATCTGCCCGAGTTGCAGCATCCCCAGATTCGATCGCTCGAGCACGCCGACGCCACCCCGGCCCGCGACACTCGGATGCTCGGCGTCTATCGCTCCCGCGGAGAGCTCACTTCGCCGCTGCTGCGCCGCATCCTGCATGGGATCGTCACACACCCCGGACTGCACCTGCCGGACTTCCTCCCGCCGGAGCTGCTGCGTAAACGTCGCTTGCCCGACCGCACGCTCGCCGTGCGTCACATGCACATCGCGCCGTCGCGCGCGGCGCTCGATCTGGCTCGGGCCCGACTGGCGTACGAAGAGCTGCTGCTGCTGGAGTTGGCCATGGCGCTGCGGCGGCGCAGGCGGTTGGCGCTCCACGAGGGCCGCAAGCTGCTCGTCACCCCGGAGATCGATCGCCGCATCCGCGCCCGCTTTCCCTTCGCCCTGACCGCGTCGCAGGACCGCGTCGTGGCGGACATCCGCCGCGACCTGGGCAGCGGGCGACCCATGACCCGGCTGATCCAGGGCGACGTGGGCTGCGGGAAAACCGTGGTGGCGCTGTACGCCTGCCTGACGGCGGTCGCTCACCGCGCCCAGGCCGCCATCATGGCGCCGACCGAGATCCTCGCCGCCCAGCACTTCAACAACATCGAGCGCTACCTCGCGGGCAGCCAGGTGCGCCGCACGCTGTTGCGCGGCGGCATGCCGCCGCGCGAGCGGGCCGCGGCGGTGGCGGCGATCGAAGCCGGGGAAATCGACCTGATCGTCGGAACCCAGGCGCTGATTCAAAAAGACGTCGCCTTCGGAAACCTCGCGCTGGTGGTCGTGGACGAGCAGCACAAGTTCGGCGTTCTGCAACGCGCCCAGTTCCGCACCAAGGGGCCGATGCCGCACTACCTGGTCATGACGGCGACGCCGATCCCGCGCACGCTCTCGATGACCGTCTTCGGCGATCTCGACTGCTCCGTGATTCGCAGCGCCCCGCCGGGCCGCGGCCGCACGCTCACGCGGGTGGTCACCGCGGGGCAGTGGAACACGGTCATGCAGTACGTGCGCAAACGCCTGGAGCTGGGAGAGCAGGCGTATGTCGTCTGCCCGCGCGTCGGCAAGGACGCCGCCGAGGGCGACGACGAAGCGACCGCCGCATCCGCAGGCAGCGCTCGGCGGGCGCAGCGCTCGGTGCGCGACGTGTTCGAGAAGCTCAGCAGCGGTCCGTGGGCCGGCCTGAACCTGGCGACGCTGCACGGCGGCATGCCCTCCGCCGACAAGCGCCGCGTGATCGAGGACTTCGCCGCCGGCCGAACGCACGCGGTGATCTCGACCACCGTCGTCGAAGTCGGCCTGGACGTGCCGTCGGCCACCATCATGGTGGTCGAGCACGCCGACCGCTTCGGCCTGTCGCAGCTTCACCAGTTGCGCGGCCGGGTGGGCCGCGGGGCGCGCGACGCGCTGTGCGTGCTGATCGGTCACGGCGACAGCGCCAAGGCGCGGGAGCGGCTCGGCGTCCTGGCGACGACGACGGACGGTTTTCGCATCGCCGAGGCCGATCTGCGGCTGCGCGGGCCGGGCGAGCTGTTCGGCACGCGGCAGCACGGTCTGCCGGAACTGCTGCACGCCGACCTGATCGCGGATTTCGAGCTGCTGGAGCACGCTCGCGAGGACGCCTTCGCCATCGTCGCCGCCGACCCGAAGCTGGCCCGGCCGGAGCATGCGGCGCTGCTTCCGGCGCTGCGCCGCATGTTCGGCGAGAAGTTGAAGCTGATCGACGCCGCCTAAACGCCGCGCGGCGCGCATAATGGTCGCATGCACGAGTTCCGCGGATATCCGGTGCGGCTGCGCGAGATCGACGTGGGCGGGCGCGTCTACCGAATCGCCGGGCCGGCCAACTACGAATCGCTGGTCGATGATCCGCGCGTCGTGGCCCGTTTCGAGCGCGACGAGTACATGCCGTACTGGGCGGAGTTCTGGCCGGCGTCGCGCCTGCTCGCGGAGGAAATCGCCGGCTGGCCGGCCGCGTCGGCCGAAGACCCGCCGCTGCTGCTGGAGCTGGGCTGCGGGCTGGGGCTGGTCGGGCTGGTGGCCATCTCGCGCGGCTACCGCGCCGTGCTTTCGGACTACGACGACGACGCGCTTGCCTTCGTGCGCGAGAGCGCGGCGCTGAACGGCCTCCCGCCGCCCGAAACGCGCTTCATCGACTGGCGCGAGTCCTACGACGAGCTGCGGCCGGCGCGAATCGTCGCCGCCGAGATTCTGTACGAGCGCCGGCACCTCGCCCCGGTCGCCGAGTTCATCCGCCGCCATCTGGCCCCCGGCGGCGCCGCGCTGATCTGCGACAACTGGCGCAGCGTCGCCGACGGTTTCGCCGAGGCGGCGCAGCGCGCCGGGCTGCGCGTCGAGACGCGGCGCGTGGAGCGCACGCTGCAGCCCGGCAACCGGCTGGCGCGGGCCCGCTTCTTCGCGCTGCGCGCGGCCGAGTAGCGTCGCTGTTCGTCGATTCTCGTCCGCCGGCTGCCTGCGCTGCGGCCTTCATCTATACTGGCCAGCCGGGATCGCCGCCTGTCCGACCGTTCCCTGGCACTGCATTGCCTACGCTCTCGAGTGCGCCGCGGAGTCCGTCTGTGATCGCAACCCTGCGAATCGTCGCTTTCCTGCTGATCGTGCTGACCGCATCCGCCCCCGGCCGCGGCGACCCGGTTACGTTCGCGCGGCACCTGGCCCTATCCCCGGATGGCTCGCAGCTCGCCTTCGCCTGGGCCGGCGATTTGTGGGTCGCGCCCTCCGGCGGCGGAAGCGCCCGGCGGCTAACCGCGCATCCCGCCGTCGACACGGCGCCCGTCTGGTCGCGCGACGGCGAGCGCATCGCGTTCGCGTCCAGCCGGCACGGAGCCAGTTGCGTCTACGTCATGAACGCGAACGGGGACGACGTGCGCCGCCTGACGTACGCCGACGCCGGCGAGACGCCGAGCGACTTCACGCCGGACGGGCAGCGGATTGCGTTCCACGCACGGCGCGAGGGACAGGTCTTCTGGGAGCCCGCCCCCTACACCGTCGCGGTCGCCGGCGGGCAGGCACGCAAACTGATCGAGTGCTTCGGCGCAGACGCCCGCTACAGCCCCGACGGACAGTCGCTCGCGTTCGTCCGCGGCGGGTCGAACTGGTGGCGGCGACGCTACCGCGGCAGCGCCAACTACGACGTCTGGGTCTACCGCTTCGACACGCGCGAGTTCCGCCAGATCACCACCTTCGACGGAACCGACCGCCTGCCGCAATGGGACGCCGGCGGCGGGCTGGCCTGGCTCTCCGACCGCGGCGGCACGGTCAACATCTGGCGGCAGGGGCCGGGCGACGCCGCGCCCACCCAGGTCACGCAGATGACCGTCGACGACGTGCGCGATTTCTCGATCTCCGCCGACGGCCGCACGCTGGCGTTCACCCATTGGGACAAGCTTTACGTCATGGCGTATCCCGCGGGAACGCCGCGGCAGATCGAGATCGACGCCGGCGACGATTCGGCGCTGGCCGCGGTGGACATCCGCACGCTGACCAGCGGCGCGGATGAGTTCGAAGTCTCGCCGGACGGCAAGGAACTCGCGCTCGTCGTCCGGGGCGAGCTGTACGTCGGCAAGTGCGCCGAAGACAAACCCACCCGCCGCGTCACCCAGTCGGCGGCCCGCGATCGCCACGTGAGCTGGTCTCCCGACGGTGCGGCGCTCTACTTCGTCTCGGATCGCGAGGGGCAGGAGGACATTTACCGCGCCATCGCCATCGATCGCGACGGCGACAAGCCGCGGCCGATGTCCGAGTCGCTGCGCTTCGCCATCGAGCGCGTGACGGACAACCCCGAAATGGAGTTCAACCCGGTCGTCGCGCCCGATGGCGAGTCCCTCGCGTTCGTGCGCGGCCGCGGCGAGCTGGTCGTCCGCACGCTGAAGACCGGCGCGGAGCGAACACTGCTGACCGGATGGAATCGCCCGGCGTTTCGCTGGTCGCCCGACAGCAAGTGGATCGCATTCGAGCGCGAGGACAGCGAGTTCAATCCCGACGTGTGGATCGTCCCGGCCGACGGCGGCGCCGCGCCGGTGAACATCTCGCAGCACCCCGACTACGACGGAAGCCCGCAGTGGTCCGCCGATGGGCAGATTCTCACATTCGCGTCGAATCGCAGCGGGTTCGACACTGACCTCTATCTCGTCTTCCTGTCGCCGGCGCTGCACGAGAAGTCCACCGTCGACCTCGACGAGTACTTCGAAAGGGCGGCGGAAACTGCAAAGAAACGCAAGCCGCCCAAGAATACTGCTGCCAGCGCCCGAATCCTGCTCGCCGGCGATCCCGTCGCGACCCAGCCCGCCAGCAGCGCTGCAAGCAGCAGCAGCGCCCCGGCGTCTTCGCAGCGCGCCGCCTCCAAACCCGTCGACGCCCGCGCACGCTTCCGCCGCTGGCTGCGCGAGCTGATCGAAGAGCCCGCGGACGCCGCGGCGAAGAAAAAACCCGCCGATGAAGAGGAAGCCCGCAAGCCCGAACCGCTCGATTACGACCTCAAAACCGCCTGGAAGCGCGTCCGCCGCGTCACGCGCATCGAGGGCGACCAGTCTCAGCATGCGCTCGCCCCAGCCGGCGACCTGATCGCGTTCACCTCCGCGCACGGCGGCGAACCGGCGCTCTACAGCATCAAGTGGAACGGGGAGGACTCGAAGCGGCTGCTGGCCGGCGGCATCGGCGGCCTGATGTGGACGCTCGACGGCGCGCGGCTTTTTCACATGAAGGGCGGCGTGCCGAATTCCTGCACGCCCTCCGGCGGCGACGTAAAGGTGCACGCCTTCGCCGCGCGCATGGCGATCGACGTGGCGGCCGAGGCGCGGCAGAAATGGCTCGACGCCGCCCGCACGCTCGGCGCGGGCTTCTATCATTCCACGCTCAAGGATCTCGACTGGCCGGCGCTAACGGAGAAGTACGGCCAGCTCGCCGCGCGCGTCCGCACCACCGCCGAGTTCAACGAGATCTTCAACATGCTCCAGGGGGAGTTGAACGCATCGCATCTGGGAATCTCCGGACCACCCGCCGGCGGCACACCGAGCGAGCGCACCGGCCATCTGGGCGTCGACATCGATCCCGGCTTCGCCGGTCCGGGGTTGCGCGTTGCCTACGTCCTGCCGAATTCGCCCGCAGATCGCAAGGAGAGTCGGCTCTACCCCGGCGACGTGATCCTGAAGATCGGCGGTCTGGATGTCGGCGGCGCACTGTCGATGGAGCAGGCGCTCGTCAACACCGTCGATGACGCCGTGATCGTCGAGTATCTGCCGGGGCCGCAGCGCGCCGCCGCCGCGACCTCGCGCCCCGCGAGCACGCCCGCCAGCGCGACCACCGCACCCTCGACGGCGGCGACCTCCGCACCGTCGCCGGCCGAGCTCGTAATCCGCCCCGTCGCCTTCAGCGCCATTCCGGACCTCCGCTACGACGCCTGGGTCGCCGACAACGCGCGCTACGTCGAGCAGAAATCCGCCGGACGCCTGGGATATTGCCACATCCGCGGCATGAGCGAGCCGAGCTTCCACACTTTCGAGCGCGACCTCTACGCCGTCGCGCACGGCAAGGACGCTCTGATCATCGACGTGCGAAACAACGGCGGCGGCTGGACCGCCGACTGGGTCATGGCCGTGCTGAACGTGCGGCGGCACGCCTACACGATTCCGCGCGGCGGCGAACCGGGCTACCCGCAGGACCGTCTGATTTTCTACTCGTGGACGAAACCCGCCGCGATGATGTGCAACCAATACAGCTACTCGAACGCGGAGATCGTCTCGCACGCCTTCAAGAACCTGAAGCGCGGTCCGCTCATCGGCATGACCACTTTCGGCGCGGTCATCAGCACGGGGGCATATGGCCTGATCGACGGCGCGACCATTCGCATGCCGTTCCGCGGCTGGTACACCATCCCCGGCGGCGTGGACATGGAGAACAACGGCGCGGTTCCCGACGTGGCTACGCCCGAAACGCCTGGGGACGAAGCCGCCGGCCGCCGGCCGCAACTCGACGCGGCGATCGCGGCATTGCTCGAAGAAGTCGCGCGAGCGCCAAAGTGAGCACGTCGATGCAAGCCGCCGGCTGGGGACCATCCGCGGGCGCGAGCGCGCCCCGGCCGACTCCGCTGGTCTTTCACGTTCCGCCGCCGCAAAAACCCTACATCACGTTCAAGGTGCTGATGTGGGTCTTCGGCGCGACCGGAGCGTTTCTCGGGCTGATTACCGTGGGTCTGATGTTGGCGTTGCCGCGCGGCCCGCGCCTGCTGGTCGCCGCGATCATGCTGGGCAACGCCGGGTTGCAGTTCGCCTTCGCCGCCGTCGCCGCGTACTTTCACTTCACCCGCTCCAAGTCGCCGCCGCCGGCGCTGCCGCCGGAGGCCCGCAGCGACGATCCGCTCGCGCAGGCGCTGGCCGAGCGCTGGCGGCGACCGGACAAGCTGCCGCGCTGGCGCGTCGTCCGCGACCTGCTGCTCAATGGCGGGCTGCAGCGCAGCGACGCAGCGCGGATCGTGTGCATCGGGCCGGTCGATCTTCCGCAACCTGACGCCCATCGATTCGAGCCGGAGGTGCTGACGCCGACGCGCTCGCTGGGGCGCCTGTGGATCTTCGCCGTGCTCGGCCTGGCGCTGGCCGCCTTCCTCATCCTGCGCTTGCTGCGCGTCTTCCCGGTGCTCGACCGCATCCCGCTCGGTTCATTCGCGTCGCTCTATATCATGCTCGTCGTCTTCGGCGGCTTCTGGCTGTGGCGTGCGGTCCTGCGGCCGACGTACGTCCGCGTCGCGCCCGGCGTCGTCGAGTTCCTGCGCTTCCCGATCCGCGGCGGCCCGCCGCAGATCGTCGATTTCCCCATGACGCCGGGCACGACGGTGCTCATCTACGGCCGCCTCGCGTTCCCGTTTGTGTCGGCGAAATCCACGCAGCGCGCGCCGCCGCGACCGCAGTGGCTGGTGCTTCAGCGTGAGGGCCGCATCGAGCACCTGGTGCTGCCGTTCGTGGCGGATTGGCGTACGTTCGCCGATCGCCTGTTTCAGGCGATCACCTCGACCGCGCCGACCCCGCCGCTCAGCCGCGACGCGCTGGTCGGCTGATGTACCGATTGCGCGAGGTGCGGACCGGCTGATGGCCGGATGGGGTGCTGTCCGGCCGGTTGCTGCCTGGATCGGGTGGTCTCCGGATCGAGTGGTGCCTGAGTTGGCTGATGGCCAGATCGGGTGGAGTGCAGTTTGGGTGGAGTGCGGTTTGGGTGGAGTGCGGTTCGGGTGGAGTGCGGTTTGGGTGGAGCGGGCATCCTGCCCGCTCCGCGTGGCACCGGTTTCCAACCGGTGTCTGTCTGCCCGGGTCTCCGACCCGGCCGCGCTCCGCGTGGCACCGGTTTCCAACCGGTGTCTGTCTGCCCGGGTCTCCGACCCGGCCCTCCATCCCGCGCCAGTTCTCAACCGCTGCCTGTCCCCCATGTCTCCAACCCGCGCCGCCGATGAACACTCCGCCTGTTTCAATACTTGTGAAATGTTCTGTCGCGGCTGGACACGCGCACGCCCCTTCTCTACGAATATGCCGCCCTGCGAGCGCCTCGACGCCCGCGCAGGAGCGCGAGAACCCGCATGCTCAGCATGGCCGACCTGCTCAGCCCGATTCGCCGCGACCTCGACGAGTCCAGCCGGCTGTTCCACGACGAACTCGTCAGCGACGCTCCCGTCGTCAGCGACCTCTGTCGCCACGTCGGGCAGTTTCACGGCAAGATGCTCCGCCCCGCCGTGCTGCTGCTCGCCGCACAGGCCAGCGGAACGCTGCGGCCCGCCCACCACGTGCTCGCCGCCGTGGTCGAGATGGTCCACATCGCCACGCTCGTGCACGACGACGTGCTCGACGAATCCGACATCCGCCGCCGCGCCGCCACGGTCAACCGCCTGTGGGGCAACGAGCGGGCGGTGCTCACCGGCGACTTCCTGTTCAGCCACGCCTTCCACCTGTGCAGCAGCCTCGAAGAGCAGTATGCCTCCCGCGTGATCGGCGCGGTCGCCGCGACGCTCTGCGAGGGCGAGATCATGCAGGTCAGCAACCGCCAGAACTTCGCCCTGACCCAGGCCGAGTACTATGAGATCATCACCCGCAAGACCGCTTCGCTCATCGGCGTCTGCTGCCAGCTCGGGGCCCGCTACGCCGGCGCGGACGACGCCACCGTCCGGCGGCTGTACGAGTACGGCCTGTCCGTCGGCATTGCGTTTCAGATTGTCGACGACCTGCTCGATCTGACCGGCGACGAGGCCGAGGCCGGCAAGTCGCTCGGCCGCGACGTACACAAGGGCAAGCTCACGCTGCCGCTGATCCACTTTCTGCGCGAGAGCCGCCCCGACGCCCGCGAGCGGCTGCTCGACATCCTCGGCGGCGACGACCCGCAGCGCTACCGCGAAGTCGCCGCCATGCTCAACCGCTCCGAAAGCCTGCAATACGCATCCGCCGCCGCCGAGCACCGCATCCGCCACGCGGTCGGCTGCCTGGCCGAGCTGCCCCCCAGCGACGCCCGCAGCAGCCTGCAAGCCATGGCCGAGTTCGTGCTGCTGCGGCGGACGTGAATGCCGGCGTGGTCGAGCCGTAGCCGAATCAGGCGAGCGAACCGGCGGTGCCGGCCGAACCGCCGGACACTCGCGCGCGGGCTAGTCGGCTTCAAATGAGTGGTCAACCGCCGCAGAGTTCAGTCCGATCCCATCGCCCAGAGCCAGTGGACATTTGAACCGCTTCATCCACGCTGCGAGTTCCCCGCGGTGCGTGTTCCATCCACGATTCGTGATCGGTATCTCGCTCGTCAACCGGGGCGGCACGAGCAGATCGCAGTCTGGTCGCGATGCAAACAAGTAGACCGAGTCAAATCCAACAAACACCGCTCGGAGGTTTCGATTCGTAGCAGCGATGTCCTCTGTGCTGACCAACAGTCCCGCACTCAACGCGACGCCGCGCAACTCTAGCGAGCGAGATATCTCGACTGCGCGACCTGCCGGGCCGACCGGAGTGCTGTCTAGAAGTGCGACAAGCATGAACGCTGGCAACTTGCAGTTTGAGTAATTGCGTTCGAGGAACGCCGCGACCGACGAGTTGGGGCGCCACGCGAACAGAATCCCGTACTCATGAAGGGTCGCGGCCTCTGCCATGACTCGCTCGTCCGCGGCGGGAGCGCGAAGCCGCCCGTCCGCCAGCGATCCTACAACACCTGCCACAACTGCCCGCTCGTGGTGTAGTAGCACGCCAGCGAGCGATGCCACGCGTATCGCTCCGGGTCCTCGACCGGCGGCACGCCCTCGTCCTTGACGATGATATTCGCGACATCGCCGGTCTGGTAGTAGTAATACCGCACCACCCGCACCGGCGACGCCCCGCCGGCCCACGCTGGGTCGAATTCCTCGTAGCGCACCAGCCGGTTGTTGGCTGTGATGAACACCGGGTCGCCCATCACGTGCGCCGGGTTGGAGCTGCTGTCATAGAAGTAGTTCGTCTCCCGCCCGCTCACGGCGTCGGCCCGCGTCAGGCGGTTGCCGACCTGGTCGTACGTGTAGGCAATGTCGTACACGGTCGTGGCGGCGCCGCCGGAGAGCGGGGCGACGCTGCGCCACCCGACGACGACAGCCGGTGCGGTCCCCTTGTCTACTTCTGTGGTTCATCTGAAGCACAGCGCGAGGGAGGACGCTGCGTTCTTGTGACGCCGAGCGCCCACATTGTGAATCCGAACCCCACGCCGCCAATGAGCCAGCAAACCGACATCGGAATCCACGAGCGCTCAAGCACGACATACCAAGGCTCTGAGCCAGTTGCGACGTACAGAATGAAAGCAACAATCGCGCAAGGAACCCACATCAACACAACGTCACACACAACAGATCGATAGACCGAACGCATGAGCACCCCGATCAAAGTACAGCTGGTGCTGCTGGAGCCACGACATCCAGCCCTTACTGCCGACCCCATTCATCCATGAGGCCGCCCACGAACCCGGTGCCGAATCCCCATAAGTACCCGATCCCGGACACCCTCTCGCTACTGTGCTGATGCGCGCAACGAGTGGGTGATGAAAGCACCAATAGTGGCGGTAAGCATGACTACTGACGCAACATCAACCACCCGGAGCAGCTTCCGTTCAAACGGTGATATCGCCCTAGGATCACCCGATGCAATGACTACAAGGCAGCGCACAAACAGCGGTGTAAACAACAGTTGGGCAGCGAACAGTGAATACTGCCAAATCAATGCTGAATACCAATTTTGACCAGCAGTGACCACGTGCGCCTTCGCGAGCCGATGCAGACAGAATACGCAAACGAACAGAACGATCCCACACGCGGACAACGCGCGCCACGCCCGCGCAGTAATTCGTCGCGGATTGTGAATCGTGCTCGCCTCGCCGCTCACGGGACGTTTTCCTCATCGGCGCGTGGCCAATTCCAGCCAGACTCCGGCCTGGACCCGACAAACGGCGGGGTAGGTTGAGGGCGTGACCAAACAGGCACGCCCGGATTCACGAATGGCGGCAGATCCGTCGTGGCCTGAATAGCCAACTCGAGGATAGGAATACAATCGGCGAGCCGTCCGTCGTTGCGTGGATCCCTTCCAGAGTCTGGATTTGCCGTCGGGTCGGGTGTTGGGTTATTTGCAACCGCAGGGAACATTAGGGCATTGCCAACGTTCTCGACGCAATCACATCCCTCAGATACCAGCATGCCCGCGACGACCACGGCCAGAATTACTACAAAAATCCATCGTCCCTTGGGGTCAACCGAGATGTTTGGTGAGTTGTGTGCGTAACCATACACGTTCGTCCCGCCGCCGAGCCCCGCGGGATCCCTCTGCACAAACCTTCCGATTTCCGGCTGATACCAGCGCGCCCCGAGGTGTTGCAGCGTGATCGGCGGCGTCCCCGGTGCTCCGTCGAGCGTCAGCAAGCCGCTCTCGTACCCCCACCCGCCCGCGAAGCCGTAGCGCGTCTCGGGGTCCAGCCCGCCGGGGC
>CAZVWB010000061.1:0-3190 GCA_964631045.1 uncultured Planctomycetales bacterium
GTCGTAGGCCATCGCATGAAAGACTGTCGCAGGTGGGCCGGTATCGGACCGAAGCGCCCACATCGATCCATCCCACTCCCAGGTCTCGCGGCTGGCGGTTCCTAGTGCGTGGCCTCCAAACAACACCACTCGCTGACGTGCGATGTCGTAGGCCATCGCGTGACCGTACCGCGGGCTCGGACCCGTATTGGCAACGCGCGTCCACGTGGCGCCATCCCAGGCCCATGTGTCCGAGTAGTGTTGTTGCGTCTCGCGATATCCGCCGAACAACAACACATGCCCACGAGCGCTGTCAAAAACCATCGCATGCTGCATTCGCGGCCCGGGCGCGTCTTCCACATTGCGCCGCTGCCACACGTTCCCATCCCATTCCAGCGTGTCATCAAAGTACACCGGCCCGCTGGGGATGCGTTCGGCGATTCCACCGAACACAATCACACGATTGCGATTGCTGTCGTAGGCCATGGCGTGGCTGGAACGCGGTCCCGGGGAAACTAGTCGCCACTGAGTCGAGGCGAAGGTGCTCGCTGGAGAACTGAGTATTGACAAGAGCGGGAGAAACAAGAGGAAATACTGGGCGTGACGGAATCGTCGCGGACGTGTGCGACTTGCGACGAGACCGTACTGTGATGTTGGGCCAATGCGCTTCGGATTCGACATGCTGATCCTCCCATGTTCGGTCGGGCATTGCTAACCCGACCGTCGAACAACCTGTGCCACTCTGCGTCGATAGGCATGCTCACGGTAACCCAGGTGGCTTGGCCAATCGAACACCTCCCCCAAAGTTCATCGTTTCTTAACACAATGGGCCAATGGGGCGAAGACGTGACTTATCGCGGAATAAATCGGGAGCAATTGCGCCCGTGGTTCTTCCCCGAGATCTACTGCGGCGAGCCGTCGGCCATGCCGAGCTGCCACATGAAGAACGTCAGCCAGTCCACGTCGGATTCGATCCGCTTGCTGAGCGGCTTGCCCGCACCGTGACCCGCCTTGCTCTCGACCCACAGCAGGATCGGAGCGCTGGAACTGGTCGCAGCCTGCACCAGCGCCGCCATCTTGCGGGCGTGCATCGGGTCCACCCGCGAGTCGCTGTCGGCCGTAGTGAAGAGCGTCGCCGGGTACTTCACGCCGGGCTTGACGTTGTGATAAGGCGACCACGCCAGCAGCCACTTGAACTGCGTGGCGTCATCGGCCGATCCGTACTCCGGAATCCACAGGCGGGCGATCGAGAAGTTGTGATAGCGGATCATGTCGAGCAGCGGAACCGCGCAATGGATCGCGCGGAACAGGTCAGGCCGCTGCGTCATCATCGCGCCCATCAGCAGGCCGCCGTTGCTGCCGCCGCGAGCCGCCAGCCGGTCCGGCCGCGTGTAGCCATCGGCGATGAGCTTCTCCGCCGCGGCGATCATGTCGTCGTAGACGTTCTGCTTCTTGTCGAGCCGCCCGGCCAGGTGCCACTCCTTGCCGAATTCGCCGCCGCCGCGCAGGTTGACGCTGGCGTACACCCCGCCGCGCTCCAGCCACGGGAAGACGGTCCGCACGAAGGTCGGGGTGATGCTCTGATCGAAGCCGCCGTAGCCGTAGAGGATGGTCGGGTTACCGCCGTCGAGGCTCAGGCCCTTCTTGTGGATGACGAACATCGGCACCTTCGTGCCGTCCTTCGACTCGAACCAGACCTGCCGCGTCTCGAAGGCGTCGAGATCGACCGCAACGTCCAGGCGGTCGATCGTGTCGAGCTTCTTCTCCTTCAGGTCATAGCGGAACACGGTCGGCGGATAGGCAAACGACTGGAAGCTGAAGAACAGCCCCGGCGCGTCCGGCGCGCCGTTCACCTCGCCGACGGTGCCCAGCGCGGGCAGTTCGACGTCGCCGACGTGTTCGCCGGTGGGCTCGTAAATGGCGATTCGCGAGTACGCGTTCTCGAGGATGTTCAGCACCAGCTTGCCGCCGATGATCGCGAAGCTCTGAATGACGCCCTTACCCTCGGGCACGATGTCCTTCCAGCCGCTCTCGGCCGGATCGGCCGGGTCGGCAACGACGATGCGGTAGCGCGGCGCGTTGTAGTTCGTGTGCAGGAACAGCTTGCCGTCGTACACGTCTCCGGAGAACTGCCCGTCGAGGCCCACCGCGATCGGTCGAAACGCCTTGTCCGCCGGACCGCGCAGGTGCAGGTCGTTCTTCGACCAGTCGAGCGAGTTGGACAGAAACACCCACTGGTTGTCGCTGCTGGCGCTGACGTTGTTCCACTCCTCCTTCGGCCGGCCCTCGCCGAAGATCTTCGGATCGTCCTTCACCTCGGTGCCGAACTTGTGGTAATAGACGTGGCGGTAGTACACCTCGTCGCCCGGCGGCACGTCGCCCTCACTTGGGTAGCGCACGTAATAGAAGCCCGCGCCGTCCGCGTCCCACGCCACCGTGCACGCCCGCGTGTTGGGAATCACCAGCGTGGTGTCGTTCGCGCCGTCCACGTCGCGCAGATACAGCGTGCTCTTCTCGCTGCCGCTCGCGGACTTGCCGTAGGCGATCAGCGTGCCGTCGGGCGACGGGTACCACCAGTCGATCGCAACCGTGCCGTCGGCGCTGAACGTGTTGGGGTCGATCACCAGCTTGGGCGCCGCGTCCGATGCGCCCTTACGGACATACAGCCGCGGCTGGTTCTCCAGCCCTTCGCGTTTCACGAAGAAATAACGGTCCTTGAATACCTGCGGTGCGCTCCCGACGTTTGCGGCGAAGAGCTCCTCCAGCCGCTTCGTGAGCGCCGCCCGCACCTCGCCGAAGCCGTCCAGATACTTTCGCGTGAACGCATTCTGCTGCTCGGTCCACGCCTGAACTTCGGGGTCGTCGGCCTTCTCAAGCCAGCGGTACGGGTCGGCCACTCTGACGCCGTGCAGGGTGTCAACGACGTCCTCGCTGCGCGTCGCCGGGTACGGCGGCTTGTCGGCCAGGGCGGCGACGCAGACAACAGCCAGGCAAACGCCGGCAAACAGGCGGCGGAACGCGGTCATTTCTGCAATCCTCCGGGTTGGAGCGCGACGCTCGGCGAATCGAGCGCTTCGCTGCACTGGAGCGTATCGTCCGGGTCGGGTCGCCGCCAGCCTGCGCCACGGCGGGCGACAAGGACTTACGAACGCGCAGGGCGCCGCGGAACGTCCGCCAGCGGGTAGGGTGGTGCGGGCCTCCTGCCCGCCCG
>CAZVWB010000061.1:3290-22465 GCA_964631045.1 uncultured Planctomycetales bacterium
GCGGGTGGCGCGGGCATCCTGCCCGCCCGGCGGGTGGCGCGGGCATCCTGCCCGCCCGGCGGGTGGCGCGGGCATCCTGCCCGCGATCAGGGTGGTGCGGGCATCCTGCCCGCACGCTGGACTTTGGCACTTAACTAGTCAGGGTGCGGGCATCCTGCCCGCACGGCGCACCCCGGCCCACAAACCTCGGCCGCCAAAAATGCCCACCCCACTTTTGAATAGCGCCCCACCTGCGGGAGCCCAGCGGTTCCCGATTTCGGCGCGGCGTGGCCGCGTTGACAGCCGCGGCGGGGGCGGGGTATGTTACCGGATTCCCGGAGCCGCCATTCCGGGGTGCATAGCCCGCTCGCACGGGGCACGTGCCGCACTGCGAGCACAATGGGCCTCCCGGCTTCGCGGCGGGGGGTTCAGGCCTCCGAGCGGGTCCGCAACCGCGACAATCTACTGTCGAGCAAATGGCGGGTTGGGTGTTCGAGGCGGGCGGCAACGCTGCGCGTCTCCATTACCCGGTGGTGTAATGGTAACACACCAGGTTTTGGTCCTGGGATTCCTGGTTCGAGTCCAGGCCGGGTAGCTTTTCGCCCTCCCAGACCGGGCCCGCGATGTTTGCCGGACTAAGCCACGCGGGCGGCCTGCGCCGCCTGCGTGTCGGGAGCTGCCGTCGTCATGAATAATCGTCGTGTCGCCGCCGTGATCCTCGCCGCGGGCAAGAGCACCCGCATGCGGACCGAACTGCCCAAGGTGGTTCACGAGGTGTGCGGCCGGCCGATGCTGGCATACGTGCTCGATGCGTGCCGCGCCTCCGGCGTACAGGACTGCTTCGTCGTCGTCGGATACGGGAAAGAAGCGGTGATCGCCGAGTTCAAGGACGACGGCGGCGTCACGTGGGTCGAGCAGCGCGAACAAAAAGGTACGGGCCACGCGGTGCTGTGCTGCCGCGAGCACCTCGCCGGGAAATACGAGCACGTGCTGATCCTCTGCGGCGACGGGCCGCTGATCCGCGCGGCGACGATCGACGACCTGCTCGAACGGCACGCGGCCGAGAGCGCCGCCGCGACGCTGGCGACCTCCGTGATCGAAGATCCCGCCGGCTACGGCCGCATCGTGCGCGACGGTCAGGGCAATCTGATCGGCATCGTCGAGCACCGCGACTGCACGGCGGACCAGAAGTCGATCCGCGAGGTGAACCCCAGCTATTACTGCTACCGCACGGCGGAGCTGCTCGCTTCGCTGGAGCAGGTGCGGCCGGACAACGCCAAGGGCGAGTATTACCTGACCGACACCCTCTCGATCCTGATCAAGGGCGGCAAGAAGGTGCTGGCCGTCACCGCGGTGCCGCCCGAGGACATCTTCAGCATCAACTCGCGGAAGGACCTCGCACTGGTCAACCGCGTGATGCGCGACCGCATCAACGACGAATTCATGAATTCGGGCGTGACGATCATCGACCCGGCCACCACCTGGATCGACGCGCGGGCCGCCATCGGTCAGGACACGGTGATCTACCCGTTCACCTGCATCGGCGGCCCGGCCCGCATCGGCCGGCGCTGCACGATCGGCCCGTTCGCGCAGGTCCCCAGCGGCGCGGTCGTCGAAGACGGCGCAGCGGTCGGTGCGGCCAGCGGAGTGTGCGCATGACGAATCTGCGCGTCTTCTCCGGCCGCAGCAACACGGTGCTGGCGCAGCGCATGGTCGATTATCTCGGCATGTCGCTGGGCCGCGCCGCGCTCGACAGCTTCCCCGACGGGGAAGTTTCGCTGAAGCTGATCGAAGACGTGCGCGGGTGCGATGCCTTCGTCGTGCAGTCCAACTGCACGCCCGTCAACGACAACCTGGTCGAGCTGCTGGTGTTCATCGACTGCCTGCGGCGGGCTTCGGCGCAGCGCATCACCGCGGTGATCCCGTATTTCGGCTACGCCCGTCAGGACCGCAAGGACGAGGGCCGCGTGCCCATCACCGCCAAGCTGGTGGCCAACCTGGTGACCACCGCCGGCGCGAACCGCGTGCTGACCATGGACCTGCACGCCGCGCAGATTCAGGGCTTCTTCGACATCCCGGTCGACAATCTCTCGGCCGAGCCGGTGCTGACCGCGTATTTCAACTCGCTGCGCGAAGGCCCGCTGACGCTGGTCAGCCCCGACATCGGCAACGCCAAGCGCGCCCGCATCTACGCCGACCGTCTCGGCGGCGAACTCGCCATCATCGACAAGCGCCGCACCAGCGGGTCCGACACCACCGCCTACACGATCATCGGCGACGTGAAGGGCAAGACCGTGCTGATGGTCGACGACATGATCGCCACCGGCGGCACGATCGTGCAGGCCGTAAACCTGGTGCGCGAACGCGGCGCCCGGCGCATCATCGTCGCCGCCACGCACGGCGTGCTTTGCGGCCCGGCGGTCGACCGGCTTTCGCGGGCCGCGATCGACAACCTGGCCATCACCGATTCGATCCCCGTTCCGCCGGAGAAGCGCGAGCGCCTGCCGTTCCTGACCGTGCTCTCGGTCAGCGAACTGCTGGGCGAGGCGATCCGGCGGATTCATCGCAACGAATCTGTCAGCAGCCTGTTTTTGAAGTGATTGGGCGGCGGCCGACGCGCCGCACGGGAGAGTGACGATGCAGATTGCAAACGTACAGGGCGAAACGCGAAGTCCGGGCGGGCGGCACGCGAACGAGCGGCTGCGCCGCCGCGGGCTGATCCCCGCGGTGATCTACGGCCACGGCGAAAAGCCCGAGACCGTGGCGGTTTCGCTGCGCGACCTGAGCGACGCGCTCAACCGCCTGCAACACGTAATCCAGTTGTCCGCGGGCGGCGCGCCGCAGCAGTATCTGATCAAAGACGTGCAGTACGACCACCTGCAATCGACGCCGGTCCACGTGGACCTGATGCGCGTGGACGTGAACGAGCGCGTCCGGGTGCGGGTGCCGGTGGACTTCAAGGGCGACCCGAAGGGCGTGCAGGACGGCGGCCAGCTCGTGATCGTCGTGAACGACATCGAGATCGAGTGCGGTCTGCTGCAGATTCCGGAGTCGATCCGCGCCAACATCGGGCACCTGGGTCTGAATCAGGCGCTGCACGTCCGCGAGCTGGAATGGCCGGCGAACGTCACGCCGGTGCAAGGCCCGGAAGAAGTGGTGGCCGCCGTGCGCACCAAGCGCGGCGATGAAACGCTTGTCGCGGCCCCGGTGGAGGGCGCCACGTCCGAGCCGGAAGTCATCGGCCGCCAGGCGAAGGATAAGGAAGCGCAGGCCGGGGAGTAGTCGTGAAGCTGGTGGCCGGGCTGGGCAACCCGGGTCCGCGATACGCCGAGTCGCGGCACAACATCGGCTTCATGGTGGTCGACACGCTCGCGCGGCGCTGGCCGGCGGATGTGTCGCGCTACGACCGGCACTACGAGGCGCTCATCGGCGAAGCGTCGTTCGGCGGGCAGCGCGTCGTGCTGCTCAAGCCGCAGACGTTCATGAACCTGAGCGGGCGCAGCGTGGCGGCTGTGCAGCGCTTCTACAAGCTGGAGCTCAGCGAAGTGCTGGTCATCGTCGACGATCTGGACCTGCCGACCGGCCGCCTGCGGCTGCGCGGCGCGGGCTCCGCCGGCGGTCACAACGGCCTGAGCGACGTAATCCGCCAGATCGGCGGCGATGCGTTCCCGCGGCTGCGCATCGGCATCGGCAAGGTGCATCGCGAGGCGACGGTCGGCCACGTGCTGGGCCGCTTCTCGCCCGCCGAGCGGGCCGAGATCGAACACGCCGTCGAAGACGGCGCGGCGGCCGTCGAGTGCTGGCTGCAGCAGGGCCTGACCCAGGCCATGAACCGATTCAACCGCAAGTCGGATGATCCACGCCCGGGCGGCCGGGCCGAAGAAGGAGACAACCGTTGAGACGCTATGAAGGCATGTTCCTGTTCGACAACACGGTCGCACACGACTGGAAAGCCGTCGAGCAGGAGGTGCGCCGCCTCTGCGAGCGCATCGGCGCCACGCTGCAAGTCTGCCTGAAGTTCGACGAGCGCAAGCTCTTCTACGAGATCAAGCGGCGGAAGCGCGGCACCTACGTGCTCGCGTACTTCGACGCCGACCCGACCCGCATCGTCGACATGGAGCGCGACGCGCAGCTCAGCGAAGTCATCCTGCGGGCGCTGGTGCTGCGCAGCGAGAACGCCACCGACGAGAAGCTGGCCGAACTCCGCAGCCGCCCGGCCGATCAGCCCCTGCAGCCGGTCTCCGGCGAGTTCCGCCGCGGCGATGACGACGCCGGCGGACGCGACCACCGCGGCGGCGGACGCCGCGACTTCCGTGGCGGCCGCGACGATCGCGGTGGGCGCGACGATCGCGGCGGGCGCGACTTCGGCCGCGGTCCGCGCGAGCCCGAGGCGGCGCCGGTGGGCGAAGATGAGGGCGTGGACGCGGCCGCCGAGGTCTAGCGGTCCGTCAACTCTGGATGTTCGGGTGGGTGAGGCGGGCATACTGCCCGCCGGCGGGCAGAATGCCCGCCCTACCCATGCGGGCCGCCCCACTCATGCGGGCCGCCCCACTCATGCGGGCCGCCCCACCTGAGCGGGCGCCCCGGTCAGGAGAGAGCGATGTCCAACTATAACCGCGTGTTGCTGATGGGCAATCTGACGCGCGACCCGGAGTTGAAGTACCTGCCCAGCAACACGGCCGTGTGCGAGTTCGGCGTGGCGACCAACCGCCGCTACAAGGACCGCGACGGCAACGTGAAGGAAGAGGTGACCTTCGTCGAAGTGGCGGCTTTCGCGCGCACGGCCGAGGTCATTCAGCAGTACATGACCAAGGGCAAGCCGATCTTCATCGAGGGCCGCCTGAGGTTCGACCAGTGGACGGCGCAGGACGGTAGTAAGCGCTCGCGCCTCACCGTCGTGGCCGAGAACTTCCAGTTCGTCGGCGGCCGCGGCGAAGGCGGCGGCGCCCCCGCGGGCGGCGGCGGTGGTTACAACCAGCCGCGGGCGCAACCGGCCCCGCGCGCCGCGCAGCCCTATGCCGGCGCGCCGCCGCAGGCCCCCCCCGCCGCCGCTCCCCAGTATGACGCGCCGCCCGCGCCCGACTACGGCCCGGCGGATGAAGCCCAGCCCTACGACGAACGGATTCCGTTTTGAACCCGACCGGCTGCCGCGCAGCCCGTTCCTGAAAGGAGCCATGAGACATGGCATTCGGACGCCCCGGCGGCCCGCCCGCCGCCCGTAAGAAATCCAAGCGGCCCAAGCGCGTGATGGAGGCGGCGAAGTGCCGCTTCTGCCGCGAGAAGGTCGCCGAGGTGGACTACAAGGACGTATTGACGCTCAACCGGCTGACCAGCGCGCAGGGCAAGCTGCTGACGCGCAAGCGCTCCGGCAACTGCGCCAAGCATCAGCGCTCGACCGCCCTGGCGGTCAAGCGGGCCCGTTTCATGGCCATGCTGCCGTTCATCGGCTGAACCGGCGCGCCGCCCGGCGAAGCGCGCCGCGGGCGTCGCGCGCCGCAGTGGCGGGCCGCATCCGCGACGCGCGGAATCGAAGAACCGAATCGACATCGACGGAGATCGTTGATATGGAACTGCTGCTTCTGAAAGACGTGCGCAAACTCGGTCACGTCGGCGACGTGGTGAAAGTGTCGACCGGCTATGCGCGGAACTACCTGCTGCCGCAGCGGCTGGCCACAGAGCCGACCGAGGCCAACCTGAAGGCCATCGAGGCCGAGAAGCGCAAGGCCTCCGCGGAGCGCGCCGTGCGCAACGCGCGCTTCTCCGACGTCGCGGCCAAAATCAAGGACCTCGACGTAACCATCGAGGCCGCCGCCAACCCCGAAGGCACGCTCTACGGTTCGGTCGGCCGCAAGGAAATCGCCGAAAAGCTCCAGACGATGGGCCACGAAGTGCTCGCCGATCACATCGTGCTTGCTCACCCGATCCGCACGCTGGATAATCGCAGCATCACCGTCGAATTCACGGACGAGATCAGCGCCCAGATCAAGCTCTGGGTCGTGCGGGAAGGAGCCGTCGAAAATGCCGCTGGGGACGGAGCCGGGGACGCGGGAGCCGACGCGAGCGAGCCAGCCGAAGCCTGATGGCGGCCTGGAACGCCTGCCGCCGCACAGCGTCGACGCGGAGCGGGCGCTGCTCGGCGCGATGCTGCAACAGGGCGAAGCGATCGGCGAGGCGATCAGCGCGCTGGGCGACGCGAGCGATGCGGCGTTTCTGTTCCCGCGCCACGGCCAGCTCTTCAAGCACATTGTCGAACTGTACGACGGCGCCCGCCCGATCGACGGCGTCATCATCAAGGACGAGCTTGTCCGCCGCGGCCAGTTCGAGAGCCTCGGCGGCTTCGAGTTCCTCGGCGAGCTGCTGGCCGCGGTGCCTTCGGCGCTGCGGGCCCGCGAGTACGCCGCAATCGTCCGCGACAAGTTCCTGCTGCGCGAGCTGATCCGCGTGCTGCAGGACGGACTGGAGACCGCCTACGATGCGCGGCTCCCGGCGCAGGAAATCCTCGACGAAGTCGAGAAACACATCTGCGCAGTGACCGAGCGGCGCGTCACCGGCGGCGCGCAGCGCCTTCCGGACCTGATCGCCGAAGTCTTCCGCGCGATCGACGCCCGCGGCGACCACGCCAGCGCCATCAGCGGCGAACCGACCGGCTTTCTGGAGCTCGACGACATCACCTGCGGCATGCAGCCCGCGGAGTTGATCATCGTCGCCGGCCGCCCCTCGATGGGAAAGACCGCCTTCGGCCTGAACATCGCCGAGCACCTGGCGGTGAATGAGCGCCGCCCTTGTCTGTTCTTCTCGCTGGAAATGAGCCGCCAGCAGGTGGCGCAGCGCATCCTGTGCAGTTGGTCGCGGGTCGATGCCCACAAGCTCCGCCGCGGAATGCTGGGCGGGACCGAGCTTGAACGGCTAAAGGAGGCGGCCGACCGCATCAGCGGCGCGCCGCTGCTGGTCGACGACGCCGCCGGCCTCACGATCACCGACCTGCGCTCGCGGGCCCGCATGGCGCATCGCAAGCACGGCATCCGGGCCGTGTTCGTCGACTACCTGCAGCTCATGCGCGAACCGGAGATGGCGCGACAGAGCCGGCAGCAGGAGGTCGCGGCGATCTCCGGCGGCCTGAAGGGTCTGGCGAAGGAGTTGGAGATTCCCGTCGTGGCCATGGCGCAGCTCAACCGCGGCCCCGAGGACCGCAGCGGCAACCGCCCGCGAATGAGCGATTTGCGCGAGTCCGGCGCGATCGAGCAGGATGCCGACGTGATCATGCTCCTGCACCGCGAGTCGTATTACAAAACACCCGACGCCGCCGCGACGCCGACCGACGAGGACAACACCGCCGAGTTGATCATCGCCAAGCAGCGAAACGGGCCGGTGGGCACGATCGAGCTGCACTTCAACAAGCAGTGGACGCGCTTCGACAACCACGCCCGCGCGACGGGGCGCTACGCGGAAGACCGTTAGAAATCCGTCGAAATCGCAAATGTGCTCCCATAATGCGAGCGACATTGTCGGAATGATGGGGTTCGGTTCTTGCCCGATTTGCGACTTTGACGCTCGTACGAGTCGCTCGATAAACTAGTATAGATTTATGGGGGAAGCTGTGAAGAGCGAGGAGAGGACGCGGGTGACGCAAACGACCTGTTTGGCCATGCACGTGCGCACCGGCGACCCGGGGTCCGCGGGGTTTGTCGATGGCTGGCTGCGCGCCCACGACGCCCGGATCGTGGACTGCGCCGACGCCTACGACGCCTGCGTCCGCCTGATCCAACAGGCCGAGCACGTGCCCGACCTCGTGTTCATCGGCGCTGATTGGCTGGACGCCGATGAGCAGCAAATCCTCCGATATGTGCGCGACACCTGGCCGGCGGTCGGCGTGATCGTCTATGGGCAGCCGCCGCAGGCGTTCACGGATCGCATCGACCGACTGCACCTGTGCGCCTCGCGCGGCGATCTGGAGCGGCTGCTCGATCGCGCGCCGCCCGAGGTGGCCGAGAAACTCGACGCGGATGCCGGGCGGACGCCCCCGCCGCGCGCCGGCGGCGCGCGGGGCGCGGAGCCGGCCCAGGCGTCGCTTGCGTCCCAGGCGCCCGCTGCGGAAGTCGGGGCGCCGCGCGAAGAACACCCTGCCCTGCTGGACGAAGATGATCGCTAAGGCGTCCCCCCCGGGGCTGGGCTTCGACGGGTCGTGGGCGATGCGTCCGGATGCGCCGCTGCTGGTCATCGGGTCGCGCGGGCTGCGCGAGTCGATCTGGCGCGCGCTCCCGGAGACGCGCATCGTCGCCGCCGACCGCGCCCTCGCCGGTCTGTGGGAAAGCGGTCAGCAGCCATTCGGCGGCATCGTCATCGCGGCAAACGCGGGAAATGACGTACGCAAGGCGGTGAAGTGCCTGCGGCAGGTCGCGCCGACGGCCCGAATCGTCGTCATCTGCGACGCCCGGGAAGAGCCGCTGGCCCGCGACATCGTCTCCGCCGGCGCCGACGACTACCTGCTCGAACCGCTCAGCCGCGAAGAACTCGAGGCGGCGCTGAAGCTGCCGCCCCCGCGTCGCCCGCCGCCGCCGCTGGCGTCGTCCACGCCGTCGCTTCAGGAGCTGGTTGTTCTTGGAGATATCCTGAAACAGCTCTCGGACGGGCCGGCCGCAACGCTGGATCGCTTCGCGCGGCTGCTGATGCACACTTTCCGCGCGACCGGCGTGTATGTCGAGCACGAGGGGCAATCCACCGGCGTCGGCGAGCACCACGAACCGGTGCTGGAGCAACCGATTCTGAGGCAGGAGCAGCCCGTCGGCCGCATCTGCCTGGCCCGCGCGGAGCAGGGCAGCTACGCCGCATCGGCGGCCGTGCGCCTGGCGGATTACGCCCGATTGATCGACGCGACGCTCACGCAATCTCGCGACCGCGACCTGTGGCGCAGCCTGGCCTGGACGGACGATCTGAGCGGGCTGCACAACCGCCGCTACTTCGATCGCACGCTCGACGAACTGCTGCTGCGTGCCGCGACCGAACGGCTGCGCGTGACGGTGTTGCTCTTCGACATCGACGGCTTCAAGGCCTACAACGACCGCTTCGGACACGAGACCGGCGACGCGCTGATCCGCGAGTTCGGCCTCCTGCTGAAGCGCTGCTCGCGCGAAGCGGACGTCGTGGCCCGCTACGGCGGCGACGAGTTCGCCGTCGTCTTCTGGGATTCGGAGAAGCCGCGCGTCCCCGGCTCGCAGCACCCCAGCGACCCCGCCGGCATCGCCGAGCGCTTCTGTGCTGCGATCCGCGAGCATAGTTTCCACTGCCTGGGTCCGGCGGCCCCCGGCCCCGTAACCATCAGCGGCGGCCTGGCCACGTTTCCGTGGGACGGCGCGGACCGGACCGCGCTACTGCGCGCGGCCGATGCGGCGCTGCTGGCGGCCAAGCGGGCGGGGAAGAACACCATTCAAATCGCCGGCGGCCCGCGCCCGTAGCGCCCCCCTCGGCTTGCGGCCGATCGGCTCGCCGTGATCGGGCCGCCCGTAGAATGTCCGCATGAGCCTCGAAGCCGGCGCGCTGGCTGCACTCCGCCGTTCCGACCGCTTCTACGCCGAGCTGGTGACGCAGCGCGAGTCGTTTGCGTGGGGCGATGCGTTCATCCGCGATGGCGATCCGCAATCCTCGTTTAATCACGCGGCCGAGGTGCAGCGCTCGCCGCCGCACACGACGCTGAGCAACCTGTTGGCGGACTTCGCCGCCCGCGGGGCGCGGTGCGCGGCGCTGTTGCCCGGCGACGCACATGCCGACGCCGCCCTGATCGCCGCGGTCGCCGCTGCGGGTTTCCTCGCGCGCGAGCGAAGCGTGTACTGGTGCGACGCGGGCCGCACCGCGCCGCCGCGCGCCGCGACGCTGCGCATCCTTCCCGCGCGGGCGATGCCGCGCGCGCACCTGGCGCTGCTGACCGCACGAGCCGGAGCGGCCGCGGCGGCGCTCGGTGCGGAGTCGAGCGCTGGCGCGGATGTCGACGCACAAATCCGCGCCCAGCGCGATCGGCTCGATTCCGCGAGCTACGACGCGTATGTCGCGATGCGCGACAATCGCCCGGCGGGGATGGCGGCGCTTTTTCAGGTCGGCGACATGGGTCGCGTCTGTGATGTTTTCACCCTGCCGGACGAGCGCCGGCGGGGCGTGGCGACGGCGCTGATCGACTTCGCTATCATGCAGGCGCGGCGCTGGATGCTGCGGCCGATCGTAGCCGCGGCGTTCTCCGACAACGCCCCGGCTCGGGGCGTATTGACCCGTTGCGGCTTTCACGAGGCCGCGCGGCAGGCGTGGTTCGGCCGGGCGGGCGTCGCTGAGGTATGGGAATGACGGAGTTGGACGGCCTGCGCGTCGAGCCGATCGTCGGCCTCGAAGTCCACGTGCAGTTGGCGACGCGCACCAAGATGTTCTGCGGCTGCCCGCTGGAGGCGGGCGCGCCGCCCAACAGCCGGGTCTGCCCCGTCTGTCTCGGCCTGCCCGGCGCGCTGCCGGTGGCCAGCGCGCAGGCGGTCGAGCTCGGACTGCTGACGGCGCTGGCGCTGAACTGCCGCGTGGCGACGATCACGAAGTGGGACCGCAAGAGCTACTTCTACCCCGACCTGCCGAAGAACTACCAGATATCGCAATACGACCAGCCGCTCGCGACCGACGGCTACATGGAAGTGCCGTTCGACCACCACATCCGCAAGATTCGCATCCGCCGCGCGCATCTGGAGGAGGACGCCGGCAAGAACGTGCACGACTTCGCGGGTTGCTCGGTGATCGACCTGAACCGCGCGGGCGCGCCGCTGCTGGAGATCGTCACCGAGCCCGACCTGCGCTCGGCGATCGAGGCCCGCGAGTTCGCCGTGCAGTTGCAGCGGCTGGTGCGCTACCTCGGCGTCAGCCATGCCAACATGCAACACGGCCAGATGCGCTTCGAGCCCAACGTCAATCTGCGGATCGCGCGCGACGGGCAGGAGTATCGCACGCCGATCGCCGAAGTGAAGAACCTCAACAGCTTCCGCTCGGTCGAGCTGGCCATCGACTACGAGATTCGCCGGCAGCTCGACGCCTGGCGGCAGGACGGCCGCACCGCGCAGCCCGGCAACAAGTCCAACCGCGGCTGGGACGACGTGCGCGAGATCACGGTCGCGCAGCGCGAGAAGGAGGAGGCCGACGACTACCGCTACTTCCCCGATCCTGATCTGCTGCCGCTGGAGATCGACCCGGCCCGCGTCGCCGCCCTGCGCGAGCACATGCCGGAGATGCCGATCCCTCGCGCCGAGCGTTTCGCCTGCGAGTACAAGCTCGCCCCGCGCGATGCGGCGGCGCTGGTGGACGACCGCGCCACCGCCGAGCTGCTGGACGCCGCCGCCGACGCCGGCGGCGACAAAGTGACGCTCGGAAAGCACTTCCTGGGCTTCTGGGCCCGCTGCGCCAACGAGCGCCAAACGACCATCGCCGGTCTGAACGTCGCGGCCGCGGACCTGGCGCAGGTCGCCTCGCTCGTCAGCGGCGGACAAGTTAATGCGACGGCGGCGGCGCAGATCGCGGACGCGATGATGCTGGAACGCGGCGACGCAGCCGACAGCGCCGGCGCCGCGAGTTCGACCAACCCGCATGGGGCGCGGCGCTTCTCAGCGCCGCGTGAGATCGCCGAGCGGCTCGGCCTGCTGCAGAGCCGCGACGGCGTACAGATCGCGGAGTGGGTCGCGGCTGCGCTCGCCGCCAACGAACAGGCCGTACAGGACGCGCTGAGCAACCCGAAGAAACGCCAGGCCGCGCGCGGTTTTCTCACCGGACAGGTGATGAAGCTCTCCGGCGGCCGCGCCGATCCCAAGCTGGTCGGGGCGCTGATCGATGCGCGTCTCCAGGGCGGCGACGGTGCGTAGCCGCCGCTGCGCCGATCTCCGCCGCGCCCCGCTGAGCGTGGTTGCGCTCGCAGCGCTCGCGCTGCTTGGCGCTTGCGAACGGGGCGGGTCGGGCGGCGGCGGCACGAGCCCCGCACCCATTGACCCGCTGGCCCACGCACCGCAGGCGCTTCCGGAGCTGCTCGACTGGGCCGAGGCGGCGCTTCGCACCGCGCCCGATCCCGTCGCGCCGCCGGCCGACCCGCAGCTCCCGCCGCCCATCACGCCGACCGTGCACCTCGAGGACCAGCTTTGGCGTGCGCAGGTCAAATGCGAGTGGAAGCCTCCGGCCGGGGAGACTGCGGCGCTCGCGTCGATCGGACCGTTTCAATCCGACCAACCCAATCCACACTTTCGGCCGCGGGTCGATGTCGAAAACGCGGGGATCGTGATCGAGATGCGCGGCTTCTCCGCACCGTGCGACGAGATCGGCGCGATCGCGATCGAACTGCTCGTTCCCGCCGGGCGGCACTTCGACCTGGCGTGGTCGCGCGCCGGCCGCGTGCGCGTTCCGCTGCCGGACAACGAGAAGTTCTGGAATCTGACGATCGCCGCGGATGGTTTCGCCGAATTCTCCGGCACGCTCGAAAAGCTCGATCTGCTCGTGCAAACCCCGCCGACCGGTCGCCCGGTGCAGGTCCGTTCGCTGCGGCTCCTGCCGCGCGAGCGGGCGTTTACTCGCCCGGTCGGCGTTCGCCGCGTGGCGCTGAATCGCGAGGGTCGCACGGCGCTCTACCTGCACTGCCCCGCCGAGGTGCGGTTCAGCGGCGTGGAGATACCCGCCGGCGCGCGCTTCCACGCCGGGTTGGGGGCCGTCGCGGCCCGCAGCGGCGCGTTGCGGTCTGAGTCGCCATCGGACAGTCCGGAGAGTCGCCCCACCACGGCCGAGTTGACGGCCACCGGCGGCGATGCCGCCCGCATCGAGTTGATCGTCTCTCACGGCGGAAGCGACACGGTCGTACTCGAACAGCGCGTTTCAGCGGCGAGCGGTGCGTGGGCGGACGTTTCGGCAGCGCTTGAGCAATACGCCGGCCAGCGCGTCGACGTGGTTCTGCGCGCCAGCGCCGCGGCGACGGACGCCGTCGCGCTGCTGAGCGCCCCGACGATCTACACACCGATGGCTAAGCCGCCGCTGGTCGTGCTGTATCTGATCGACACGCTGGGCGCGACGCACATGAGCCTCTACGGCTACGCGCGGCCGACGACGCCGCGGCTGGACGCGCTCGCGGCCGAGGGCGCGTGGTTCGCGGACGCGTTCGCCAATGCCTCGCGGACGATCGAGTCGGTGCCGAACCTGCTGCTCTCGCTGCCCAGCGAACGTCACGGCGTCGACGGCCCGTCGGCCACGGCGCCGCTGCAGCTCGTGTCGCTCGCGGACGCGCTGCGCGCCGCAGGCTTCGCAACCGCGTCTTTCTGCACGAACGTCAACGCCGGCCCGCGACAGGCGATGGATCAGGGTTTCGAGAGCTTCTTCGACCGCATCGGCTACTACTGGGCGGGTGATGGCGATCGCACCGTCCCCATCGAAGACGTCTTGAACTGGCTATCCAATCGTCGCGATCGGCCCGCGTTCCTCTACATTCACACCGCCGAGCCGCACGCACCCTACACGCCGCGGCCGGGCTACGCGGGCGTGTTCACGACCGGATACACGGGACAGATCGACGGTACCTATGATCCGCGCCGCGGATTTCAGCAGGCCCGCGAAGAGCGCGACGTGCGGCACGTCATCGGCCTGTATGACGAGGAGATTCGCTACGCGGATGCGCGCTTCGGCGCTTTCGTCGACGCCGTCGCGGCCGCCGGCCTGCGCGAGCGACTGACCATCGTGGTGGTCGCCGATCACGGGGAGGAGTTCCTGCAGCACGGCGCCTGGGAGCACGGAAAAAACCTGTTCGGCGAGGCGCTGCGCGTACCGCTAATCGTCGCCGGGCCGAAGGTAGCGGCCCGCGGACGGATCGCCGCGCCCGCCCAGCTCATGGACGTCATGCCGACAATCCTCGATCTCTTCGAGCTGCCGCCGCCGTATCCGCTCAGCGGCGTGAGCCTCGCGCCGCTTCTGGAGCGCTCTCCCAACCCGGATGAGTTGGCCCGCCGCACCGCCGCGGCGCTGATCGTCTCTTCGAACTACAACTACGCCGGCGGCGGCATCATCGAATGGTCCGTCAAGGAAGCCGGTCGTTGGAAGCTGCTCTTCAACTCCCGCCCGCTCCCGAGCCAGTCCGGACGGCTGACCAGCCGCTTCGCATTATTCGACCTGCACGCCGACCCGGGCGAGCAGCGGAACGTGATCGACGAGCAGCCCGAGGTCGCCCGCCGGCTGATTGGCCGCCTGATCGCCTTCCGCCGCGAGAATCCGCGCTACCAGGTCGGCGCGACCGACCAGCGCTCGCTCGACGCCGAGCAACTCCGCGAGCTTCAGAACCTCGGTTACGTCGGCGGCGACGCGCGGTAGGCCAGCGCGCTCCCAGCCGACGCGAGACCCCGGAGGCGCGGCACCTGCGGAGCGCGCTCGCCGCAGCCACCCGCAAGTCGCGTTTTTCGCACATAACCACTCTCCATCACAAGGTTTATGAAAACTCTTAACAATTGTCCGCGCGATCATGGAGATTCCCCGCCCTGAATGCGGATGCACGGTTGAAGCGGCAACCGTGTGTCCCGAAAGGGTATGTTCGATGAAAACGCGAAACAGTCTGCTCATCTCGCTAACGGCGCTCCTGTGTGCGAACAACGCACTGGCGCAGATATACAACAGCGGCCTGATCCACGTGCCGCTCGGCGATGTCACCGACGTGACTCCTCTCGACGAGCGCCGCGTTCGCTACTGCTGCCTCGGCAGCAGCGGCGAAGACGGCGTGGATATCCTGCTGAACAGCTACTCCGGCGGCGGCGCCGGCGTGGATGTCTCCGGGCTGGCCGTGGCGGGCGGCGGCGAGATCAAGATCAAGATCCGCGGGTGGGACGGCACCATCAAAGGCCGAGTCGTCATGACCGGCGTTCCCGGCGGGCTGGTATCGACCTCTGTTGATTACACCGACATCGGCGCGACGGCCGTGCGGGCCATCGAATACGCCAGCGACGGAACGGTCGTCTCCGACACCATTCACCCCGGTCCGCTGTTCAACTGGATTCCTCCGGAGAACTGCCCGCCGCCGCTGCAGCCCACCCGCTGGGTCACCAGCGGCGGCTGGGTGGTCTGGGGCTGCGGCTATGGGCGCAATCTGCGCGGCGATCCATATCCTTACGCCCGCGTTGTCAGCCCGATCCCGCCGTATGCGCCGGGCGACCTCGGCGGCATCGAGGCGCTGGAGATCACCGGTTCGAACCTGCCGGAGTTGATCACGCTCGACGCGAGCCTCGGCACCTTTGGCCTGGACTGCTGGGGCAACGGCCAGGCACAACTGAGCGAACAGTGCAACAGCCCGATCGGCTGCACCCCGGAGACCGCCGCACTGCACGTGGCCAACATCGGCAGCAGCGGCCAGGACGGCGTGACGATCGACCTCGGCCCCACCGCCGGCGGCGCGGATATGGAAGTGCACCGCGCGGCCTGCTGCCGCGGCCACGTCACCGTTCTGAAGGCGTATGACGACGGCGGCACTTCCGTGCAGATGTCTCGCGAAATCCTTGATGAACTGACCGACGAGTGCGCCCTGGACGCCGACTTCTCCGAAATCGGGGCGTTCAGCTATCGCATCACGCTGTACGGCCCCGGCGGTGTAGTGGTCGGTCCCCCCGGCGGCACCGAGATCATCAACGGGGGCCCGCGCCCGATCTTCACCGGCCGCTGCCCGAACGGCCGCGAAAAGTGGATTAATGTCGGAACCAGTTCGAACCCGGTCTGGCAGTTCGACGGCTGCGAGGAGTACATGGACTTCGTGCTGCCCGGCGGGGTCGCCGTGCCCGGCGTCGCCTACGCACGACTCGAGCCGATCAACCCGACCTCGAGTTTCGGCCGCCTGCGCCAGATGGAGGTCGCCACCATCGGCGCCACGCAAGAACTGATCAACGCCGTTCAGGTCTCGCAGCTTCTCCGCGGCGATCTGAACTGCGACGGCGTGGTCGACTTCTTCGACATCGACGGTTTCCTGCTGGCGCTGTTCGATCCCAGCGGCTACGCCCATCAGAATCCGAGCTGCCCGCGCAGCAACGCCGACTGCAACAACGACGGCGTCGTCGATTTCTTCGACATCGACGCATTCCTGGCTTGCCTGTTCAGCGTTTGCCCGTAGGAGCGGCCTGCGCCTCGCGGACGGCGCAGCCGGCTGCCCGTGGATGATTCGTCCGCCACCCCTCTTCGGCCGACCGGTCGAAGAGGGGTTGTCGCAATTCCGACCGCCATACAAGAAACATGGATAGAGCGATGAACGTCAATCGATCAACACCGCAGAATGCACCGCAACCGGCGCGCATACGGCCGACGGCCCTGCTCGCTGCGATCTGCTTCGCGACGGCCGCGAGCGCCCAGACCATCACCAGCGTCGGCTCGCTGGGGCCGGATGCGAATAACATCGATGCCTCGTACGCCTTCGGCGTGAACTTCGACGGCAACGCGGTTGTCGGGCGAACGACCACGCCCGCGGGCGACCGGGCGTTCTACTGGACCCCGGCAGGCATGCAGAACCTGGGTGTGCTGCCCGGCGGGACGTACTCGTACGCTACCGGCGTCAGCGCCGATGGCCTGTGGATCGTTGGCTTCGGAAGCACCCCCAGCGGCGATCGCGCCTTCCGCGCGCTGCTCAACAACCCGCTGACCGACCTCGGCGCAGGGGGTTTGTTCTCGGCCGCAAACGCGGTCAGCGCCGACGGCTCGGCCGTCGCGGGCGGCGGTTTTACCTTCGCCGGCAGTTTCATCTTTCGGTGGACCACCACCGGCGGGGTGCAGGGCATCGGCAGCAGTTTTCTGGGCATCGGCGCGATCGGGATCAGCGGCGACGGCGGCACCGTCGTCGGATATTCGTCGGGAATCCTGACCGACGCCGCCATCCAATGGACACCCGCCGGCGGCATGGTCGGCCTCGCCCCGCTTACCGGCGGCAACCGGTCTTTCGCCCGCGGGGCCTCCTATGACGGCAGTTTCATCTGCGGCGACAGCAACACCACCGCGGACAACCTGGTCCATGCGGTCCGCTGGTACGCCGGGACGCCGCAGGACATCGGCGTTCTGCCCGGCTACTCGTCGTCCCAGGCCACCGCGATCCACGCCAGCGGCCTGGCGCTGGCCGGCGAATGCGTGTCGGGACTGGCCGACGACGCCTGGATCTGGACCGAGCCGCGCGGCATGACGCCGCTGGCCAACTATCTTGCGAGCGAGGGCGTGAACCTGACCGGCTGGTCGGCCTTCCATAGCTGCACGGCCATCAGCGCCGACGGAACCGCCCTGGTCGGCACCGGCACCTATCAGGGGCAGATTCGCGGCTTCGTCGCCCGCGGGCTGCCGCCGATCTGCGGACCGTGGATCACCGAGCACCCGGCGAGCAACTCCACTTGCCAGGACGGCACGGCGTCGCTCGCGGTGACGGCGTACGGCCCGAGCTTCCATTTGCCCTCGGTTCAGTGGCAGCGGTTCGACGGCACGAATTGGGTGAACGTCGTCGACGGCACGACCGGGTTCGGCACGAACATCTCGGGCGCGAACTCCTATGTGCTCACGTTTTCAAGCTGCAACACAGACGTGGCCGGCTACTACCGCGCGCAGATCACCGCGGGCTGCGCGATCCGCAACTCGCTGCCGGCGCTCTTCAGCGTCAACTCGATGGGCGCCAACATCATCTTCCAACCCGTGAACACCGACGCGTGCCCGGACGGGTCGGCGGGCTTCACGTTCACGCAGCTCAACTTCAGCACCGATGCGCCGTTCTACTTCCAGTGGCAGCGCGAAGCCGCGCCGAACGTGTTCGTGCCGTTGCCCGACGGCACGACTACCGTCTGGGACGGCAACGTCGCCGGCTCCGGCGGCATCGTCAGCGGCGCGAACACGGGCGTGCTGACGATCGCCGCGGACACGCCCAACGGCCGCACACTCAGCGATGCGCAGCACGGCGTTCGCTATCGCTGCGTGGTGACCAACGGCTGTGCGGCGGTTCCGACTGATCCGGCCGGGCTGAAGATCTGGTCGTCGTGCGACACCGCCGACATCAACGGCGACAACGACGTCGACTTCTTCGACATCGACCCGTTCCTGCTGGCGCTGTTCAACCCGACCGCCTATGCCGAGGCGTATCCGGATGTGCATCCGCTCAACGCGGACTGCAACCACGACGGCACGGTCGATTTCTTCGACATCGACGCGTTTTTGCAGTGCCTGTTCGCCGAGTGTCCGTAGCCGCCGCGTTCGCCCGCCGCGCGCGGGCCGAAACGGCTTCGAGGCAACCTCATGAACGCAACTCAATCGACGACTTGTGCGCCGCGACGTGCCCGTTTCCGCGGAGTGTTGCTTGCCCACCCGATCACGCGGCTCGGCTGCGCTGCGCTCGGCCTGCTGGCCGCGCCCGCCGCATTCGCACAAACCATCACCAGTCTCGGATCACTCGGCCCCGACGGCGGTAACGTAGACGCTTCGTACGCCTACGGCGTCAGCGCCGATGGATCGGCGGTCGTCGGCTTCAGCACTTCGCCCGGCGGAGACCGCGCGTTTCACTGGACGCTCGCCGGCATGCAGAATCTGGGCGTCATGCCCGGCGGCACTTGGTCGGAAGCGCGGGGGGTGAGCGCCGACGGCACGTGGATCGTCGGATTTGGCAACTCGACCAACGGCGAGCGCGCATTTCGCGTGCTGCTCAACAACCCGCTTGCGGATCTGGGAGTACCCGGCGCGACATCGAGGGCTACGGGCGTCAGCGCAGATGGAACCGCGCTTTCCGGCGATCGATTCGACAACTTCACTGGCTACCACATCTTCAAGTGGACGACCGCCGGCGGTCCCCAGAACATCGGCAGCAACTTCTTTCCGATCGCGACGCTGGGGATCAGCGGAGACGGCTCAACGGTGGTGGGGTACTCGGCGGGAATCGGGTCTACCGGCGCGATTCGCTGGACGCAGGCCGACGGGATCGTCGCGTTGGCGCCGCTTCCGGGCGGGAACCAGGCGCTCGCCCGCGCGGCGTCTTACGATGGGACATTCGTCGCCGGAAACAGCAACACGAGCGCTGACGGATTCGTGCACGCGGTTCGGTGGAACGCGGGCGGCCCGCTGGACGTCGGCGTGCTGCCGGGCTATCCGATCAGTTTCGCCACGGCGATTCACGCCTCCGGCGTGGCGCTGGGCGGCGATTGCATCAGCGGCCTCGACAACGATGCGTGGGT
>CAZVWB010000062.1:0-21529 GCA_964631045.1 uncultured Planctomycetales bacterium
AGGCCCGGCCGGCGCTACGCCGCCCATCGTGGAAATCATGCCTTGCAGCGACGCGATCTGCGCATCGAGCGCAGCGCGCTGCGCGACCAACTCGTTCATCGCCACAGTCAGACTGCCAACCACACTGCCCCCGATCGGACCGGCCGGACGCCCCATTCGTCTACGGCCATTGCGGGGAACACCTCTGGGCATGTAGGAACCTCCAAGCTATCGGAGCTGAACGAAGAGTGGGGGATGGCCGGTGACCGCTTCAGCCGGCCGGAGTGGGGATACTAGTGCGATCGCCGCGCGTGTCAATAGAGCAGGGAAATATTCTGGTGTTTCCGAAATGACACCAGTAATCGACATCATGCCAAACGAAACGCGAACCCGGTTCCGCAGCGGTGGTGCGTCGCGGGGCGCCGCCGACGGTCAGGCGCCGTCGGAAAAGAGCGCCTCGACGTTGCGAAGCTCGCTGATCGTCTCGACCCCGATCTCATCGATCTCCGCGGCTTCCATTCCATTCCGTTCCAATACGGCGGTGCTGACGTTGTACTGGAGCCCGTCGACGCCGCAGCCGATGCCCAGCGACATCGTGATCGCGTCGGCGATGTGGACGAAATCCACGGCAGCCAGCGGCGCATCCAGCGCGTCGGGCTCGTGGTGCGCGCGGATGCATTTGACCAGTACGTCGCCCAGGCCCCAGCGCTCGGCCACGGCGGCGCCCACGTCGGCGTGAGTCAGGCCCAGCACCTGCCGTTCCGCATCGCAGAACGACACTTTACTCTCGCGTACGCAGGCCGCGATTTCCTTGTACTCGCGGCCGACGTATTCGTTCAGCAGCACCTTCCCCAGGTCGTGCAGCAGGCCCGCGGTGAACACCGTCGCAGTGGCCGTGTGGGAGCGCCTCCTGGCCACGATCTGGCTGCACAACGCCACCGCGACGGAGTGCCGCCAGAGCATGCCGGGCTCCAGGCCATAGCCCTGCTGCGGCCGCGCGAGCAGCGCGCGACTGTGCGCCGTCACCAGCAATTGCAGCACTTTGCTGGTGCCCAGGTAGCGCACCGCGTCGTCGAGGGAGGTAATCTTGCGAACCAGTCCGACATATGCGGAGTTGCACAATTTGAGCAGCTCGGCGGTGATAGTCTGATCGTAGCGGATGAGCTCCACGATCTGGCGGATCGTGCTGCGCGGATTGTTGACCACCTGCACCAGCTTCAACGTGGTCTGCGGCAGGCGCGGAAGCGTGTCGATCGCCTCCAGTACGTGATCGAGCGAGCATACCGTCACAGGCTCACCTCGCCGTCCCGCGTCCGGATCGTGACGCGTCCCGTTCCCAGCTCCATCAGCATCGTGCGGCTGGTGGTTCCGCCGACGTCTTCGCCTTCGATCACCACCCCGTTCTTCCAGAACAGCTTGCGCAGCGCCAGGTAGTTGCGCTTGCCGACGCTCAGCGGGTCCGGCGTGTCCAGAAGCTGCGAGCCGCCGGCGACGCGCACGACAAGCCGCCGTTTGGCCGCGCCGAGTTCATAGGCGCTGAAGAACATCCTTGTCACGCCGGTGTCGCAGAACATCGCCGGCATGGCATGGGCTTTCTCAGGGGCCACCCGCGAATCCGGCAACATGAAGTGAAGCAGGCCGCCGATGCGGCTGACCGGATCCCAGATGCTCACGCCGATGCACGAACCCAGCGAGTAGGTAACCAGCCGCTCGCCCGGCTCGCTGGAAACCGCCAGGTCGGCGATCTCTACGACTCGATTCATGAAATCCCCCGCCCAGCAAGCGTGCGCGAATGCCTGTCGTGTGCGCCGGCCGGTCCGGGAGGACTGCGGGGGCGCGGGCCGGGAGCGCTCGGCGCAGAATCCCGACAACGGAATTCTGCAATTCGCCCGCCGTTGCGGCAACCCGCAGCGCGACGGGATCAGTATTTTTCACGTATCCTGTGTTTCCGTGCGGCCGAATCCGCCTCGGTACCGATTATCAGAGCAGCAGCGGCGGCCCAGCGCGAGCGATTGTCATGCGAGCGCCGCCGAAAGGGAGCAACGCATGGTGACGGTCGGAATGAACTACGACGTGATCGAAGGCAAGGAAGCCGCGTTCGAATCGATGTTCGCGAAGGTGCTCGAGTTGATGCAGACCCTGCCGGGGCACGAGCACACTCAGTTGTACCGCGCGGTCACCGATCCGCGAGCGTATCTGATCGTCTCGCAGTGGACCGAACAGCGCAATTTCGACGCGTTCGTCCAGTCCGAGCAGTTCGCCAAGGTCGCTGACTGGGGCAAGTCGCAGATTCTCTCGAAGCGGCCCCGACACGACGTCTACGGCAGCCGCCTGCCCACGCCGCCGGTCGGCCGCCAGGCGTGCCCCGTCGCGCACTAGCCGCTGCCGGCTATCGAGAAGCCCCCTCGCGGGTCGCCGGTGCGGCCGGCGCGCAGGCCTCTGCACACCGGGGGCCGAGGCGATAGCGATTTGCGGCGATCCACCCATACGCCCGGCGGCACAGCCAGTGCAACACCGGGACGCGGTAGAGCAGCGCCAGCCAGCGCCAGCCGCGTAACCGCCGGGCGACGACGTACACTGCGTCGGCGCCGACCGCGACGCGGCCGTCCGGGAGCACGGCCCGCATGCCCGTGGAGAGATCGGCCGACGCCAGCATGGGGAAGCGTTGGAGCAAGTCTGCGGTGCTGCGCGGCACGAACTCGAACGCCCCCGCGCGATCGCGCCGCGTAATCCAGGCGATCTGTCGGCGGCAAAAGGCGCACTCGCCGTCGAATACAATCGCCGTCCGGGCGCGCGGCGATGAGGAACGTTCGACCATCGTCGGGCTCCGTGGAGCGCGCTACGACGCGCGGTCGGCCGCGGTGCGGCGGATCGCGTCAACACCATCGAGTATAGCCCGGAGCGCAATGCGGGCGGCGCTTTCAGCGTTTTTGTACGGTGAGCGCTGCGGCGTCACGGCCGCCAGCGGACCGCGCGGGCGCCTGCTGAATCAGGAGTGGACCGCGGCGTTGACCGATTCTTGACACGACCGACCGCATGGCCAATACTCCGCTTACGCGGCAACGCGTGGACCGCATGTTTCGCATTGGCGCGGGTGCATCGGTCCGGAGTCATCATTTCGAGAGGACGTACGTGAACGAGACGAACAACATTCTGAGTGCGATCGGCGGCCTGGGAGTCGTCGGTCTGGGCGTGCTCGCCGCGGTGATCTACTTCTTTTGGCGGTTCTTCTTCAACGGCGGCAGCGACGACTAGCCGGCGTTGCGGCGATCGAGAGCATCGATGGGGCGCCCATCCGCGAAGCGCGGAGCGGCGCCCCGCGCTGCACCTGAGCGGAAGCACCTTCCACGTCGGCACTCGGCCGACTTGGGGTGCCGGGTGACGGCCAGCGTCACCTTTCGAAAGGAGTCGAAGTCATGGAAACCACACCGAATCTCCTGGGCGGCCTGGCCGCACTGCCGTTGGCGCTGATTGCCGCGGCTGTCTACCTGTTCTTTTTCGTCTTCCGCTGGGGCGGGCTGCGATTGCTGTACTAGCAGCGGACCGCCGTGCCTCAGGCGGCAGATTGCAAACTACCAGCGCGTGCGGAACCGCTTGTCGCTGCAGTCTGTGTGTGCGCCCGGCAGGCCGCGGCGCTGCGCTGCTCGTCGCCGGCGATACGTTGCCCGCGTGCGGGCGTGACGCGGGCCGCGCGGTCCGTGGTGGTTGACACCGCGGCGCGGTCGCGTAACGTATCCGTTTGGGCGTGATCGCGTCCGCAGCCGCTCAGCGCGGCTGGCGCGCTCGCTGCACCCTGCTTGTAACAACGGATTCTGCAATGGGTTATGCGTATACGCCGGGCCTTTCAGTCGCGGAGAACACCGTCGTCCGGCGGGTTCGGCGGCTTCCGCTGAAGGGCCGGGTGCTGGTGCAGGTCGGGCAACGCGTCAAGGCCGAAGACGTTGTGGCGCAGACCGAGCTGCCGGGAGATGTAAAGCCCATCAACGTGGTCGGCAAACTGAGCGTCTCGCCGGAGGAGCTGGCGGAGGTAATGCTCAAGAAAGTCGGGGACCGTGTCGCGGCCGATGAGCCGTTTGCACGGACCAAGGGCTTCTTCGGCATGTTCAAGAGCGAAGTGCGCTCGCCGATCGACGGCACGATCGAGTCCGTGTCCAGCGTGTCGGGGCAAGTGATCATCCGCGGAAAGCCGACAGCGCTTCAGAAAATCGCCTATGTCGCCGGAGTCATCGTCGAGACCCACCCGGAGGAGTCGGCGACGGTGGAAGTGACCGGCACGTTCATTCAGGGCATTTTCGGCGTGGGCGGCGAGACCAGCGGCATTCTCGAGGTCGTGGCGCGCTCGCCGGACGAGGTGCTGGAAGCCGGCGCGATCCGGCCGGAGCACAAGGACAAGATCATCGTCGGCGGCAGTCTCGTAACCGCCGACGCGGTGAAGAAGGCGGTCCAGGTCGGCGTGCGCGGCATCGTCGCCGGCGGGTTGAACGACGCCGACCTTCGCAATTTTCTCGGCTACGAGCTGGGCGTCGCGATCACCGGCGAGGAGACGATCGGCGTGACGATCGTCATTACGGAAGGCTTTGGCCGCATCCGCATGGCTCAGGCCACCTTCGAGCTGCTGCGCAAGCGCCAGGGTCTGCTCGCGAGCATCAATGGGGCGACGCAGATTCGCGCCGGCGTGATTCGGCCGGAAGTGATCATCCCGCTGAGCGACGCCGGGGCGGCGCGTGCCGACGATGACGAGATGAGCAGTGTGTTGCAGGTCGGCACGCCGATTCGCGCCATTCGCGACCCGTTCTTCGGCCAGATCGGCAAGTGCGTGGCCCTTCCGGTGGAGCTGGTGCGCCTGAGCAGCGAGACGAAGGTGCGGGTGCTCGAAGTGGAGTTTGAGGATGGCAAGCGGGCGACTCTGCCGCGGGCCAACGTCGAGCTCATCAAGCAGTAGACGCGGGCCCCGGAGCGGGGCCGCGTCGTGCGGAGCCTCAAGATGTGGACGAATTTGCGCAAGCGAGCCTTGCTGCTTTCCAGCGGCGCGATCGCGTTCGGATTCCTGCAAGCGCTGGAGATGGTCAACTTTGCGGATGTAATCACCCGATTCCTCAGCACGTTTCTTTCGCTGCTGGTCAGTGTGCTTTTCGGCGGCGATCCACAGCAGCAGCAGCTTTTCGGCGGCGCGGTCTGACGCGCGGCGACGTTTCGCCCATCGACTCGGTTCCGCCGGAACGAATGCGTGCCGGTCGAGCCGCTGCCAGTTTCGGAGAACCCAATGGACATTCCCGGACTCACCGAAGCCCTCAATGACCCGGTGTTTCGCGAGCGCGCCGAACAGGAAGCCGAGCGCCTGCTCGAAACGCTGAAGAAGGAAGTCAAGGCCGAAGTGCGCGACATCGGCGTGCTGCGCAAGTCGATGCGCGTCACGGTGCCGGCGACGGTGATCAGCGACCACTTCAAGCACAATTACGACGAGCTGGCGCAGGACGCGGTCGTGCCCGGCTTCCGCAAGGGTCGCGCCCCGCGTCCGCTGGTCGAGAAGCGCTTCGGCTCGGAGATGCGCGAGTCGCTCAAGACGACCATCGTCGGGCAATCGTTCTACGCGGCGGCGGAGAACGAGAAACTGGAAACGCTCGGCGACCCGCTGTTCCAGGTCGAGTCCGGCGACGGCGTGAAGCTGGTCGAGTTCGGCGAGGCCATGGAGCACCTGAAGCTGCCCGATTCGGGCGACTTCAGCTACACCTGCGAAATGGAGATCAAACCGAGCTTCGAACTGCCGGAGCTTAAGGGGATCGAGATCAAGACGCCGGTCATCGAGATCACGGACGTCGACGTCGACGAGCAGATTCTGCGGCATCGCAAGATTCGCGGCCGCTACGAACCGCTGACCGAGGGCGCCGCGGAGCGCGACGATCTGATCATGGCCGACGTACGTCTTAGCTGCGACGGCGTAGAGGTGAAGACCGAGCGCGACGTGCAGCTCGGCGTTCGCGCCTCGCGGCTCGACGGCGTGCCGCTGATGGACCTCGAGGAGAAATTGCGCGGCGCGAAGGCCGGCGAAGTGCGCACGGCCGAAGGCACGCTCCCCGACGACTACGAGCGGGCCGATCTGCGCGGCAAGCCGGCCTCGTTCGAGTTCACCATCCGCGAAGTCAAGCGGCTCGTGCCGGTGTCGATGGAGGAGTACTGCGCCGCACTGGGGGCGGAGTCCGAGCAGATGCTGCGCGAGGACGTGCGCCACGAGCTCGAGCACCAGAAGGAGGAGCTGATCGAGCGCGCCAAGAAACAGCAGGTTTTCGACTATCTGCTGACGAACACGCAGCTCGACGTGCCGCCCGACCTCTCCGCTCGCCAGACGGATCGCGCGGTCATGCGGCAGGTCATCGAGCTTCAGAAGCGCGGCGTGCCGTGGAGCGACATCGAGGCCCGCATCGACGACCTGCGCACCAGCGCCAAGACCCAGGTGGCCAGCGATCTGAAGCTGGAATTCATCCTCGCCAAGATCGCGCAGAAATTCGAGCTGGGCGTGACCGATGAAGAGGTCAACACCGAGATCGCGGGCATCGCGCGGCGCTACGGCCGCCGGTTCGACCGCGTTCGCGACGACTTGCAGAAGCAGGGGCTGCTGGCGCAGCTCGCCGAGCAGATTCGGCAGGACAAGTGCGTCGACACCCTGCTGGCCGAGGCAAAATTCGTCGAGGTGAAGCGCGAGGAAGCGAAGTAGCCGAAAGGATTACGGCCGGCGCGCGCTCCGCGCGCCGCCGGCGAAGGAGAGCCAATGAACTACCGGCCCGATATCGAGCGGCCGCGGGCGCAGGGCGGTCCCAACTACCAGGCCTGGCGGCAGATGGGCCTGAACGAGATGCTGCTGGACAACCGCATCATCTTCCTCGACCTGCCGCTGGACCCGCGCATCACGATCAACAGCAGCACGGTCTGCTCACACGTCGTCAAGAGCATGCTGTATCTGCAGTCCGTCAAACGCGACCAGGACATCCACCTCTATATCAACTGCCCCGGCGGCGACATCGACGACACGCTGGCGATCTACGACACCATGCAATTCCTCAAGTGCGACGTGGCCACCTACTGCATCGGCGCGGCCAGCAGCGGCGCCGCGGTGATCCTCGCGGCGGGCACGAAGGGCAAGCGCTTCGCGCTGCCGCACGCCAAGGTGATGATCCACCAGCCCTGGGGCATGGTCGGCGGTCAGGCCTCCGACATGCGCATCCAGGCCGAGGAAATTCTGAAAATCAAGACCACGCTTTGCCAGATCCTCGCCAAGCACAGCGGTAAACCGGCCGAACTGATCGAGCAGGACACCGAACGCGACCGCTACATGGACGCCCACGAGGCGAAGGCCTACGGCCTGATCGACGAAGTGTTGACCGAAACCCGCGCCGACAAGAAGGCCAAGTAGGCAGGAGCCCGTCACGATGAGACACTCGCAGTTGATCCCCATCGTCGTCGAGCGCGAGGGCCGCGCGGAGCGGGCCTACGACATTTACTCGCGACTGCTCAAGGACCGCATCGTCTTCCTCGGCGACGAAGTCTCCGCCGAGCTCAGCAACGTCGTCGTCGCCCAGATGCTGTTTCTGGCCAACGAAGACCCCAAGGCCGACATCCACCTCTACATCAACTCCCCCGGCGGCTCGGTCTACAGCGGCATGGGCATCTATGACACCATGCAGTTCGTGCCCTGCGCCGTCGCGACCTATGTCGTCGGCCTGGCCGCGAGCATGGCCGCCGTGCTGAGCGCCGCCGGCACGCCCGGAAAGCGCTACGTGCTGCCGCACTCGCGGGTGATGATCCACCAGCCGCTGAGCGGCGCCCGCGGCCCGGCGACGGACCTGAAAATCGAACTGGCCGAGACGCTGCGCACCCAGAAGCAGCTCTATCAGGTGCTGGCCAAACACACGGGCAAACCCCTCGAACAGATCACCAAGGACTGCGACCGCAACAACTGGATGGACGCCAACGAGACGGTGGCGTATGGCCTGGCCGACCGAATTCTCGACGTGATGCCCGCCAAGGCCGCAGCGCCCACGCCGCCGCCCGCGGATGACAAGGATTAGACTGGGAGCGGTCGGGTTCGGTCCACTGCCGATTCAACTCGCGACGCCGGGTGCAACTTACGCCCGGCGTCGCGGTGTTTGATACGCCGGCCCTCGCGGCCGCCGCCTCGTGGCGCTAAAATCGCCGCCGCGCGGCTGCGATCCGCAGCGACCGAGTCCTTTAGCAGCAGGCACAGTGCGACGCATGAAGCGCATGACCGATCAGATCACCGGCTGGCGACGCCGCGCCGCGACGGCGGGGTTGTGCATTCTGCTGCCCCTGGCGGGGTGCCTGGACACGTCGAAAATCGAACTGCAGCGCGAGATTTCGCGACTAAACGACGTGGTGCGGGAGAAGGACAACCAACTCGTCGCCCAGCAGAGCACGATCAGCCAGTTGAATCAGCAGATCGACGCCGCCCGCGGGCTGTCCAAGGCCGATCTCGAGAAGCTCGTCTATCCCGAGCGGCTGGTGATCGGCTCGCTCTCCGGCGGCGAGGACTACGATGGGGCCCCGGGCGATGACGGCGTCACCGTCTACCTGCAACCCACCGATCGCGACGGCGATCCGCTCAAGGTGGCCGGCAGCATCCGCGTCGAACTCTACGACCTCGCGAATCCGCCGGACGAGAACTTGCTCGGGACGTTTGAGATCCCGGTCGAAGAAGCCCGGGAGCTCTGGTACGGCAAGCTGATGACCTACCACTACACCGTGAAGTGCCCGTGGCCGCGCGGGCGCAGGCCGCGCCACACGGACATTACGGTGCGCGCCACGTTCATCGACTACCTCACCCGCCGCGTGATGACCGCACAGCAAACCTTCACCGTCAAGCTGGCGCCCTGAGCCCCGGCGGGCGGCTTTGCCGCCGCGCAAACATTGCGCGGTCAAGTGCGCCCCCTGCGCCCGCCGATATTGCCTGACGCCACGCCGTTCTGGCCGGTCGCCGCGACCGCAGCCGACACCGCGTGGCCAGGCAGGGACGGTCGGCGACCGCCGCCGCACTTCGGAAGGGCAATCATGGACGAGCGCAACACGAAGACCCAGAACACGAGCGGTAAGGACGCCACGACTGCGGCGCGCAGCGCCAACGGGACCGAGCGCCCCGCCGGAGCGCCGACGCCGCGCGACCGCGTCGCGGGCGGAACGCGCGGCGGCGCGGAGGGCGAGCGCCGTCCGGCGACGCCGACTCCGACGCCGCGCGTGATCAAGGCGGCGGCGACGGGGCCGGAGACCACGTCGCGGGCGCTGCACGACACGGTGATGGACGAGCGGGATGACGTGCTGTCGGTCATCAACGAGCTCGAAGATCACCTGGATCGCTACGAAGAGCTGCGGCTGCGGAGCGAGCGCGAGATCGGGCAGCTCAACGAGCGCGTGCAGGCCGCGACGCAGAAATCGCAGGAACTGGAGTGGCACGGGGCTTCGCTTCAGACGCGGCTGGACGCGCTGGAGCACGTCCGCGACGAGAACAAGCTGCTGCAGGAAGAGATCGCCGAGGCCAATCGCCGCAACACGCAGCTCGTCGAACAGGTCGCATCCGGCGAGCAGGAGGCGCACCGCCTGCGGGGCGAGCTGAAGATGCAGCAGAAAGACCTGGAGGAGCTCTGGGCGACGCGCAAGGAGCGCGACGGACTGCGCAGCGATCTGAAGCTGACGCGCAGCCGGCTGAACGAGTCGGAGCAGGCGCTGCAGGCCGCCCGAGAGGAGTGCGGTGCGCTGCGCGGGCAGCTCCAGGAAACGCAGTCGGTGCTCGACGAGACGCGCGCCGCGCGGCAGCAGATGGAATCGACGCTGCACGACAGCGAGGATCGCGTGCGGCAGCTCGCGCGGGTGCAGGAAGCGATGGAGGAGAAGCTGCAGGCCGGCCGCGTCGAGCGCAAGACGCTGCAGGCCCGCATCGCGCAACTGGAGCGCGAACAGCAGCGGATCATCGACCAGCGGCAGTTCTTCGAGTGCGAGCTGAACTCGGCCCGCGCGGCGCATCGCACGACCGAGGCGGCGCTGACCAGCGTCAAGAAAGCCTTTGGCGAGGTGCGGGCGGCTCTGGCTGAGGCCAAATCGCGCAGCGTGCGCCGCGCCGGCGACACCGGCCGCGGCGTGATCGCGATGCGGAGCATCGACGTGGACATCGAGTCGCCGGCGATTCGCGCGCTGCGGGGACTCGAAACGACGGGCGACTCCGTCGAGGCTCCGGACGCGACGGCGCTGGCCGACATCACCGAGCGGTACACGAGCGACGCGGCCACGGACTGAGCCGGCGAATCCCTCGCCCGCGCACGGGGAGCATGGACCTCCGAGCTTGTGAACTTTTGGCTTCATTTACTTTCGTGAGCGGTTCGCGAGCCCCTTGGGCGGGCAGAATGCCCGCCCCACCCATAAGATTCACAAGCTCTCCGGCCCGTGCGCCCCGTTCACGATTCGCGCGGCGGGCGTCGCGTCGCCCGCTCAGGCGTTCTTCTGAAGCAGCTCCCACGCCATCTGCACGTGCTCGCGGCGCGTGTGCAGATTTCCGACCGCCAGCCGCAGCACGAAGCGGCCGCGCAGCCGCGTCGGCGACAGCAGCACCGGGCCCACCGCGTTCACGGCCGAAAGCAGCCTCTCGTTGCGGGCGTCGGCGGCCTCGTCGTCGCCGCGCAGTCGAAAGCAAACGGTGCTGAACGGAACCGGCGCGACCACTTCGAAGCGCGGATCGGCCGCAACCCACTCCGCGAACTGCCGCGCCAGGTCGCACTGCTGGCGAATGCGCAGTTGCAGCCCGCGGACGCCGAACGCCCGGATCACAAACCAGAGCTTCAGCGAACGGAACCGCCGACCAAGCTGCACACCGTAATCCATCAGGTTGGTGACGCCGGCGTCGCTGGTCTTCAGATAGTCCGGCACGATGGAGAACGCCTCTTTCATTGCGGCCGGATCGCGCAGCAGCAGCACCGAGCAATCGAAGGGCACGAACAGCCACTTGTGCGGATTCACCACGATCGAGTCGGCCCGCTCCAGACCGTCCAGCAAGCGGCGATACTCCGGACAGATCGCCGCCGCGCCTGCGTACGCGGCGTCGACGTGGAACCAGAGCCGTTCGCGCTCCGCCAGTTCGGCCAGAGGCCGGAGCGGATCGACGCTGGTCGTCGAGGTCGTGCCGGCCGTCGCTACGATCGCGATCGGCCGGCGGCCGGCGGCCCGGTCTTCGGCGATCAGCCGCGCCAGCGCGTCGGGCCGCACACGAAACTGCTCGTCCACCGGCGCCTTCCGCAGTTGATCAAGCCCCAGACCAAGCGCGAGCACCCCTTTGTCGATCGAAGAGTGCGCCTGCTCGCTGGCGTAGACCGTCATCGGCGGCAGCCCGCTCAAACCGGTCTGCCGAACCTGCGGCGCAACGCGGTGCCGGGCCGCGGCGATCGCCAGCATGGAGGCGATCGATGCGGTGTCGTTGATGTGTCCGCGGAACACGGCCGGAAGGTCGAGCATCTGTCGCAGCCAGTCGCAGACGTGCTCCTCCAGTTCAGTCTGTGCCGGGCCGGTACGCCAGAGCATGCTGTTGTTGTTCAGCGCCGCCGCGAGCGCCTCCGCCAGGATGCCCGGGGCGGACGCGGTGATCGCGAAGTAGCCCATGAAGCCTGGGTGGTTCCAGTGCGTGCTGTTGGGTTCGATCAGCGTCTGATAGTCGTCCAGCAGTCGTGCCAGCGGCTCGGCGTCCACAGGCGGACTGCCCGGCAGCCGCGCCCGCAGGCCGCCGGGTTGCATCGCCGGCACGACCGGATAGCGACCGGCATGGGCGACGTATTCGTGGATCATGTCGGCCACGCGGTGCAGCGCGGCGTGGAACTCCTGCGGCGGCAGATCGCCCGCGGAGACGGTCGGGTCGGCGGCTGGGGGGTCTTGCGGGTGCATGGCTGGCTCCTGTGATGCGCGGCGCCGCGCCGCTCGAATGTAAATCCGCGCCGGGTTTCGAGGCCAGTGAGAATCTTCGGGGATGTGGGGCGAATACCCGATACGATGGGTCGGCGGGCGGGTTGCGTCCGCCGGTCGTGCTCGCTTCCTGCGGACGCTCGGCGGCATCGGACGCCGGCCGCGATCGGTCTGCGAATCGTCGCTCGGAGTCTCAGGCATGTGCGCTCGTACCAGCCGCGTCGCCGCGATTTTCCTGTCGCTCGTCATCATCGCCCGCGTCGACGTACCCGCCCGCGCAGATGAACCGGTTGCGGCGAGTTTGCTGCCGCCGGGCCTGCCCGCAGTGATCGTGATCCGCGACGGCGACCGGCAGGTCGCCGCGTTTCGAACGCTGCTGGAGACGCTGCGATTCTCAGATTCGCCGGCGCAGCGGGCGATCGACGCGAACCCGGGTCTGGTGCAGGCCCGCATCGGCCTTTACGGGTTGGCGGCGATGGCCGGAACCGATCCGTGGACCGGCGCGGCGGCGCTGCTCGGGCGCGAAACGGCGATCGGCATTCGTCCGGGCGGCGGCAAGCCGCGCGTGATTGTCGCCGGCGTGGCCCGCGACGCGAAGGCGCGTGATCGGCTGCTCGACGCGCTGCATCGCATCGCGCGGCTGGAGCAGGACGGCAAGCCCGACGAAACGCGCTCCCGGATGGTCGGCGACGTGCGAGTCTATCACGCCGCGCCGGAGTTGTATCACTGCCGTCTCGGCGCGTCGCTCGTGCTGACGAACGATCGCGAGTTGATGGAGCGGTGTCTCGAGCAGTTCTCTGCGAAGCAGCCGGGCGCGGCGGAGGACGAATCCTATCAGGCCGCGATGCGCGCCGCGCCGCCGACCGCCGCGATCGCCGGATATGTGGACCTTGCTGCGATTCGGGAGTTGCTGGGCCCCGAGCGCATACCTGCGGCGCAGATCGGCAATCCTCTGGCGGGCTTCGTGCTGGGCGGCTGGTGGCACGCGATCCGGCACGCGGATCAGGCGGTGCTCTGGGCGGAGACGCCGACCGCCGCAACGCTGCGAATCGAACTGCGGCTGCGGAGCGACACGCCGCTGCCGGATTCGCACCGGGGTTTCTCCCCGGCAGCGCCGACGGGAATGACCTGGACGGCGACTGGATTGCCGCGTTACATGGGCGAAATCTCGATCGCGCGCGACTGGGCGGCGCTGTTTTCCGAGCGCGAAGCGCTCCTGTCGCTGACGGCGGCGGCCCAGGCCGTGGAGTTCAGCAACAACCTTACGACGCTCATGTCGCAAATCGACTTCGCCGACGACCTGCTGCCGATCGTCTCGGGACCGTTGCGGCTGATCGCGGCGCGACAGGACTTCAGCGCGGCGGCGTTCGATCCGACGCCGAGGCTCCCGGCCTTCGCACTGATCGCACCGCTGCGTTTTCCGGATGGGGTGGGCTTCGAGCGGCGGCTGCATTCCGCCACGCAGGTCGCGGTCTCGACGCTGAGCCTGATCTCGGCGCAACAAGGCAACCCGCCGTTCATGATCGACACGGACCGCTATCGCGACTATCGCATCTTCACCGCCGAGTACGCCGATCCGCACGAAATGGAGATGATGCGGCAGAAGATGTCGCCGGACCGATCCGACGGAAACGGTGGGGGGGCGGGGCGCGGCACACCGGAGACCCCGCCCGACGCGCCCGCCGCCAGCAGCCCCACTACGCGGTTGGCGAGTGTTCGCTATAACTTCAGCCCGGCCGTGGCGCTGATTGAGGATCAGTACGTCATCGCGACTTCGCGCACACTGCTGCGCGACATCATCGACGCGATTGTGGCGGCCAAAGACCGTCGCGCGACCGCGGGGCAGCTCCCCGTGCCGCCCGATCGCATCCATCTGCGCGGCCCCGAACTGCATGCGCTGCTGCGCGAGAACTACGAAGAACTCGTCACCAACCAGATGCTGGAGCAGGACAAGCCGCGGGCCGAGGCGGAGCGCGACATCGACGCCTTGCTGGCGCTGGCGGCCTTTGGCGAGCAGCTCAGTCTGCACGCCGCGCGCGACGCGAGCACGTATGCCGCCACGCTTGAGCTGCAATTGCGGACGGCCGGGCCGGAGGGCGGCAAATGAGCGGTCTGGAGGCGTATCAGCCCAGCGCCGCGACGCCGTGGGATCGCCCGGCGATCGGCCACCTGCTGCGGCGGGCCGGCTTTTGTCCCGGCGAATCGGAGGTCCGGGCCGCGCTAGCCGCAGGACCGTCGGCAGCGGTGGACGCGCTGCTGGCCGCGGGTGCGGAGTCTCCGCGACACATCGAGCTTGAGGCGCTCGGCGATCGGCTGGCGCAGCGTGAGGACATCGCGGGTTTGCGGCAGTGGTGGTTGCTGCGGATAGCGGCGACAAAACACCCGCTCCGGGCACGCCTCGCCGTGTTCTGGCACAATCACTTCGCCACGAGCAACGCGAAGGTGCGCTCCACGCAACTGATGGCGCAGCAGCTTCGCACCCTGGAGAAGCATGCGCTCGGCGGCTTCGGCGATCTGCTGGCGGCGATGGCCCGCGATCCGGCCATGATTGTCTGGCTGGACGGTGCGGAGAACATCAAGGGACGCCCGAACGAGAACTTCGCCCGCGAGCTGTTCGAACTGTTCGCACTGGGGGTCGGCAACTACAGCGAGAGCGACATCCGCGAGGCGGCGCGGAGCTTTACGGGCTGGCAGCAGCGCGACGGCCGGTTTCACTTTTCCCGCAGCGATCATGATGACGGCGAGAAGACGGTCTTCGGGCGGCGCGGCCGGTTTCATGGCGAGGACGTTTTGCGGTTGACGCTCGAACATCCGGCGTGCGCACGCTTCCTGGCGCTCAAGCTGCTGCGCGAGTTCCTCTGCCCGCAGCCGCCGGACGGATTGATCGAGGCCGTGGCCCAGCGGCTGCGCGAGACGAACTTCCACATTGGAGAGACGCTGCGGGCCGTCCTGGGCAGTGCGGCATTTTTCGATCCGCAGTGGCGGCGGGCGCGCATCAAGTCGCCGGTGGAGTACGCGATCGGCATTGTGCGCAGCCTCGAAATGCGGGCGCCGGGTCCGGCGCTGGCCGAGGCGGTGTCGCAGATGGGGCAGCGACTGCTGGAGCCGCCGTCGGTCAAGGGTTGGGACGGCCACCGCAACTGGATCAACGAAGCGACGCTTCTCGTGCGCATGAACGCCGCCGATCGCGCCACGCGCGGCGATGGCGACCTGGGGCTGGCGCCCCAGCGCCTGATCGACGCGTATGACCTGCGCGACGCCGGTGCGATTCGGGCGTTCTGCGCCGACGTGACGCTCGACGGCCAGCCGCCGCCGGGCCTGCAGCGCGAACTGGAGCGCATCGAGGCGGACGGCGCCTCGTTGTTCCAGGCGGCGCTGCGGCTGCTGCTCTGCAGCCCGGAATACCACATGGCCTAGCGCGCCGCCATGGGCGTCCCGCGGCATGCAAGGCAGCGCGGGCCGCGATCCTGCAAACGTAGGCGAGGACGCCCGCGCGGCGCCGCGACATGCGATGCGGTCGCGTCAGTCGCGGCCGCCGCAATGGAGAATCGAGCATGAAGCCGACTCGACGCGAGTTTCTGGTGCAGACCCTGGGGAGCACAACCCTGCTTGCCAGCGGCCTTTCGCTGCCGGGGTTTCTACGGCAGACCGCGCTGGCGGCCACGCCGGCCCGCGGAGGGCGCGTGCTGGTCATCGTGCAGCTCACCGGCGGGAACGACGGCCTGAACACAGTCATTCCGTACGAAGACGATGCGTATCATCGGGCGCGGCCGACGCTGCGGATCGCGGCGGAGCGGGTGCTGAAGCTCGATCGTGGGCTGGGGCTGCACCCGGACATGGTCGGCATGAAGCGACTCTACGACGAAGGACTGCTGGGCGTCGTAACGAATGTGGGCTATCCGAATCCGGATCGGTCGCATTTCCGGTCGATGGACATCTGGCACACCGCGCGGCTGGATCCGGAGCAGGCTCGCGAGGGCTGGCTGGGTCGCGCGGCGTCCCGAGTCGGCGGACAGTCGGGCGCGCCGCCCGCGCTGCATCTCGACGACGATGCGCTGCCCCTGGCGTTGCACGCCGAGCAGTTGCCGATTCCGTCGGTGCGCTCGCTGGCGGCGCTGCGGCTCGAAAACGCCGCGGAAATCGAGCGAGCGCTCCAGGCGGTAGCGGCGGCGCCGGGTGGGCGGTCCGCGGTGCAGGACGATCTGCTCTTCGTGCGGCGCACCGCCGTGTCGAGCTGCGCGAATGCCGCCCGCATTGCGGCGATCGCCCAGCCCGAGGGCCGGCAGGCGGCCTACGCGGAGTATGGTCTGGCGCAGCGCCTGAAGCAGATCGCGCAGCTCATCGCGGCGGACTTCGGCGCGCGGGTCTACTACACGTCGCTCGGCGGGTTCGACACGCACGCGCGGCAGGCCCTGGCGCATGGACCGCTGCTTCGCGAATTGTCGGAATCCACCGCGTCGTTCTTTGCGGACCTGCGCGGCCGCGGCCTCGCGGATCGCGTTCTGCTGATGACTTTCAGCGAGTTTGGTCGCCGTGTAAGCGAAAACGGCAGCCAGGGCACCGACCACGGCGCCGCTGCGCCGCTTCTGCTGGCCGGGCCGGCGTGCCGCGGCGGCGTCATCGGCGAGCCGCCGGTGCTGGGCGCGCTGGACGACGGGGACGTACGGCATCGCGTGGATTTTCGGCAGGTCTACGCCGCGCTCCTTGACCAGTGGCTGGAGACGCCGGCGTCCGAAATTCTCGGGGAGCGTTTTTCGCCCCTGCCCGTGCTTCGCGCCTGAAGTCGTCCGCAGACCGGTCTTGCTGACTCGCACCGGGCGCGCATCGCGCACGCCGGCGGCGCGCGGCCGATAGTTGCGGCCGCATGACGACCGCAAATCAAAAGCGAAAGCGCCGGTTTCGCGCGCGGGCCGAGTGATTCGCATAGTTCCATACGGACGATTCGGCGGTCGACTCGCAGCAGCCGGTTCGCGCACGCGGTGCGCGGTCGGGTCGGCCTGTTCAGGTTCGCAGAGGCGTTCCGCCGCCGGAAGCGGACGCCGTCGCATGCGGGGGAAGAGCTATGTCGCGCGGATCCGCCAGCGCCGGGGAAGCGCCGATTCAGGATCGCGTCGCGGCGCCGGACACGGCGGCGCTAAGCGGCTTGCAGGAGCGCGTCAGCGCGGTCGCAGATGAGTTCTCGGCGGCATTCTCACAGCTCGAAGAGGTTCAGAGCGCCCTCCGCGCCCAGCTTTCCGGCGTAGCGGAGCGCGAAGCGGGGCTGATCGCGCGAGAGAAGCAGCTCGAACAGCAACTCGACGAACTCGGCAGCGTTGAATCCGAACTGAAGAAACGCGAGTCCGCCCTGGCCGAAGAGCGCGCCCGGCTGGACGCCGCCGAGCGCGAACTCGCGCAGCAGCACAACGCCGCCCGCGAGGCCGAGCAGCGGATCGAGGCCGCCGAAGCCGCGCTGAAGGAGCAGCAGCAGAGCTTTGGCGCGAAAATGGCCGAGCTGGAGGCGGCCCGCGCCGCGGTGGCGAAGGAACGCAGCGAGCTCAATGACGAGCAAGCCCTGCACGAGCAGGTCACGAGCGAGCTCGACGCCCGCCGCCGCGAACTCGACCAGCAGGCCGCCGCCCTGGCCGAGCAGCAGGAGGCTCAGAAGCAGGCCGACGCGCGCCTGGCGGAGGCCGAGCGCGAGTTGGCTGCGCGCAGCGCGACGCTCGAGAGTCAGCAGGAAACGCTGATGCAGGTCGAGCAGGAGATCACGGCCCGCGCGGATGCGCTGGACGCGAAGGAGCGCGAGGTCGCGGAGCACCTTCAGGCGCTCACGGCGCGCGAGTCGGCGATCAATCGGTTCCAGGAGGCGTTCTCGAACATCGCCTCGGCGCTGAATCAGCCCATGCCGCAGTTTCCGCCGATGCCCCCCGCGCCCACCATGAACTCGCTCGCGGCCGCTTCGCCGTCGCCCGCCGCGGCCGCGCCGTCGCCGGCGTCGCCAGCCGCCGGCCCCGCGGCAGCGCCGCCTGAGCCACGCGTGCCGCAGCCGGCGGCCGAACCCATTGCGTCGCCCCCGGCGGCTGCGCCGACGCCCGAACCGGAATCGCAGTTCGAGTCCGATCCGCCGCCCGCCACGAAATCGCCGCGACCAAAGCCCCACGCCGCGCCGCCCGAAGAACTGCCGCCGGGCGTGCTGCCGGACGGCAGCGTGGACGAATCGCAGCTCGATCCGGAAGAAGTGGAGCGGCTGCACGTCCTGCGGCGGCTGACGGGCAATCGCAAGGGCGACGCGGAGCTGCTGGCCCGCATTCGCGCGGAACGCGGGGCCGCGCCGGCTGCGGCCGGCGCCGGCGCCGGTGCGAAAGGCAAGCGCCGCTGGTGGGGGAACTGACGCGGCGCGATAGCGGCTGGTTCGGTTTCCCCCTACGCTGTTGCGTCCCGCGGACTGATCGCAGTTCGCGTCGCGTGCACCAGCGGGATCAAACGTGCCGGCAGCGGTCGAGACTCTTGCGGCGATCCGCGACTTTCTACTGACGCCGTGGCTGACGGCCGACTGGGGCGCGTGGCGCGACTTCTGGCTGCAGCGCGTCTTCGACGATCGTTTCCTCGTCTGCTACTTCGCTCCGCTTCTGCCCGTGCTGCTGGTGCTGCGCGGCGTCGCCCTGCGCGTCGGGATCGTTCTGACGTGTCTGACCTTCCTGACCGGCGTGTTCGGCGCGTACTACGCGGCCTCCTGGCTGCTGATGTGCGTGTGCTTTTACTACATCGGGGAGTATTTTGCGGAGCGCTGCCGGCTGCCGACGACGGGGCGCTGGTGGCCGGTGATCTTCGGCAGCGTGATCATCGCCGGCTGGTTTCTGATCACGCGGGCGTTGCAGCACGTCGAGCTTTCCGACCGCTTCAACGACTGGCTGTGGCACAATGCGAAGTGGGTCTTTCCGCTCGGTACGCGCGGCCTGGATTCTGAGCCGTTCTGGGCCTTCTCGCCGCGACCGCAGTCGGTCGCGCCATTTCAATTGCTCCAGGCGGCGTTCTTCCAGCCGCATCTGATCGGCACGGCGTACTTCACCGTCCGCATGCTGCACTACTTCGCGGAACTGCGGCGGAACACGATCCCCCGTGAACGGCGCTCGCTGCTGCGCTTCCTGAGCTTCAGTTGCTTCGCGCCGACGTTGATGCAAGGGCCGATCGAGCGTTACCCGCGCTTTCAGGATGAAATCGACGTCTGCCACGAGCGCCGGGGCTGGGGGAACGTGATTCCGGCGGTGCTGCGAATCGCGTGGGGGCTGACCAAGTGCCTGATGTCGACGTTCTACTTCGTGCCGGTGCTGTGGCACGAGCTGGGGATCGGGCGCGACGGAGCGGACTGCACGTACTACGCGGCTCCGGAGCGCATCGGGAGCTACGCGCTGCTGTATTTCGGGGTGTATCTCCAGATATACGCCCTTTACCTGGAGTTCAGCGGCTACTGCGACGTGGCTGCGGGATTCTCGCGGCTGCTAGGTTATCGCCTGGTCGAGAATTTTGACTGGCCCTGGCTGGCGACCAGCCTGCGCGACTTCTGGCGGCGATGGCACATCAGCCTGTCGACGCTGCTCCGCGACTATCTCTACATTCCCTTCGGCGGTAACCGGCGGCATGTCACGCTGAATCTGTGCGCGACCTTCGCGCTGTGCGGGTTGTGGCACGTGCCCTGGCTTCAGATGGGGCTCTGGGGCGTGCTGATGGGGGCGATGCTGGCCGTGAACCAGCACTGGGTCCACTTTGTGAAACGCGCCGATGAGACCGGCGTCGGACTCTTCGCGCGAGTCCGCCGCGCCTGGCTGCGGCTGCGACCGCTGCCGCAGGTCTGCGCCTGGGCGCTGACGATGCACTGTTTCGTAATGTCGCTGCTGCTGTTCTTCGGCGGCACCGGCGGAGTGCGAGTCGCCTACGAGCTGGTTCGACGCCCGCTGGCCGCGATCGGCTCGCTGCTGGCGGCGAGTTGATGGCACGGGGCTACGGCGGTGTGCGCACCGGGGCGGCGGCGGCCGGGGCGGAACTGGGCGGCAGGTTGGTTGCGCCGTCGGCGTTCACCAATCGCACGCCGCGGATCATCAGCGACTGCATCGGGCGATCGCGCGTCGTGGTCGGCAGGGTGTTCAGGCGCTCCAGCGTCCGGCGGCTCTCTTCGTCCTTGATTTTGCCGATGATCGTGTATTGACCGTCGAGCTCCGGCAAACGGTTGAATGCGAGGAAGAACTGGCAACTGGCGGAGTTCGGGTCGCTGGGTTTGCGGGCCATCAGGACCGTGCCGAAATCAACCGGCTCGTCGCAGAACTCAGCAGGCGTCGTGCGGCCGTCGAGCCGCTGACCGCCGCCGTCGCCGTTCGGGCAGCCGCCTTGCACGACAAAGCCCGGCACGAGCCGGTGGAACGTCTTGCCGTCGTAGTAGCCGCTGCGGGCGAGCTCGAGGAAGTTCGCCACGTTCTTCGGGGCCTGATCGTAGCGCAAGGCGATCGTCAGCTTGCCGTAGTCGGTGACGATGATCGCGTCCTTGCGGCGCTCGATCAGAATGCTGCAGCGCGCCTCGGCGATCTCCGGGCGCGGCTTCCACGTAACCCGATGCAGTCCGTCATAAACGATCTGGCGATGCCAGTTGCGCAGGTCGATATCGACGCTCACGGCCGCGCGCGCGCCCAGCCGCAGGAAACTCGCGGTCTCCGCCGGGGTAAGCTTGGCTGCGGCGATCGGGGTCATGCGCTGTTCGGAAAGGCCGACCGACAGCGCCGGCGACTCCGGCGTACCGAAGGCGAATTCCGGCGGAAGGGCGACGACGCCGTCCTGTCCGCCACGGTAGAGCAGCGGAATGTCGATGGCGACATCCGTGGGGTTCGACAGCGTAAGGCGGAGCCACACCGGGTTGGCCGGGTCGCTGATCTCCCTCAGCGGATGCAACTCGGCCCGCAGGTGCGACAAATCGCCGCCGAGCGCCACTGGGCAGCCGCCGGAGACGACGACGGCCAGCAGCGCGACGCGCGCCGAGCGGGGAATCAGCCTCAGACGAACGTCAGCGTGCTGCATGCGGTCGCTGCCCCTGGTAGTGGGTGCGGGGTCATGGGGTTATACACGTCCGCACGACGAAGGTTGCCGCGGGGCGCGCCGATCCAAAGCCTGCTCAAGTTTTTGCCACGAAGAGAGTTACGAATGGACCCGTCGAGGCCCGGTCCTCAAACGACCGCGCGCAAATCCAAATATAGCACGAACGGGAGCATGCGAATAGTCTCCAGCGTCTCGGGTGTCGGGCGCTCGCGGAGAGAGATGGTGCAGGACGCCGCCTTCGCGCCGGCGAACACGTAGCTCGAAATTTCCTCGGCGTTGATTCCATCCGCCCGAATCGCCTCCAGGATCGCCGCCATGACGCCCACCTGGTCCAGCACACGCAGGACCAACTGCCAGCGCGCCGGCGTTCGTTCCGCCAGATTTAGCGCGTACGGCGCGCTGCCGGTCAGGAGGAACGTGCGGATCACGTCCACGACGGTGGCGGCGGTCGCGTCGCGGGCCTGCAACGTGGATGAACGGATTGACGGGGTGCCGATCACGCCCGGCAGGCTCATCAGCCGGGAGCGGAACTTGCCGCCCTCGC
>CAZVWB010000063.1:0-20137 GCA_964631045.1 uncultured Planctomycetales bacterium
CGCCCTGAGTCAACCCTCGGCGGCCGCTCGGATTCGAGCGGCCGCCGGGCCCTTGCGGCGCCGGTTGAAAGCCAGTGTTCTGCGGCAGATGGCGGTCGCAGGCTGATATCACGCGGCAGAATGCAAGACGCAAAGGACGGATCGACATGGTATGCAGTGAAAGTGATCTTCAGGAACTGATGCGGCTCATCAGCAATCTGGTGGACTCGCAGTTCGCAGGCAGCGCCAAGGCCGCCTTCGACTTCTATGACAAGAACGCCACCCGCGGCCTGGATGTCATCGAGCTGACATCCATGCTCAAGGACGCCCGAGTCAGCTGCTTCGGCGGCATGCAGTCGCGCATCGCGGAGGCGATCATCAACCGCGTCGACGGCAACGCCGATCGCGAGGTGTCCTTCGAGGAGTTCGTGACCGTCAGCAAGCGCTGACCGGCCACCCCCGCCGACCAGGCCGCGCAGGCCACCCCTGGCGATGTGCGACGCGCGCCACGGCGGCCTGCGAAGTATCGAACCGACAGCACCGGCCGCGAGCGCCCAGCGTTGGGCGCCGCGGCTCGGTGTTTTTCTCAGAGGCCGATCGTCTGAAGATACCGCGTCGGCTCGAGCGCGGCCACGAGCGCCGCCGGATCCGCCGGCCGCGCCAGCACGCTGACCTGGCCGGCCCGCACGGCGACGCGCGGGACGCCCGCCGCATCAGCGAGCGACGTGTGCAGCACCACGCGAAACGCCCGTTCGGGCCGGTCGAGCAGCGAGCGCAGCAGATCCTCCGCCGCCATGTCCGGCAGCAGCATGTCGGTCACGACCGCATCCGTCTCGCCGCGGGCCAGATGTGCGAACAAGCGCGCCGCGGAGTGCGCACAGCGCACCGCGTAGCCGTGTTGCCGCAGCACCTGCGTCAATCGCGCGAGCAGCTCGGGATCGGCGTCGCAGAGCAACACGCGGTTGTTCTCGGCCGCGGCCGGCAGCGCCCGCGGGTCGTCGCGCCGCTGCTTCTCCGGCAACACCACGACAAACTCGGTGCCCGCGCCGACCTGGCTGTCCAACCAGACGCGGCCGCAGTGGCGCTCGACGATCTGCCGAACGATGAACAGCCCCAGCCCGACTCCCGGCGGGTTCTCGTCCTCGGTTCCCAGTTGCGAGAATCGGTCGAATATCTCGTCCCAGTGGTCGCGGGCGATTCCCTGCCCGTTGTCCGCGACGCGGATCCACAGCTCGCCGCCCCGGTGCTCGACGCTGACCAGCGCGCGGCCGCCCGCCGGCGTGTATTTGATCGCGTTGGAGATCAGGTTGCTGAGCACCTGTGCGATCTTGTCGGCATCGGCTTCGATCGTCGGCAGGCGCGTCGGGCAGGAAAGCGATAGCTCGATTCCCGCGTCGCGCGCCATGGCCTCGAACAGCGCCACGCTGTTGCGGATCGTGGGCGCCAGATCGTGCGGCCGGATGTCCCAGCGGGCGCGGCCCGCCTCCAGCCGCTGCGCCTCCAGCAAATCGTCAACCAGCCGCGCCAGCCGATTGCACTCCTCGCAGATGATCCGCAGAAAGCGCTGCTGATCTTCATAGGCGAGCGTGTCGAGTTCCTGGTTCAGCATCTCCGCATAAAGCAGTATCGAGGTCAGCGGCGTTCGCAGGTCGTGCGACACCATGTTCAGAATGTTGGTCTTCGCGACGTTGAGCTCTTCGAGCCGCCGGCGCTCGGCGCGCTCGTCCGAGTGACGTTTCTGGAGTCGCTCGTGCACGTCGTCCAGCGCCAGCCGCAGCGTCTCCAGCTCGCGGCAGGGCGCCGGGCCGCCGTCGCGTTGCGGCGCGTCGCCTTCGGCGATCCGCGCTGCCGAAACCCCCAGCACTTGAAGGAAGCGCACGTCGCGCCGCAGCGCCACCAGCGCAGCGCCCAGGCCCGCGACCAGTCCCAGCATCGTCGCCACCGGCGGCAGCCAGGTCAGCCACGCCCCGGGCCACAGCAGCGGGCACAAAAATGCGGCCGAAGCGATGCCGATGGCGCTGCCCAGTGCGGCGGTCAGCGCCGCCTTCAGCGGAAGCGAAATCGCCGCACTCTCGGTTCGGGCGCCGGGCGCCGCGGCCCGCGGCGCCGCCGGCTTCGCGCCGCCGGTGGGCTGCGCGCCGGCGTCCGCCTCGATGGCCTGGTCAAACGCCGCGCCGATCAGAAAGCTGCCGACGCCGGGAGCGCAGTGCATGACGCGCGCGGCGACCCAGCGCGACTCGCCGTCGCCGCAAGCCGAGCGCAGCGCGAAGGACGTACCGGCGGCGATCTCGCAGGGGGAGACAAAAGCAAAGCCCCCCCCGGAGACGTTATGCATCACCGCCTTCTCGGGCAGGCCGCTTCCCGCGGGGCCGCGCAGCTCCATCGGCATGCCCACGGTGTAGCGCAGCCAGCGGCGCTTCCCGAAGAAGACATCGGGCTTGCCGCTTTGCGCAGCGCTGGCCACGAGCCGCGCGATCTCGCGGCGCGAATCGGACGCCTGGCCGTTAGCGGTACTCGGACTCATCGCGCTCCCGACATGTCGCGCACGGGGCGAGTCGGCGCTTCCCCGCCAAGAGGATCGGCCATCAGGCTGTCCGACTTAGATCATTGGATCGGCGGCTGGACCAATCGCGACGGAAACGCGTCACGCCGGCCGCGCGGACCGCGCACAATCCGCGCGGGCGCCGCCGGTTGCGACCGCTCCGGCCCACGCCGCGCTGCGCGGCTATTGAATCCACCCGCCCGCGACCGCGATCTCGCCGCGATAGAACACCGCCGCCTGCCCCGGAGTGACCGCGGCCTGCGGGCTGTCGAAGTCCGCTTCGATCCGATCGTCGGAGATCGCCCGCATCCGGCCGGCGGCGGCGGCATGCATGTGGCGAATCTTCATCGCGCCGCTCACCCAACCCGACGCCTCCCACGGCAGCCGCTCGCGCGGAACCAGCCAGTTCACCCGGTCCGCATGCAGCCCGCGCGTCAGCAGCGCATCGCGGTCGCCCACGTACACCGTGTTCGTCTGCGGGTCGATCTCGCGCACATACGCGGGGCGGCCGATCGCGATGCCCAAGCCGCGCCGCTGCCCGATCGTGTACGTCTGATAGCCGGCGTGTTGACCAAGCTCGCGGCCCGCGGCGTCGCGGATCGGACCCGGCACGCGCTCGCCCGGCCGCCGGCGGTCGAACAACGCCGCGTAGTCGTCTCCCGGAACGAAGCAGATTTCCTGGCTGTCGGGCTTGTCGTGCACGCGCAGCCCCAGCCCCGCCGCGACCTGCCGCACAGCCGACTTGTCCGCGAACTCGCCCAGCGGGAACAGGCAGCGGGACAGATCCGCGCGGGGAACGCCGAACAGCACGTAGGACTGATCCTTCGCACGATTCGCGGCACGCGCCAGCAGCGCCCCGGCGGGCGCGCCGCCCGGCAGCAGCCCGGCGGAGAGCGCCAGCGGATCGTCCGGCGGCAGCGCGCGGGCGTAGTGCCCGGTGGCCACGAACGCGGCGTCCATCATGTCTGCGTAGCGCAACAGCTTGCCGAATTTCAGGTGGATGTTGCACATCACGCAGGGGTTGGGCGTGCGGCCGCGACCGTATTCATCCACGAAGTAGTCGATGATCCCCGCGAACTCCTGCTCGAAATTCAAGGCGTAAAACGGAATCCCGAGTTTGCCGGCCACCACGCGGGCGTCCAGTGCGTCGCTTGCGGAACAGCAGCCGTGCTTCAGACGCCGCTGCGGCGACGCGGACGCGATAGGCAGCGCCCGCCCGCCGGCAGCAGCAACTCCGCCGGCGGACGCATCGGACGCAGGCAGGCGACACGCCTCAGCGTCGGGCGCTTCCGGCGGGCTGCCGACGCGCATGAACACGCCGATGCAATCGTAGCCCTGTTCCTTCAGCAAACAGGCCGCGACCGATGAATCGACGCCGCCGGACATGGCGACAATGACCTTGCCGTTCCGCGACATGTCAGACTTCTATGGCCGGGGCCGGTGGGCGGTCAACGGAACCCGTCGGGTCATTCGGAGAGTTGACCGGTGAAAACTTCGGTGGCCGGGCCGGTTTTGAAGACGTGGTTGGTGGCCTGATCCCAGTCAAGCTGAAGCAAGCCGCCGGGAAGCGAGGCCACGATCGAGCGGGCCGTCAGCCCATTCAGCACGCCCGCGACGCACACGGCCGCGGCGCCGGTGCCGCAGGCCTGCGTCGGCCCCGAACCGCGCTCCCACGTAATCATGCGAACGCGTTCGCGATGCTCGACCGCGACGAAATGAACGTTGATTCGCTCGGGAAAGAGCGGATGCCGCTCCAGTTTCGGCCCCCATTCGCTCAGCGGCACGTCGCGCAGCCCCGGGCGGAAGATCACCGCGTGCGGGTTGCCCATCGAGACGCACGTCACCTGCATCAGCACGCCGTCCAGCGGCAACGGCGCCCGCACCACCTGCTCGCCGGGCAGCAGCACCGGAATGCGCGCCGGATCGAGGATCGGCTCGCCCATGTCGACGCGAACTTCGCGCACGCGCTCGCCGCCGGGCCTCTCGAGGATCAATTCCAGCGTCAAAACCCCGGCGTCGGTCTGCACGCGAAGCGGATTGCGTCGCGCCCAGCCGCGCTCGTACGCCAGCTTGCCGACGCAGCGGATGCCGTTCCCGCACATTTGCCCGCGCGAGCCGTCGGCGTTGAACATCAGCATGCGGACATCCGCGTCCGCCGCATCCGCCGGACCGACGAGGATCAGACCATCCGACCCGATTCCGCGATGCCGGTCCGAAAGGCTGCGGGCCAGCGCCGCCGGATCGGCAACGGATTGGCCGAAGAGGCTGACGTAGACGTAGTCGTTGCCGAGGCCGTGCATTTTGGTGAATTGAAGCGGCATGCGAAGCTCCGGCGCGTACGGCAAATGTGATGATACCGGATCGCGCATCGCGGACTCGCAAGCGCAACGACAATCCGGCGGGTGTCGAGACTCCGCGAACGCTGTCGGTCCCAGCGGACGCGCGGCGCATGTGTGTACTGCGTGCACTCCGACCGACTGGGCGACCGCATCTCTGCGCGGCTCGCGCTCGTCGGCCGCGGCGTCAGCGTGGTTCGCGTGTCCGCAGCCATCCCTGCAGCGCGTCCCGCCGGATCAGGTAGCGTCCCGGCCGCGCCAGACCCTGCTGCGCCAGCGCATTGTCGCGGTTGATGAGAATCGGAATCAAATCCTCCCCCCGGCCGGTCCCGAAGAAACCCTCCGGCCGCACGAACGGACCCGTGTTCAACGGCGGCGTCGTCGGAAGCGGCGTGGGCGTCATCGCCGTCTGCGCCATGCTCGCGAATGTGTTCTGGGCCGACGCGTTCGACAGATTGACCAGCACGGTCTGTCCGCCGCCGGGGCCGAGCACGCCCAGGCCGTCGTTTTGCAGGCGGTTGAACGCCACGGTGACATCCTGTTGACCCAGCACGTCGCTGATGGGGATGCTGGTGCGGATCTGGGCTTCCTGCGTCCAGCGCAGCATGGCTTGCGTCACCGCCTGGCCCGGCTGCACCTGTCGCCGCTCGCTGGTGATCTGGTTGAGCACTTCCACCAGCCCGCGCTCCAGCAGGAAGACCTCGAAGCGGTCGGTGCCGCGCTCGTAGTACATGCCGAAGTCCCAGGTGCCGCGTTTCGACAGCGTCGCCACGGGGCTATCGACGGTGAAGTCGCTCTGCAGGCCGCCTTCGGCCACGCCCGCGCGAATCTTGCCGTAGCCGACGCCGATCCGCACGCGCTTGGTCTGCGTGTTTTTCCACGCCTCCGACAACTCGACGCGGCTGACCGGCTCGACCACCAGCACGGTGTACGGTTCTTCCTGACCGAATTGCAGCTTGATCGACGATCGCACACCGGTGCGGATCATCGTCTGCGCCGGATAGGCCGCACTCGGTTCGCATTTCTTCCAGTCCTGCGTCCCCGTCGGCGCGTGTTGAACGTCGCCGCGCACTTCCAGCACGCGGGCTTCGAGGCTCTGGTTCGCTACGCCGCTGGGTTGCGTCGCCGGCGGAGTTTGTCCGTGCGCGGCGGCGGCTAGCGCGAGAATTAATGCGACTCGCGACATCGTCTGACGGGTGATTCGCACGATCGCGCTCCTTCGGCCCGGCGCGCGGGCCGGGGCGCGCAGCGCGCGAACCGGTACGGCGGCCGGAGCCTACTCACATTGTTTTCTTCACGTAGCGCGGGGTCAACTTCTCGCAGGCACTTATCGGCAACCGCCGCGGCTCGGCGCAGTTTCGCCCGCAGGCTATCGGTCGCCAAACAGGCCGCCGAGCGGATCGGCGCTGTCGCCGGACGCCAGCAACGCCGGCCACAGCAGCGGCCCGAAGATGATGAACGCGATGTTCAGGCCGACGACCAGGTCATACGGCAGCGAGCCGCGCGGATGACGATATAGCTGCAAGCGACCGACCCAGCCCGCCTCCGGCCCGCGCCGCGGCGGCGCGCACCGGCCATCCAGCGCCATCGCGGCGCGGCGGCTGTACTCGACCCGCCGCCAGGTCGTGAGCACCCCGCCGATAGCCAGTTGCCACAACACCGCCGGCATGTGGCCGGTGGTCGCGCCGATCAGCAGCGCTGCGCAGCGTTCGCCCCGCAGCCAGAAGCCCACCGAGCAGTCGTCGATCACCACGTCGGCCCGCGCTTTGACGTAGCTGATCATGAACGAGCTGCACATGCCGACCAGGGCCAGCGCGACATACGTTTTGCTGCCGGTGTGGCCGAAGTAGGCCGCACAGCCGAATGCGATCGCCATGTCGCTGATGCGATCGAGCGTCGAATCGAGGATGCCCCCGAATCGCGACTTCTTCGCCGCGAGTCGCGCGATCGCGCCGTCGAGCATGTCGAAGCCGCCCGCGATGAACAGAAAGATCGCAGCCAGCGCCGGCCAGTAACTGACTGGTCCGGGCCCGGTGTGGAAGTACCGAACCTGGTGTCCGGCGCCGTGGGCCAGGCACCATCCGGCGGCAATTGTGGCCACGCACCCCAGCACGGTCGCACCGTTGGGCGTCAGGCCCAGCGCGATCAATCCACGCGCGACTGCGTCGCGCGACACGCCGAAGCCGCGCCCGATCACCAGGCTCGCCCCGGAGCGCTCGCCGGACTCGCGCAGGCGACGAAAATCCTTGGAGGCGTCGCTCATGCGGCGGGGGGTCGGGTGTGGTTAGTCACCGGGTTTGCATCTCATGTTCGCGTGGGGCGGGCGTCCTGCCCGCCGCTTGTCGTTGCCACAGCGGGCAGGATGCCCGCTCTACCCAGGATGCGGCGGGCAGGATGCCCGCACCACCCAGGATGCGGCGGGCAGGATGCCCGCTCTACCCCGGAACGTGCCGGGCAGGATGCCCGCACCACCCAGGATGCGGCGGGCAGGATGCCGGCACCACCTCGAACGCGGCGAGCAGGGACACCGCTCCGCCCACGCGGCTCCAATCGTGGACGACGCGCACTAATGCCCCGCCGGCGGCGGCGTGGCCGGCGCGCCCATGACCGGCAGCGGCGTGCCGCGCGTTTCCGCGGCGGGCGGCGGCGGAGGCGGCAGCTCGCCTTCGTCCTCTTCGTAATACACCTCTTCGTAGTCGGTCGCATCGACTTCGCGCCGCAGCAGGTAGTACATCATGACCCCGCCGCTGAAGTAGAAGCTGAGCACGAACGCGGCCACCAGCCCGACGACCACAAACACCCAGAACGCGATCAGCCAGTATGCCAGCGATTCACCCCAGCCCAGCGGCGCCGCCCCGAACACGCCCCAGAAGCCGACCGCGCCGCTGGTGGGCAGGATCGAAATCTCCGACCAGGCCGGCATGCTCCAGATCGCATCGAGTTTGCTTACGGTGTCGGTCTGCGCGCTGGAGAACACGCCGAACAAGCTCATGCCGATGCCCGTGAATGTGTGCGTGAGCTTCAGCAGCAGCAGCGCCAGCAGCCGCACGAACACGAACGCCACGCCGCCGTAGGCCAGCAGCAGAATCGTGTAGAACGCCCAGTGCCAGATGCGCTGCGCCACGTACCCGGCCGCATGCGTGATGGCGTCGAACGCGTCCGAGCCCTCGACCGCGATCGTCGGCCAGAGTAACTGGAATCCGGCGACCAGCGCGATCAGCACCAGCGCCATGCCCAGACCGCCGAGCAGCGCCAGGATGTAAAAGCCGCCGGCGAGCGCATCGCCGATGAACGGGATCGCACCCACCAGACCGCCGATGATCAGAAACACACTTAGCAGCAGAAAGATCGCCAACGGAATCAGCGGCGCCAGCAGCAACTGCACCAGCTTCTCGCGCGCGAACTGCAAGCATGCGCCGATCGACATCGACTCGTCGCGCGCCGCCTGCACCGCCACGCCCCGCGAAATCGCACCGCCGACCAGCGCCAGGATCGCGAGGCTCACCAGCCCGAATAGCGCCGCGTAGATCGGCCGGTACGACGCCAGCCACATGACGCCCGCCCCGGCCGAAGCCAGGCTGCCGATCAGCGACGGCTGATCCGAGAACGCCGAGCCGGCGTACGTGAGCCGCCCGGCGCAGACCCCGCGAATCGCCGCGGCGAAACAGCGCGACTCGAACTCAATCCACGAAATGAACGGCCCGCGCGGCGTGGCCGCCCGCAACGACCGCAGCGCCTCCGCCGCCGCGACCGCCGCCGCCAGGTCTTCGTTATCTTTGCGGTGCTTTTCGAGCGCCTTGGTCTGTTCTTCGGACGGCTGTCCCTGCGGCGTCGGCGGCGCGCCGGCGGCGCTGATGCGCTCTAGCGCCCCGCCGCGCACCCGCTCCGTCGAAAACCCGCCCGCATCCAGTTGCGCGAGCACGATCCGCAGATAATCTGCCGACTCGCGCAGCTCGCGGCGGCGCTCCGCCCGCGTCGCGGCGTCGCCCGACTTATCGATCTCCGCCAGCCCGGCCTGCACGCGCGTGCTGATCAGGGTTCGCGCCGCGGCGATTTTGCCGCGCTGCGCGGCCGCCACGAGCGACATCGCGGACTGCGATTCCAGCTTCTTGCGGGCCTGCTCGGCGTCGGCGTCGGTGAACTGATCGACGGCCCGCACCTCGGCCTCGCGCCGCGCCGCGCTGAGCTGCGCCCGCCACGCCGCCATCTCCGCCGGCCCGCGCAGCGAGTACGCCTCGATCTCGGTCATGCCGCCGGCCGCGTCGACGGTCACGCCCGCGCTGCCGCGCACTGTTGTCCACACGAAATCGAGCAGCCGGCCCGAGCCATAAATCGCCAGCACGCCCGCCAGGGCCAGCCCGAGCCGCGGAAGCGCCGTCGCCAGCGAGAAGGACCGGAACAGGCGAACGAAAGGAAACGTCTGCGACCACGAGATTCCGCGGAGCTCTGCACCGCTTTCGGGCATGGATATCTCCACGCGCGGCGGGTTGCCTTAATCCGGCCCCGGGAAGCGCGCCGCGCTCAAGATTGGGAAGTCGATCACTCGCTCGATCCAGCCGCCGCGGGCGCGTTCAGCACCTGCGGCGCTCACCGGGTGGGCATTATAGGCCCCCCGCGCGACGCAACAAGCGCGCCGCCCGCCGTCGCCGCCGGCAGTGCCGCCCCGAAGCGGCTCCCGCAGCCCTCGCCCGCGCCGCGTTGACGCGCCGCGCGCACGGCGCAACAATGCGCCGCACGCTTGACGCACGTGAAAACGCCGCACCACCCCGGAGAACGCCGCATGAACAAGGTCGTCAAAGACGCCCGCGACGCCCTCACGCGGGCCGGCCTGCGCGATGGAATGACCATCCTCGCCGGCGGCTTCGGCCTGTGCGGCATCCCGGAGCATTGCATCGCGGCGATTCGCGCCATGGGCACGAAGAACCTGACCTTCGTCAGCAACAACTGCGGCGTCGACGACTTCGGTCTGGGCATCCTGCTCCAGAACCGCCAGATTCGCAAAATGATGTCCAGCTACGTCGGCGAGAACGCGGAGTTCGAGCGGCAGTTCCTCAGCGGCGAACTCGAAGTCGAGCTCATCCCCCAGGGCACCCTCGCCGAGCGCCTGCGGGCCGGCGGCGCGGGCATCCCCGCGTTCTACACGCCCACCGGCGTCGGGACGCTCGTCGCCGAGGGCAAAGAAATCCGCGAGTTCGACGGCCGCAAGTATCTCATGGAGCGCGGCATCCGCGGCGACATCAGCATCGTCAAGGCCCACACCGGCGACGCCGCCGGAAACCTCGTCTATCGCCGCACCGCCCGCAACTTCAACCCGATGATCGCCACCGCCTCGCCCATCACGATCGCCGAGGTCGAGCGGCTCGTGCCCGTCGGACAGATCGACCCCGACCAGGTGCACACGCCCGGCGTGTTCGTGAAGTACATCTTTCAGGGCGACGCGTTTCAGAAGCGGATCGAGCAGCGCACGGTTCGGCAGCGAGCGTAGCGGCACGCGGAGAATCGTGTCGCCGCGTGGCACCGGTTTCTAACCGATGGTGCTGCGCCGCCGCGTGTGACACCGGCTTCCAGCCGGTGCCTTCCAGCCGGTTCCGCGGCGAAGGCGTCTTTGGGTCCGGCTTCCAGCCGGTGCGGCTGCGAAGGCGTCTTTGGGTCCGGTTTCTAACCCGCGCCCGCACGAAGCAGGCGACGCCGTCGCCCCTGGGCCGATGAAAGAGCCGGCGTCGGGCTCGGCAGAGGAGTCGACCGCCTTCGTCCTCAGCCGATGAGCGCACCGGCGTCACCCACGACGGGGTGAGAGCATGATCGTGGACCACCTGTCCCACATCGACCCGTACGCCGCGATCGACCCGCTGCTCGCCGCGGGGCTTCGGTTCCTTTGTGACGAGGATTTGCCGCGCCTGCCGCTGGGCCGGGCCGACATCGACGGCGACCGCGTCTACGCCCTCGTGCAGGAGTACCGCACCCGCGCGGAGGCCGATTGCCGCTGGGAATCGCACCGCCGCTATCGCGACGTGCAGTTCATCGTCAGCGGTATCGAACGCATCGGCGTCTCGCAGTTGTCGCGGGTGCAGCTTGTGACTCCCTATGACGAGGCCCGCGACGTGGCGTTCTACGCGGGCGCCGGCGACAGCGTGACGCTGCACGCCGGGATGCTGGCGGTGCTCTGGCCGCACGACATCCACCGCCCGCAGGTCGCGGCGGGCGCGCCCAGTGAGGTGCGAAAAATCGTGCTGAAAGTCGCACTTCCGGCCGTCGCCTGAGACCCCGCGGCCGCGGGTGGGGTGGGGTGGGCATGTTGCCCGCCGGCCGGGGTGGTACGGGCATCCTGCCCGTCACCTTAGGTGGTGCGGGCATCCTGCCCGCCGGCGTGGGTGTGGTGCCGCGGGCATCCTGCCCGTCCTTGGGTGGGGTGGGCATGTTGCCCGCCGGCGTGGGTCGCCTGGGCATCCTGCCCGCCAGCCGAGGTGGAACGGGCATCCTGCCCGCCGCCTTGGGTGGTGCGGGCATCCTGCCCGCCCACCGCCGCACCTTCTCAGCCTCTCTCCCCAGCCCGTTCCATGCCGCGTCGGGCGTCTCACAGCGCCGCCGGCCACAAGCAGCTTGACTTCGCCGCGGCGGGCGATAGGCTACTAGCAACCATCGAGTCGCCAGGGGCCCCCGTGCCCAGCGACCGATAACCGATCCCCGATAGCTCAATGGTAGAGCACCCGGCTGTTAACCGGGTTGTTGTAGGTTCGAGTCCTACTCGGGGAGATCAACGATCGGTCGCGAGTCTGGCGACCGACCAGTTAACGCGAAACCCCGGGTGCGAGAGCGCTCGGGGTTGCTCGTTTTAACACGAGGATTCGCAAGGAGTTACGGACGCGGCAGAACCACTCCTGCCCCGCGAGAGTGCCCTGCGGGAGCGGCACGGACGCAGCGCGACCGTTTCCACGGCCCAAACCACGCCGGCGCTCTCTGTTTTTCTCGTTAACAGCCGACCGACGAGTTAACACGCACCGGCGCGTTACCGCTTCGCCTTGCTCCACAGCTTGGTCACCTTCAGGCGAAACGAAACCAGATCGGCCGAAACCTCGAAGTGCGTCGCGATAGACGCGATCACCGCGCCATCTAGCACCATCGGGCGGACGGCGCTATAGGGTACCAGGGCTGCCGCGGCCGAATGGTACGCTGCCTTTTCCACGCGTTCGTCGTACTCTCGTTTCATCAATCCAGTTATGGGGCAAGGCATGATTCGGAGGGGACGATGCCGAAGATGAATGTGAAAGAGCTCCTCCATTAACGTCGCGTTTTGCCGCGTTTGCGCATGGGTGTCGTTCATGATGATGACGAAACCATCGCCGTTCATGGGTACGGTTGCTGCTGACCAGCGATCGCGTAGTGGCCCAAAAACTGCAGCGAGCGTGGCGGGCAGCAGCAAGGCACTCAGCTCTTCTTGGCCGAGGACATGGACGTCGGGAATCAGCTTGACGATGTCGAACGGTCGCAACGGCACGCCGTGCGCAACTCCGAATCGGGACCGGAACGCCAGGCCGTTTCGCTCGGGCTGCCACTGGTCCGGGTTAGGAGGAAGCCCGCTTACCTTTTTTGCCCCGGGTGAACGCATGGTAGACCTCACGCACCATGTTGGCGATCGCGACAGCGTCCCCTTGGTCTAACTTGGGGTCGGCGCGCAAGTACAGTTCGATCTGTTCGGGTGTCCCTCTTGTGCGCTGCACACCATCCTTGCGCAGTTCGTCGATCTTCACCTCGAGCCAATCCGCGAGTTTCACAAGCACCGCAGCGGTCGGCAACTGACCAGCCTCGACGCGCTGAAGGGTCGGTGCACTAATCCCGATCTGTTCGGCAGCGTCCCGCAGGGAGAGCCCATCTCGCTCGCGTTTTCGGCGCAACAGGTCGCGCAGCAGATCCATGTCGACGTCGCCGGATGGCGGCATTTTTTCCTCCTTCGGACATTTGCCTGGCTGTTTCACGCGCGATACAATCGAATTGACGCAGATACGGCTCACCGGGAGTGATCGTAGCTCATGGGCCGTCTCTCCGTCAAGACGAATGACTCAGACCCGAAACACCGGGCCGTGTTTGGGTGCCGTAGCGAAGCGCTACGGCGGCGCGGGCGCGGAATCGGGGCTGCGAACCCGTTCGATTTGGAGAGCTCAGATGCCTCGCGTGACCATCCTAATTAACCAGCGGCCGTTTCATTTCGATGACCCACATCTCACGCCGGATGATTTTCGTCGGGCCGTCGGGTCGCCTGCGGAGTACGAGGTCTGGAGGATTATCCGTGATCCCGACCCAGAAGGGCAGCTTCCCGTGGACGACCAGCAGATCACAGAGGCTGTGAGCGTTCACAACGGCGAACGGTACCGGGTGGTTCCGCCGGGCACCTTCGGGTTGGCCTCGTTTCCAGCGCAACTTGCCGCTGAGATTGAGGAGCTGCGGTCCGACGGATTCGTGATTGAGGCTCTGGCGGCGGACGGCTGGCTGAACATCGTCATCAGGGACTATCCGATCCCGCGCGGATTCAGCAAGCGCCTGTCCTCCCTGTTGCTGCGCTTTCCCCTCTCCTACCCCAATGGGAAACCCGACATGTTCTGGACCGACACAGACGTCGTACTCAGCGACGGAAAAATCCCGGACAAAGCGGAGCAGATCGAAACGGCGCTTGGCCGCCAGTGGCGCCGCTTCTCATGGCACCCCGCCGCCTGGAATCCCGTCACCGACAACCTGCGCACCTATCTTGAGTTCGTGAACCGGCGCCTCGCCTTGGGGAAATAGCATGATGCATCGGCTTCGCATCGCCGAGCAGGACCTCGAGGAGCTGCGCAGGCTGGTTTTTGCGGACATGCCAAGGGAGGCGGGAGCATTCGCGCTCGTCGGCGTGTCGCGTCATGGCCGTACGTCGGACGTTCTTGTCCGGCGCGCAATTCCCATTCCGCGCGAGCTCGTTGACGTTCAGCACGAGTATCGGCTCGAGCTGTCGTCGAGGGCAATTAACGGACTGGCGGCGCTCTGCGAGGCCAACCAACTGGGTGCAATGTTGTGTCACAGTCATCCGATGGAAAGCTCATACTCACCCTCGGATGATCACGGCGAACGGCGCGTTTTCGCAGCGCTCCGAGCATTCATGCCGCTCGGTGCGCCAACAGTCAGTCTGCTATTCACGCCAAACGCCATCACAGGTCGCGTCTGGAAGCAGGACAACGACCGGCCCATGCCCCTCGACGAGATCGTGGTGGTGGGCCGATCTCTGCGCCGGATCTCGCTGACGATGCGCTGTGATTTCGCGCAAGCTCAGGCTTCAACCCTGCACGACCGGCAAGTACGAGCGTTTGGCCACGACGGGCAGGCCCTGATAGGGCGCGCCAAGGTTGGGATCGTCGGAGTCGGTGGAACCGGCTCGCCGACCGCAGAGCAACTCGTTCGTCTGGGGGTCCGCGATCTCATCCTGATCGATCCGGATTACTTTGAGGAATCCAATCGGAGCCGTGTTTACGGCACCTTCGGTGACGCAGCTTGGTGGAGATTCTGGCGGCCCCGCCGCCAGCGGAAAGTGCATCTCGTGGCGCGCCACCTCAAGCGGATCAGCCCGGACGTACAGGTAAAGACGTTCCCGCTGAATGTCGTCTCGGCCGCGGCCGCCGATTGCCTCCGCGACCGAGACATCGTGTTCCTATGCACGGACGACCACTGGGGTAGGTCGGTGGTGAACCAACTCGCGTATCAGTATCTGATCCCGGTGATCAATGTCGGTGTATCGATCCGGGCGGAAAATGAGCGGATATCACACGCGGTGGGTGTCGTTGATCTCCTGCGCCCCGGCTTGCCGTGCCTTTGGTGCAAGCGATTTCTGAATAGCGACCGAATCGCAGAAGAGAGCATGCCGCAGCGAGATCGCGAAGCGCGCGCACAAGAGGGGTACGTCCAAGGGATTAACGCTCCAGCGCCCTCTGTGATTTCGATGACGACCGCGCTGTCCGGGATGGCGGTCAGCCTCTTCTTGCAATTGGTGACGGATTTCATGGGCGATGCTGGCGAGGTCTCGCGACTCAACTACGACGTCCTGCAGGGCACTGTCAGGCGAGGCACGACGACGGTGGCTGACACCTGCGCCTGCCGGACTTTTCGAGGCCTTGGCGACCTCAAGCCGCTACCCACGATCAGCGACCGCAGGCTGCTCGACGCCTTGTCCCAATAACTCGTGGCTCTTCGCTTCAGCCTGCGGTTCTAGGCTTCACCCTCGTTGGCGTTCTCGGGCTTGGTCTCACGACCTACAGCTCGTGAGACTGTTTTTGACCCTGGAACTTCAGAGCCGCCAACGCCTTACGAAACGCAGTCCCAAAGTCTCACGGTTGCCAGTCTACGCCCTGCCCGCCTCACCATTCTGTTAACAGGTTGCGTATGTAACCAGTAGCGGGCCGTGCTGACCCGCACCCGCCAGACGACGCACCGGCCGCGAAGCGAAGGTCGTTGTGGGCATCGTCCAAACGGAGATGCTCATGGCCGTACGCCGCGAGCGGTTCGATCCATCTGATCCAACCAGCCTTCAACCGGACCAGCGACAGCGCGAAGTCGCCGCGATTCTCGCTGCCGGCGTGATCCGGATGCGCGAAAAGTCGCGCCCCGCCCACGGGCCATGTGCCCGGGCGGGCGACGAGCCGCATCATTCGCGCGCGCCGGCGGCGCCTGCATGCATGTCTGAGATTTCGCCGGAATCCGGCGAAATTCGCCTTGAGCTTTCTTGCCGAAGTAGCCCTGATGGCCAGCGTGGTTAACGCCTTGCGAGAGCAAGGGTTACGGAGAGAACGCATGGCGATGAACGTCGGAAAAGAGCTGGCGGACCTGCGCGAGATGAGCGTTCGCGAACTGCGCGAGAAGTACGAAGCCGTCTTCGGCGAGCCTACGCGGGCCGGGAACAAGGACTGGCTGTTCAAGCGGATCGCGTGGCGCATTCAGTCGCTGGCCGAGGGCGACCTGTCCGAGCGGGCGCTCCGGCGGGCGGAGTTTCTGGCCCGGGACGCCGACCTCCGGACCACCGCGCCACGGACGCCGGCCGCCAACGCGGGAAACGGCGTAAACGTCGCGGTAGGCGGGAACGGTGCGGGCGAACCGAGGCCCACGCCCGCCGTCCTCGACGAGCGCGTGCCGCCGCCGGGCACGGTTCTGACACGACGGTATCGCGGCCAGGCGTACCATGTGCGAGTCCGCCACGATGGGTTCGAGTACGACGGCCAACACTTCCGCTCGCTGAGTGCAATCGCCAAGATCATCACCGGCTCGCACTGGAACGGGCTCCTCTTCTTCAGGATCGCCAAGCCGAAGACGGACGCGGGCACCAACGGCTTCCAGGCGTCGCCGCCGCGAGCCGCGACCGGCGCGAAGCGGCAGCGGGAGTCGGTGAATGCGTAAGAAACAGCGAGCGCCCGAGCCGGTCGCCAGGCAAGTTCGCTGCGCGGTCTACACGCGCAAGAGCACCGAGGAGGGACTTCAGCAGGATTTCAACACGCTCAACGCGCAGCGCGACAGCGCCGAAAAGTACATCGCCAGCCAGGCCGGCGAAGGCTGGGTGTGCCTGCCTGACCAGTACGACGACGGCGGGTTCACCGGCGGCAACATGGACCGCCCCGCCCTTCAGCGCCTGCTGGCCGACATCGACGCTGCCAAAATCGACTGTGTGGTCGTCTACAAGGTCGATCGCCTCAGCCGTTCGATTCTCGATTTCGCCAAGATCATGGAGCAATTCGCGCAGCGCAGCGTCTCGTTCGTCTCGGTTACGCAGCAGTTCAATACGGCGAATTCGATGGGCCGGTTGATGCTCAACGTCCTGTTGAGCTTCGCCCAGTTCGAGCGCGAGATCATCAGCGAGCGAACGCGCGACAAGATCGCCGCCGCCAGGCGGCGCGGGAAGTGGATGGGCGGCAAGCCGCTTCTCGGTTACGACCTCGTCGTCCTGCCCGGCGGCTCCGAGTTGGTCGTCAACGACGACGAGGCCGCGCGGGTGCGCGCGATCTTTGAGCTTTACCTTGAGCACGAACGTATCGCACCGGTGCTCCAGGAGCTTGATCGCCGGGCTTGGCGTACAAAGCAGTGGATCACGCGGAAGGGCACGACGCGCGGCGGTCAGCCGTTCGACAAGGTCACCCTGTTCCGGCTGCTCACCAATTCCGCATATCTCGGCAAAGTCCGGCATCACGACGACCTGTTCGATGGCGAACACTCGGCGATCGTCGATGAAGCAATCTGGCGGCGTGCGCAGGCACTCCTCGAACGCAACGGTCGCACCGGGGGCGGGATCGTGAAGAACAAGTACGGGGCGTTGCTGAAGGGGCTACTGCGGTGCGTGCCTTGCGACTGCGCGATGGTTCACTCGACGTCGTCGAAGGGGCCGAAGCGATACCGCTACTACGTCTGCACCAAGGCCATGAAGCGCGGATGGTACACGTGCCCCTCGAAGTCGGTTTCCGCCGGCGAGCTGGAGAAGTTCGTCGTCGAGCAGATTCGCACCATCGGCCGCGACGCGGGCGTGCTGTCCGAAACGATCCGCCAGGTCCGCACGCAGAGCCAGAAAGCGATCGGGGAACTCGAACAGGAACAGGGCGCGCTCGAGCGCGACATCGCCCGTCGGTCGAAATTACTGAGGGAACTGTCCGCGACCGCTCCTGAGGCCAACGGAGATGCCGCCCGCCAGCGCGACGAGTTGCAACGACTTGAGGCGCGGCTAGCGCAGGTCCGCGACCGTCAGGTCACCTTGAGCCGCGAACTCGTAGATGAGCGCGAAGTCGTTCAAGCGCTCTCGCTATTTGATCCCGTGTGGGATTCATTGACCGCGCGTGAGCAGGCGCGAATCGTGCAACTCCTGGTCGAGCGCGTCGATTACGACGGCAAGACGGTTACGGTCACGTATCGGCCAACGGGGATCAAGACATTGGCGCACGACAAAGCGGAGGACGTGGCGTGACAGCGGTGGTCGAGGGACGCGACGGACGCATCATCACGCAGAGCACGATCCACTTCGCCCACGTGCGCCGCGGGCGGAAGGAAATGCGCCAAGGTGACGCCCCGCCCGCCCCGCCGCCGCCGGTGTTCGGCCGTGTGCCGCGTATCGCGCGCCTCATGGCGCTCGCGATCCTCATGAAGCGTTTGGTCGATTCCGGCGAGGTTCGCGACTACGCCGAGCTGGCGCGCCTCGGACACGTTTCGCGCGCCCGGATGACGCAGATCATGAACCTGCTCAGCCTCGCGCCAGACATCCAGGAGGAGATATTGTTCCTGCCGCCCACCGACGCCGGCCGCGACTCGATCCGTGAGCTGCGAGTTCGGCCGATAACAACTACGCCAGATTGGCGCAAACAGCGTCGCATGTGGCGGGAACTCCTGGGCCGTTCGTAGTTTGCGATTTTGCGCTTGACACGCCATAGACCCGATCATTACCCTAACATTAGATCGGTCGAGGCTCGACCGATGCCAGCCCTGGCTGGCCGGCGGTAGGCCACGGAATCGCCTCCCAAGGATGGGAGCCGCCGGCGCCTGTCAACGCATCCCCGTCTCTCGGTTGGGCGGCGGGCATGCTTCGGCGAGATGGAGCACGCATTACGTCCATGAAAAGCGTCTGACGGCGCGTTGGCACTTCTCGCGTCACTTCTCCGTCGGGCGGCGGAGGTAGTTTGGCGCAAGCCGTCGCGTTTCTTCATGGTTCGTGAACGTGCTCCGGAGGGCTGCGCCATCATGGTGCCGACATCCGGGAGCGATTGCGCACAATTTCGATCGGACCGCGGAGACTTAGGTTCCATCAGCGAGGCGGAGGCACGGCCGCCGCGTTTGTCCACTTTGTCAGACGCCGTGCTGCTGGAGATCTGTCGGCTTGCCGATAACGATCCGCAGCTCACGCGCGAGTGGCTCATCAAACTGCGCATCGTTCCACTGCTCGTCGGGTCGTCAAGGAATGCACAGCTCGAACCGGCGATGACCTGGCTCGCATCGGTACTCGGCGTGCTGACACAGTTCAACCCCACGCATCTTCCCTTCGGATACGCCGGGCCGCGAATGCAATCGCGCGGCTGGGTCGATCGCGATGCGCTGGAGCGCGTCGGAAAGCAGATCGTCGGCTTGATGCGGCCACAGATGGCCGCTGAAGTGGTCGCGATTGTCGTGCAAGATGCCGTATCCGAGAGCGTTCGGCTCGGTTTTGTGGACGAGCGCCGGTACGACGCGTGGCGCCCCGGCATGCCCAGCGGTTCTGGTTGGCGAAGCGCAGTTGCGACGACGCCCTACGGCGTGTCGAGAGCATGCCGAATGGAGGAAGTTGATCAGGACTGCGTCGGAAACGGCGCGCACTCGGTTGCGGAGGCTGCTCGTCCGAGCGTCGTGGCAGAGACAACAGAACCAGAGCAGTCGAGCGAAGAGCAAACGCTGCCTCAGGGTTCTAGGGGCAACTTCAATGGCCCGGCTGTCCAGCTCGGACGTCCGGGCGAACCGTGCATTGTGCTGAGCAAGCCAAAGAAGCCGGCGACGGATGCTGAATACGCGATCATTTCGGCGCTTCTCCGCGCCGGCGACGAGGGGCTGACAAAAGATGGGCTGGAGGCCATTCGCCCCAGCGCCCGGCGCATTTTGAGGGCATTGCGCGAGGACGCTGACTGGGCTGAGGTTATCCTGATGCCGGGGCGAACGAACGGACGTTATCGCATCAGAACGTCCACCAGCGCCCACGTTTGAGCACCGGATTCATCCACCTCTGAGCACGAAAGTACACCGACCCATGTTCGAGAATCCATGCAGCATCGCAATGGGGCGATGCGGAACAGAAAGGACTCTCGACATGGTTGCAGAACATCCGAGTAGCCGCCTCCGAGAGCTGGCCGAGCCGCGCCAGCGCCTGCTTCGGCTGATGCAGGAGATCAACTTCGGCCGCATCACATTCCCGGTCCGAGCCGGCGAACCCGACCTCGACCGACCGTGGCGCTCGCGACGAACCGTCAAGCTGTCCGGCGGCGCGAACGGACCGCGGTCGGAGACGACCCTGGCCGACTTCGAATTGTGCCAGGCGCAGACGACGCTTCTCGACGCGTTGAGCCGCGTCGGGGATGGCGACTACGTAACCGTCGAGGTGCGGCACGGCCTGCCGCTCCTCGTCGAGATCGAAAAGGACCACGTGGCAGCGTAACCAGGACGAAACAACACACAGCGCAACAAGCTGGCCGCACAGCGGAGGCGTTGCGGGTGTCGCCAAGAAACCCCGGAAACCCCAAGCCAAGAGATGTTGGACCGTAGCAAAACCCGA
>CAZVWB010000064.1:0-18356 GCA_964631045.1 uncultured Planctomycetales bacterium
GCGGATGACGATGGTCATTTTGCCGCGGCGCTTGTCGCTGAGCAGCTCGACCGTGCCCGAGATCTCCGCCATCACCGCGGGTTCCTTGGGCTTGCGGGCCTCGAAGATCTCCGTGACGCGCGGCAGACCGCCGGTGATGTCCTGCGTGCCGGCCATTTCCCGCGGCTGGCGGGCCAGCAGGGCGCCGGGCTTGACCGTGTCGCCCTCGCGCACCTCGATGCGCGCCTTGGCGGGCAGGTGGTGGAAGTCGAGGATCGCACCCTGCTCGTCCTCGATCAGGACGCGCGGGTGCTTGTCGCCCTTGTGCTCGATGACAATCCACTTGCTCTCGGCGCGACCCTCCTGCTCGGGCCGGACGGTCTCGCCCTCGAGCACGTCCTGGAAACGCACCACGCCGCCCTTCTCCGCCAGCATCGGCGTGAAGTGCGTGTCCCAGCGGACGATCGCGGTGCGGGCGGCGACCTTGGCGCCGTCGGGCTTGAGCAGCGCCGCGCCGTAAGGCACCTTGTAGCGCTCCAGCTCGCGGCCCTTGTCGTCGATCACGGCGATTTCGCCGTTGCGCTTCAGCACGCGCCAGATGGCGTCGCCGCTCTCCTCGTCCTTGGAATCGACCGCGTTCAGGTCGTGATACTTCACGATGCCGGGCTGCATCGTCAGGATTTCGTTCTCGAGCAGCGCGCGGCTGGCGACGCCGCCGGTGTGGAACGTGCGCATCGTGAGCTGCGTGCCCGGCTCGCCGATCGACTGGGCGGCGATGATGCCGACCGCCAGGCCGACCTCGACGATCTTGCCGGTGGACAGGTCGGCGCCGTAGCAGCGGGCGCAGATGCCCTGCGCGCTCTCGCAGGTCAGCGGGCTGCGCACGCGGATGCTGTCGAGCCCCAGGCCGTCCGACTTGCTCTCCAGCCGGCGGGCGACGTCGTGGGTGATGACGTCGTTCTCGCGCAGGATGATCTCGTCGGTGCGGATGTCGCGAATCGTGTCGCGGGCGACGCGGCCGACGACGAGCTGCGAGAGCTTGACGTCGACTTCCTCGCCCTTGTAGATCGTGCTCTTGGTGACGCCCTCGATCGTGCCGCAGTCCAGCTCGTTGACGATCACGTTCTGGGCCACGTCGGCCAGCTTGCGCGTCAGATAGCCGGAATCGGCGGTCTTCAGGGCCGTGTCGGCCAGACCCTTGCGGGCGCCGTGCGTCGAGCTGAAGTACTCGAGCACCGACAGGCCCTCGCGGAAGTTGGCCTTGATGGGCGCCTCGATGATCTCGCCGGAGGGCTTGGCCATCAGCGCTCGCATGCCGGCGAGCTGACGGATCTGATCGACCGAGCCGCGGGCGCCCGAGTCGGTCATCAGGTAGATCGGGTTCAGGTAGGGCTTGCTCTCCTTCTCGCCGACCTTGGCCTCGGCGCCGCTGTCCGTGCGGCGCCAGTCCTGCTTGAGGGCGTCCATCATCTCCTTGGTGACCTGCTCGCGGGCGTGCACCCAGATGTCGATGAGCTGGTTGTGCCGCTCCATCGGCGTGATGACGCCGTTCTGGAAGTTCTTCTCGACGCGATCGACGGTCTTCTGCGCGGCGTCGACGATCTTCTGCTTGGCCTCCGGGATGCGCAGGTCGGTCAGCGCGAACGAGAGGCCCGCCAGCGTGCTGTTGCGGAAGCCCAGCTCCTTGATGCGGTCCAGCAGCGAGATGGTCGCGCGGCGGCCCAGCCGCTGGTGGCACTCGGCGATCACGCGGGCCGAGCCCTTCTGGCTCAGGGCGCAGTTGTAGAACGGCATCTCGGGATCGAGGATGTCGTTGAAGATGCAGCGGCCGACCGTGGTGAGAATCGAACCGCTACGGGGCCGCGGCTCGGGCGACTTGTCGTGACCGGGGATGACCTCCTTGCGGTCGATGCGCACGCGAATCCGCGTGTGCATGCCGATCTGCCCCATCGAGTGGGCCAGCATCGCCTCCGCCGGCGAGTTGAAGCCGCGCTCCTGCCCCTTCGGCTTCTCGCCGGCCTCCATCGCGTGTTCGCAGGTCAGGTAGTAGATTCCCATGACGATGTCCTGCGACGGGGACATGATGGGGTTGCCGTTGGCGGGGCTGAAGATGTTGTTGGGGCTCATCATCAGCACGTGCGCTTCGGCCTGGGCCTCGATCGACAGCGGCAGATGCACCGCCATCTGGTCGCCGTCGAAGTCGGCGTTGAAGCCCTTGCACACCAGCGGGTGGATCTTGATCGCGTTGCCCTCGACCAGCACCGGCTCGAACGCCTGGATGCCCATGCGGTGCAGCGTCGGGGCGCGGTTCAGCAACACCGGATGCTGGTAGATCACCTCTTCGAGCACGTCCCAGATCGGCTGGTCGCGGCGCTCGAGCATCTTCTTGGCGCTCTTGATCGTGTCGGCCAGGCCGCGCTCGCGCAGCTTGCGGATGATGAACGGCTGGTAGAGCTCCAGCGCGATCTTCTTGGGCAGGCCGCACTGGTGCAGCGCCAGCTCCGGGCCGACCACGACCACCGAGCGGGCCGAGTAGTCGACGCGCTTGCCCAGCAGGTTCTCGCGGAAGCGGCCCTGCTTGCCCTTGATCATGTCCGTCAGCGACTTCAGCGGGCGATTGCTGCTGCCCAGCACCGGCCGGCGGCAGCGGCCGTTGTCGAACAGCGCGTCGACCGCCTGCTGCAGCATCCGCTTTTCGTTGCGGATGATGACCTCCGGCGCGTTCAGATCGATCAGCTTCTTCAGCCGGTTGTTGCGGTTGATGATGCGGCGGTAGAGGTCGTTCAGATCGCTGGTCGCGAAGTTGCCGCTGTCGAGCAGCACCAGCGGGCGCAGGTCCGGCGGAATGACCGGGATGACCTCCAGAACCATCCACTGCGACTGGTTGCCGCTCTGGCGGATGGCCTCGACCAGCTTCAGCCGCTTGCTGAGCTCCTTGATCTTCTGGGCGCTGTTGGTCTTCTTGAGCGCGTCGAAGAGCTCCTTCGACAGCTTCTCGAGGTCGATCTGCGCCAGCAGCTCGCGGCACGATTCCGCGCCCATCATGGCGCGGAAGTCGGTGTCGCCGTATTCCTCCTGGGCGCGGCGGTACTCCTCTTCGGTCAGAAGCTGCTTGCGCTCCAGCTTCGACTGCCCCGGATCGACGACCACGTAGTCCTGGAAGTAGATGATTTTCTCAAGGTCGCTGGTCTTCATGTCCAGCAGCGTGCCCAGGCGGCTGGGCATCGCCTTGAAGAACCAGATGTGCACGACCGGCGCGGCCAGGTTGATGTGGCCCATGCGCTTGCGGCGGACGCGGCTGTGCGTCACCTTCACGCCGCAGCGGTCGCAGATCATGCCCTTGTGTTTCGTGCCCTTGTACTTGCCGCAGAAGCACTCCCAGTCGCGCTCCGGACCGAAGATGCGCTCGCAGAACAGACCGTCCTTCTCGGCCCGGTACGTGCGGTAGTTGATCGTCTCCGGCTTCTTTACTTCGCCGAAGGACCACGAACGAATGTCGTTCGGCGACGCCAGCCCGATGCGCACCGCCGAGAAGTCGTTGATCCGATCGTATACCGTGTCGGCCATAGGTCATGCCACCTCTCAATAGTGAATCGCGGATGGCGAGCATCGAACAAAACACGGCCGCCGGACGATCGCGATCCTGATCGCCGCGGGGGTCGTGCTTCCGCGTCTCGCCGCACCGCTCTCCATATCTTCAAGCGCTTCGCCGCTCGATCCGGCTGCGCGCTGTCCGGCCTTCGCAACCACCGCTCGTTCTTTACCGCGCGTCAGGTCGTCCTGCGCCGGGTTCTGCTCCTCGGTTCTGCCGGCGCTGCCTGTCGCCGGGCGTTTTCGCGCCGGGCGCTCACGCGCTCTCGCTCAGCATTCCGCCGCTCGCCACGGCCGGTTGACCATCGGCGCGGCGCGTCATTCCGACCATGCCGCCCAGCCGCTTGAAGCCGAGCTCCTCGAGAAAGTCGGCCTCGGTGCTCCAGGCGACCACGTCGATCCGCTCCGCGCCGTCGGCGTAGAGCTTGTCGAGCACGCGGCGGGCCATCTCGGCGGCGATTCCATAGCTGTCGTGCTCGATCCGCCCGTCCGTGCGCGTCACGGCGGCCTCGCCCTGATACGCCGGGTCGAGCTTGCACTCGGTCAGGTAGCCGCGCACGCCGTCGCACACGCCGCGGGCGATGCCGATCAGCCGGCCGTCGACCCGCGCGGTGACGAACGCAGCGCTGTTGGCCATCATCTTCGCGATCTGCAGCGGGTCAGCCGCGGTCGGGTGCCGCAGCGCCCGATAGAAGTCGCCGAGTTCGGCCGGGGTCGTATCCGCGCCGTTACCGTAGGTGACGTTGACCATTGCGACGTTCCTTTCCAGACCGCGCCGCCAAAACCACCGCCGGTCGCCCTGCTGCCGACCACGCAAGCCCGCTTCGCCGCAGCATCGACGGCGGCCGCAAAAGCGCCTCCGCTGCGCGGCGCCGCGCTTGCCGCAGAACCGCCGCCCGATCCGACGTCCGGGCGGCTACACCAGCTTGCGCTTCTCCAACTGGATGTTCAGCCCCAATCCGCGAATCTCGTTGCAAAGCACGTCGAAGCTGACCGGCGTGCCGGCGTCGAGCGTGTGCGTGCCCTTGACCATGCTCTCGTAGATCTTCGTCCGGCCTTCCACGTCGTCGCTCTTGACGGTCACGAGCTCCTGGAGCACATACGCGCTGCCGTAGGCTTCCAGGCCCCAGACTTCCATCTCGCCGAAGCGCTGACCGCCGGTGCGGGCCTTGCCGCCCAGCGGCTGCTGGGTGATGAGGCTGTAGGGGCCGGTGCTGCGGGCGTGAATCTTGTCGTCGACCAGGTGGTGCAGCTTGAGCATGTAGATGTAGCCGACGGTCACAGGCTGATCGAACGGCTCGCCGGTGCGGCCGTCGAACAGCCGAATCTTGCCGGTCAGCGGCATCTCGGTCAGCAACTCGTGCGTCTGGCCCGCAGCCTGCACCACGTCGGTCTCTTCGCGCCGCTTGCGGACGTGCGCGTTCGCCTCGGCCACCATGCCCTGAATCTGCGCCTCGCTGGCGCCGTCGAACACGGGGGTGATGACCTGCATGCCCAGCACGGCCGCGGCCCAGCCCAGATGCGTCTCCAGAATCTGGCCGACGTTCATGCGGCTGGGCACGCCCAGCGGGTTCAGCATGATGTCGACCGGGGTGCCGTCGTCGAGGAACGGCATGTCGGCCTCGGGCACGATGCGGGCGATGACGCCCTTGTTGCCGTGCCGGCCGGCCATCTTGTCGCCGACCGCCAGCGTGCGCTTGGTGGCGACGTACACCTTCACCATTTCGAGCACGCCGCTGGGCAGCTCGTCGCCGCGCTTCATGCGGTCCAGCCGCCGCTTGCACTCTTCGCTGATCCCGTTCAGGCGCGGCCAGTACTGGTTGTAGATGCGCTCGGCGTCGGTCCGCAGGCTGGCGGGCTTGATCCACTCGATCCGGAAGTTCTCGATCTGCTCGAGAATGACCTCGGGGTTTTCGCTCTTGCCCAGCTTCTGGCGGCTGGTGGGGTCGATCACCGGCTGACCGCCGAGGCGCTCCAGCGCGTCGCACATCATGCGGAAGTACTTGATGCGCTTCTCGTCGCACTCGGTCTTGAACGCCTTCATCTGGCGCTCGATCTCGCGCTTCTGGTCCTCGTTGAGGTGCGTGCGGCGGCTGAAGTGCCGCGCGCCGATGACGATGCCCTCCTGCCCCGCCGGCAGCTCGAGCGAGTCGTTCTTCACGTCTTCGCCGGCGCGGCCGAAGATGGCGTGCAGCAGCTTCTCTTCGGGCGAGAGCTCGCTCTTGCTCTTGGGGCTGACCTTGCCGACGAGGATGTCGCCGGGGCCGACGCGCGTGCCGATCCGCACGATGCCGCGTTCGTCGAGGTTTCGCAGGGCGCGTTCGCTGACGTTGGGGATGTCGCGCGTGAACTCTTCGCGGCCGAGCTTGGTCTCGCGAATCTCGATCTCGTAGCTCTCGATGTGGATGCTGGTGAACGCGTCGGTCTTGACCAGCCGCTCGCTGATGACGATCGCGTCCTCGAAGTTGTAGCCGTCGTAGGTCATGAACGCGACCAGCACGTTGCGGCCCAGCGCCAGCTCGCCCTGGTGCGTCGCCGCGCCGTCCGCGATCACGTCGCCGGCCTTCACCTTCTGCCCGGGCTTGACGACCGGGCGCTGGTTCAGACACGTGCGCTCGTTGAGGCCCACGAACTTGCGCAGCTCGTACTCGTCGGTGTCGTCGATGACGATTCGCGTGGCGTCGACGAACGTGATCGTGCCGTTCTTGCGGGCTCGCACCACCATGCCGCTGTTGGTGGCCACCGAGCGCTCCATGCCCGTGGCCACGACCGGCGGATCGGTGCGCAGCAGGGGCACGGCCTGGCGCTGCATGTTCGAGCCCATCAGCGCGCGGTTGGCGTCGTCGTGCTCCAGGAACGGGATCAGCGCGGCCGACACGCCCACCGTCTGCTTGGGCGAGATGTCGACGTAGTTGATGTCCTCCGAGCTGACCTGCTTGAGGTCGCCCTGCAGCCGCGCCAGCAGCGTGCCGTCCTTCAGCCGGCCCGGGCGGCGCTCGGCGTGCCCGGTCTTGCGCACCCGCGCCAGAAAGTCGCCGACGGGCTCCGCCTCGGGCAGGCGACGGCCGTCCGACTCCGGATTGACCACGTCCGGCGGGGCGAGCGTGGCGCGCATCTCCTCATCCGCCCGCAGGTACATCACCTCGCCGTTGACCTTGCCCTTCTCCACCTTGCGGTAGGGCGTGATCAGGAAGCCGTACTCGTCGATGCTGCTGAAGATGCCCAGCGAGGCGATCAGGCCGATGTTCACGCCTTCGGGCGTCTCGATCGGGCAGATGCGGCCATAGTGCGAGATGTGCACGTCGCGCACCTCGAAGCCGGCCCGCTTGCGGTTCAGGCCGCCGGGACCCAGCGCCGACAGGCGGCGTTCGTGCGTCAACTGGCTGAGCGGGTTGGTCTGGTCGACGACCTGCGAGAGCTCGCTGCGGCCGAAGAAGAAGTCGATGGCGCTGCTGATGCTCTTGGTGTTCACCAGGTCGGCGATCTTGGTGATCGACTCGGGGTCCTTCAGGCTCATGCGCTCCTGCACGGTGCGGCGGAGCTTGAGGAAGCCCTTGCGCATTTCCTCGGCGGCGAGTTCGTCGATGGTGCGCAGGCGGCGGTTGCCCAGGTGGTCGATGTCGTCCACCTGGCCTTCGCCGGCGCGGAGCTGGAGGATGTAGCGCAGCGCGCTGACGAAATCCTCCGGCCGGAGGACCATCTCCTTCTCGCTGATGCCCTGCTCGAACTTGCGGTTCAGCCGGAAGCGACCGACGCGACCGAGCCGGTAGCGGTTCTCGTCGTAGAACTTCTCCTGGAACAGCTTGCGGGCCTTGTCGAGCTGCGCGGGGTTGCCGGGCCGCAGCCGCGCGTAGATCCGCAGCAGCGCCTCGTCGTGCGTGCTCGCGCCGTCTTCCGCAAGCGTGTTCAGGATGATCGGGTCGGCCAGTTTGGCGATGACGTCGGCCTGCTTGATCTGCGAATCGCGAATCTTGTTGAGCGCTTCGCCGATCTGCGCGCCGGCCTTCACCATCTCTTCGCCGCTTTCGGGGTCGACGATCGGCGCGGCGGCGTACATTTCCGGCTTGAGCTGATTGGTCTTGGCGCTCTTGACGTTGTGGAACGCGCGGATGATGTCCTCGGTCGTGCCGAATTTCGCGTCCATCGCGCGCAGGAACGTCGTCGCGGGAATCTTGCTGCTCTGGTCGATGCGGATCGCCAGCACGTCCTTGCGCGTGACGTTGATCTCGATCCACGAGCCGCGTTCCGGGATGATGCGGCAGGCATGCAGCGCGCGGTCGCCCTCGGCCGACTCCTTGACGAAATCGACGCCGGGCGAACGGTGCAACTGCGAGACGATGACGCGCTCGCTGCCGTTGACGATGAATTCGCCGCCGCCGATCATGATCGGGATTTCGCCCAGATAGATCGGTTCTTCCTGCGGGCTTTCGCGGTCCTTGCGCGTCAGCCGCACGGTGATCTTGAACGGCATGCCGTAGGTCAGGCCCAGTTCGCGGCACTCGTCGGGCGTGTAGCGCGGCGCGTCCAGCCCGTAAGAGACGTAATCGAGCCGCATGTTGCCGTCGTAGCTCTCGATCGGAAACACCTCGCGGAGCAGCGCTTCCAGCCCGAGGTCCTTCCGCTTGCCCGCCTCCAGATCGGCCTGAAGAAAGCGCTCGTACGACGCCGTCTGAACCTCGATCAGGTTCGGCACCGGAATCGCATCGCCATATCGGCTGAAATCGCGAATCTGCGTCACTTGCATAGATCAGTTCCTCGCGTCCTGCACGCGGCGACACAGGTAGCGCACGCCCCCGGACCGCTTATCACGATCGAAAATCAAACAGAGGAAGACAATCGATGCGTACCACTGCCGCCGCGGATGCAATGCTGTCATGCTGCCCTGAGCCTCGACCCGCGCAAAGCGCCGCCGTCGACGCACAAGCGAACGGCGCAGTATACTCCGTACGGGCAGGCTGACAAGGTGGTTCCGACGGTTCTTGAACGATTGGCAAGGATTTTGCCAGAGAATTCCCAATCTCGTGTTATCGGACGATTAATCGGCGTCGATTACGGCCGCCGGCGCATCGGGTTGGCCATTGGCGACGGGGGCGTCGGGATCGCCTCGCCCGCCGAAGTTCTCGCCGGCCGGGGCGATCCGGCCGTCGATGCCGAGAGCGTCGCCCGCTACGCCGCGGCCCAGCAGGCCGCGGGCATCGTGGTGGGGCTGCCGCTGAACATGGACGGCACGCGCGGCCCGCAAGCCAAGCTCACACAGGCCTTTGCCGCCGCGCTGCGCACGCGGACGGCTTGCGTGGTCGTCCTGTGGGACGAGCGTTTGAGCAGCTTCCAGGCTGATGCGCACCTGTCCGCGGCCGGGGTGGGGGGGCTTCGCCGCCAGCGCTTGCGGGATGCGATCGCGGCCCAGGTGATTTTGCAATCGTACCTGGATTCGGTGCGCGGCGGCGAAGAGGCGGGCTCAGGCGAGTCGCCGCCGGGGTAGGCTACCAGTCGCGCCAGTCCGGCACGTAGTAGGGTGCATTCTCGCGCCCGACCGCGCCGATGTTGAAGCGCCGCGAGGTGATTCGCCCGCCCTCCGGTCCGTGAGTCGCCGCGTGGCCGTCGACGAACAGTCCGTTGGTGCGGCCCGCGTGGCGAAACGCCGTGGTCGGGTTCAGGTTGGCCTGCCAGCGACCGTTCGAGAACAGCCAGGGTGGATCAAGCAGCGCGGAGTTCCGCGGCGCGTCTTCATCGAGGTCGATCAGCGCATCGGCGAAGGCGAAGACGCGCTGCGGCCCGCGCAGCACGTCCAGATTCTGCCAGGGCCGCTGGCCGATCTCCGCTGACCAGCCGGGCGTGTGCGGCGGCGAAAGAAAGTACCCGTTGTAACCGTAGGTGCTTGTGACCGCCGGGGCCGCGCCCTGCGGAAGGTAACTGCCCCACGGCTGGTCGGGGCACTCGAACAGCCCGCTGGCGCGCAGCTCGGCGCCCAGGAACGGCCAGAGAAATCCGCGCGTGTGGTCGACGCGCTCCGCGTCGCTGACGCCCCACCAATACACCGGCGGCCCGCCGGCAAGCACGAGCGCATCGGTGTAGGCCAGCGGCATGGCTCGGCCGCGACTCTCGCCGGCGTACATGTGAAAGCCGTGTCCGATCTGCCCCAGGTGTGCGGCGCAGACGACCTGCCGCGCTTGAGACCGCGCCCCGCGCAGCGCCGGCAGCAGCATGCTCATCAGAATCGCGAGAATGGCCACGACGACCAGCAGCTCGATGAGCGTAAACGCCGGCGTCTGCGGACCGGCCGACGTGTAGCTTCGACGATGGAGTTGCGTCACGATCGTCCGCATCGCCCCGCCTCCGTCAGCCAAAGAGAACGAGCAGAAACGCGTCGATGTCGAAGAAATCCACGGAGCCGTCGCCGTTCACATCCACGCGCGCCAGGCTGCAATCCGGAAACGCCGCGCCGTAGCCCTGAGGATCGAAAAGCCCCAGAACGAACGGGTCGATGTCGAAGAAGTCGATGCGCCCGTCGCAGTTCGTGTCGCCACGGCGGCCGGCGGTCAGCGCGACCAGCCCCTCGACGCCGATCGAAAACACCCGCTCGCCGCAGGCTGCGGGGCTGCCGCCGGCGCCGGAATATTCATCGACAATGAACCCCGGCTGTCCCGGCGACTTGTTCAGGTCGATGATTCGCAGGTCGCGGTACGGGCCGTAGTCGGTCGCAACCGCCGGAAGCTGCCCGACATAGAGTCGATTGCCGCTCCGCAGCGGCTGCGTGGTCCAGCCGCCGGCGCGCAGCGCCCCGCCCGTGTCTGTGTGGGTATCCCAGCGCAGCGCCGCGGAGCTGCCCAGATCGTCGAAGGCCTGCACCTTTACGGCCGATCCGAACCCGTTGATCCCGCCCGCGAGCAGGATCAGGCCGTCGGCGGCGATGACGGGCATCGCATCCGTCCGCTCGCAGGCGATCTGCCAGACCGCAGCGCCGTCGAGCGCGCGGCGCTTGAACAGCGTGCTGTTGTTCTGGCCGCCATTGAAGTCGTATGTCGCGGCGTAGACGTGGCCGTCGCGCAGCGTGATGCCGCCGAAGAAGCCCTCGGCCCCAGTCGTAACCGACCAGAGCGGGTCGCCCCCCAGGCGTGCATCAAAGGCTCGCAGCGCGCCGCCCCGCGTACTCACAAACACGCGACCCTCGCCGTATGCGGGCGAGTTACCCGCGCCGCCGGGTACCGCCGCCGACCAAGCGATCTCGCCCGGCTGGAACGGGTTGCGAATCGCATCATATGGATCGAGGTTGATCGCGTAGAGCGTGGCGGTCGCGCCGAAGTCGGTGATGAACGCGCGATTTGCGGGGACGCCGCCTTCGGCGAGGTCGGCGGAGACGGCGGGCGATGCGTTGACGACGTTGCGCGCCAGCGGCGTCGTCCAGCGCGGGGCCCCGGTGGCGGCATCCAGCGCGAACACAGCCGAACCGATCGGCAACAGGACGATGCCCTGGCCTTCGTAGTACGCCGGGGTGCTCCAACTGTCGAACGAGTCGGGCGGAAGCAGCGCCTGCCATTCGCGGCCGCCGTCGGCCTCGCGAAAGGCGACCAGGCGATCGCCCAGGTGCAGCGGGCCATCGAACACGCGCAGGTGCGCGAACACGCGCCCGCCGGCGACGATCGGCGATGCGGAGTAGACGAACTCTTCATCCGCGAGCGGCGGCGCCGCCCACTCCGCGATTTCGAACGTCAGCGGCGCGGAGACGGCGTGAGAGGACCGCGCCGCGTCGCCACCGAGCTGGGTCCACTGTGCAAGCGCCGCGGCGCTGCCTGCGGCCAGCGCCGCCGCCGCGGCCGCCGCGAAAGATGAGAAGCCCCGCATGAATTCCTCGTCTGCGGCCCGCGCGGCGCCAGGGTCGCGTCGGGCGCTACGTGCCTGCCATGACCGAACGGTCGCAGCGCTGCACATCGCGGCGGTGCGGCCCCACACGCAGACGCGCCGGGGGCGCGCTGCTACGTCTCCGACATCGGCGGCGTTGCCCCCGAACGGCGCTTCTAAGACCGTTCGGGGGCGCCGATGTCAGCACTATCTCCTCCGAGAGAGCACACCGACTATCAGAAGGCCAAGGCCCGCGAGCGTCCCCGGTTCGGGAACGGCGCTGAGGCCGTCAACTTCGAAATGCATAGAGGTCTGCGAATCGCCGTCGTCCGCGAGGCTGAGCCGGACATAGGAGACGGCGGCCAGGCCGCTCGCGGCGATGTCCACGGGCGTGCCGCCGCCCGAGCCGGCGTACAGCGCGCGAATGTCCGCGAGCGTGGCTTCCTTGAAGCTCGCCAACGGGATCGCCGGGTTGACCGGCCGGGTGAAGTCGCTCAGCAACGATCCGGGCGCGCCGTCATACGCACCGCCGTCCAGGTACCCCTGCGTGGGGTAGAGCGACTCCGTGAAGTCCGACGCGAACTCGTACCAGGTCGCGCCGTCGGCGCTGACCTCGACGCGGAATGCGTCCTGCCCGAACGTCGGGGGCGGATCGCCGGGATCGACGCGCTGATCGCCGTCGAAGTCGACGAAGAACCCGTTGCCGAAGATAAGCAGGTCGACGCCGTAGGCGTTGGTCGCGGCGTTCGTGATCGGCTCGTCGAAACGCAGCGTGATGTGACCGCCCTCGCCGATGCTGACGATCTCGTCAAACCAGTACGGCGGACTGAACGGCGAGACGACGCTGGCGCCGAACGGCGAACTGACGCCCGCCAGGCGCGTCGGCGACCCGAGCGCGGACGCAGCCACCGTCCGCCCCCCGGAAGGCGTTGTACCCGCGTCGTAACTCAAGACTTCGTCCGCGAAAGGATCGGCGGCTAGCGCAACGCCGCCCGATGCAAGGCCCAAACCTGCGACCGCTGTCAGCCAGCGACCTCCGAACCTGAAAGACCCACGCATGGCTTCCTTCCCTTCACACCCTCGAGCGCGCCCGGCGCGCCGCGATAACCAGGTTGCCCGTGCGAAGGCCACGCACATGGGGAAGGACACGTCTGGCTCGTCCGAGCCGCAATTGAGCCGGTGCACCCGTTGCGCGCCGCGCGCCGCGCCGCCGGCCGGCCGCCGCGCGAGTTCGACTCGCGCGCATCGGACGCGCCGCTGCGATGCGAACGCCCGGCGAAGCACAGCCGCGCATCCAAGCGCCGGCAGCGCCGCGTGAACGGTACAGGCCGCAAGCTCAACTGAGAAATCGGTCGAGGACGTGAATGCCGCATGCCGGTTGGCTCATCCCACGGAGCAACCTGACTGATGGTCAGACCGGCAGGTCTTCTGACTCCCGGGCGGGCAGTGCCGAGCAGGCTCGGCGGCGAACTGCACCTACTCGCCGCGTCTTCTCGACCGCCAGGGCGGTCAATGACGGCTGCGGCTTTCGTTCCCGGTCACAGCGGCGGGGCCGTTCCGGATTCTCACCGGATTCCCTATTCTTCCCACGATTCCAAACCGTGGGACACCGGAGACCGAGGGCGAATCATGCCCAAATCGTTCAGGTTTGTCAAGCTTATCTTCGGCGGGCGGATGTTCTCGCCTGCGGCCGGTTCAGGCGCGCGGGCGGGGGGTCAATTCCCCGGCGGTGCGACGGCGTGGTGGTCCATTGCTCGCGGCAGGAGATCGGGGCAGGCGCGGCCGAAGCGCCGACTTTTCAGCGACAGATCCGCCGGCCGCGGCTCGCTGGCGCTGATCGACAGCCGCGAGACGCCCCGGACGCTCGCGGTGGGCAACCCCAGCAACCGCGCCGCCCGCAGGATCATCTCCATCCGGGATAGACGCTCCGGCCCGGCCACGTGGATCAGCCCATCAAACCCCGTCGCCGGCCGCCGGGGCGCGTCGCAGAGGCCGCTGCGCGCCAGGCCGATCAGGGCGCGCGCGGCGTCGACAACCCAGATGGGTGTGCGATATTCATCGATAAACAGGTTGAGCGGCGCGCTCGCGGACAACGCGGCAAGTTGCTGGGCGAAAGTCGTCGGCCGTGGCGTGCAGGGGTGCCCGTACATGAGCGGGATGCGTACCGCCAGCGCCCGCGGAAACCGGGCCAGCAACCGCTCCGCCGCCACCTTGCTGCGGCCGTAGGCGCTGGGAGGCGAGGGCGGCGAGTCCTCGTCGTATGGCGCCAGCCGACCGTCGAAGACCATGTCCGTGGAGGTGAACACCAGCCGCGCACCGCAGGCCGTGGCGGCCTGGGCCAGCGCCTCGGTCGCGGCGGCGTTGACGCGGAGCGCATCGTCCGGGTCCTTGAATGCTTCGCCGACCGCGGTCATCGCCCCGGCGTGCACCACAAAGTGCGGTGCAAACGCCCGGACGGCGGCGATCAATGCGTCGTGGTCGCGCAGATCGATCCGGGCCGTCTCCGCGTGCGCCTGCGGAACCGCACCGCGGCCGGCCAGCGCCAGCACCCGCGCCACCCGCGCATCGGCATCCAGCAGGCGGAGCACGTGCCCGCCCAGTTGGCCGGACGCCCCCGTTACCAGCCATTTTTCCGTCCGCACCCGGGAACTCCTCGACGAAATCTGACGCGCATCGAACGCCGCAGGCATCTAAGATACCGAATTGACATCATGGGCAGGGCAGATCGGGGGTGTTCCGCATGGGAGATGGCCATGAGGATGAACTGCGCGGGCGTAGCGGTCGCGGGGTTGTGTTGGCTCGTGGTCGTGGCGGGCGCGGACGAGAGCCGCTTGCCCCGCGAGGTGCGATCCGAAAATGGGCAGTGGCTGCTAAGGCTCGAGGCCGGGCGGCCGGGGCGCAACAAGCCGCGTCCGTGCGTCGCGACGCTGATGGCGGCGAGGGATGCGCGCAGCTCAACCGCGCCGGAGGCCGCGGACGCGCCGCCGGCGGATGGCGCCGCCGCATCGGAGTCCGGCAGCGACGACTCGGACCGTCGCGACGAATCGCGACGCGGCGGCGGGCGCATCCAGTGGGAGCGTCCGCTGGTGAACGACGTCGCGCCGGCGGCGGTGCTGGTTCGCGACGACGGCCGCTTCGTCGTGACGCTCGGCGAGTATCGCAAGGGCGGCGCGCGGCACGCGCTCGTCATCTACGGCGAGCGCGGCCAGTTGCTGCGGCACTTCATACTGACGGACCTGCTCGCGGCCGATGACTGGCCGCACGTCCGCAAGACGCGCGACAACATCGAGTGGCTCAAGGATGCGGAACCCGCCTTCGTCGAGCCGGACCGTTTCGTCGTCGATCTGCAGTGGGGAAAGATTCTCACCATCGATCTGAAGTCGCTGCGGCTGCTTGATGAAAATGAACCAGGCAACGCTGCGGACGACGTTCCGCCGGAGTTCCGCGATCTGCTCTCGCACGCCGGCGACGGCGAAGGCGCCGCCGCGGCGGACGCGCTGGCGACCCTCGCCGAGAAAATGGACACGACTCCCGAGACGCTTCAGCAGTTGCTGGATCGCGGGCTGGTGGACGCGGACAAACTGCTGGCGGAGGTGGCGCAGACCGACCCGGCCGCAGCCGACGCGATCGCGGCGGCGTTGGCGGCTGGCGAAGCGGACGCTCCGGTAGAACCGAGCCCGGACCCGAGCGCAGCCGCAGCCGCCGACAGCGCGGGAGAAAACCCGCTGAGCAGCGAGATGCTCGACGTTGAGATTCTCGTCGATCCAGATGCCGCCTTGGCGGAGAGCGAGCCTGTCGCCGCGGCGGATGGGCCGGGGATCGTGGTGCCCGCCCCCGATCCGGCGAATCCGGTGGACTACGTGGCCTGGTTGAATGCGATGACGGAGACCCCCGGAGAGAACGCGGGGCCGTTGCTGACGGCGGCGCAGGAGAGCCTGGTGCCCTGGACCGGCAGCGACGATCTCTATACCGCCGCGATGGGCGGCAACGCTGAAGCGCTCACCAGCCCGGAGGTGCAGGCCTGGCTGGACGCAAACGCCACTGCCTTGGAGCAGATGCGGGCCGCGACCGCTCTGGAGTTTCAGGGCTGGCCGATGCAGAGCGCCGACGGCAGCCTGATCGGCGTCCTGCTGCCCGCGCTGACCCCGACGCGACAACTCGCCAGGACAGCGGTGCTCGACAGCCGCCGACTGATGCAGCTAGGAGACTTCGACTCGGCGAGCGCCCGCGTGCTCGATACGCTGGCGCTCGGCGCGCAAGCCGGAGCGGGGCCGACGCTGATCGAGAATCTGGTCGGCGTGGGGGTGCAGGCGATGGGGGCCGAGACGCTGCTGGATCTCGCGGAGCGGGCGCCGGCGGACTTTGACTTTGCCGCTCTTGCGGAGCAGACCGCCGAGAAATTCCGCCCGACGCGGCCGATGGAGGAGTCGATCCAGTTCGAACGCGCCTTCTTCATGGACTCGATGCAGCGGATGTTCGAGCCCGATCCCACTACCGGCGCGCTCCGCCTGAACCCGCGCCAGGCTTCGGCGTTCCTGTCGCTGACGGGCCAAACTGACTCCACGGTCGACAAGTTCAAGACCATCGCCGAGCTGGCGGCCCTCGACTTTGACCAGACGCTGACCGAAGCGAACCGGTACTACGACGCGCTCAGCGCCGCGGCGAAGTTGCCCTTCCCGGAGGCGCGGGCCGCCATGCAGCAGCTCGAGAGCCAGATCGAGCACAGCAACGCCGTCATGCGGGTGCTCACGCCGGCGCTGTCGCGCGCCGCCTTCCTCAAGAACCGCGTAGAGACCCAGAGGCGGGCGTCGCTGCTGGTCACGCGCGTCATGGCGCACAAGCAGCAGCATGGGCGGCTTCCGGAGTCGCTCGCTGAACTGGGCGACCCTGCCCTGGCGCTGGATCCGCTCAGCGGTCAGCCCTTCGCGTATCGCCGCGATGGCGACCAGTTCTCGCTGTACTCGCTCGGTCAGGACGGCGTCGACAACGGCGGCGTTCACGATCAGAAGGCCGAGGTAAACGACGTGGTCTATTGGCCGCGTCCGCCGAAGCACCAGTAGCCGCGCCGCCGGCCGCCCGACGGTCAGGGCGATCGGGTCCTATGGCAATGCCGTGCCGCCGCGCTTTTGTGGCGCGGCCGCACGGCATTGCACTGCTTCAGCACGCTCGGCCGACGGTCTATCCCTGCGGCACGAGCCGGTTGCGGCTGTCGAAGCACTCGATGAGCACCTGGTCCAACCCGAAAGCCGGATTGGGCCGGATGATGACGTTTCGCCGGTAGCGGGCTTCGAGATCGGCGAGCGTGGTGCGCTTGCGGTTCAGCAGCACGTCAGCGACTTCCGAAGACACGCGCACGTCGATCAGGCGAATGTGCTCGCGCGTCACCGCGAGCTGCACCAGCCGCATCACGTCCAGCGCCACCGACTCGACCGTCTTGACCAGCCCGGTGCCGCGGCAGTGGTGGCAATCCTGATACACGCTGCGCGTCAGGCTGGCCCGCTGGCGCTGCCGGGTCATCTCGATGATTCCGAAGGCGCTCATCCGCAGCACCTTGGCGCGCTCCTTGTGCTGCTTGAGGTTGTGGATCAGGCGGCGCTCGATGTCGCGGCGGTGGCGCTCTTCGCGCATGTCGATGAAGTCGCAGATGATCACGCCGCCCAGGTCGCGCAGCCGCAGTTGCCGCGGGATTTCGTCGGCCGCCTCCATGTTGATCTTGTAGGCGGTCGTCTCCGCATCGTCCTCGGTGCGGAACTTGCCGCTGTTCACGTCGATCGCCACCAGCGCCTCGGTCTGGTCGATCACCAGCGAGCCGCCGCTGCGAAGCGGAACGTGCCGCGAGTGCAGCCGCTCCAGCTCCGCCTCGATCCCGAAGCGGTGGAAGATCGGCTCGGCGTCGGCGTAGTCGATCACCGTCTCGCGCGAGCGCGGGCTGAAGACCGACAGGAACTCGCGGGCCCGCGCCGCCACTTCCGGGTTGTCCACCAGGATGCGGCCCACGTCGGGCGCGAATACGTCGCGGATGGTGCGGATGACCAGGTCGCTCTCGCGGTAAAGCTCCGCGGGGGCGCCCTCGTCGCGAATGCGGCGTTCGACCGCCCGCCAGAGCCGCGTGAGGTAGTTCAGATCGCTCTGCAGCTCGCGCTTGGTGCGATCCACCGCCGCGGTGCGGGCGATGAAGCCCATGCCCTCGGGCAACTCCAGCCCGTCGAGCATCGTGCGCAGCTTGCGGCGCTGGTCTTCGTCCTCGATCTTGCGCGAGACGCCCACGTCGCCCATTCCGGGCATCATCACCAGGAATCGGCCCGGGATGCTCAGGTACGTCGTCAGGGTCGGGCCCTTCGTGCCGATGCCCTCCTTGGTGATCTGCACCAGGATGGTCTGCCCGCGCCGCAGACACTTCTGGATCGGCGGCCGGCGGCGACGCGGCATCTTGCGACCGACGTTCTCCGAAGACGTGCCGTCGCGGAAGTACTGCGGATGAAGGTCGGAGATGTGCAGGAAGCCGTTCTTGCCCAGCCCGAAGTCGACGAACGCGGCCTGGATGCTCGGCTCGACGTTGGTCACCACGCCTTTGTAGATGTTGCCGACGTGATTCTCGGCCGAGGCACGCTCGAGATAGATTTCCTCGAGCTTGCCCTCCGCCAGGATGCCGATACGGCACTCCTCGCGCGGCACGATGTTGATGATCATCTCGCGCCGCGGCGTGACCGTCGGCGCTTCGTCCTCGGTTTCGACTTCCGGCTCCGGCTCGACCGCCGCCGCCAGGTCGCTCGGCTCGTCCGCGGTGCTCAGTTCGGCGACGTCGCCGGCATCGGCGAATTCCTCGAACGCCAGCGTCGGGCCGTCGTCGTCGCGCGGCTCGCCCGGCGGCTCGTCGTCGGGGCCGGCCGTCGGCGGGCGCGACTCCGCGGCCGGGCGGCCGCCATCGTCCTCGCGCCGGCGGCCGC
>CAZVWB010000065.1:0-13747 GCA_964631045.1 uncultured Planctomycetales bacterium
ACGCGGAGCTGGCCGCCGCCGCTGGCGCGCTGCTCGCGGCCGCACAACGCGTGCCCCCCGAGTTCATGCACGCGCCTTCCGCGACGGCGAGCGGGGCCGCGCAAGCGTCGCCGCACCGCGTCGGTCGCTACGAGATCGTCCGCAAAGTGGGCGAGGGGGGCATGGGCGTGGTGTACGAAGCCCGGCAGGACAATCCGAGGCGCACCGTCGCGCTCAAGCTGATGCGAAGCGACCTGCTCGGTCCGCGGTTGGCGCGGCGCTTCGAGCACGAGTCGCAACTGCTGGGGCGATTGCAGCACCCGGGAATCGCGCGAATCTACGAAGCCGGAACGGCGGATGTGACGTTCGCGATCCACGCAGGACCCGCGACCGAGGACGAGACCGTCGCGTCCGGTGGCGGCGCGGCGCCGCCCGCGATCGTCCGCGCGCAGCCCTACTTTGCGATGGAGTTCGTGCACGGCCAGACGCTGACGGCGTACGCAGAGCGGCACGGGCTCGGCACACGGGCCCGGATGGAGCTGCTGGCGCATGTCTGCGACGCCGTGCAGTACGCGCACGCGAGCGGCGTCGTCCATCGCGACCTGAAGCCGGGGAACATCCTGGTCGACGACCTGGGACAACCGCGCATCCTGGACTTCGGAATTGCGCGGATGACCGGCGGCGATGCGCAGACGCTCACGCTTCAGACCGAAGCGGGGCAACTGCTCGGCACGCTGCCCTACATGAGCCCAGAGCAGGTCGGCGGCGATCCCGGGGAAGTCGACCACCTCAGCGACGTATACGCGCTCGGCGTGGTCGCGTGGGAGCTGCTCGTCGGCAGGCTTCCGTACGACGTGCGGCGATGCTCGCTGGCCGAGGCGGCGCGCATCATCCGCGAAGAAGAGCCGACGCGGATCAGCCAGTTCAACCCGCGACTTCGCGGGGACGTGGAGACGATCCTCCGCAAGTCGCTGGAAAAAGAGAAGCGCCGGCGCTATGCGTCGGTCGGCGACCTGGCTGCGGACATCCGCCGCTACCTGCACGACGAGCCGCTGCGGGCGCGGCCCGTCAGCACGTGGTACCAGCTTCGCAAGTTCAGCCGCCGGCACCGCGGTCTGGTGGCCGGTCTGGGCGCCGCCGTGCTCATGCTCATGGTCGGCGTCGTCGTGAGCCTGGGCTTCGCGCTATATGCGTACCGCCAACGGGCGGTCGCCGAGTCGCGCACCGCCGAGGTCATTCGGCAGGCCTATCGCACCAGTATCGCGGCGGCATCGTCCGCGCTGCATAACGACGATGTGCGCGGCGCGCAGACTCAGTTGGCCGCGGCGCCGGCGGCGCTGCGCGGCTGGGAATGGCGCTACCTGCACGCCGTTCTGAATCGCAGCCTCATGACCTTCGACGAACCGGCTGGACAGGTTCTCTTCCTCGCGATCACGGCCGATCGACGCTTTGTGGTCTCAGGAAGCGCCGACGGGCGGTTCCGCCGCTGGGATCTGCGAACCGGCGAAGTGCTCGCGAGCCTGGAGACCGCGTCCCGCTCGGCCATCGAGCTCGCCGCGCTGCGATCTGACGGACTCCGGCTGCTCGTGCCGGACGATGCCGCCGGCGAGGTGGTGCTCTGGGACTTCGAGAGCGGCGCGCAGCGCTGGCGGCGTCCCCGTTCGCCCGGGCAAAGCGGCGACTTCTCGCCGGACGGCAAGCTGGTGGCGTTGCCGACCGCATCGGCGAACGCGATCGAGCTGATCGACGTCGAGTCGGGAGCGACGCAAGCCACCCTCGCAGATCTGTCGCAACTGTCCTTCGCGCGCTTCGGGCCGGATGGTCAGCGGATACTCTGCGGTTACGCCAACGGCTGCAAGCGGATCCTGCTTCGCGATTCGGCGCTGCCGCCCTTCGAACTCTGCGAGTGGAACTTCGAGCTGGATCGAACCTGGACCCGCTGTCTGATCTGGCCGCCCGGCCGACCGTGGCAGCTCCGCACCGTGCCCGATGGGCGGTTGATTGCCGAGACGGCGGGGGCGTTCGGCGCGCCGGTGAGTGTGCGTTTCACGAATGGCGACCTGAGCATGTTGACGATCGAGCAATCGGGTGTTGTGACCGCCCTGGATCACCGCCTGACGCGCGTCAGCCGGTTCTTCGGACCGCCCGAAGCGCAGATCTGGGCGGTCGTGCCGGACGATCCGCGCTTCGTAACCGTCGGCCGCGACGGCGCGATTCAGGTGTGGGACGCGCGCACGCCGCCGGCGCCGTTCGTGGTTCCGACGCAATACGCGGGGGCGGTCGTCGCGGCGGCCGTGTCTCCGCGGGCGGACGCGACGCTGATCGGCGGTTGGGGCGATCTGGCGCTGCACGACGTCTCCACGGGCGGACTGCTGTGGAGACGCACGCTGGGGCGACAGTTCCTGACGGCGGTTGCGTTTCACCCGGTCGCGCCGCGGCTGGCGTGCATCGACGGTCGCGGCCGCGTCGCGATACTCGACCGGGACAGCGGCGAGATCGTCGCCGAGCACCAAGAGCTGGGCAGCGCCGGTTTCGCCCTCTGCTGGCTCGCTGGCCGCAACGAAATCGTAACCGGTCAGCGCGATGGTCGCCTGGCGATCATCAGCGCCGACGGTGCGGCGGCGCCGCGCTATCTCGATGCCCACGCCAACCCGATTCACTGCCTGGCGCGAAGCGCCGACGAGTCGCTGCTCGCGAGCGGTTCGGGGGCCGATGCGGAAAACAAGAACTTTCGCGGCGCCGCTTCGTCGCAGCCCGGCGACAACTCGATCATCATCTGGGACACGGCCCGCTGGTCGCCGCGCCACCATCTGACGGGGCATTCCGGACCGGTCGTCGCCGCGGCATTTCATCCCGACGGCGTACGACTGGCCACGGCCGACATGCAGGGATCGATTCGCATCTGGAACGCGCGGACCGGCGCGGCGATCGGCGCTATCGATCGCAGCGGCGAGAGCCGCGCGCTGGCCTTCACGCCGGATGGACGGCGGCTCGCCGCGGTCGGGGTCGACGGTATCGTCCGGGTCTGGGATGCGGAGACCGCAGACGAACTGCTCAATGTGCGAACGGTCGGGCTCGGCAGCCTCGCCGCGGCTTTTTCTCCCGGCGGGCAGACGCTGCTGACCGCCGGGGCAAACGCGGCGGTCATGGCGCTGGAGACGCAGCCGAGCGCAGACGTCGCGGAGCGGGCCCGCGTCACCTGGATTCACCATGCAGTGACGGCCGCGACGCAATCACCGGGTGAAACGCCGGAAGACCTGGCGGCGCGAGTGGAGTCTGACAGCACGCTGCCGTCCGACGTACGCGCCGCGGCGGTCGCTTACATCCGCGCGCGCGGCGGCCACGCGAACTACATGAACAGCGAGGCGATCTCCGAGGCCGGCGGCATGAACGGCGCAGCGACGCTTTCGTCAGCGCGACGCAAGATCGCGGCCGCGCTGCAGATTCTGCCGGATGATCCCGGTTTCCTCGCGACCTGCGGCGGCGTGCTGTGTCGGCAGGGCGAGTACGCGCCGGCCCGCGCGGCGCTGCTGCGCAGCAATGAGCGCTACGCGGCCCGCGGCATGTCGCCGGTGATGGACAATTGGGCGTTCCTGGCGATTGCGTGTCACCACCTCGGTCGGCCGCAGGAAGCCAGCGCCGCATTCGCGGCGCTACAGGCCGCGGCCGCCGAGTCGGCGCCGCACTCGCTCGAACCCGCCGCCCTGCTGGATGGGGTAAGAGCGGTGCTTTCGCCCCCCGCGGATCCGTAGTGCTTGAGAGTTTTTCAGGCTCGCTGATTTTCGCGAGCGGCTCGCACGGGCCGGAGGCCCACGCTCCCCGCCCCCTGCCTGCGCCAAAAACTCACATTCCGAGGCGCATGCTCCCGGCCCAGCGCCGGACAACTTCGAAGTGGGGCGGCGGCGCGCCGGCGAGTCTGCATGCGCCGCATTCGCTCCCGCGGTCGCGCGGCGGTATTATCCGCAGCGCCTGAGGCGAAGGTCGGGCCGGTGCAGTGCGTCGGTCGGACAACGGGTCAGGACCGGAAGGTAGCAGCTCACCCGGCAAGGCCCACGTGCATCGTTCACCCGGCTGGAGCCTCAGGTTTTTTTCGAACTACGACGGACGACGCGGCGTCCGTTAAACGGGCGACGGGGCTGGCGGCGCCGGATCGACCCGCGAGCTTCCGTCAGGCCTTTTGCGACTCGCGACTGGCTACTCTGAATTCGCTATTCGCTATTCTGATTTCTTATGTCCTACACCGTCCTCGCCCGCAAGTATCGCAGCCGCACCTTCGACGAGGTCGTCGGCCAGGCGCCCGTCGCGACCACGCTCGTAAACGCGATCAAGGCCGGCCGAATTCATCACGGCTACCTCTTCACCGGCACCCGCGGAGTCGGCAAGACGAGCATGGCCCGCATTCTGGCCAAGGCGCTCAACTGCCTGAAATTCGAAGCAGCGACCGCGACGCCGTGCTGCGCGTGCGACTCGTGCGTCGCGATCGCCGAGGGGCAGGACATCGACGTGGTCGAGATCGACGCCGCCAGCAACACCGGCGTCGAGAACATCCGCGAGCTGCGGGCCAACACGGCGTTTCGACCGGCGCGGGCGCGGTTCAAGATCTACATCATCGACGAAGTGCACATGCTGTCGTCGGGCGCGTTCAACGCGCTGCTCAAGACGCTGGAAGAGCCGCCGGGACACGTGAAATTCATCCTGGCGACCACCGAAATCCAGAAGGTTCCCGCCACGATCCGCAGCCGCTGCCAGTGTTTCAATTTCGGACACATCGGGCCGGACGCGATCGCCGACACGCTCGCGAGAATCATCGCGGCGGAAGGCGCCGCGGCCGAGCCCGACGCGGTGCGGCGGGTCGCGCGGCTGGCCAACGGCTCGATGCGCGACGCCCTCAGCATCCTCGATCAACTGCTTTCCGTGTCGCCGGATCGGCTCACGGCCGCCGCGCTCGACGAATTGCTGCCGCCGCCGCAGAACGAGCGCATCCTGTCGCTGCTGCAATCGGCGGCGGAGGGGGACGTGGCCGCGGTGCTCGCGCGGGTGGAGGAGACGCTCAACCAGGGCCGCGGCATCGAAGTGTTCTGCAACGACGCCATCGACGTGCTGCGGGCGCTGCTGCTCCTGCGGGCCTGCGGCGCGGACACGCCGATCGCCGACGTGCCGGCCGCCGCGCGGGCTGAGTACACGCGGCTCAGCGGGCAGTTTGAGCTGTCGCACTACGTGCAGATGATCGCCATGCTCGAAGAGCTGAAGCGCGGCGGACGTTACAGCAGCGCGGGGCGCGCCCTGCTGGACGCGGTCGCCGTGCGTTTCGCGCGCATGCGGGCCTGGAGCAGCATCGAGCGCCTGCTCGAAGCGCTCCCCGCCGGCGACGAAAAAAAAAAGGCCCTAGGCCCGGCGGCTGAGGCGGGCGCTTCGCCGCCGGCGACGGCCCCGCACGCGGAGCCCCCGGCGGCAGGGCAAACCCGCAGCGCGACGACCGGCGAAGCTGCGGCGACGCGCGGCGCGTCGCCGCCGGCCGCCGGCGCATCGCCGGGGGGTGCGCCGAATCGCGCATCCGCGGCGGTGGCGGCGGCCCCATCGACCGCGGTCACATCCGCCGCGCGACCGGAACCCATTGCGCGTCCGGAACCTGCTGCGCGACCGGGACCTGCAGCGCGATTCGATCCTGCCGCACCCCCACCGCCGGCGAGCGACGCAGCCCCGCACGCCGCGGCGCAGCGCGCCGCGCTTGCCGCGGCGCAGCGCTCCGCGGCCGAAGTCGCGCCGTCTGGCGGCGCGCCGGGATTCGCGCTGACGGCCGAGGAACGCGAGGCGATCCTGCGCGATCCGGTCGTGCAGCAGGTGGTCGAGTTGTTCAACGGAGTGGTCGTAAACATGGAGCGCACCGCCGGCGATGCGCCTCCCGCGGAGTAATCGATGTTTGGGCAGCTCGGTCAGATCGCAAAGCTTCTGGGCAACGCCGGGAAGATCAAGCAGGACATGGAGCGCATGCAGGAGCGGCTGAAGGCCGCGCGGTTCATCGGCGCGGCCGGCGGCGGACAGGTGCAGGCGACGTGCGACGGTCGGGCCGAGTTGGTCGCGATTCGCATCGAGCCGACCCTGCTGGCGGGCGGGGACACGGAAATGCTCGAAGACCTGGTGGTCGCCGCCGTCGCCCAGGCGGCGGCCCACGCGCGCGAAGGCGCGAAGAAGGAGATGGAGTCGCTGGCGGGCGAACTGGGTCTGCCGGGGATCGGCGGCATGCTGGGGGGCTGAAGCGTCTTCGGGCGGGATGTTTCGATCCGAGTCGAAGCCCGGAAAATCACTCACCGGTCCCGAAGCGGCCTCACGCGGCGCGACTGGCCTGGGCGGCGCCTTTGCCCTACATTGGCCGCATTGGAAGCCCATCCGGCGCGGGTCCGCGCCGTGTATTACGATCAATGCGGAACGAGGTGGTCACCATGGCGAACGTACGCGTCGAACGCGATTCGATGGGGGAGATGGAAGTTCCGGCCGACGCCCTGTACGGCGCGAGCACGCAGCGCGCCGTGCTCAACTTCCCGATCAGCGGCTACACCTTCGGCCGCAAGTTCATCCGCGCCCTGGGCCTGATCAAGTACGCCGCGGCGATGGCCAACGACTCGCTCGGCAAGCTCGACCACCAGATCGCCACGTTCATCAAGAAAGCGGCGATGGAAGTCGCCGACGGCAAGCACGACGCGCACTTCCCGCTCGACATCTTCCAGACCGGCTCGGGCACCAGCACCAACACGAACGCGAACGAGGTGATCGCGACCCGCGCCAATCAACTCGCCGGCGGCGCGCTGGGCGATCGCCGCATTCATCCCAACGATCACGTCAACATGGGCCAGTCTTCCAACGACGTGATTCCGACAGCCCTGCACATGGCCGCCGTGCACGGCATGCACGGCGAGCTGATGCCCGCGGTGCACCGGCTGCACGCCGCGCTGGCGGCGAAGGCCAAGGAATTCGACGACATCGTCAAGATCGGCCGCACGCACCTGATGGACGCGACGCCGATCCGCCTGGGGCAGGTCTTCAGCGGCTATGCGTCGCAGATGTCGCATTGCGACCGCCGTCTGATGCACAAGATCATGGTGCTCCGCGAGCTGCCGCTGGGCGGCACGGCGGTGGGCACCGGCATCAACACCCACCCGGAGTTCGCCCGTCGCGTCATCGAGATTCTGAACCACGAGACGCGCGAGGCGTTCCACGAGGCCAAGAACCACTTCGAGGCGCAGCACGCCAAGGACGCGGTGGTCGGCGCGGCCGGCGTTCTGAAGACGGCGGCGATCAGCGTCAATAAGATCGCCAACGACATCCGCTGGCTGGGGAGCGGTCCGCGCTGCGGCATCGGCGAGCTGCTGCTGCCGGCGACGCAGCCGGGCAGCTCGATCATGCCCGGCAAGGTCAATCCGGTCATCTGCGAGGCGATGATGCAGGTGTGCGCGCAGGTCATCGGCGCGGACGCGGCGATCACCTTCGCCGCCGGCACGCTGGGCAATTTCGAGCTGCACGTCGGCATGCCGGTGATGTACTGGAATCTGCAGGAATCGGTGCGGTTGCTGTCGAGCGGCATCAACGTCTTCGTCGACAAGTGCGTCAGCGGTCTGAAGGCCAACCGCGCCCGCTGCGAAGACCTGATCGAGCAGTCGCTGATGATGTGCACGGCGCTCGCCCCGATGATCGGCTATGACAAGGCGGCCGCGATCGCAAAGGAAGCGTACGAATCGGGCAAGACCGTCCGCCAGCTCGTCCGCGAGAAGAAGCTGCTGAGCGACGCGCAGCTCGACGCCGCGCTGAACCCGCGCGAGATGACGCACCCCAGCGACAAGGTGCTGCCGATTTCGGCGTAATGCCGGGGGTGAGCGTGTCCCCCGCGGGCTGCGGCCTCAAATCTCGATCCAGCCGTCGAGATACATGACCGCATCGCCGCCGATGCCGACCCGGTTTCCGCTCAGCCGGCAGTGCAGCTCGCCGCCGCGGGCCGAAATCTGTCGCGCGAACATCTCGGTCTTGCCCAGCCGCTGCGCCCAATAGGGGATCAGCGTGCAATGCGCCGAGCCAGTGACCGGGTCTTCCGGAACGCCGGCCCGCGGTGCGAAGAACCGCGACACGAAATCGCAATCCGTGCCCGCCGCACTGGCGATTACCGCAAAAGTATCGAGCGCGGCGACCCGCGCGAAATCCGGCCGCAGCGCCGCCACTTGCTCGGCGCTGTCATAGATCGCAAGCCAGTCGCGGGCTGCGAGCACTTCGCGCGGCGCCGCCCCGAGCGCCGCGGCCAGCGCGGGCGGCGGCGAAATCGGACGCCCCGGCCGCGCAGGAAAGTCCAGCTCCAGTCGCCCCGCCGTGCGCCGCACCGTGAGCGGCCCGCTACGCGACGAAAATCGCACTGCCGCGAACACGTGCCCGAGAATCTGTTCGATGACGAATGCAGTCGCCAGCGTAGCGTGCCCGCAGAGATCCATCTCAACGCCGGGCGTGAACCAGCGCAGTGCGTAATCGACCTCTTCGATCGCCGGCGAGAGTCCCGCGACCTCAGCCGCCGGGCGAAGCCGACCATCCGCGCCGCGCGTGGGCACGATGAACGCCGTCTCCGCCAGGTTGTTCTCGGCGGCGATCGCCTGCAGCACGCCATCCGGCAGCCAGGCGTCCAGCGGCACGACCGCCGCCGGGTTGCCGCCGAAGCGCCGCGACGTAAAGGCGTCGACCTGCAATAGTCGTAGGCGCATGCGCTGCTACCCCGCCGACGGTGATCGCAGCGGCGCGGCCAATTCGTCGACGAAGCCGGCGATCTCGCCCGCGATCTGTTCGTTCGAATGACCGGCGGCCGCCGCCGCGTTCAGCCTCCGCACGATCGCGCTGCCGACAATCGCGCCATCGGCCACGCGGCACACGGCCGCCACGTGCTCGGGCCGCGAGATTCCGAAGCCGACGCACACCGGCTTACGCGACTCGGCCCGCAGCGCACGCACCTCGGCCTCCAGCCCCGCCGGAAGCGCGTCGCGCTCGCCGGTGACCCCGGTCGCCGATTGATAGTAGATAAACGGCTGCGACAATTGCGCGATCCGCGCCCGCCGGTCGGGCGTGGTCGTCGGCGCAGCCATCAACACCAGCGGGCAGCCCGCAGCCGCAGCGACCGCGGAGAAACGCTCGGCTTCCTCAAGCGACAGATCGGGAACGATCAGCCCGGAGACACCCGCCGCCGCGGCCGCGCCGGCGAACGCCTCGGGGCCGCGGCGGAAGACGATCGAGTAGCTGACCATCAGCACGAGCGGTGCTGCGATTTCAGGTCGCGCGGCGCGCAGGCCGCTCAGCAGGTCATCCAGCCGGAATCCGCGCTGCAAAGCGCCGGCAAACGAGGCTTGAATCACCGGCCCGTCGGCGATCGGATCGGAGAATGGCACACCCAGCTCGGCGCACGCGCAGGCATCGGCGGGCAGTCGCCGCAAGATTGCGAGCGTGGCGTCGATGCTGGGAAAGCCCGCGGTGATGTAAGGCAGCAGCGACTTGCGGCCGTCGCGCTCCCGAGCGGCGAATTCTGCGGCGATGCGATTCATGCGGCGCGGTCGCGTCCCTTGAACTGCCGGCGGGTCGTGGCGCCGCCGGTCGCTCGGCGCCACGGATGCCCGCAGTCTGCGTCAGCGACCGCCATCGGCCGGCTTGGCCGCGCCCGCGGCCTTTTCGGCGTCGGGCACGCGCTCCAGCTCGATCAGTACCTTGTGGTCGCCCGCCGGCTTGCCGCCATCCCAGCCCTGCCATTCCTGGCGGAGGCGATCCTTGCTGATGATCGTGATCACACCCTCGTGCATGTGCGTGTCGGTCTCGGGCTTGCCGTTCACCAGCTTGACGAACTCGAACTTCAGCGTGTTGGCGTCGCCCCCGGCGGCCGCCTTGCAGTGCGGCTGGTTGCCCATCGCGCAGTAGTGCGTCATCAGCAGATTGTCGCCCTCGAGCGTGTACACGCTGACCATCTCGTGACCGCTGCCGACAAAAAGCGTCTCGACCACGGCGCTGCCCGCGGCGGTCACGCGGTAGTTGAAGGTCCCCGTGACGCCCGCCTCGCCCTCGGCCGGCGGCATCACCCGCCAGTTGCCCGCGAGCGACTTGAGCAGCTCGAAGCGGGCGGCCGCCTCGGATTTGGGCTTGGCCGCGTCCTGCGGCTTGTCGTCGGCGATCGTGGCGGCCGCAAAACCCAGCGCGGCGACGAGCGAAACCCAGCCAGTTGTGTAGAAGCGTCGCGTGAACATTCGAAAACCTCCATCCGACGGCCCGCCGGATCGACCCTCTGATCCGAACATCGCGGCCACTCCGTCATTCAGCGCCCGGAGGGTCCGCCTCTGAAAATCGCCCGCCGATTCTCGCCCGCAATCGCCGCCGCAGCGAAGTCACGCCGTCGCCGGGCGTCCGACCGGGGCCGTCCGCGCGCCCCCGGACCCGGTCTGCTCCAGGTACCAGCGGACGGTCATCGGAATCCCGGTCTCATAGGTCACGGTCGGCTTCCACCCGAGCACGCGGCGGGCCTTCTCGGCAGAGAAGAACGAACGCCGGCCCATCAGCCACACGGCGTAACGCGTCACGAAGGGCGGTTTCTTCCAGCGGAACAGATGCCCCAGGCACTCCAGCACGAAACCCGCGAAGTAGGCGATGCGATACGGCACGTGCCGCCGCACGGGCGGCGCGCCGCACGCCCGCGCCAGCATGTCGAAATATTGCTGCTGCGTGATCTCGCCGTCATTCGAGCAGTTGAACGCTTCGCCGTTGCACTGCGGCATCGCCGCGGCGGTGATGGCCGCTTCGGCGATGTTGCCGGCGTAGACGACGTTCAGGCGGTTGTCTCCGCGGCCCAGAATCTTCGCGCGGCCGCTGCGCACCATCGCGACGAGGCGGGCGATGGTCGTGCGATCGCGCGGGCCGTAGATCCACGCGGGGCGAATCACGGTTACCTCGATCGCGCCGCGCTTGTGGGCGTCCCAGACGATGTACTCGGCCTCGACCTTCGAGCGGGTGTAGTAGGCCCAGCGGTACATCTTGTATCCCAGGTCGAAGGTCTCGTCGATCGTGCCTTCCCGGGTGTGGTAGCCGTAGGTGCTGATCGAGCTGACGTGCACGAAGCGGCGCACCTTCGCGGCGCAAGCGGCCTGCACGAGGTTGCGCGTGCCGTCGATCGTGATGCGCTGAAACTCCTCCCACGGTCCCCAGTCGCCGACCCGCGCCGCCGCGTGATAGATCACGTCGACCCCGTTGCAGGCCGCGGCCAGCGAGGCGGCGTCCGTAATGTCGCCTTCGACGAACTCGACGCCCTGCGTTTCGAGCCAACTGCGGTCGCTGCCGCGGCGAACGAGCACGCGCGTCGGCAGATTCCGCCGGCGAAGCTGCTCGACGATGTGACTGCCGAGCAGTCCGGTCGCTCCGGTCACAAGGTTCATTTGGGCCATCCGTGTATCCAGTGTGCCGCGCTGCGCCGCGGGCTCGTGTAATACCTCGAACATCCTGCCGATCGACCCGGCGAGGGTAGCGTCGGCGACTTGCCGCTGCGGTCGCCCTTTCGCACCGGCCAGCGGCCGATGCTCCCCTATTCGGACGCCATCGTGCTGCTCAGGCGCGACGCTAGACGGCCCGCAGCAGCGCCGTCGCGCGATCCGCGACCTGTGCCGCCGACAGGCCGCAATACTCCAGTTCCTCGGACTCCAGACGGGTCGATTTGGGCACGCGGCCGCAGTGCGCCAGTTCGACCCGCGCGGCGGACGTGCGTGCCGCGATCTCGGCCACCGCCGAGCCGACTCCCCCGCCGTAGTTGTCCTCGACCACCAGGGCCCGCCGACCGCTGCGGGCCAGCACCTCGGTCAGCCGCTCCGCGTCGATCGGCAGCGAGTAACAGTCGACCACCGTGGCGCGGACGCCCTGCCGCGCGAGCAACCCGGCGGCGGCCCGCGCGACGTGCACCATGTAGCCCGACGCGACAAGCGCCAGGTCGCCGCCGGCGCCGTGAATGTGCAGGCCGCCCGGGACGAACGCAGTTTCCGGTGTGTACAAAACCGGAACATCGGGCCGGTGCGTGCGCATGTAGCACATGCCGCGCAGCTCGACCATCAGCCGCGTGCAGGCCCACGCCGCCACGGCGTCGGCCGGCTGGAAGAACCAGCACAGCGGGCTGCGGCGGTCGTCGCCGCGGACCGTCGTGAAGGCGCGGAAGAACGCCACGTCCACCAGGCCCATCTGGCTCGGGCCGTCGCTGCACGGCGTGATGCCGGAGTGCGAACCGACGATCTTGACGTTGGCGCGCGAGATGTTGGCCAGCTCGACCTGGTCGTAGCCCCGCGCGATGAACTTCGCGAAGGAGTTGACGAATGGAATGTAGCCCGCCGCCGAAAGCCCCGCGGCCGCGGAGATCATGTTCTGCTCGGCGATCTTGCACTCGAAAAAGCGCTGCGGATGGGCCTTGCCGAACAGCTCGCTGAAGGTCGAGTTGCTTACGTCGGCGTCGAGGCACACGATCTGCGGCAGTAGATCGCCGGCGACTTTCAGCGTCGCCCCGTAGGCGCGCCGCGTCGCCAGTTCCCCTTTCTCGAGCGCCGCGCCGAAGCCGCCGAGCTTCATCGTCTCGGCGAACGTCGGCCACGCGGCCTCGCGCGGGTCGGGTCGCGGCGTCGCGGGCGGCTTGCCGGTGGGGGCCGGTGGGCCGCTCAGCGTATCGCCGCCGGCGGACCCGGCGGTCAGTGCCGCGACGGTTTGATCGATCGAAGCGTCGAGCGCGCCCAGGTCGCTGACCTTGGGAGGCTTGCCGTGCCAGTTACCCTGTTGGAGCGCGGGCGCGCCCCAACCCTTGACCGTGCGTGCGACGATCGCGGTGGGGTGCCCCGCTGCGCCGGTTGATTCCAGCGCCCGCGCCACGGCTTCCGGATCGTGCCCATCGACCAGCACGACCGACCAGCCGAACGCAGCCAGTTTCGCCGCGAGCTTCTCGGGCCCCTGCTGGCCGGAGACGTGGCCGGCCTGCCCCTGTCCGTTGCAGTTGAAAATCGCCGTGATCTGCGTCAGACGCTGGTCGACGATGAAATCGACCGCCTCCCAGATTTGCCCCTCACGCGCCTCGCCGTCGCCGACGATGGCGAAGATGCGACGCGGCGACGGGTCCAGCCGCGCCGCCAGCGCCAGCCCGGCCGCGACGCTCAGCCCCTGCCCAAGACTGCCGGTGGCCGCGTCGAAGAACGGGAAGCCCTCGGCAGGATTCGGGTGGCCGTCGAGCACGCTGTCGCGCTCGCGCAGCCGGTCCAGTTCAGCGCGCGTCAGGGGGCGAAGCTCCGCTCGCCCGCCCGTGCTGATTTCGACCCTGCCGCCGATGTCCGCGTACGCCGCGTAGACGATCGGAACCGCGTGACCCTCGGACAGCACCAGGCGATCGCCGTCCGGTCGCCGCGGATTGGCGGGGTCGTAACGCATCGTCCGATACATCAGCTCCGTCACGATGTGCGCCAGCGACAGCGCACTGGACGGATGCCCCGAACCGGCAACGGCGGTCATGCGCACCGCAAGCTTGCCAAGCTCGGCAGCCTTGCGATGCAACGCGGCGACAGGCGTCATGCACGCTCCGAAACGCTTACCCGATTGCGGACCACACACGATTGCGGACCACACACCCATGCGAAACGGTCAGCACTGTATCGCCACGCGCCACCAGCATCAACCGACGCGAAGCGGCGCGCTGGCCATCGCCAGCGCGCGCGGCGCGCCGGCAGCGCGCGCCGCCAGCGCGCGCCGCCAG
>CAZVWB010000066.1:0-13735 GCA_964631045.1 uncultured Planctomycetales bacterium
CGCCTGCGTTCCTTCCCGCGCGATCAGCTCGAAGCCCGCTTCGGGCGTCCAGCGGGCGCCGATCTCGTCCATGCTGGTCGGTGCGGTGGTGTCTGCGGCGAAGACGAAGCTGCCGGCGTCGTTGATCCCTGCGTTGGTTCGAAGGAAGTCGTAGAGCACCGTGCCATCAAAAAACGTCGGTGTGGCGCGCTGAACTACTATGGCAGCGCCGCTACCGCCGATACCCGCACCAACAATGAGCATCCGAGCTCCCGGAGCGAGAGCATGCAGAATCCAGCGGTCGCCGTTGGGGCTGCCGAACGGGCGGCCAAACGCGCTTTGCGTGACGCCGAACTTGAGCCCGGGCACGCCGGGCACGTCCGAAGTCGATGAACTCTGTATGTTGGAGAAGATCACCGTCGGGATTCCGGCGAGGCTGCTTGGCGCAGCCAGGATCATCAAGGCGATCGGGATGACGCGCAACAGAGAACTCACGGGCGTGTGGCATGCTTTCGCGGTACTCCGCGTAAGCATGCCGAGTGGGATGGCCGCCGGGTTCCGCGGAGCGGCGCCGGGGCGCGATCGGTAACGGTACTCGGCATGTTGCGACACTTCGACCTGCTCCGCCTGGTTGGCACCACATGTGCGTCGGAGACTGCTCGCACCCTGCGGCGCGATGCGAACCGCCGCGGCTATGGAGTCCACTTCGTAATCGTACCCCAAACGCGCGATCGGGCGCGCGGAGAGTTCGTTCAGGTGGCGCTGAATCCGCGCGATGGCGCAGCGGTGGGACCGATCGAACCACCGGCGGTAGGGCGGGTCGAAGACCCGCGAAGACAGACACCGGTCATCAGACCGGTGCCACACACAGCCGCCGGTCTTCAGACCGGTGCCACAAACGGACACCGGTCGGGAGACCGGTGCCACCAACCGCGACCGGTTTTCAGACCGGTGCCACACACAGCCACCGGTGTTCAGACCGGTTTTACGGACCATCGCTGGTCAAGAGACCGGCGCAGCAGCGTCGCGATACTCGCGCGGCGAGCATCCGGCCGCAGGCGCCCGGGCTGTCGGGCAATGGCGGAGGTTCGTCGCGCGGAGACGGTCGTCAGTATTCGCCTTACGCTGCTCGCCCTTGACGCGCGACGCGCATGGTGGTTGGCTGCCGATGGTGACCCATGAAAACGATCATCGAGCCGTTTCGCATCAAGGTCGTCGAACCCATTCGCATGATCAGCCGCGAAGAGCGCGAGGCGATCCTGCGGCGGGCCGATTTCAACCTGTTCCGGATTCGGGCCGAGGACGTGCTGATCGACCTGTTAACCGACAGCGGCACCGGCGCGATGAGCAGCCTGCAATGGGCCGGCGTGATGCGCGGCGACGAGTCCTACGCCGGGGCGCGTAGCTGGTTCGCCCTTCAGGAACGGGTGCAGACGCTGACCGGCTTCGCGCACATCCTGCCCACGCACCAGGGCCGGGCCAGCGAACGCATTCTCTTCGAACTGGTCGGCGGGGCCGGAAAAGTCGTGCCGAACAACAACCACTTCGACACGACCCGCGCCAACATCGAGCATTCGGGCGCGACCGCCGTCGATCTGGTCATCGACGAGGCCCGCCAGCCGCGGCTGCGGCGCCCGTTCAAGGGCAACCTCGACATCGGCAAGCTGGAGCGGCTGATCGCCGAAGTCGGCGTGGAGCGCATTCCGCTGGTGATGGTGACGATCACGAACAACAGCGGCGGCGGTCAGCCGGTGAGCCTGGCCAATCTGCGCGAGGTCCGCGCGGTGTGCGACCGGCACAAGCTGCCGCTGTTTCTCGACGCCTGCCGGTTCGCGGAGAACGCCTGGTTCATCCGCGAGCGCGAACCGGGACAGAGTGGCCGCGAGGTGCGCGCGATCGTCCGCGAGATGTTCGACCTGGCCGACGGCGCGACCATTAGCGCCAAGAAAGACGGCCTGGTGAACATCGGCGGCCTGCTGCTGCTACGCGATGAAGCGCTCGTCCGCCGGGCCGACGAGCTGCTGATCCTGACCGAGGGGTATCTCACGTACGGCGGACTGGCCGGGCGCGACCTCGAAGCGATGGCGCAGGGCCTCGAAGAGGTGGTGCACGAAGACTACCTGGCGTACCGCATCCGCAGCACGGCCTATCTGGGGGAGCGGCTGCTGGCCGCCGGCGTGCAGATCGTGGAACCGCCCGGCGGGCACGCGATATACATCGATGCCGCCGCATTCTGCCCACACATCCCGCCGGAGAAGTTTCCGGGCCAGGCGCTGGTCTGCGGTCTGTACCGCCACGCCGGCATTCGCGCCTGCGAGATCGGGAGCGTGATGTTCGGCGCGGCGGGCCGGCGGCCGGCGATGGAGCTCGTGCGGCTCGCGATTCCGCGGCGGGTCTACACGCAGAGCCACATCGATTATGTGATCGAGGCGGTGGCCGAGCTCTACGCGGACCGAGCGACGCTGCGGCCGCTGCGAATTGTCGAGGAGCCGCCGTCGCTGAGGCACTTCACGGCGAAGTTTGCGGAAATAGAGAATAGCGAATAGCGAAGAGCGAATGGCAGGTGGCGCACAACAAAGCGCGAAGAGCGACGAGCGAACAGCGAGAAGCGCATCGCGGATCGCGATGGGGCAGGGGTTCGGTCAAAACAACCAAGATGCTGGGGCGACCGATGCGATTTTGCCGCGCGGTCGATTGAGAGCGCGACGGCCGGCGGGTTGTCCGGAGTCGTTGTTGCGGTTCAGGCTCGGCGGCGGATGCCGGTCAACGTGACACCGCCCAAGGCCAGCAGCACGAGCGTCCCGGGTTCCGGGATCAGGTTAATCACGGGGGCGACGAGCGCGTCGGGCTGCTGCGGACCGGTGACGAGGTCGCTGGCGAGCAGTTGCCTGGCGCGGTCGGCCGAATAGGTCTCGCCGGCGACCTGTGTGGCCTGATTGAACTCGGCGGACAGGGCATCGGCGATGCGATCGATCGGCGACTTCGGGCTGAGGGCGGTCAGTCCGGACGTATCGACGCCGATCGCCCCCAGCAGGCCCACCAGCGCGTCGAAGTAGATATTGCCCTCGATGTTGATCGGGCCGACGTCGAACGAAACATCCTCGGAATTGCGGGCGATCACGCCATCCTGTGTCAGCGTGGCATTCGTGTTGTTTACGTTCAGGCTGAGCGTATAGAACCCGAACTGGTTGACCTCCATCGACTGCTGCACGTTCAGCACGCCGGTCAGCTCGTAATCCTGCAAACCGCTCTTGTTGCTCATGCGGTAGGAGAGATTCGACGTGGTGAAGTCCACGTTGCCGACGAGGTATCCGCGGCGGGTGAAGCCGGCCGTGGCCTGCATCGACCCGTTCAGCTCGAGCTCGTACGGTCCCAGATCGAGCACCTCGGGCCGCCCGCGAGTGTCGACGCCGAACGTGCGGTCGAACTCGAGGGTGTAACCGCGGCCGGCTGCGTCCGGCACGATGCGAAGGCGTCCCTGGCGCTGGCCGTTGCCGAAACCGCCGTCCGGCAGCGGGAACACGGGGAACCCGCTGGGGGTCGCGAGAACGTCGAGCCCGCGGTAAAGATCCTGGAACAGACCGGCGCGCAGATCGCTGACGCCAAGGGCCGCGGTCAGTACGATCGCGCTGCATCGAACCGCGTTCATAACGACTCCTGACTGCCGGGGACTGCGTCTCGCATAGCGCCGTCTGGTGCATTAGAGCTTATGGCTCGGCCGCACCGGCTGCAAGTCGCTTCGCATCGCCCTGTTCGTAGCTATCGGATGAACTCGCGAGTGCGGCGATTTTCCGATCGTGGTGCACAACGCCGGGTCCGGAAAATTGTCCAAACTCCGGCGGGCGGGCGGGTCATGGTCCGCGGCTCGTCGTATAGTGTAGAACAGAAAACCGTTGCGAGGCGGTGGTTCTGGCGGGGGACGGCCGGTGCGGTACGGATGCCGCGCGGCAATTGCGCGGGCCTTCTGGGGCCTCATTTCCGAATCGGCCGGGTTGCACCGTCGTCCGGTGCCACGTCCCGGCAATGAACGGAAAGCCAAGTGCGATGCGACGCGTCGGGATCAGCGCTGTAACTATCGCGGTCGCCGTGGCACTGGCCGTGGGGCCGCCGGCGGCGTCGCAAGCGCAGACTTCGCCGACGCAGCCGGCTGCACCGCGCGGGGACGCCGCCCAGCGGGCCGCCGATCTGATCGCGCTCATTGAAGGGCCGAACTCGCCGCAAGCGCGCGCGACGGGGGCGCGGGAGTTGCTGCGGCTGGAATGGCCGGATTCGCGCCAGCGAATCGCTTCGATTCTGCGCGGGACGAACGTCGCCGCGCGTACGGCGCTGGCAACGGCGCTGGGCGAGCTGCGCGAGTACCTGCACCCGGAATACGTCGAACCGCTGCTGACCATGCTTGGCGAGTCCGACGTCTCGGCGGTCCGCGCGGCGAGCGTCGCGCTGGCATCCTATTCCGCAGGCGAATCGGCCGTCGGGCTGCGCCGCCTCGTGCTCGATCCGGCAACACCGGGCGGCGCCTTTCAGGCGGCGGTAGACGCGCTGATTGCGATCGCGCATCGCGATGGCGTCGCGACGCTGGTGGAACTGCTGAGCACGGCTTCGTCGCCGCGAGCGGCCGAGGCGCTCAGCGCGCTGGAGCACGCCACGGGTGTCTCGTTTGCGGGGGACCGCGAAGCCGCGCGAGCCTGGTGGGCCGCGAATCAGGGCGCATCGGCGGATGAGTGGCAACGCGCCCAGATTCGCCGGCTGCTGGATCGACAGGTGGCCGCGGAGTCGACCGCGCGGGCGCTCGAAGCGCGGCTGACGCGGGCGCTGCGCGACCTGTTCCTCGCCGCGGCGGAGGTCGATCGCGCTGCGATCCTGAACTCGATGCTGTCCGACAGCCTGGTGTCAGTGCGGCTGCTGGCGCTGGAGCTGGCCGACGCCGAACTGGTGGAGGGCCGGACGCCGACGGAAGCAACGCTCGCCAGCATCCGCGGGTTGCTGACCGATTCGGAGGCGACGGTCCGCAGCGCTGCGGTGCGCGTCGTCTCGAACATGCGCGCCCCGGACGACGCACGCGCGCTGGCGTCGATGCTCGCGGTGGAGAACGACGCCGACGTGCGCATCGCGCTGGTGAACGCACTCGGATTCGTCGGCGATGCGGCCGCCGGCAGCGCGCTGCTGGCCCTGATCGACGCTCCGGATGGTCGCCTGGGCAATGCGGCTGTCGCGGCGGCGGCGCGACTGGCCGAACGCGGCGTACTGAGTTCGTCCGATAGCGCCGCGCTTGTGGCGCGCCTGCCGGAGCTGCTCTCGCAGGCGCCGCGCGAGGCCGTCGAGCGGCGCGAACGCCTGGTGTGGGCGATGAGCCGGCTGCCGCATGCCGCGTTTGCGGATGCGTTCGTGGCTTCGCTCGATCCTTCGGAGGCGGTGCCCGTGCGACAGGCCGCGGCGCGCGGACTTGCGGCGCTGGCCGATCGCCGGTTCATCTCCACGCTGGTGCAGACCTGCCGCGATCCGGACCCGCTGGTGCGCAAGGTGGCGGTCGAAGCGCTGCCGCGCCTCGGCGGCGAGAACGCGATTATCGAAGCGCTTTGGAGTCGGCTTGCGGCGGCGGACGAGCCGGATGCAAGCGTCCGCGACGCCGCGTGGACCGGGGTCGTGCGGTTAATGGGCGAGCGACCGATCGACGAGGTGGAAGGGTGGCTCGCGCGCCTGCCGCCGAACGGCGACGGTCGCGTGCGTCGCAGTGTCGATCTGCTTCAGGTGATCGAGTCGCGGCTGCGCGATCGCGCCGATGCGCGCGGACGGCTCGGCCGGGTTCGGGCGCGACTGGCGGCGCAGTTCGCGCTGCTGAGCGAGCCCGAGGCTGCTTCCGCCGCATGGTTGGCGGCGCTCGACGACCTGGAGGACGCGCGCGACAGCGAGCTCGACCTTGCCGCCGGGCGGGCGCTGGCGTTCGCCGCGACGACCGGGGCGGATGGGGTCGGGGCGCGCGTGCGGCTGCTGAACGGTCGCGTGGACGTGCAGCGGGTGTGGAACGAAGTGGTTCCGGCGATCACGACCCTGCTCGACGCTCAGAAGTTCGAGGCCGCCGAGGCGGCGCTACGGCGGCTGGCGACCGGACCGATCGGCCCGTGGCCGGCGCCGATCGCGGCGGAGCTTGACGCGCTGCTGCGCCGCGCAATGGAGGGCAGCACGGCGCTGACGGAGAAAGAGGCCGCAGCCGCCCTGGATCGGCTGCGTGTGTCGCCGGGGGACGAAGCGGCGCTCGCGGCCCTGGCGCGCTGCGACGCCCGCGCCGTACCGATCATGCGAGCCGCCCTGCTCGAAGTGCTCTCATCCGCCGCACCGGATGCGAACTACGAGCGGCTCTTGCACGACCTGCTCAAGGAGCGCGTGCCGGGGTGGAGCGGTTTCTCGCCGGACGCGACGCCGGAGCAGAAACGCGCTACGCTCGACGGGATTCCCACATCACGCCCGGCCGAATGACCGCGGAGCGGACCGCGCTGGGGTGCGTCCCTCCGCATGCGAGCAAACGGCGGCCGCCGCTCAGCGCTGACGGCCGCCGTTCCAGACGGAAGGTCGCCGCGAGCCTGCTTGGGTTTCAAGCGCTACTGCGCGGTGAAACCGCCATCGAGGACCAGATTTTGTCCGGTCATGAAGCTCGCGTCTCCAGAGCACAGCCAGACCACGGCGCGGGCGATCTCCTCGGGCCGCCCGATGCGGCCGATGGGGTGCATGCTCGCGAGTTGCGCGTGAAACTCGCTGCCTGCGCCTCCGGTGAAGCGATCCACCATCGGCGTTTCGATCGCGGCGGGCAGTACGCTGTTCACGCGGATTCCGCGGCTCGCAAACTCGAGGGCGACGGCGCGCGTCAGGCCGATCACCGCGTGTTTGCTGGCCGCATAGATCGGCACGCCGGCGAAACCGACGATGCCGGCGATCGACGACGTGTTCACGATGGCGCCGCCGCCGGTCTTGAGCATCGCCGCGATTTCATGCTTGAGACTCAAGAAGACGCCGCGCACGTTGGGATTGAAGACCTCATCGAAGACGGACGGGCTTTTCTCCAGGAACGGGCCGGGAGTCTCTTCGACGCCGGCGTTGTTGAACGCGAAGTCGATGCGGCCGGTTAACTGGCCGGCCTCGGCGACGAAACGCTCTACGTCAGGCTCGCGGGACACGTCGCCGCGCACGAAGCGCGCCTGCACGCCCAGCTCGCGCACGGCTGCTGCAACCGCCTGGCCTTCCGGCTCGCGTCGCCCGGTGAGGACGACGTGCGCGCCGCCGCGGGCGAATTCCAGCGCGGTGGCGCGCCCGATGCCGGAGGTGCCGCCGGTGATGAGGGCGACTTTGCCTTTGATCGAGTCCATGACCGAATCCTCGCTTTCGTCTGCTTGTGATACCGTCGCGGCGCGCCGCTGCTCTAAGCGCGCCGCGAAAGCTTGAGCTACCCCGCGGGAAACACGGGTGCAGTGGGCGAAATTCCCGCGCGCAGTTCGAGCTTCTCGTCGTAGTCGGATAGCGGTCGGAACAAGAGCGGCGGGGTGGTGTCGAGCGTGCGAAGGCGTTGCCGCCACTCGTCGAGATAGCGCCGCCGCTGATCATCGTCGGCCCGCGCGACGCTCCAGGCGACAAACGGCGGCAAAGCATCCATCCCGACAAAATGGAAGATGCCGTTGTGGATCGGATAGAGCAGCGCGTCGATGTGCCCGTTGATTCCGCGCGGGCTGTAGAGGCTGGCCGGCCCGCCGGTGGTCGTCGCGACCAGGCCGCGCCGGCCACGAAGGGCGCCCTCGGTGTACCACTTTCCCCCGCCATATACGCGCCCCATTGCGAAGACGCGATCGACCCAGCCTTTGAGGATCGCCGGCATGCCGAACCACCACAGCGGGAACTGAAAAATCAGCACGTCGCACCAGAACAGCTTCTCGATCTCGGCCTGCACGTCGGGGGCGAAGCCGCCGACTTCGCTGGCATGCCGCTCTTCGATCTGCTGCTTGAAGTAGCCCGCATCCTTGACGCTGAGGAAGTTGCGGCGGTCGGAGACCGGGTCGAACTTCATCGCGTAGAGGTCGGAGACCTGGACTGCGTGCCCGGCGTCCGCGAGCGTGGCGACCGCCAGGTCGCGCATCGCGCCGTTGAACGAATGCGGTTCGGCATGGGCGTAGACGATGAACACCTTCACGCGGCATACTCCTGCGCCACGAACCCCCGGTCGCGGCTAGACCCAGTGACTGTATTGAGTGGGTAATCGCAACGAGTCGCCGCGGCCAAGCTCGCGAGCCGCGGCCACGGGCCAGTATGGATTGCGCAGGGCTTCGCGTGCAAGCAGAACGACGTCGGCGCGACCGTTGCGGACGATTTCGTCGGCGTGCGACGCGGATGAAATCATTCCCACGCAGGCCGTCGCGATGTCGGCGGCGCGGCGGATGGCCTCCGAAAGCGGCGTCTGCCACCCGGCGCCAAAGGGATAGGTGACGCCCGGGGCGATGAATCCCGAGCTGCAGTCGATCAGGTCGACGCCGTCGGTCTTGAGCCGGCGGGACAGGTCGATCGACTCCTCCAGCGTCCAGCCGCCGGGGCACCAGTCCGTTACCGAGAGCCGCACGGCCATCGGAAGGCGTTCGGGCCAGGCGGCGCGCATCTGGCGCACCGTTTCGAGTGTGAACCGAATGCGATTCTCGAAAGTGCCGCCGTAGCGATCGCCGCGGGTGTTGCTGATCGGCGAATGGAAGCTGTGCGCCAGATATCCGTGCGCCGCGTGCAGCTCGACCAGCTCGTAACCGGCCGCGGCGGCGCGAGCGGTCGCGGCGCGGAACGCCTGCTGCACGCGCTCGATGTCGCCGATCGACAACTCCTGCGGCGTTCGGGTCAGTTTGTCGCCAAATGCGTGCGGCGACGGCGCGACGGGCGTCCAGCCGCCTTGATCGTCGGCGAGGTGTGCTGCGCCTTCCCACGGACGGGCGGCGCTCGCTTTGCGCCCGGCGTGCGCCAGTTGAATTCCGGCGACCGCGCCGTGATCTCTCAGGAACCGCGTGATCCGCGCCAGCGGGTCGATCTGCTGGTCGCTCCACAATCCCGCATCGCCCGGCGTGATACGACCGATCGGCTCCACCGCCGTCGCCTCGGCGATAATCATGCCCGCGCCGCCGACAGCGCGGGAGCCGAGGTGCACGAGATGCCAGTCGCCAGCGCAGCCATCTATGGAGCTGTACTGGCACATTGGCGAGACGCCGATGCGATTGCGGAGCGTGATGTCCCGAAGTCGGAGCGAGTCGAACAGATGCGCCAAACTGATACTCCTGGGGTTCGCACGTGCGCTCGTCACGTTATCCGCGGTGTTGCGGTTCCGCGACTCGGGCGCGGCGAGAGCGGGTCGGGTACCCGCGGCTTCGCGCTGCGGCGGGCACACCACTATGCTTCGGCGGCGACGACTGCGGCTCGCTCGACGACGCGCCGCCGGAGCGCGCGGGTCCATTGCTGGTCGGAAGTTGTCGGGTACAGCGGCCCGCTCGTCGCGTGGCGGCGACACGCTTCCGGTCCGACAACCCGATAACGATGGCGCGTTTGTAGGTACATATCCTATAAGCGGTTGTGATCCAGCGTTTCCAGCGCTCGCGGGTCGTGCGTGGCGGCGCGCACGTTTGCCGGGGGCTTCGACAAACCTTGACAATGAACGCGGGCGTCAATATCGTCATTGAAGCCGGAGAGCATGCGAGCCGTCTGTGCGTTTCCCCGCGCACGTGCTGTCTCTACCGGCGATGCGCACTCGCGAGCGTGGTGAATACCGATCGCACGCCGCGCGCGTGGGTCAGGAGAAGAAGCAGGAATCGCGTCACTCATTGGGCAACGTCGGTCGGCGCACGCGCCGTGCCGCCGCTTTTTCGCAGTGCAGGACGCTGATTTTCGCAGTTTCGAACCCGTAGCAACAAGGGCAGGACGTGCAGCGCGGGTGCGCTTCGCGTCGGAGTTTCGGGCTGGAAGCCGAAGGGTATCGGATCCCTTCACACCATTGCAGGAAAGGGTTACGCGATGACAAAGTTCGGACGGGTCTCAACCGCCACCTGGCTCACACTCGCGTGTAGCCTGGGCGCCTCCGTCGCCTTCGCCAATGAGCGAATCGCGAGCGAGGCGGTCGCCGAAGCGCAGGCGATCGGCAGCGACATCGAGCGCATCACGTTTGGCGACGTAGTGGACACCGGCGGCGTCGCCGGCACGGCGTGCGCGCTGAGCGGCGCGAACTGCCAGGATCCCAACCAGATCAACGGTCTGAACGTCAGCGGCGCCTTCCGCGTCGCCGATGATTTCAGCCCGTCGGCCAGCGGGAACATCACCGAGATCTGCTGGTGGGGCGTGTACCAGAACGCCGGCGCGGACTGCGGCGTCACCGCGGTGGATGCGTTTACCCTGCGCATCTACTCGGACAACAACGGTCTGCCGGGCACCGTGCTGGGCACCTACGTTCAGGGCACGACCCTGGCCGTGACCCGCGCCACGACCGGCGCGCTGCTCGGCACGACGCAGGAGTGGGAGTTCCGCGGCGTGCTGTCCGGCACGCTCGTGAACGCCACCGCCGGCACGTGCTACTGGCTTGAAATCGTCAACGGCATCGCGGCGCCGTGCGTCTTCTTCTGGGAGACCGGCACGGGCGTGGGCGCGAGCGCCGATGCGTTCCAGGACGCCAACGCGGCGTACACCCTGGGCGATTTCGAGTTCACCGACATGGCGTTCTGCACGAACCTGGCCCTGACGGATTCGGCCGCCGAGCCGTGCCGTCCGAACGCTCCGGCCAACGACCTGTGCGCGAACGCGACCGTGATCGCCAACGTCAATGATCCCGCGACGCTCATCGACCTGCGCGGCGCGACCGACACCGGCACCGATCCGGTGTTCTCCTGCAAGTTCGGCGGCGCGGGCAATGGCGTCGGCAGCGTCTGGTATCGCTTCACCGCGACGTCGACGCGGCACCGCATTTCGACCTGCGGCAGCCCCGGCGGCGGCGACACGATCATCGCGGTCTACACCGGCACCTGCGGCGCGCTGACCGAAATCGCCTGCAACGACGACAGCGATCAGTGCGGCACCGGCAGCACTCTGTCGGACCTGTGCGTGACTGGCCTGACCATCGGCACGCAGTACTACGTCCAGCTCGCCGCGTTCGACGCGGTCGCGCAGGGCGTGTACAGCTTCGACGTCGGACCCTGCCTCTCGTGCCAGGATCACCTGCCTGCCGGCGGCTACATCATTTCGCCGTCGGATGTCGCAGTGGTCCGCGCCTGGGACGACTTCCAGGCCGCCGAGACCGGCCAGATCAGCTACATGGAATTCACCGGCATCTACTGGAACGGGGTCAATGGCGCGGGCGCGAACGTCACGGTTCCCCCGACGTCGGCGGATCTCTTCACCGTAGAGGTGTGCGAGCAAGGCCCCGGCAATCTGCCGACCACCAACTGCCAGGTCCGCTCGCTGACGGGCGGCACGCTGACGCAGGTCAGCCGCACGCCGCAGGGCATCGGCTTCGACTTCAACGGCGCCACGCCGGGCGGCTTTGCCGAATTCCAGCGGTTCGTCGTCACCTTCAACCCGCCGATTAACGTCACCGCGGGTCAGTGCTACTGGTTCAGCGTCGCCAACGAATTGACCGGTCAGCCGGTATTGTGGCGCTGGCTCGGCGGCTCGCGCAGCGTGATGACGGCCGGCAACGACCGCCGCGCGTTCGATAGCGCGAACAACGGCGTCGAACCGACCGATCTGCGCACCGGCGACTACATCTGGTGCGTCGATACGAACCTGAACGATCCGACGCCGTGCGCCGACACCACTCCGCCGCCGAACGACAACTGCACGTCGCCGACGGTGGTTGCCTGCAGCGCGACGCCGGTCGAGTTGCTGGCGAACCTGCAGAACGCGACCGAAGCCGGCAGCGATCCGGTTCCGTCGTGCCTCGGCACTCCGGCGGAAGGCACGGTCTGGTACAGCCTGACGACCGGGCCGAGCGTCACTTCGTTCCTGGTCGAGACCTGCCCGTCGACCAACGCGGGCATCAACGACACGATCCTGGCCGTGTTCACCGCCGGTCCGGGCGGCTGCAACGAGCTGACCGAAGTGGCCTGCGCCAACGACAACTGCGGCACGGGCGCTGTCTTCGAGGAAATCCTGGTCGAGCCGGCGCTGCCGAACACGACCTACTTCATCATGCTCGGCGCGCCGGACCCGCTGGCGCAGCTCAGCTACCGCATCCGCTTCACCTGCCCGGCTCCGCCGGCGCCGGCGAACGACCTGTGCGCGAATGCTGAAGCGGTGACGATCGGCACCCCGGTCAACGGCACCACGCTGAACGCGCGTCTGGATCAGAACGCGGTCGCGGCGGGCGCCTGCAACGGCCTGACCGTCGACGCGAAGGGCGTGTGGTACACGGTCGTCGGCAACGGCAACGACCTGCGGGCGTCCATGTGCGACAGCCTCGATCCGTTCGACTCGGTGATCTCGGTCTACTGCGGCACGTGCGAGAACCTGGTGTGCGTCAACGCCGATGATGACGGCTGCGGCGCTCCGGGCTCGGGCACCGTCTCGCAGGTCGACTTCTGCTCGACTGCCGGCATCACCTACTACATCCTGGTGCACAACTTCCTCGGCGACCTCGGCGGTGCGTTCACGCTGACGGTCAGCGATCTCGGCACGACCTGCACCTCGACGGTGGTCTGCCCGAGCACCGGCTGCCCGGGCAACCGCGGCGACACCAACTGCGACGGCGGTATCGACTTCTTCGATATCGATCCGTTCCTGCTGGCGCTGTTTAACCCGGCACAGTACGCCTCGACGTTCTGCGGCGGCAGCATCTGCGCGGCGGACATCGACTGCTCGGGTCAGGTCGACTTCTTCGACATCGACCCGTTCCTGGCGTGCCTGTTCACCGCTTGCCCGCCGTGCCCGTAATTCGACTGCGGTCAGACATCGTCTGACGTAGCACGAGTTGCAAACAAACCCGCAGGCCGCCGGAGCGATCCGGCGGCCTGCGTCGTTTCAGTACACAATGGCGAATGGCGAATGGCGAATTGAAGACGCTTCCGCGCACCCCCGCAATTCGCTTATCACGCGCACCACGTGCAACTCGCGCGCTGCGCGCTGCGCGCGCCGCGCGCACGTCGCGCACATCCGGCGATGCGGCGCGTTGGTTGAGTCTTCGGCCGGCGGTCGGAAATCGAGGTCGCCGCCGAAGCGCGAGCGGTTGTGCTTGGAGTGGACGATCCTCGCGCGACCGGCCGGGGGCGGCCGGCGGGTCGCCAACGGGGTCGAAGTCGAGCGACGGTCGGCCGCAATCGCCGTGTGTTGTGCGGTGCACGAACCGCCGCCGCCGCGGTGATCGCCGCGCGGTTTCATCGGCGCCGGCGGTGCGGGGCGGACGGGCCCGCCGGCTCCGTCGGGCCCGACGGGAATTGCGGGACTGATTCGGTCCGGGTCGCGACCGGGGCGGCCGCAGCGGCTGGCGCGCGGAAGCGAACCGGCCGCGGGGAGCCGGCTTCGAACCCCCGCGTTGCCGCGGAATTGCAGCGATTCTGACGCGCCGCGGGCCTTGCCCTTCGCGCGTTTGTTTTTCCTTTTGACAAGCGCAAGGGGGCCTATACAATGCTCAATCCGGTTTTTCGGCCGGGTCGCTCGCGCCCAAGTGCCGGCGGGATCGTGCCTTTTGTCGCGGTTTCGTTCGGTGTTTGCTGCTGTAGCTCAGTGGTAGAGCGCGTCCTTGGTAAGGACGAGGTCATGGGTTCAA
>CAZVWB010000067.1:0-13436 GCA_964631045.1 uncultured Planctomycetales bacterium
GGACGCGAAAGACGCGGATGGGAGACGGCCAAGCCGCGTCGCGCGAGTCGGGTGATCGGGGCGGAGTTGCGAATCAAGCACCCGCGTGTCAGCTATCACTTGCAAACCAGCCACCGGCATAGAGCGCCGATCATCAAGTGCTTACCGGTCCTGCGTGAGAAGGCCGCGCGTGACGGCGCTGAGCGTTCTCGCGAGCCGGGCAAATCGTTCGAGGGGCATGGTATGTCGATCATGCGCCGCTCGTTAGCCGCGCGGAGGTAGAGCATGGCGCTTACGGGCGCTGCGGCGCAACGCCGATGTCGCTAAGCGTGACTTCGGAGTGCCAGATTGCGGCACCTGGCTCGGCGCGAAGTTGAACGCCGCTGACGCGCAGTCCCGGCTGGGCGGCGGTCAGTGCAAAACTGTAGCGCATGATCGCGTCCAGCGGCAGTGGGGCGAAGATCAGCCGGTGTGATTGCACGAGGGTGTTGCTTCCCGGCCAGCGCTGCGGGGCTTGCGGCGCGGAAGCGAGGAGGGCGCTGCTCGGAATGCCAGCAGACTGCATAGCCTCCGCGACCAGGGCGAGCCGATCGCGGGCGGGATCGGAGCTTTCTGTCCGACCGGTAGCGCGGAGTTGCGATTCCCGGATAACGCGGGCGTCAACGACGGCCTGCTCGAACGCCCGGCGGCGATGATGGAGGTCGCTTTGGGCGGCGTCGATGCCCGCCGCGAGGTAAGCGCAAAACAACAGGGCGACGGCAACGCCGGAGGTCAACAGCAGTGCCTGGCGGCGCAGTGCGGCGGCTGGTGTGACTCCCGAGGTTGTTTCTGTGGCCGCGCCGAGAACCGATTCACCAGGTGCGGTTGCGGGTGGCGCGACCGATTCTGGGGTCTTGAGGACGGTCCATTGCTCGCGGCGTGCCGCGACTACGGGATTCTGGCCGCGCTCGATCGGTGAATCGAGGTTCATTGGCGCGCGCCTCGGGCAGCGCCGCTGGACGGTTCACTCCGCCGTGCGGCAAGGCTGTCTGCGTGGCCGTTCAGCACGAAGCTGACGCCGCCCCCCTCCAACCGATCCGTCCGCGGCGGCGGGCACGCCAGGCTTTCCAATGCGTCGAGGCGGCTCGCCAGCAGTTCCGCACTGCGATGGTCGCGCGTGTGCCCGCGAATCAACAGGCTGTCGCGCTCGATTCGTAACTCCTGCAGATCGAGGCATAAGTCAGGCGGCACCGCGGCGATGATGTCGCGGAGGAGCCAGAGGGCGTCGGGATCGTCACTTGACTCGGCCAGCAAGGTACCGGCTGCGGACAAACGCCTGCGTTCCGAGGCTAACCACCGTGAGACGCTGCGCGGTGGTGTCCCGGCCGGGTAGAGTTGCCCAAACAGCGAGAGCTCGGCCGCGCGGACATGGGTCAGTTCCGCGCGGTAGCGCCCCTGCGACCCACCCAGGCCGGCTGCAACCAGCAGGAGCGCCACGAGCGCGGCGGCGGCGGCGCTTCGCGCGGCGCGCCAGGTCGCGGTTTGGCGGCCGACCGGCGCCAGCGCATCACGTGCAAAGTCGAGCTGCATCCGGTGGGCGGTGCCGGAATGGGGCGCCAGCGGAAGGTCGCGACAGCGTTCCGGCAGCGCGTCGCCGGCTAACCATCCTCCGAGCCTGATCGACCCTGGCGCGGCGTTTGCTGTTCCGAGGAGATCCTCCAACGCCCGGTCCAGACTGGCGGAGTCAACACAACGCAGCACGCGCAGCGCGATCAGGCCGCGGGTTCCAAAAGTCAACAATGCTGCATGGTCGCGATCACACCACAGCAAGCGTTCGCCCGGGAGTCGCGCATTGCGATTGAGCGGATCGAGTGCGATGTGATCAACATCAATGCCGCTCGCCTCCAGCCCGCGGGTGATCTCCCGAAGTCGGGCGGTTTCGAGGGCCAGGCCGAGATAGCCGCCGCCGCCGAGGGCCACGAACTCGCAGGTCAGCGTTTCGATCTCGACCGGCAGGAACTCCTCGAGCGCGAACGCCAGCAGCGTGCGGGCCGGGCGGCGCTGCCCGACACGAAACGGGTGTACGTAACACCAGGAGACGGGCAGGGCCAGGGCAACGCGGCTGGCGCGGCGCGGCAACTCGGCCACAGCCTCGACGATCGCCGCGACCAGCGCCACCGCGGGCAACCGCCGGGCGTCGTCTGCGAGCAAGCGCAGCGCGGTATGCGTGCCCAGAGCCGCGTGGACGGCCCGATCGCCGACTCGCACGCAAACGCGCGTGGCCATCTAGGGCTCCAATCCCCGCACGATGCGGTCATACCACGGCACGGTCAGCACGAACTCCTGCTGCGCGTTGCGGAGCACTGCGCGTCCGGGTTCGACGGCGACCAGTTCAAAGCCGTCCACGACCGCTCCGATCGGACGCAGCACCATGCGGCTGTCCGCCAGCCGGAAGACGCCATAGCGCTGCTGGGCTTCGACCGCGGTGGCCTCCAGGCGCAGCGCCAGTTGCGGCGCCGCCGGCGGGGATGCAGGCGGCGGATCGACCACCGGCTGACGCAGATCGCGCTGCCAAACCACGGCCAACTGATCGAGCGTCAAACGGGCGGGTGGTTGCGGCGCAGCGGTCTCGATCACCCGCAACTGCGGCGGAACCCACGGCGTGGGCGGACGCAGGCGCGGACCCAGTATCAGGACCGCGCCGGTCAGCAGCAGCGCGGCGCCACAGTAGATCAACACGCGTGTCCGCGCCCGCCGGCTCACGGCGACACCTGCCAGTTGACCCAGACTTCCTGGGGATGTTCGGCGTCGACCACCAGGTAGCGGTACCGCGCGTCGCGATCCAGCGTCGTGCGGATCAGCAAGCTGTAGGCCCGTGTGCGGTCCGTTAGCCGCTGCGCCGCCGCGCGGCGTAGCGGTTCGTCGAGCGCGAGCGCATCGAACCACTCCGCGATTGACGCCTCGGGTCGCAGCCGCACCAGTGCGGCCAACTGCGCACCCAGCCCGGGTCGCAGGTCGGCCAGCGCCGCTTCGAGCACACACGGCGCTGCGCGGCGCGCGTGCACCTGGCGATTGACCAGGCCGACGAACTGCGACCAGGCATTGGCCGTGTCCGGCGGTGCGAACAGCGCGGCGTCGCTGGGTTCCGCGAACAGATCATCGAGGCATCCGGTCCAGCGCAGCGTGGACTGGCCGGACGTTGGCCCGTTAGCATCCAACGACGGCAGCCCGGCGCATCTGGCCAGCGCAACGGCCGTTGACTCCCACTCAAACGCCGGGTTGTCCAACAGGGCGGCCAGAGGCAACTTGGCGCTCTCGTCCTGGAGCCACACTTCGACTCGCACCGCGCCAACCTGCAGCACGAGGCAGGCGCGGTTGTCGCGCTCGAGGTCCTTGAACACCTGCCGATCGGCCGCCAACAGCGTCGCGAGCACCGCCGGCACCGACTCAGCAGCCAGCCGATGCCGCAACCCATCGGCGGCCAAGGCCGCGTCCAGCGCGGCCCCGCCGCTGAAGGCCGCCAACGGCGCGACCATTGCCGCAGCGATCGCCAGCGACAGCAGCACCAACACCAGCACCATGCTCCGCCGCGGCTTAGTCATCGGTCCGCCTGCACGCGAGCGGGCGTATCGAAATCAGCACAGCCGGGTCTTCGGGCGCTCGCAACCCGAAGCGCATCCTTAGCATGCGGGCGGCGCGCGGCGTAGCCATCGGCCAGCGGGATTGCCACTGCCGACCGTCAAACATCTCGACTGCAACTTCTCGTAGCCCGTCAGCCAACAAAATGCCGCCCGGCACCGGCGGGGCGTCCAAGGCGCGCTCTCGCCGTCGCCAGCGCCAGCCGTCGGCGCTGGCCTCCCAGATGTGTTCAACCGCCACGGCTTGCCGCGCCGCGAGGCGCTGCGTTTGCAGCGCGCTGAGCGTCACGAACGCCAGTCGCCCTTCGTGAAGCTCGATGGCGCCGCCGACGGGGAGATTCTCAAGATCCTGCCGCAGCAAGCGCAGCGCAGCGGCGGTAGAACGGTCCTTTGGCTGCGTTGCCTCAAGCCGTGCGCTTGAGCGCCGCAGGTGCAGAAGGACGCGCTGCACGACCGCGATCAGCAGCGCGGCCAGCGCCAGGGCGACCAACAGCTCAACCAGCGTGAACCCGCGGACAGCAGAACGCGCGGTTGTCGAACGACGCTTCATCATTTGCCGTCCCGCGGCTCAGCCAGCAACCAGTCCACGCGAAGAAGTTCAACGGCCGGGGTGCGTTGGTCGCCGACCGTTACCGTCACTTGCGTCGCCAGGCCCCCGGCGGGCAGCCGCACCGGCTGAACCGCGCGCTGCCAGCGAAAGTGCGCGCTTAGAGGCCCGCTGCTGGGCAACGTCACCGGCTCGCCTTGCGCCGACCAGCGCGCCAGCAATTGCTCCAGTTCGGCCACGATCTGCTGTCGAGCACGACTGCGCGCCAGTTGCCGCACTGCCGCGGCCTCGACGCGCAGCAAGGCTGTGAGCACCGCCGCGAGTAGCGCCAGCGCTACCAGCGTTTCGAGCAGGGTGAAGGAGCGTTTCATGGCGCCGTCTCGCATTTAGCTCGCAGAATCTGCTCGGCGCTTGGCCAGTCTGCAACCGGCCGCCAGGCGCCGGTGATCCCGTCGCAATACCGCACTTGCCGCTGCGACCCTGCGACCAACTCCAGCGCCCAGGGCAGCGCGGTCCCGCTCGGCGTGAGTCGCAAGCGGGCGACGCCCGCGGATAGCGCGGATTCGGTTTCTGCGACTCGAACCTGCACCGGTCGCGCGCCCGGCAGCGCCCGCCACGGTGGATTCGCGCGGGCGTCGTCGCGAATGCGGTATCCGGAAGTATCCAGGTTTACTTCAAAGAGCAGCGGCCGGCGGCGATGAATGGCCAGCCGCGCGGCATCCTGCCAGCCGGTTTGCAGGAGCTGGGCCGCGCTGTGCAGTCGGGTTGCCCCGGTCGCGCCAGCTGCGCGAACACCCACCAGCGTAGCGGCCAGCCCGACCAGCAGGACCACCACCATCAACTCGAGCAGCGTGAATCCGGCACGCGGGCGCTGCGGCCCGATCGCTGCGGCAAGCGCAATGGGGCGGTTCATTTCAGATCCCAACTCACGATGTCCGCATTGGCCCCGCTTCCGCCTTCCGCCCGGTCCGCGCCAAAGCAGATCAGTTCGTAGCTGCCTTTCAGCCCGGGACAGAGGTACTCATAGGGCGTGTTCCACGGATCATTCAGGTCGCCGCCGGCCAGCAGTCCGTCGGGGTGCTTTTCGCTGGGGCGTTTGAGCAGTGCAAGTCCCTCGACGCTGGTCGGGTAGCGGTCGTTTTCCAGATAGAACAGTTCCAGGGCCGACATGATCAGCGCCAGCTCCTGCTTGGCGGCGTTCTGCTTACCGGTGATCAAGTGGTCGCGCACTACCAGCGTCACCGTGGTCGCCAATACACCCAGAATCACCACCACGACCATCAGCTCGATGAGCGTCAACCCCCGTCGCGGCGCGCGAGTCGGAAGCCGACAAGCCCGGCTCCAGAACCTTGAAACGCCGATCCGCGCCCTCTGTTCAGGGCTGGGGGGCGGCGCAGCGCGGACGCTTCCGCTCCGTCGCTGCGTCGGTGCGCGGCTGCGTCGCTTCCCGCTCATTGCACCACCTTGGTCGTCTCGAGGATCGGCAGCAGCGTGGCGTACACGACCACACCCACCGCAGCCGCCAGGATCAGGATCAGCAGCGGTTCAAGCACCGTCAGGAACCGGCTGAGCGCGAGTTGCACTTCGCGCTCGTAGCTGTCGCGCAATTGCTCCAGCATCCGCGGCAGTTCGCCGCTTTCCTGGCCCACACCCAGTAGATGCACGACCAGCGGCGGCAGGATGCGGCTGTCGCGCAGCGCATCCGCCAGTCCGGCGCCGGCCTCAACGGCGCGTTCCAGCCGCGCGAACTCGTCGGCCAGCAGCCGCTGCGTCAGACTCTCGCGCACCTGGCGCAGCGCCACGCCGAACCGCACCTCCGCCCGCAGCAGTGTTGCGAGCATCAGGCTCATCCGCGCGACCCACGCCTTACGCAGCCAATCGCCCAGAAAAGGAGTCGACAGCAGCATCCGCTCCAGCAGCCTGCCGCCGGCATCCCGGCGGAAGAACACGCCCGCGGTCAGGACGACTGCCGCGAGCCCCAAGCTCAGCCACAGGGCCTGCCCCGATATGCAGTCGCTGGCGTACTTGAGCACGCGCGTGATCCAGGGCAGCTCGCGACCGGCCTCGGCCAGCACACTCACCAACTGCGGTACGACAAAGCTCATCAGGAACAGCACGACGCCGACGCCCACGGTCAGCAGGATGGCGGGATACAGCAGCGCAGCGATCACGCGCTGCCGCGCGGACTGGCTGCGATCCTGGTAGGCCGCCAGTTGCTCCAGGGCGGCCGGCAACGCGCCCGCGCCCTCTCCCACCCGCACCAGCGCCAGGCTGAGCGAATCGAACCAACGGGGATGCGCGACCAGCGCCTCATGCAAACTCCGACCGCTGCGCACGGCTTCGTCGATCGCTCGCAGCACGGGCTGCAGGCCGCCACGCCGCTGGCGGATGCACACCTGTAGTGCCGCGCTCAGACCGACGCCGGAATTCAGCAGCACCGCCAGGTTGCGCCACAACTCCGCCACCTGTGGCCCGTGGCTGCCGCGACACCGCGGCAGCCACTGCCGCACGGATGCGGCCTGGCGTTGCGGCGCAAGGCCGGCGACCGCCCAGCCGCGAGCCCGCAATTGCTGCCGGGCCTGGAACGGAGTCTCGGCGGCGATCGTGCCCGTGCAGCGCTGCTGCCGGCCGTCGACCGCTTCGTAGGCGAACACGGGCACGCCGTTACTCCTCGGTCGCCGGCGCGTCGCCCGGCGTGACGCGCAGCACTTCCGCCGGCGTGGTCAGCCCGGCATCGACCAGCCGCAGGCCGTCGCCGCGCAGCGAGCGCATCCCGCCGCGCCGCGCCGCCGCCCGCAGGCTGTTGGCAGCGCTGCGGGCGTGAATCCGGGTGCGAAGTAGTTCATCCACGACCAGTAACTCGCCGATCGCGACCCGCTCGTAGTAGCCGCTGCCGGCGCAGCGGTCGCAGCCTCGTCCCCACTGGTGGGCGTCCCCATTCTGCAAAGCCCGGCCCAATTGCGTCGCTACGGCCGGGTCCCAAGGCGTCTGTACGCGACAGTGCGCGCAGATCCGCCGAACGAGGCGCTGCGCGCCGACCGCCAGCAGCGCGTCCGCCACCAGATAAGGCTCGATGCCCAGATCCAGCAGCCGCGCGATCGCCCCGGCGGCGTCGTTGGTGTGCAGCGTGCTCAGCACCAGGTGGCCGGTCAGCGCCGCCTGGATCGCCAGCCGGGCAGTCTCGGCATCGCGGATTTCGCCGACCATGATCACGTCCGGATCCTGGCGCAGTACGCTCCGCAGCCCAGTTGCGAAGGTCATGCCCTTGCGCTGCGCCACCTGCGTCTGGCTGATGCCCGGCAGGTGATACTCGATGGGATCTTCCAGCGTCACGACATTCAGCCGCCGCACGTCGATCCGCTGCAATGCGGCGTACAGTGTGGTGGTCTTGCCGCTGCCGGTCGGACCGGTCAGCAGGATCAGCCCGTGCGAGCGCTGGATGAGTTGCTCGAAGTGGGCGCGCACATCGACGGCCATCCCCAGCTGCGCCAGGTCGTAGAGCCGGGCGCTTTTGTCCAGCAGCCGCAAGACCACCCGTTCGCCCGCGGCCGTGGGGATGATCGAGACACGCAGGTCGATCAGCCGCGACCCGATCCGCACAGTCGTGCGGCCGTCCTGCGGCAGGCGGCGTTCGGCGATGTCCATGCCGCCGATCACTTTGATGCGCGAGACGATCTCGTCATGCAGTACCGGGGGCGGCGACAGGTAATCGACCAGCAAACCGTCGATCCGCAGCCGTACGCTCAGGCTGTCTTCACACGGCTGAATATGCACGTCTGAAGCGCGGCGCTGCGCCGCCTCGAAGAGCAGCATGTTGACCAGCTTGATCACCGGGGCGCGGGCGGCGTTGTCCAGCAGGTCGCCCTCCGTGCGGTTGTCTTCAAGTTCGATGACCGCAGCGCCGCCAAGTGTGTGCACGAAGCGCTCCACGTCAGGCCGCTGCTGTTGATAGGCGCGGTCGATGCATTCGAGAATCGCGTCGGCCTGGCACAGCCGCAACCGCACTTCGCAGTCCAAGGCCAACGCCAGGTTCTCGACAGTCGGCCGACGGTGTTCATCGTCCGTGACCACTTCGACCCGTTGCGGGTCTTCATCCGCCAGGCCGATTAACACGTGTCGCCGGGCGAAGTGGATCGGAATGCGCTCCACGAAGCGCTGGCTTACGCAGCGCTGCGCGAGTTCGGAAGGTGCGAGGGGCGGGTTCATGCCGTACCGACCTACCGCATGTACTGGAACTGCGTCGGCGGAAAGCCGTCCTCGACGCCCGCGCGGCTCAGATCCTCGTTGCTCAGGTACTTCAGGTCTTCAAAACCCTCGTGCCGCAGCACCGTAGGCCGAATGAATGCATAGAGCCGCACTTTACTCTGGCTTTGCGAGCGGCTGCCAAAAAGCAGCCCCAGCGCGGGAATCTCGCCCAGCAGCGGCACCTGGCTGACCGATTCGGCCAGTGTCTCGGTGAGCAGGCCGCCGACCACCACGGTGTAGCCGTCGGGTACACGGATCGTGCTGCGGATGGTGTCGGAGCTGCGCGGCGGCGGCGCGCTGGTCGAACCGGCGCCCGTGAAGGAGCTGACCGTCAGACTGTATACGATCTCCAGGTGATCGCCCTCGGCGATGTGCGGCTCGATCGTGAGCTGCGTGCCAGCCTTGGCGAAACCGGCGAACGAAGTCGTCGCGATCGTGTTGGCGGCATTGACGCTGGTGAAAGGCGCCTCGGCTACGCTCTCGATCGTGCCCGAGGCATTGTCATCGACCAGAATTCGCGGCGCGGAATAGACCCGTGTTTTGCCCTGCGTCTGCAGAGCCTGCAGAATGATCGGCACTTCGTCCGGGGCTAGCAGCACACCCGTGCCGCCGGGGGCCGGCGCCAGGTTGCGCCGCCCGGTGGTCGGATCGACAGTCGACAGTCCGAAGGAAGAATAGAGCAGGAAGTTCCACGGGTCGGCCAAATCGACGGTTTGCAGCTCGACCCCCAGGTTCAAGCTGTCGTCGGCGTTGATCGAGACCAGCGTCACTTCCACCAGCACCTGCGGGCGGCGCTTGTCGAGCTGCGCGATCAGCGTCGCGATTTGGCGATGCAGTTCCGGCGGCGCGACCGCCAGGATCGCGTTGGTGTGTACATCGACTGCCAGCGAGTAGTTGCCTCCCTGCACCGCCTGGACACTGCGCGGCGCGGTGCCGGGCGTCGCGCCCGCCGGCCGTTCGGCGTCCGCGGTCTGGGGCGGCAAGGCTTGCGCCACGCCAGGCGTTGGACCATCGGATTCTGAACTCTTGCTCTGGATCGACTCGCTCCCACTCGCGCCGCTGGCAGGTGCCGCGGTGGCAAGCAGCGCAGCGAGTGTCGCAAAAACATCGTCCGCTCGGCGGTTCATCAACTTGTAGAGCCGTAGCGGCGTCGCCGCCGGACGCTGCTCGCTGTCAAAGCGCGCCAGTAGTTTGGCAATCTCGGTGTGCTGCGCCGGCGTCGCCGTGATCGCCAGGATGTTACTTTCCTCATCCAAACCCCAGCGCAGCCCACCTGAGCCCAGGAACTGCTCCAGCAAGGCCCGCGCCCGCCCCGCCGTCAGATAGCGCGGCTGGTAAACCTCTGTCGTTCGCGTCACTGCCACGTCAAATTCGGCCACCAACCGCCGTGCCGCTTCGACCTGCCCCTGTGTGCCGATCGCCAGCAACCCGTCGCCCAGGGGATCGATCTGCACGCTCAGCGGCGCCGTCGTCGGAGAATCCAGTCGGCCCCGCTCCGACAGCAGTTTGCCGACCGCCGCCGCTACGTCGGCCGCATCCTGGTGCTGCACGGCAATTCGCGCGACTTCGGTGGCCGCCGGAGGTTGGTCGAGCTCGCTGGCTAAGGCGACAGTCCGCCGCACGGTGGCCAATTGATCGGTCAGCACGATGCTCCGGGCCTCGGGCATCAGCACGGCACTGCCGCCCGGTTTGGAAAGCAGCGGGGTGAGCGCCGCCTGTACACGCTGCGGATCGGCATAGCGCAGCGTGAGCACGTAGCTCACCAACTGATCCTCTTGCGTTCCCGGCGGCGGCAGCCCGGCCGTCAGCGCCCGGGCCTCGTTCTGCAGCCGGTCGGCCGGCAGGATCTTGAGCCAGCCGGCGTCTTCCGTCGCGACGAGCACCAGGTTGTGCATCCGCAAGGCATTACGCAGCACGCCCAGCAGGGCGCTGCGTTCGACCGGACGATGCAGCCTTAGCGAGATCTTTTTGCCCGCGACCGCGCTGTCCTCATAGAGGATGTTGAGTTGCAGCGCCGCCGCGACATAGTCGACGACGATCGGCAATTCGACCACGTCGGGGAAGTCCAGCCGCACCCAATCGCGGTCCGCCGCAGGCGGTGCATCCTGCAGCAGCAATAGCAGCAGCGGAATCGCGATCATGGCGAACTCGCGGCCGGCGCGCGGGGCAGGCAGGGCGTTACCGCCGCCGCCGCCGACGGCGCGAAGTCGGACGACAGGCGCGGGCCGACGATCTGAACGCGGTACGGGAGCTTTAGCGTGCGTGGGGTCGAGCCGGTGACTTCTATGGACACGTAACCGCGCGACAATCCCATCGGCGCGGTTGGCAATGTCGCCAGGGTTAGTGTGGTTCGCGAGCCATCACGCGTCAGGCCTAGCACGTCGACCGTTTCGCCGCTGATCCGCACGCCCCCAATTGCGGCGCCCGCCGCGCAGGTCAATTCGACCTGTCGCCGCTCGCCTTGCCCCACGGGAACCGACTCAAAGACAACCTCGCTGCACGTACACTCTACCCCCAGAATTGACTCGCCCAGAAGCGGAACGCGCAGCTCGGGCTGCTCGGGCGCATCCGTTGCGATCCACAGCGTGGCGCGCAGCGGCCCTTCCGCCAGCGGCGCTGCCACCTGCACCGCGACGGCGCCGGCGGCATCCCGTGTGACCACGTCCTGCTCGATGCTGGTCGCGACCGCCGGATGATCGCAGCGCACGCCGAGCAGGCGGATCGGCCGCGCCAACCAGCTGCGCACCGTCAGCCGCGCCGCGCGCGGCGACTCACCCACCCAGCCAAGCGACAGCGTCTCCGGCTCGGCGTACACGTCCGCCAGCACCCGGTAGTGAACCGGTATCGGCAACTGCAGACACGGTTCGCCCGCCAGTTCAACCCACACCCGGCGGCGAACCGTGCCCAGCGACTCGCAGGTCCGCAGGGTCACCTGTACGGCGATCGACCGGCCGGGCCGCAGCGTCGTCGGGGAAATGTCGACACTGAGGCACGGGCAGTCTGCCCCACCCGCCAGAATGCGCACGTCCTTAGCGCCGCGGTTGTACAACTCGACGCGCGCCGCGCGTTCGGTGTTCCGCGCCAGGTCGCCCAAGTCAAGAACCGACGGCGTCAGGTGCACCGCTGGCGGCTGGGCGACGGCAGCGCCCGGCGTGCTACAGACCAACGACACCACCACCAGCGGCCAGGTGCGCATATATAGCACCGCCTTTCGCTTGCCTGGCTTCGGCCGAAGCCCGCGGCGGGGCGCGCCGAACGTCAAACCCAGTCCGTTCGCCCGAATCCGACCGCGCTGCAGCGCTGAAAGCCGCTTAGCGCGGCTCCCCGGGCTCGACCGATCGCGGGAACACCGTGTTCTCGGCCTGCACCACGCTCGCCGCTCCCGCGGGCAGAGCGGCCGACAAGGCCGCCAGCGTGGACTGGTGTGCGGCGCCGATCGCCGCGGCCAGATCCTGCTCGAACTGTGTACGTGCGGCGCTCTGATCTTCAATGCGCCGCGCGGCGCTGATCCGCTGGTGATAGGTCGAGAGGGCCACGCCCAGGTCGCGCCGCTGCGCTGCATCCAGCGCCAAGGCCCGGTAGGGCAACTTCAGCTCGCGCTGCGATCGCAGCGTGGTTAACTGGTCGCGCTGCGCCGCGCTCAGGCTCGCCGTGGCCGCCGTCCTCAGACCATCGAGCAGGCTCTCGAACTCCGCCGCGCGGGCGGCTGCGGCGCTCTCCGCGGCAGTCAGCGCCGCGGCCGCATCCTGACCTTGATCGACCTCGGAGCGATAGTGCCGCACCAGCGCGCCGGCGTCTGCGAGCGCGGCCCGGCGCTGCTCCAGCGTGGTGCGGTTGGACTCGAACCAGGTGCGGATCGCGGCCAGCACCGCTTCGGCGCCGGCCGGTTCGAGCCCCAGCACTGCCAGCGCATCGTTGTCCAACCCGGCCGCCTGCCGGGCCGCGACGACCTGCCCCCAGGCGACCGCATCGACCGGGTCGTGGCCCGGCGGCGGCGGCGCGAAGAAGAACAGGTAGGGCCGGGCCAGCGCCCAGAACCTCGGGGCCGATTCGCTCGCCGCACTTAGCAGCGGCACGCCGGCGATCAGCGCCAGCGCCGCCAGCTTGTACTTGCCAGAACTCATCGCGGCACTCCTTATGACACAGTCCAATGGAATTTGCACACCGGACATAAACCGCTCACACCAACTGGCACCCGTCTCGAATTCAATTGCTACTTAAGTTTCGAGTGCCGGAATCGCGCTCGACGCGCTACCGACCGCAAGTCGCTCTCATACATATGAACTAGATCCAGGAAGCCGCCGCGTCGCTCGCGCTGTAGAAACTTGCCGTTAGACGCCGGGATGACTTTACAGCGGCGCTACTGCGAGCAAATGGCCGCGAGTACCCTCGGTCTAATTGAGATAACTATCACACACGATTGGCGGCGCGGCAAATCGCCTTTACCCTTGTGCGAAGCGCGCCGACACGGCAAAAATAATTTTCGAGCGAGCAATTCTTGCGGCTACACGCACTTACGTGCAGGCATCCCACTCCCGAGGCTCCGAAAATAATTCTGCAATTTGGCAGTCGGAGTTTTCTGGGGAATACTCCCGTCAGTGGGGAGCGCCTCCGGGCGGGGAACTGGCCTTCCAGGCGCTACCAGCGAACGCACAACAACCTGAGGTGCCCTGTGCTGGCTGCGCGCATAAGCGCTGCGGTCGGTACCGGTGTCGGACTCGTTCTGGCACTCTTCGGGTGCGCCGCGGCCGGTCCGCGCCCTTTCGTCGCGGCCGACGCCCGCGCCCGGGCGCTGCTGCTGAACGAGCAGGCGCTGGCGCTGATCGAATCGAACGCCTTGGATCAGGCCCAGCCGCTGCTGCGGCAGGCGATTCAGGCCGACCCGTTCTGCGGGCAAGCACACTGCAATCTCGGCGTCCTGCTGCTTCAGCAGGGCCAGATGCGCGACGCTGCTCTGCACCTGCAGTCCGCCTGTCAGTTGATGCCGCGCGCCAGCCAGCCGCGTGCCAACCTCGGCCTGCTGTTCGAACTGGCCGGCCGCTACGACC
>CAZVWB010000068.1:0-12848 GCA_964631045.1 uncultured Planctomycetales bacterium
CCGGCGTGGCGCTGGGCGGCGATTGCATCAGCGGCCTCGACAACGATGCGTGGGTGTGGATCGAATCGACCGGCATGATGCTGCTGTCCGACTACCTGGTCAGCGAAGGCGTCGACCTGACCGGCTGGTCGGCGCTGCACACCTGCACGGGGTTCAGCGCTGACGGCACGGCGATTATCGGTGCCGGATCCTATCAGGGGCAGATTCGCGCGTTCGTCGCCCGCGGGCTGTCGCCCATTTGCGGTCCGCGGATCGCCGAGCAACCGGCCGGCGCTGCCACCTGTCTCGACGGCACAACCGCGCTGGCCTTCATCGCCTATGGGCCGAGCTTTTTCCTGCCGTCGGTGCAGTGGCAGAGATTCGACGGCGCGAATTGGATCAACGTCGTCGATGGCATCACCGGCATGGGCACAAACATCTCCGGCTCGAACTCGTACGTGCTCTCTTTCTCAAGTTGCAACACCGACGTGGCCGGCGTCTATCGGGCGGAGGTCATCGCCGGGTGCGCGATCCGCTACACCTCACCCGCATCCCTGGCGGTCAACAGCAGCGGGGCGAATATCCTCCTCCACCCCCAGGGGTTCGACGTCTGTCCGGACGGCGCGGCGACGTTCACGTTCACCCAATTCAACGCGAGTAACGACCCGCCGTTCGCCTACCAGTGGCAGTATGAAGCGGCGCCGAACGTGTTCCTGCCCTTGCCGAACGGCACGACGACGGTCTGGGACGGCAACAACGCCGGGGAAGGCGGCCACGTGAGCGGTGCGACCACCAGCGTCATGACGATCGCAGCCGACCTGGCCAACGGCCGCCTGCTTTCCGCCGCCCACTACCGCCAATACCGCTGCCTCATCACGAATGCCTGTGCGAGCGTGCCGACCCAGCCGGCGGTGCTGAAAGTCTACGAATCGTGCCAGCAGGCGGACGTGAACGGCGACAACGACATCGACTTCTTCGACATCGACCCGTTCCTGCTGGCGCTGTTCAACCCGACCGCCTATGCCGAGGCGTATCCGGATGTGCATCCGCTCAACGCGGACTGCAACCACGACGGCACGGTCGATTTCTTCGACATCGACGCGTTCCTGGCCTGCCTCTTCGTCGGCTGCCCCTGAGCGCGCGGACCAAGCTCCGGCGGCAGCCCGCGCGGCCCTCGCGTTGTTGCGGTGATCGGCATCGTCCCGCCGATCACGCGCGGCGGGGGCCGCGACCTGTTTTCGGAGCGCTGCGCGCACGCCGGCGCGCGCGACCCGCGCCGGTCCTGCGTGTGGTTCGCCCCCGAGCACGGCGCGCCCGTTCGGGCCGGAATGTCATCGCCCCGGCGCGCAGAATGACCGCGCCGCCCGGCTAGGAGCACCGCGCCGACATCCGCTATATTCCTCGGGAATCGCGGTTCGGCCGGCGCGCGCGCCGCCGGCGCGAGCACCCGGAGGCTCCCATGTCGCACGCCGAAAGTATCGAATCGGTCCTTCAGGAACATCGCATCTTCCCGCCGCCCGAGGCGTTCGCCGCCGCAGCGCATGTTCAGACGCGCGGGCAATATGACGAGTTTCACCGCCGGGCGCTGGCCGACCCGCAGGCGTTCTGGGCCGAAATCGCCCGCGAGTTCCACTGGTTCGAGCCGTGGACGCAGACGCTGGATTGGAAGCTCCCCGACGCCCGCTGGTTCGTCGGCGGGCGGACCAACCTGAGCTATAACTGCCTGGACCGACAGATCGAGCGCGGCCGCGGCGATCACACGGCGATTCTCTTCGAAGGCGAGCCCGGCGACGTGCGCCGCGTCACCTATCGCGAGCTGCACCGCGAGGTCTGCAAATTCGCCAGCGTGCTCAAGTCGCTGGGCGTCAAGAAAGGCGACCGCGTCACGATCTACATGCCGATGACGCCCGAACTGGCGGTCGCCGTGCTGGCCTGCGCCCGCATCGGCGCGCCGCATTCGGTGATTTTCGGCGGCTTCAGCGTGCAGGCCATCATCGACCGCGTCGAGGACGCCCGCAGCCACGTCGTCATCACCGCCGACGGCGGCTGGCGGCGCGGCAAGATCGTCGAACTCAAGAAGAACGTGGACGAGGCGGCCGACCGCTGCCCGCTGATTCAGACCGTCGTCGTTTACCGGCGGATCGGCGACCGCGACACCGACGCGAACGGCCGGCCGCTGCCCGCGCCGTTTCACGTGGCGATGCGCGCCGGCCGCGACCACTGGTGGCACGAGCGGATGGCGGCCGCAACGCCCGACTGCCCCGCCGAACCGTGCGAAGCCGAGGACATGCTGTTTCTGCTCTACACCAGCGGCAGCACAGGCAAACCCAAGGGCATCCTGCACACCACCGGCGGCTACATGGTTCACACCGCCTTCACCGCCCGGATGATCTTCGACCTGAAGCCCGATGACGTGTACTGGTGCACGGCGGACATCGGCTGGATCACCGGGCACAGCTACGTCATCTACGGGCCGCTGAACAACGGCGTCACCACGCTGATGTACGAAGGCGCGCCGAATTTCCCGGATTGGGATCGCTTCTGGGCGATGATCGCGCGGCACAAGGTCACCAAGTTCTACACGGCGCCGACCGCCATTCGCAGCTTCATGCGCGAGGGTCGCCAGCACGCCGACAAGCACGACCTCTCTTCGCTGCGGCTGCTGGGCACGGTCGGCGAGCCGATCAACCCCGAAGCGTGGATCTGGTATCACCAGGTGATTGGCCGCGAGAAGTGCCCGGTTGTGGATACCTGGTGGCAGACCGAGACCGGCGGGATCATGATTACGCCGATCCCCGGCGTCATCGCCACCAAGCCCGGCAGCGGCACGCGACCGTTCTTCGGCGTGGACGCGGCCATCCTGGATCGCAAAGGCGTCGAGCAGCCGCCGAACACCGGCGGGTTCCTGTGCATCCGCAAGCCGTGGCCGGGCATGCTGCGCGGCATCTGGGGCGATCGCGAGCGGTTCATTCGCCAGTACTGGAGCGAGATTCCGGGGGTTTATTTCGCGGGCGACAGCGCGCGGCGCGACGCGGACGGGTATTTCTGGATCATGGGGCGCGTCGATGATGTCATCAAGGTTGCCGGCCACCGGCTGGGCACGATGGAGGTGGAGAGCGCGGTCGTGTCGCACCCGGCGGTAGCGGAGTGCGCCGTGGTCGGCGTTCCGCACGACATCAAGGGCAACGCCATCGCGGCGTTCGTGACCCTGCGGAGCGATCAATCGCCCTCGCCGGCGCTGAAGGACGAGATCATGCGGCACGTGGTCACTCAGCTCGGGGCGGTGGCCCGGCCGGATCAGCTACGCTTCACGCAGAGCCTGCCCAAAACCCGCAGCGGGAAGATCATGCGGAGATTGCTCCGCGAGATCGCCACCAGCGGCGAAGTGAAAGGCGACACGACCACCCTCGAAGACTTCACCGTGCTGGCGAAACTGGCGGAGAAGGAGGAGGCGTAGCGCACGAACGACGGAGCGCACGAACCGCGAACCACCGGGATGGGTAGCATGGGCCTCCGGCCCGTGCGCATTCCCCAGCAATCATCACTCGCTGTTCTGGTACGCACAGGCCGGAGGCCTATGCTACCCAGCGCCGACGCACAGGCCGGAGGCCGATGCTCCCCGGCGCCGCGGCTTCCGCTTGTCGGCCCTACGCGTCACGCCGCCGATACATGAATTCATTGAAGTCCAGATCCGCCGCCGCCACGCCGAGTTGCCGCAGCATGTTCATCGCCTGCGCCCGGTGGTGCACCTCGTGCATCGCCAGTTGCGTAAAGATATCCGCCGCGCTGGCGGTGACGATGATCTTGCGGCCGTCGTGCTCGGTCGCGGCATACTCGATCGTCGCGCCCCAATCGCGCACCCCGCGCAGCGCCTCCCGCGTCCGCCCGACCTGCTCCGTCCACGCCGCCTCCAGCACCGCGAGCGCCGGCGGCTTCTCATCCTGAATCGGCCACTGCGCGTACGGCGGCGTATCGCGCCCCGCAATGCGCTCGATGTAGTACCACTCGCAGATCATGATGTGCGTCAGCGTACGCGCCAGCGACCCGAGTCCGATCGCAAAACTCCGCTCATACGCCTCCGCCCCGAGCGGCCGCGTCCAGTCCAGCAGCCGCGCCCGCGCCAGAACCAGGTAGTCGTAGATTCGTATCGGGTCCATGACGCGGCATTACACCACTGCAACTCGCCGGCCGCAATCCTGTCATCGGGCATTGCGAAGCAGCCTCGGCCCCGCGCCCCGCGCCGCCGGCAACCGCGGTTACAATCCGGCTGGCAGCAACAAGGAGTTCGCATGGCGGCGTCGACGGTGAATTGCGCCAAGCTGAAAGAGGCCCTGCCGGGCATCGACCCCGACACGGCGGAAGGCAATCGGGCGCTGAAGATGTGTCTCATGATCGGCGGCCCCGATCTGCGGAAGCGCGTCGCCGAGAGCGTCTCGGCCAAGGCGTGGGCCATGTGGAAGGACCACATGGTCATGATTTTCAACGAGTACCGCCTCGATCCGATGTCCGATCAGGCCAACCAGGTTTTGAAAACCCACCTGGAAGCGTTCTTCTTCGGGCAGGAACAGCAGATTCCGAACTACGTCCCGCCGAAGCAATGATCCGCACGGGCCGCCTGAGGTGCGGCGGCGGCCGGATCAGCCGAAGTGCTGCTGCATCCACGCCAGCATCTCGCGCAGCGCCTGTCCACGATGGCTGATGGCGTGCTTGTCCGCCGGCGACAGCTCTGCGGTGGTCAGGCCGCGCTCCGGCAGCAGGAACAGCGGATCGTAGCCGAACCCGTTCTCGCCGCGCGGCGCGTCGATGATTCGACCCGCGACCGCGCCGCGCGTCGTGTGAAGCACCCGACCCGGCGCTGCCAGCACCATGACGCAGCAGAACCGCGCCGTGCGCTCCTGCGGCGGCACGCCGTGCAGCGCCTGCACCAGCTTGCGGTTGTTCGCGTGGTCGTCTCGCGGCGTTCCGGCGTAGTAAGCCGAGTGCACGCCCGGCGCCCCGCCCAGGCGCTCGACTTCCAGGCCCGAGTCATCCGCGAGCGCGATCAGCCCGGTCGCGTCGGCATACGCCAGCGCCTTGAGCGTCGCGTTCTCGACGAACGTCTCTCCGGTCTCGGGCACGTCGGGTGCGTGCGGGAAGTCATCCAGCCCGCGCCACACCCAGCCGACCGCCGCCACCATCTCGCGAATCTCGCGGATTTTGCCCGGACTGCGCGTGGCCAGCAGAAACTCGCGCGCGGCTAGCGCCACCCGCCGCCTCCGGTTTCTTCGCCCTCGTCGCGCGGAATCGCCACGGGAAACGACGGCAGCGGGATGCGCTCCACGACCTGGTTGGTGCCCGGATCGCGAATGACCTCCTTCATGATGTGCCCGTTCTCCAGGTTGTACGGATGCTTCTTCTGCAGCTCCAGCATCTTGGGATCGACGATCTTGCTGATCGTCGTCGGCACGCGGGTGATCGGGTCCGGCCGCGTCACCTGCTCGATCGACTCCAGCGGAAACACGCCGACGCACACCGCGCTGCTGACCGACCCGTGGTGAAAGTACGCGTCCTCCCCCTGCTCGCGCAGCAGCTTGCAATACTCCACCGCCGCCTGCCGCCGCGCCCGCATCTCGCCCGTGTTGTAGAACACGGCCACGTTCAGCGACCAGTGTCCATCCGCGTTGCGCAGATCCCACGCCGCGTCGCCGACGTTGGGCATCGGCAGCGCGTCGAGCTGCGCCATGCGGAACGGCCATTCGTCGCTGGTGCTCAGCGCGAGTTGGCGAATCAGGTTCAGATCGTTCCGCGGATCGGGCGTGAAAGTCTGCTTGCCGGTGATGGCGTCGTAGCGCCGCGCGTAGCGCCCGTAATAGAGCGTGCTGCCCTCCGGCTCGTCCAGCACTTGCACGAGCCCCGGCTTCAGACCCTGGACGCTGCGCAGCGCCTTGGCATACGAAGCGATTACGGACGGTGCGTTCTCACCGGGCATCTTCAGGCAGCGGATCGACCAGACGTCTTCGTCGCTCTTCGACGGCCCGAGTTCGAAGAGCGGTTTGCCATCCTTCGTGCAGCCGCCCGCCGCGGTCAGCACCCATGCGGTGCAAAACGCCGCCAGCATGATCTCAGCACAAGCTCGAAGCCTGCGTGGAAACGCGCTCATCTGCCATGTCCTCGGCCTTCGCCGCGTCCCGACCGACTCGGTGGCGCGGCACGCTTGCGGCTACGCACCCGCCAGCGCCGCCTGCTGCGCCGCCATCATTCGCTCGATCCCCCGCCGGCCCAGCTCCAGAAAATCTCGCAGATGGGCATCGTCCATCGTGGCGCGCTCGCCGGTCGCCTGCACCTCGATCCAGCGCCCGCCGCCCGTCATCACCAGGTTGCAGTCGACTTCCGCGGCGACATCCTCGCTATAGTCCAGATCGACCAGCACCGCACCGCGTACCAGGCCGACGCTGATGGCCGCGACCGCTTCGTTGATCGGGTTGTCGGTCCAGAACCCCGCGGAGTGCCCGAACGCCACCGCGTCGCACAGCGCCACGTACGCCCCGCTGACCGCGGCGGTGCGCGTGCCGCCGTCCGCCTGCAACACGTCGCAGTCGATGTAGATCGAGCGCGGTCCGAGCTTCGCGAGGTCCACTACCGCTCGCAGGCTGCGGCCGATTAGCCGCTGAATCTCGTGCGTGCGGCCGTCGACCCGCGCGCGGCTGCGATCGCGCCGCTTGCCCGTCGACCCCGGCAGCATGTCATACTCGGCCGTAAGCCAGCCGATCGCGCTCTCCTGCCGCCACTTCGGCAGGTCCTCCACAATGCTCGCGGTGCACAGCACGTGCGTGCCGCCGCAGCGGATCAGCACCGACCCGGGCGATTGGGAAGTAAAGCGCCGCACGATTTCGACCGGGCGAATGTCCGCAGGTTGGCGTCCGTCGCGTCGCATGCACGCTCTGGTACCCTCAATCCGGCCGGGTCGCAAGCCATGCGACGGCGCGGACCCAGATCACCCCGCCGCGCGGCGACGAGCGCTCGCTGAGGTCACGGCCCGCCACGCGTGGCGGGCTGCGATGCGGCGGGCGGCGCGGGCGCGTTCGTCCGCTGCGCGGCGAGATCGGCCGTTCTCGCATCCTTAGCCCCCACCGGCATGACCACCACGCGCACCACAACGCCGCCGGGGGTGGGCGACTCGGCCGGCGGCTGAATCACCGCCCGCCCGACGCTGAACACGTCGCCCGCAAACTCCGTCGCGCCTGCGGCCAGCCAGCGCAGCGGCTCGATCGCGGCGTCGAGGTCGATCTCGACCCGCTGGGCGTCGTCCTCGCCATCGGGGCGACCTTCGCGATCCGCGGGGCGGGCGGCGGGTTCGATGCCCGCGCCCTCCACGCGCCGCTCCGTGCGAAAACTCTGCGCTCCGCGCTCTTCCTTGCGCTCGTCGCGCGCGCCGCCGCGGCCCGCAACGGGCGGCGAATCGGCGTCCGACGCGGGCTGCGTCGCAGGTTCACGTTCCGGCGACGAACGACCCTCGCCGCGCCGCGGCGCTTTCGCGGCCGCACCGCCGCCCGCCGCCCCGGCCGCCTGCTCGTTGGCGGTGCTCGGAGACGCCATCGCCCGCTCGCGCCGACCTCCACGCTCCGCACCGCCCGCCGCCAACTGGTCTTCTTTGGCGTCGTCGGCCGCCGCACCGCCGTCCGCGCGGTCGGCGATCGCCGCCGCGGCCACGGGGGCTTCGGCCTCAGGCGCGCTGTCCAGCATGCGCTGCACCTGCGTCACCGCGTCGGCCCCAAACTCGAGCCGCACGTCCACGTTTCCCGGGGCGGCCTCAGCGAGTGCCAGCAGCAGGTCTCGAGCGCTATTCGACCGAACGGAGAATACTTGCGGTAAGTCTGCGTTGTGCGCCGTGGCCGCGGACCACTCATCCCCCCCGCCACCGACCGGTTTCTTGAGGATCTGTTCGGCGTCCCTTCGCGGCTCCGCGGCCGCAGCCCCCCCCGCGAAGACCGGTAGGCCCAGCGTGGGTGCCTTGTCCTCCAGCTTCGCGCCCAGCAGTTGCAGGATCGAGTCATACTCCGCTGCGGTTCGCGGCGCGATCACCACCTCCATCGCCGCCGGCGCGTCCGCCTGCATTGCGTCGTACGCGACGGGCGAGACCTCCCCCAGGGTCGCGCGAAGATGAGACACCGCCTCCGCGACCACCGGGGGCGAATCGGAAACCGCTTCGCGAGCGGCCACGCGCAGATCGGCAGGCTCGAACACAGTGATCGCCGGCGACGCGGCCACGGGCGGCTGCGCCGGAGGTTCCGCGCGGGCCGCCGGTGGCGCGGCGCGCTCCGGCTGCAACGTCGAGACAAACCCGTCGCCGCCTGCCGCGCTCTCGGGCGGCGCAGGCGTCGCCGCCGGCGGTGCGGCGGGCGGAAACGTGCGCCGCAGTTCCTCCTGCGCATCCCACCGCGGCGCGGCCGGCGGCCAGGCCAGCCACGTCGTGAACAACGCGAGCGCGAATACCGCCGCCACGCCCCCAGCGCGGGCGTTCAGCAGCCCCACCCACCAGCGCCGCGGCGGCGTAGTCCGCGGCGCCGCATCGCCGCGCGAAATCGCCCGGCGCACGTCGGTCGCCAGGCCGGGCGGCGCGGCGATCCGCGGCAGCGCCGCCAGCGACTGCGCCAGCTCGCGCAATTCCCCGCAACGCCGCTGACAATCGGCGCAGGTCGGCAGGTGCCGCTCAATCTCGGCAGTCCGCGCGGGCGTCAGCTCTCCATCCACGTAGGCGGAGAGATCGGCGCCGAACCGGTCGCATTCACGCACAGCCACGGTCTTCGTCCAGGTCCGCCAACATCGCGCGCAGCGCCAGCCGACCGCGATGAATGCGGCTTTTCACAGTGCCGATCGGCGTCTGCAGAATCTCCGCAATCGCCGCGTAATCCAGGTTCTCGATGTCTTTCAGAATCACCGCCGCCCGAAACTCCTCGTCCAGCCGCTGCAGCGCCGCCGCCAGCCGCTCGTGCCGCTCGCGCTGCAGCGCGCGGCCGCGCGGATCGTCCTGCTCCCGATCGCTCGCCGGCTCCAGTCGCGTCTGCCCGTCGGAGTCATCCGCGACCAGCCGCGGGCGACGCCGCGTCTGCCGGCGCTGCGACAGCGCCAGGTTCACGGCGATGCGAAACACCCACGTAAAGAACCCCGCCCGCAACTCGAACCGGCCCAGGGCCCGATAAGCCTTGAGAAACGTGGACTGCGTCAGGTCCGCGGCCTCGGCCTCGTTGCCGCACAACCGGTAGCAGGCGTTGTGAACGCGATCCTGACAGCGCAAGACAAGCTCCTCAAACGCCGCCGCGTCGCCGCGCTGCGCGAGCGCGACCAACTCGGCCTCCGCCAGGTGCTGTTTGCCCGTCGTGCGGTTCACGGCGTTCGTTTCTACCGGTTGGACGCTGCCCGGACGCGACGAGTTCCCACAATCCGCCGCGGCCGCCGCGATGCACCCGATGGGAACCGCGAACCGGCGAGTTTGTCAAGCAATCGGCAGCCGCGCGGGCAGCCACGGCGGCCAGGCGGCGCCCCGCGCAACCGCGTGGAGCAGTCGCCACCAGCGGCGGGTAGCACGGGCTTCCAGCCCGTGCCCCTCAAATCAGCGAAACCGCCCCCGGATCAACCAAAGTGCCAAACTCCAGGCACGGGCTTCCAGCCCGTGCTCCAGCCCGTGCGACCCACGCCTGCGAGCACAAACACGCGGGCCTGAAACGCAACCGACACCCGCGCGGGCGGCGACCCGCGCAACCGCGTGGTGCAGTCGCCACCAGCGGCGGGTAGCACGGGCTTCCAGCCCGTGCGACCCGCGTGCCCGAGATTGTGAGCCCCAAAAATCCTCGAGATAACCGCCCCGCCCGCACGAACGCTGCTGGTATCAGAACCAGCGCGCGGGTGCCTCCGTGCACTGACGTGCTCCCCCAAGTTTGATCCAGCCATCTTGAGAGTCTAAGCGTCCCGTTGTGGGCCGGAGACTCGCAATGAAGCGGAAGCGTCACCGCCCGCCAGACTCTCAGCGTGCGCCTTCACCAGATTCTCGGCGTGCCCCTCCGCCAGGATGGATTCTCGAGTCTGCCCCTCTGCCACGATCTCCGCGTGCCCTTCCGCCACGCTCGCGGCGTGCCCAACCGCCGAGTTTTCGGCGTAGCCCTTCGCCAGGTCCTAGGCGACATCTCACCCCCGCGCTGCCGTGTCGCTTTCGAGCGTTTCGCCCAAATCGATCGCGCGTTCCCCGGCGTCCGCGATGTCGCCGTCCGCGTTCGTGTCGTAACCCGCCTTGAAATCGTCGAATTGCTCGGCCGCCGCGGTCTGTACGCCGCGGTGCAGCCCGGCGTAGCCCGCCGACCAGTCGTCGTCGATCGCGGTGGACGTGATCAAGGCCGTCTCATCCGACCAGTCCCCATCATCATCGCTGTCGACCCAGAACCGCAGCCGCTGCAGGGCCGAGTTGAGCGGGTCGTCATCGATCAGCGCCTCACAAGAATCGCAATCGTAGGCTATCAGTCAAATCTCCATCAAGACGCAGCTGTCGTCGTTTGCGGTCGTAAGCTTGTGTGTCCGGCGTTGTTTCCGGCCGAAGTGCTCCTGATTACGGCGCAACCTCAATCACGCTGCCCGCACTCTGGACACGTTTGTGTGCCTGACGCCAGGATCGGATAGCCACAGTGCGCACAGAGACCTCTTTTGTGGCGTATCCTGAATCGTGTCCAACGCATCAACGCGGCGCCAGATACAATGATGCAAGGAAGGATGAACAGCGCTGCTAGGCCTCGCAATCGAATGACAACGACCGCCCCGCGCCGGCCCCTGGGTGGGGCAAACGCACACCCGAGTGTCTGAGCCGCCTGGAGCGCGCGGTTCCAGCGTCCGACTTCAGCGTGTGCGTTGGTGACCGAGTCGGGCCAAACAACTATGCTGGCCTGCATATCTGAAGAGTATCGCCTCCATGAGCGTACAACGTCGACTTCACGAGCTGGGAAATCTCCAAAGACGATACAGGGTCCGATGAATTGCCATTGTGTGTATTGAGTGGGATTCATGTCTTCTATTCCACTCATGGCGGCGGATGTCAAACACTGATCGACTATCAAAAGGGCCGCCGCGGCAACAGCGGAGCTTGCTCCTAAGAGGATAGGCGCAATCCGGAACACTATCATCCTCGTCCGATGAACAGCCCACAATTTACTACGGGATGGACTCGATCACATGCCATCCACCATCGTAGCCACCTTCCGGCGCGGGTGCGGGCGGACCATTATGGCTTACCTGTGCTTGTGCTCTGGCGAATTCACACTCAAACCGCTCGCTTGTCGGACACTCTCCGCTGAAGGGATACCAGCATGGCGTACTGTTGATGACACTGCAAACAACTTGCCGACATTGTTGTCCACAACCATCTGCTCGCTCACTGAGACAGGCGAATAAGCGAGGATTGGAACGATACTCAGGGCTCGGTGACGGTGGGGGTGGTGGAAATGTCGGCTTTGGCGGTGGCGGGTTGCACGGACCGCCTGGCGCATTGGCCGAATCGACATCGACGGCCTCGCTCTGATCTACGCACTCCGTTAGTCGTTCTATGGCTCGCTTGTTCTCACCTCGCGCGATTCTGTCAATACAGATACAACAACATGCCGTACCTTTTGGACCGTCGCAGCTCGCGACGCCAACGGGACCAGCCCCAGGCGTACTTCCGGGTGGGTTGCAGCGCTCAGTGCACCCGCCTGAGCAACGCGGGCAATGCGTTGCGACAGCAACTGCGCCCGATGGATCGACGGTGCGCATTGGGTTGTTGACTGCATAGAGGTGTACGCCTGATCGCCACCCCAACGGGTCGCGGGTCGTGAATCGCCCGAGGCGCGCGGAAAACGACCGATGGCGGTTGTAGTAATCGGTCGTTTCGCGATCGATCACCAGGCCCTGGTGGCCGAGGGTGTTGCCGACCTCCGACACGACCGCAACCGTGCCGCGCGTGTTCCCCGCAAGCACGACCGACTCGCCGTACGGCGCATACGCAGATCGCTCCACCACCTCCCCATTCACCCCGCTGCCATAATCGCTCAGCGCTACGACATTCCAGTTTCGGTCCTGGTGATAGAAGTAACGCTGGTCGCCGAACGCGCCGCTGCTGTCGCCGGCGCCGCTGGTGTCTTCGTCGCAGTCGTTGGTCGTGTCGCCGGCGCCGTTCACGTCCATCAGCACCACTTCGTCGATATAGCGCGGGCCCCAGACCCACTGCCGCGTGGCCTTGTTGCTGCCGCTACGGGTTTCGCAGATGCTCCAACGAAGAAGCGACGAAGCGAGGGAGCCACGCAGCGACGAAGCGGCAGCGTAGCCGCTGTAGAAGAAGTGAACCGTCGCGTTCCCGCCGTCGTTGGCGACCACTTCGTCGCCCTGGTTGCTAACCACCTTGCTGGCCCGGCGGTTGAGACCGTCATAGGCGTACGTCGCAATCGTCGTCGCCGCATCCGGCACGCGTTTGACGATCACCAGCCGGTTCCAGGCGTCGTAGACATACTTGAAAACCCCGTCCTCGGTCAGGTTGCCGTTGTTGTCATAGCTCAGGCTGATCGCGGCGGAGTCGAAACTGTCATCGACCTGCACGTCATCCCCGGCGTCGTCGATGTCCGCATCGGCGTTGTTGTCGTAGCCGACTTTGAAACTGTCGAATTGCTCGGCCGCCGCGGTCTGCACGCCGCGGTGCACCCCGGCGTAGCCCGCCGACCAGTCGTCGTCGATCGCGGTGGAGGTGATCAAGGCCGTCTCATCCGACCAGTCCCCATCGTCATCGCTGTCAACCCAGAACCGCAGCCGCTGCAGGGCCGAATTGAGCGGGTCGTCATCGATCACGGCCTTCAAAGTATACCAGTTCCCAACCGTCAGAC
>CAZVWB010000069.1:0-12653 GCA_964631045.1 uncultured Planctomycetales bacterium
GTACAGATACGAACGATCATTGCCGTGCGGCGTCAGATCGTGCGGCGGCGAAGGATCGCGCACCGCCGCCTGCGCCACCCGCGCGTGCAGGCGGTTGCCGGCCGCATCGTAGGCGTACTCGTAGCGGTGCACGGTGGCGCCGGCGGCGCTGCGGAAGTGCAGATCGGCCGTGCGGCCGAAGCGGTCGAGGCCGGAGTAGCCATCTCCGCCGGCGAAGGTCTGCGCGACGCCGTTGCCCAGTTCCACGCTCACCCGGCGGCTCGTCCCGGCGTATTCATACGTGGCGAGCGGCGCGTGCAGCAGATTGTCGAAAATCTGCGTCACCCGGCTGTGGACACTGTCGATGTCGTCGGTGTTGTTGCCGTAGGAATACTGAAGCGGGCGGCGCGGCTCCAGACCGTCCTTGCGGCCGGGGTAGCGCATCTCGCGCAGCCGCGTGAAGTTGTAACCCACCGGCCCCGGACCGCCCGGCGGCGTGTTCGGGCTGAACTCCCATTCGTACTCGATGCTGCGGGCCGCCGGCGGCGCCGCGCCGAAGTGGTCCTGCGTCTCGCGCTCGAGCTGCCGCAGGGCGTTGTAGTCGAAGTGGTTCGCCGCGACGACCTGCTCGACGCCCGATACGTAGCTGTGCGCGGTCACATCCTCCAGCAAGCCGTCGGGCGTGTAGCCCAGCAGGACGTGCTGAACGCGCAGCGGCGGAACCAGCTCCGCCGGCAGCCAGCCGCCGGCATAGTACGCCGTGTCGTCAATCCAGGTTTCGACGCGGCGGCCCAGTTCGTCGTAACGATGGAAGAACTCGTTGCCCCGGCCGTCCTTGCGATAGGCCACCAGCCCCCCGGTGTAGTACGCCATTTCGAGCGTATCGCCGTCGGGATAGGTGACCTTCGACACCAGGCTGCGGTCGCCGGTAAACGCCGCGCCCCACCCCGGCGACCAGTCGCCCGACCCGCCCATCTGCCAACTGCGCGGATAGATCGCGGGATCGTAGTCCAGCGTCGTGACCTGGTTCGGACCGGCCGGATTCCAGTCGATCGAAGCATAACCCCCGAACGGCGTCGCCAGCACCGCCGCGATCGCGATGAGCTGGCCGGTCGTCGCGTGGAACTTGTACGCGGTGCGCCGCGCGGTTCCGTCGCTGTCGCGGTCCAACGCATTCTCGGTCATCAGCAGCATGCGTCCGAGCCCGTCATACTCATACGCCGTCGTCGTGCCATCCGGGTGGTGGACCGCGCTCTGACGACCGGCGTCGTCATAATCATACCGCGTGAGCAAGGCGCCGGCGGGGACGGGATCGGGCGGACCCGCCGGGCTGTAACCCGCGACCGGGTCGACGCCGGCGGTGTACGTCGCCGCGTTCGTCCCGTAGTTGAGCGTTGCGGAGACGCGTCCGCCGGAGTCGTACCAGGTGTGCGCGTACGTGCGAACGCTGTTCGCCTCGGTCAGGCCGCCGCCCGCGCCCGCATCGTGCTTCCGCTCCCAGTGCGTCGTGCGAATCGCCTGATTGTCGGTGTTATAGAACGACTCCGTGCGCGTGACTTCGGCGCCGGCGGCGACGGTGCGGCTGACGATCATCCGCCCGCGCGCGTCGTAGATCGTCTGCGAGACGGGCGAATTCGCGGCCCGCGTTTCGATCGCACGGTTTTCGTGATCGTAAAACGTGAACGACGCCGTGTAGGAGCCGTCCTCGACATTGTACGCGCGCGTTTCCGCGACCTGATTACGGTTGTTATAAAGCGTCTCGCTGAGTGCGATCGGCTTTGGCGTAGCGGCCATGATGGCGCCGGCCGCCGGCGGCGTGCTCGCGGGGCCGAGCGTCGGATCGGCGGGGTCGACGCCGCCGGGCAGCAGACCGGCATACTCCGCCGTGAGCACTGCACGGTCCAGGTTGTCGTACCAGACGAGCGTGTGGCGGAGGGCGGCGCCGTCTTCGCCGTCCGGGTCCGGGGCGCTGGGCGGGGTATCGCTGGCGTATTGCGACACGCGAACCTCGCGCATGCGCCAGTCATACGCGTACTTCATCGTCCAGCCGATGTCGTCTTCGTTATTGGGCCCGCCGATCGGTTCGCCATTCCCGTCCACCAGGTTGTACTGGTTGTTTGGCCGCTCGCCGTAGTTGCGAACCTCGATCAATCGCCCGGCGTCTGTCACGCCCTCGCCGTACCTGCGTTTCTCGATGAGCGTCATGTTGTCGTCGAACTGTTCCGGATAGCCCGGATCGGCGTTGCCCCAGACGTCATGCTTGTCGGCGGTGCCGCGATAGGTCTTCCACGGGCGGCCGCGCTCGTCGTACACGTTCCGCGTGATCGTGCCGTCCGGTGTGCGCTGCCGCGCGATGTTTCCGAAGCCGTCGTACTCGACCGCGCCCTCCACGCTCACGCCGCCGCCGCTGCGCCGCACGCCCGCCAATCGGCCGGATTCGTCATACGATGGCTCGGCGGCGGAAATGATGTCCGCGGAACTCGGCGACGTGTCGTAGCTCTCCGCGCCGTCCGGCGTACCGTCGAAGACGCTGGAACGCACCTGGTGTGTATAGACCACGGTGGCGCCCTGCATGCGGGTCACGGTCAGCGGCGAGTGCGGATCGGCGACGTAAATCTGCCCGCTGGGCGTCAGGTTGGGATATTCCCAGCGCAGCAGGTCGCCGGAACTGTCCGAGACGTGGACGATGTGCGTTTCGCGGCCGTCCGGCGCGGTGACGCGCGACAGGCCGAACACATCGTCGTACTCCAGCGTGGTCGCGTACTGTAGCGGCGTCTGCAGCGCCGGCTCGTTGTTCCAGACGCGCGGCAGATCGGCCGGGTACTGGCTCGCCGGAGGGTCTTCGACTCGGGTGGTCATTCGGCCCAGCGTGTCGAACGTGCTGAGGACGCCGAAGTACTGAAAGGCGGTTAGCGGGTCGAACGCGCCGGTCGCCGTGTCCGTGAGTTGCGCCACGCTGCCGCGCCCCACCCAGGTTCGATTGCCGCGCGTGTCGAAGCGCTCGTGCTGTACGGATCGCAGCAGGCCGGGCAGCACGTCGCCCACCGGCGCCGCCGCGGACGCGACCGTCTTGCTGACGATCGGCCGGAACTCGATCGCCTCGCCCGGGTCGCCGCCGAATTGGTACAGAGTCTCCGTGTAGATCGGTGCGGTCGCGCTGGGATTGGTCATGGACACCGGCTCGCTGAAGTGATGCTCGCCGGTGACGAGGTCCGGGCGTCCCGCGATGCCGCGCTCGTAGCGCACGACGTACACCGCGCCGTCGAGGATGTTGCCGCTTTCCACGGCGCCTTTGCGGACGCCGATGGCGCGGAGCGCGCCGAGTTGCTCGCACTCTGACACGCCATCGTTGTCGATGTCGGCCGCACACAGGCATGCCGACGACTCGGGCGTCGAGGCGCAGTCCTCGTCGCAGACGTCCGGCTCGTAGGCGTAGACGGTGACCAGGCCGTCGGTCGCCTGCGACTGCCGATTCGGGGCGGAACCCCACCCGCTGCTGCGCAGCTCCGTCAGACGACCGAAGCAGTCGTAGCGCCGCACCTCGCCGTAGCCGGTCTGATCGGTCTGCTCGGCGTCTCCGTCGCTGATCTTCCAGGTGCGATCGCGCAGCACGAAGCCCGCCGCGTTCATCTCCACGACCCGCCGCGAACAAAATCCGGTCAGCTCGCCGGCGTCGTATGCGGCGCAGTCGCACGCGGTCGCCCCGTCGCCGCCGCCGCACTCGTCGATGACGGCGATGTGGAAGGGGTGATCGAGGTCGTTGTTCACGTACCGCAGCCCCGGCGGATTCGCCTGCACGGGAATGCGATAAGGGAAGCGCGCGGTCGAGGCGTAGAAGTACGTGCCGGAGTCGAAGTATACCTGGGCTAGCTCGTCGTCGCTCACCGTCATTGGATTAGACACAAAATGCCACAGTCGAAACACGCGCGGCGCCCCGTTCCCGGCGTCCGGCACCGTCAGTCGCACCGACATCTGACTGACCTGGTGCGTGCGGTCCGGATGATCATCGATCGCGCCGATGAAATTGGTAACGGCGACCTCATCTGCGCCATCGAGCACACCGGGGTCACCGAGTTCAAAGGACGCGAGATCGCCGAGCGCCGCGGTGCGCTCATCCGCCCCGCCCGGGTTCAAGGTGATTTCGCACTCGACGGGGAGTATCAACAGATCGTCCAGCGTCACTGGCACACCCCCGTGCCACGCGCTCTTCAGGAGAACGTCGACCTGCGCCGCGTCGAACACAGCCTCCAACGTGGCGCGGTCGCCGAACCAATTTCCGATCGTGTGCGGCGCGCCGTTGCCGTATCGGTATATCTGGTAACTGCGGTGGACGGTCTCCTGATTCAATGCAGCGTCAAAAGACTTCTCGATCCGCGTCACGCGGTGCAGGCGCAGCGGCGGCAGCGTCGGCCGCCGGTCCTCTTCGTCTACGGTAGGCTGACAGCGCTCCGGAAACTCCTGTCGACCCGACTCGCCATAAGTATAGACGATCGCTTTGACCCAGCCGTCCGGCACTGCCGGGTGAACGATTGCGTCGGCCTCTTCATAGGTTGTCGCAGCGCAGAACTGATCCCACGGAAGGGTCAGGCAATCGGTCGGCAGCACCGCGCTCGCGTCTCCCCGATACACATGAATGGAGTGCAGCATGTGAGGCTGGCGCGACGTCGCATCGGGCAGCAGAATCTCGCTGGTCGACCCGAACTCACGATGGGTGTACAGCAGCCGCCACGCGACCTCGTCCTCGGCCGTGACGAGTTCCACCATCCGTAGCTGGCCGATCTCGTTGCAGTTGCGGCAACACTCGACGCACGGCGTGTTGGGATCCTGCAGGCTTTCCGGGCACGTCGTCTGAGGCGCGGTGCAGTAATGCATGACGGCCCGGTTCCCGAAACGGTCCGACACCTGCGTCAGCCGGGCCCAATACGGGACTCCATGGTCGAATACTGCGTCGGGAATGCCGTCGTCTGGGTCGTAGCCTGGGTACAGGTCATGGGGGTGAAGCCCGCCGCCGTAGGGGGCCATGCGCTCGTAGACCGGTTCGAACGTGTACTTCACGCTGCGTCGATGCAGCCACACTGTGAAGCCGGCTGGCCCCGGCTGGCCCGGTCCGCCCGGCTCGTACGTGAGCACCGCGTCGAACCACGGCGGCGCGACGTACGCACCGGTGCTATCCTGCCAGATAAACGGAATCGCATGATGTGCATCCGGGATGAATACGCAGCGCTTGGGGAGCCCAGCCGTATACCCGTAGGCCGCATCCACCAGGAGAATTGGGTTCTCCCCCATCATCCAGAACTGGCCATTCCAGTCCCAGTACTCTCCGGATTCGTGCTTGTACAGGCTTTCTATTCCCTGACCGCTTGCTTCGCCGCAGTTATACTGCTGGACTATCGGTTCACTGTATGTGCGGATATGACGGAATGTCGCTCCGCCGAACCCGAGCTCGAAATCGGTGTCCTGCACCAGCGGCTTTCCGGAGAGTAGATCGACGCGTCCCTCCAGCAGCCGCCGTTCCGCCGTCGGCGTCACGCCGCGAAAGTGCGCGACTTCGCCCGATACCAGCGGCGCAGTTGACAATGTCGCATCGTTGGTGATCGGCGGGTAATCGCCCGGACCAAATCCCGTCTGCAGGTAAATGTTCAGCGGGCACAAGCGGTTGAATCTCATGTCGGGCGGGTCAGCGCTCCAATGCCCCAATCGCTCGCAATCATGGAAGCCGGAGAATAGCGCCTCTGCGGCCTCGCAGTTCCCGCCGCGCTCCACCACGTTTCGCGTGTCGAACGTGTCGCAGTCGAGGGTCAGCCGCGTACGGATGTGGATTTCATCGGTCTCGTGAAGGGCGCCGTCGCCGTCGTCAAGATTGGCGTCGGCAGAGATCGTCAGAACGAGATCGCCGTATATGGAGTCGGGGACCGCCTCGATCCAGACCCACACCAGCGCGAGTTCACGGGCGCCGGAGAGAAGCAAAGCTACAAATGGATCGGAGTCAAAAAAATCGAACCTGCCATCCCCATTCGCGTCCCCGCGGACTAGCGGATCGAGATTCGGGAAATCCAGCGCATACTGCGTTGGAAACAGTAGCGCCAGCAGGAACGGATCGACGTCGAAGAAGTCAAACGCGCCATCGCCGTTCATGTCGCCGAGGAGGACATCCGCTGTCAGGCTGCTCGTCGGCGGAGTGTGAACGATCTCATCCGCCGGATTGTAGCCGGTCCTTGTTTTGAACAGCCGCAGTTGGGCGCCGTCAGTCGCCACCGACTCGATGGTATAGGCCACGGCCAGGTTAGCCGGCGGCGGATTCGGCAGGCAGGGATTGAACTTGATGATAAGCGGCGTTCGGGACCCGGCGTCGGCCGTGATGAGTTTCCCGTGATATGCCGCGGAGACGTCCGGCGGCGTGTTGGGAAGGCTGTACAGGCCCTCAAGTTCGTCTTCGTGCGCATCGCGCTCCGGAAAATCTGTACCGTCATCGTTGTCCGAGTCTACGTCCGCATCAACCGACGCACTGCAGGTCTGCAGGGTGATCGGTAGTTCCGCCGATGACATGCCCAGCCCGCCCGGCGCGAGCCACGGACCGGAGACCATCTGTTGCGTCTGGGCCGCAGAGATCGACGCCGAGAAGCCGGCGATGTCCTGATGGTCCAAAACGTCGTCGCCGGTGAAATCCGCCAGCCGCAGCAGATCGTCCGGCCAGGCGGCGTGGTCCTGGCACCAGCGGGCCGGATCGAGACAGGCCCGCGCGAACTCTGACAGGTCGTGTGCGCTCACCACGCCGTCGAGGTTCAGATCGCCCGGGGAAGCCGAGGCGGCGGAGACACCGTCGGCAGCACATGGCGCCGGCGACCAGAGCGCCGCAACCGCACCAATCAGCGCGGCCGACCCCCGCCGGATGCAACGTGCCGCGCCGTCTCGCCCCGTTCGCCGCAAAGCCTGAAATGCGAAGTACATGTGTTTCCCCAGTGTGCGCTCAAGCTTGCCAAGAATTCATGCCCCATGCGCCCGCACAGATGCCGCCGCGCTCTCCGTGCACGGCCAAGATTCGCCGATGTCGACACTACACAACCCGGACCTCGTGCGCCGATCTATGCAATCGGCGCCGAGATGGGTACGCGAAAGCGAATCCGGCGATTCTCGCCGAGTGCAGGTTCGGCGTCCGAATTTGAACCGACTCGATAGACCGAGTCAATAGAATATTTATAGCAGTTGATGGTCAGGTAAAAGCCTGATGTCTGTTGCGCGGGTTGTGTCGTGGGGTTGCATTGGCGACCGATCGGGCGGGACCACGCCGACGCGGCGACCCACTCCGATGACACGCGGGCAGCTTGCACGGGCGTCGCCGCGTTCAATGTAGGATGTTTGGGGATCAGAAGTTACGGCGGGCCGGGTGCTTACGGACCGCTCGTAGTAGCGATGGAGGAGTTGAAAAGCGAGCGGGGAGAAGCGACGAAGCGACGGAGCGACGGAGGGAAGAAGAGGCGCAGCGACGAAGCGACAGAGCGAGCGGTAGCGGAGCTGGCGGGAGTTGAACCGGCGGGCCGATGGGCTGGGTGTGTGCGGCGCGGCTCGCAGAGGGGCTATGCCGCTGCGGCGCTCCCCTTCGAGGTGGGTTTCGCTGCGCTCTACCCACCCTGCGTCGCTCCGTCGCTTCGTCGCTGCCTCGCTTCCTCGCCACGTCGCCACGCGGCTCCGCCGCCGCGAAGCGTGCGGGCCTGCGTAACCCCTTCGCCCGCGGTGCATCCAACCTGCGGACGCATCTGGCACCAAACCCGCTACGAGGAGCGCGCATGCGGTCGAACGCCGAACAACTGCGGCTGGAGGATGCCCGGCAGGGGCGGAGTGCGTGGCGCAGGTGGGGTCCGTACCTCAGCGAGCGGCAGTGGGGCACTGTCCGCGAGGACTATAGCCCGCACGGCGCCGCGTGGGACTACCTGCCGCATGACCACGCCCGCAGCCGCGCTTACCGCTGGGGCGAAGACGGCATCGCCGGCGTGAGCGACGATCAGCAGCGGCTGTGTCTGGCGCTGGCCCTGTGGAACGGCCGCGACCCGATCCTCAAGGAGCGGCTGTTCGGCCTGACCAACGGCGAAGGCAACCACGGCGAGGACGTGAAGGAGCTGTACTACTACCTCGACGCCACGCCGACGCACTCCTATTTGAAGATGCTCTACAAATATCCGCAGGCCGAGTTTCCGTACGCCCGGCTGGTCGATGAGAACCGGCGGCGCGGCAAGCACGACCCGGAATTCGAACTGCTCGACACCGGCGTCTTCGACGATGACCGCTATTTCGACGTGTTCGTGGAGTATGCCAAGGGCGATCCCGACGACATTTTGATGCTCGTGACGGTCCACAACCGCAGCGCGGAGGACGCGGCGATTCACCTCCTTCCGCAGGTGTGGTTCCGCAACACGTGGTCGTGGCGGCCGGGCGCCGCCAGGCCCGAGCTGGCGCTGCAGGATCGCGCGGTCGTCGCGCGGCACGCGACGCTGGGCGAGTACCGGCTCTCGGCGGATGGAGATCCCGCCTGGCTGTTCTGCGACAACGAGACCAACGCGCAGCGCCTGTTCGGCGCGGCCGGGGGTCCGCGGCACGCGAAGGATGCGTTTCACGAGTTCATCGTCTCGGGGAATCAGCAGGCCGTCAGCCCCGACGCGCGCGGCACGAAGGCCGGCGCGCACTATCACGTTCGCATCCCCGCCGGCGGGTCGACGTGCGTGCGGCTGCGCCTGTCCGCAGGGGGCTCGCCTTCGCCCTTTGACGACTTCGACGCGGTGTTCGCGGCGCGGCGCGCCGAGGCCGATGCGTTCTACGCGGGGATTCAAGGCGAGGTGCGCGACGGCGATGCGCGGCTCGTGCAGCGCCAGGCGCTGGCCGGCATGATCTGGAACAAGCAGTTCTATTACTTCGACGTTCCCGAGTGGCTCCGCGGCGACCCGGCCCAGCCGCCGCCGCCGGCGCAGCGCCGCGCGGGCCGCAACCGCGAGTGGGCGCACCTCAACAACGCCGACATCATCAGCATGCCGGACAAGTGGGAGTACCCGTGGTACGCGGCGTGGGATCTCGCGTTTCACATGATTCCGCTGGCGATGATCGACGCCGAGTTCGCCAAGGAGCAGCTCGTGCTGCTGACCCGCGAGTGGTATATGCACCCCAGCGGCCAGTTGCCCGCCTACGAGTGGGCCCTGGGAGACGTAAACCCGCCGGTGCATGCGTGGGCCACCTGGCGGGTCTTCGAAATCGACCGCGAGCAGCGGCGCCGTGCGGGCCCCGGCGGCGGCGCGGGCGATCCGCACTACGCCGGCGACCTGGCGTTTCTGGAGCGCGTGTTTCATAAGTTAATGCTCAACTTCACCTGGTGGGTCAACCGCAAGGACGCACAGGGCCGCAACGTCTTCCAGGGCGGCTTCCTGGGGCTGGACAACATCGGCGTTTTCGACCGCAGCGCCCCGCTGCCCACCGGCGGCTTCATCAACCAGGCCGACGGCACGAGCTGGATGGCGATGTACTGCCTGAATCTGATGCGCATCGCGCTGGAGCTGGCCCTGCACAACCGCGTGTACGAGGACATCGCCACGAAATTCTTCGAGCATTTCCTGCACATCGCGGAGGCGATGAACGGCATCGGCGGGAGTGCGGGCGGCTTGGTCGGGAAAGCGCCGGGTGGGGCGGGCATTCTGCCCGCCGACGCGCCAGGTGGGGCGGGCATTCCACCCGCCGACGCGCGGGGTGGGGCGGGCATTCTGCCCGCCGACGCTTGCGATGGCGTCTCGCTCTGGTGCGAAGAAGACCAGTTCTTCTATGACGTACTGAACCTGCCCGACGGCCGCGTCGTGCCGATGAGGCTGCGCTCGATGGTCGGGCTGATCCCGCTCTTCGCCGTCGAAACCCTGGAGCCGGAGCTGCTCGAACGGCTGCCGGAGTTCAAGAAGCGTTTGGAGTGGTTCCTGAACTACCGCCCGGAGCTGGCGGCGCTGGTGTCGCACTGGGAGATTCCCGGCAGCGGGCAGCGCCGCCTGCTCTCGCTGCTGCGCGGCCGGCGGATGAAGGCCCTGCTGCGCCGCATGCTCGACGAGAGCGAATTCCTCTCAGAATACGGCGTGCGCTCGATCTCCCGCGCCCATCGCGATCAGCCGTATGTGTTTCCGCTCGACGGGCACATGATGAGCGTCCGCTACCAGCCGGCGGAGTCGGACTCGGGCGCGTTCGGCGGCAATTCGAACTGGCGCGGGCCGATCTGGTTCCCGGTGAACTACCTGCTGATCGAGTCGCTGCGGAAACTCCACGGCTATTACGGCGACGACTTCAAAGTGGAATGCCCGACCGGTTCCGGCCGGTTCATGACGATCGACCAGGTCGCGGACGAACTCGGCCGGCGGCTCAGCCGCATTTTCCTGCGCGACGCCAACGGCGATCGTCCGGCGCTCGGTGCTGAAAACGCCGGCGGCGCGGCGCGCTGCGATCGGCTCAATCGCGACCCGCACTTCCGCGATTACCCGCTCTTTCACGAGTACTTCGACGGCGACACGGGCCGCGGCGTCGGCGCGTCGCACCAGTGCGGATGGACGGGGCTGGTGGCCATGCTGCTGGCCCGGTGCGGCGGCGAAGCCCCGAGCGCGCGGTCAGTCGGCGGCATTCGTGCACAGCCGCCGGTTCTTGAATCGGTCTGCCAGCCGCGGTGAGATGCGCTGAAGCACCCGGCGACGCGCGTGGGGCGGCTTGAGCAACGCGAAACCCACTCGGCGGTGTCAACCGTGACCCTGCAGGGTGGGTTTCGCGCCGCTCGACCGGCCCTCGAGCCACGAGTTCCGAGTGACCAGTTGCGAGCTTGGGGGTTCGGGGGAGGCGGGCGACGTTTCGCGAATCAGGTCTGAAGTCGGCCTGCGGAGCGCTCGCGCTCGAGGAACATGCCGGGGGTCAGGATCGGCAAGTCGTAGAAGGAACTGCCCAGCATCGCGCCAAAGTCGGCGCGGTCGAGCGTGATCGGCACGTCCGCCCAGGCGACAGCGCTGAACAGAACCGGGCGGTCTTTGGCCGGCTCGAAGACGGCCGCGCGATGCAGAGTTTCGACGTCGTCCATCCATGCCAGTTCGGGCCGCAGGCGGGCCCGGTCGGCCGTCGCTGCCGCGGGCAGGGTGGGTAGGTTCGTCAGCACTTCTTCGGGAACAAAAGGAGTCGCGATCAGAACCCAGCCTTGAGTTGCGGCGCGACGAAACAACTCACGAGAGGCACCGCGCGCGGACCGCTCGCAGCGAGCAGGACGCTGGTGTCGAGGAAGAGTCTCACCCGCGGTCACGAAAACCCTGCATGTCGCCGTCGTCTTCCGCAATCCAACTCTGGACCTCGGCGGGGTCGAGCGTTGGCGGCTTATGTTCCGGGCTCTCGGGGCGCGTGGTCGTGCACGAGACGACGCTTCGAACGACGAGCATGCTCACGCGGAGTACCGCGAAAGCACGCCACCCGCGACCGCCACCCGCCGCTGTAACGCTCGGCAGCGACCGGCATCTAACCTCGCATAGAGTCCGAACCTGGAAGGGCCGCATGGCATTCGCCGTGTCGCCGCGTATCTGGAGCAACCGAATGTCCACGGCAACAGTCTCCGATCGCATGCACGCCGGCGAGTCGTCCGCGACGGCCATGAGCAGTGCGCTCATTCGCGACATCACGCCCGACCGGCTGCCCACTGTCGTCATGCCCGCGTGCGAGGTCCGCCCGGTGCTCAAGGGCCAGAAAGCCCTGGTGACGGGCGCCGGTTCGGGCATCGGCCGCGGCATCGCCGTGGCGCTATGCGCAGCGGGAGCGGACGTGCTGGTCAACTTCGTCGGCGACGAGGCCGCGGCCCAGGCGGTGGTTGAAGAGGCCACCCACTGCGGCTGCACGAGTCGCGGGCGGGCGATCGCCCACAAGGCCGACGTCTCGGACGAAGCCCAGGTCGCGGGGATGTTCAAGCGCGCGACGGACGAGTTCGGCACGATCGACATTCTCGTCAATAACGCCGGTCTCCAGCAGGACGCGCCCATCGAGGAGATGACGCTCGCGCAGTGGAACAAGGTAATCAGCGTCAATCTCACCGGGCAGTTCCTCTGCGCCCGCGAGGCCGTCCGCGAGTTCAAACGCCGCGGCGTGCGCAAGGACGTGTCGTGCGCCGCCGGCAAGATCATCTGCATCAGCAGCGTGCACGAGGTCATCCCCTGGGCCGGGCACGTCAACTACGCCGCGAGCAAAGGCGGCGTGTTTCAGCTCATGAAGTCGATCGCCCAGGAAGTGGCCCCGTGGCGGATTCGCGTCAACAGCATCTGTCCGGGTGCGATCCGCACGCCGATCAACCGCGCCGCGTGGGAAACGCCCGCGGCATACTCCGAGTTGCTGAAGCTGATTCCCTACAAGCGCATCGGCGAAGTCGACGACATCGCGCGGCTGGCTGTCTGGCTGGCCAGCGACGAGGCCGACTACATCACGGGTGCAAGCCTGTTTGTCGACGGCGGCATGACGCTCTATCCGGGATTCGAAGCCGGCGGGTGATCGGGCGGGGCGCCAGTCGCGAGCGCGTCGCGCTGACGTCGCCCTGATCTTTCGCAACTGCGTCCGAGCAGCGCAACCCCGGCCAGGCGCCGCGCGCGTCGGCGCGACTAGTCCACCGGCGTGTCCGCCAGCAGCGCCGCGAGCTTGGCGCGCTG
>CAZVWB010000070.1:0-12306 GCA_964631045.1 uncultured Planctomycetales bacterium
GGAGACGCTCGTAGCAACCCATGTCTACTGTTCCAGTTGTTCTGTCGCTGCCGACAATGTCAAGCAGGTCGAAGGGGCTGACCAGTTGACTGTTGTCGCCAACGTTGTGGCATGGCGTCGCCGCACCGATGAGGTAGTCCTCTACAACATACGTTGAGGCGAAATCTACCAGGTTTCCCAAGACGCGAACGGTATGTGTGCTGTTGTCTACCGACACGATCAGCGAACGCGCTTCGCTTGCCGGAGAGCCGCTGCTTCGAGTCAGCAGGATCCGATTCGTCCAACCCGTCACCGTCGCAGCGGTGTCAGTGAAGGTTGTGAGTCCGGTCGCAGGATCGTAAACAGCCGAATCCCAGGTAGCCGGGCTTGGGGTTAGCGACGTCCCGGGAATCGCAGGACTATTGCCAATGTTGTGATGCGGATTCTGGAAAAAGACGTAGAGCGGCGGCGTTAAGGCAAGGCCGCTCTGCACGCAGGAGTAGTTAACAGTGGGCCAGCCCTCCCAGCTTTCGGGAGTCGGTGGATTCTGACTTGCGGGCGTCCACGTCGCCAGTTCGTCGGCGATTTGGGCGCGCAGATCCCCCTCGCCATGCTCAGTATCCGTATTCCCCCAGACGATACAGTTGTACAGTTCAGTGATGCACGGCTCTTCGATCTCACCCGGCACCTGCTCGCTGTCCGCCAGCACACCGCCGCCCACGCCGGCATGGTTGTTCATGATCGTGCAGTTCACCAGTTTGGTGATCGCACCGAGTTCGCTGTAGACCGCACCGCCTTCGCCCTCGGCGATGTTTCCCACGAACAGGCTGTTGTACACGTTGGCGACTGCGTGCTCGTCGGTGATGCCGCTGCCTTCACAGCCGCCGAGACCATTGAGGCACTCGGTGTTCACCCACAGCGCGCCGCCCACGCCGGCGCGATCATTCGTCGGCACGTCCTCAAGCGCGGGAGCTGTGTTGCCGACGAAGTAGCAGCGATCGGCATCCATCCAAGTGCCGGGTGCCATGCCGACGGCTTTTCGCGTCGGCATGCGAAAGGCGCTGGGGCGCGATCGGTGAGGGCGCGGTGCGTTTCCCAACACGTTGACGCGTCCCTCCTGAATGCCACGGCGACTTCGTGGGACACCCATCGCACCCCGCTGCGCGACGCCAACCGCTGGGGCGATGGGGGTCCAGTTCGTAATCGTACAACAACCGCAGGATCGAGCGCGGGACGAGTTGAGTTCTAATCGCAAAAAACTCGGCGGGTGCCGCGGCGGCGCGACCAATCGAGCCGCCGCTGCCGGCGGTGCGGTAGGAAACCCGCGAAGTCGGACACCGGTCTTCAGAACTGGTGCCACAAACAGTGACTGCTTCTCAGACCCGTGCCACAATTCCGCCGCGTTCCCACGCTGCCGCGCTAGGCGCGCCTTCCGCGGTAGGCGCCCCTACCGCGCCTGCCGCGACGACCGTAGCGGGGTATAGTTCCACGCCTGCGCCTGCGCCTGCGACCGTGCCGGGCTGCAGCGCAACTGGGTTTGACGACGATGAAAATCCTCTACGCCACGATGCAACTGGGCCGCGGTTACGGGCAGGGCACGGAGCGCTATGTCGCCCTGCTGGCCGCCGGGGCGCGGTCCCGCGGGCACGACGCCGTGTGCATCGCCGGCGACCCGGAGCGGCGGGGGCCGCGCGTGCCGCTGGGCCAATGCGTCGACGGCGATCCGCACCTGCTCAGCCTGCCGACGCGGAGCTGGATGAGCGTTCGCGGCTGCGCGCCGCGCCGCCTGCGGCCGCTGCTGGCGGAACTGCGGCCCGACCTGCTGCACGTGGCCAACCCCGCCCACATCGGCATCGGACTGCTGCGGGCCGCCCGCGAACTGGGCATCCCCGTCGTCGCGACCGTGATGGACTTCTGGTGGATCTGCCCCAAGCACACCCTGCAACATCCGCAGCGCGGCATCTGCGATGGACGAGTGACCTGGATGGAGTGCCTGCGCTGCCTCGGCCAGAGCCACGCGCGCGGCTGGCCGCGCCGCATCGCGCAAACGCCCGGCGTCCGCGCAGTGGCCCTTCCGCTGCTCTTCTTCGGCCGGGCGGCGCTGGCCGGCGTCGGTCCGGGCGAGTGGCGGCGGTGGATCGGGCGGCAGCGCTATTTGGCCGATGCGCTCTCCGCCGCGCAGGCGGTGATCTTCCCGTCGCAAACCTCCCGCCGGCTGATCGGCGGGCGAATCGCCGGCCCGCAGCAGGTCAGCATCCCCTACGGCATCGAGCCGCGCTGGTTCGCAGCCCGGCCGCTGCGGGCGGCGGCGCTGGCGGAACGCAAACCGGGCGACGCACCGGTCATCGGCTACGCCGGAGCGCTGGCCGACCACAAGGGGGTGCACCTGCTGCTGCAGGCCATCCGGCGACTCGACTGGCGCGACGTCCACGTCCGCATCGCCGGCGGCGGCGATGCGGCTTACGAGGCCCGGCTGCGCGCGCTGGCCGCCGGATACCGCTTCGAGTTCGTCGGTCGCGTGGCGACCGAGGCGATGCCGCGTTTTCTGTCGCAGCTCGACGTGCTGGTCGCGCCCAGCACGTGGCCGGAGAACCTGCCGATCGCCGTGCTCGAAGCGCAGGCCGTCGGCGTTCCGGTGCTTGCCAGCCGCGTGGAGGGCATTGCCGAGATGATTCCGTCGGCCGAGCAGCTCTTCGACATCGGATCGGCGGAGAGCCTGGCGCAGCGCCTGGCCGCGTGGCGCAGCGGCCGCGTCTCCTTCGCCGCCGCCGCGGTCAGCACGACCGATGAAATGCTGGAGCGCACCTTCGCAGTTTATACCGCACTGCGCGGCGGCTGACGCCGGAGGCGGTCGCAGCCGCGCGATTGGCGGGGGGAGGACGCGAGAGTCCGGCAATCCATCAAGGGGGAGCCTCGAGCTCGGCAATCCGATCGCGGACAAACGCGCGCTCCGCGGCCTCCGGCGGCAGATTCTGAAGCAACCGGCGATAGCGCTGCAACGCCTCGCTGACGCGACCGCAAAGCGCCAGCGCTTCCGCGAGGTTTGAGTCGGCGGCGAATTCGTCGGGCCGCAGCCGCTCGGCGATCTCCGCGTGCCGCAGCGCCGCGGGCGCGTCGCTTGCCGACAGGATCGCGGACAGATTCAGATGGGCCTCCCAGTTCTGCGGATCGGCGGCGATCACGCCGCGCAGCGCCGCGAGCGCCTCCTCGCCGCGTCCGAGCAGCGCGAGCGCTTCTCCGCATAGGCGGCGGGCGTTCGTCGCCGCCGGGTCGATCGCCGCGGCCCGCTGGGCGTGGTCCAGGGCTGTGGCGGCGTCCCCGCGGCGCAGGGCGAGCTCCGCCAGCCGCTCGTGCAGCACCGGGTCGTCGGGCGCGGCGGCGAGCCTCTCGGCCAGCAGCGCGGCGACCGCCGCATCGGAGTATTCCGGCGTCTGAAGCTGTGCGAGCAATCGCGCCGCGGGCGGATCCTTCGGGAACATCTGCAGGCCCGCCGCGAGCATTGCGCGGGCTCCGGCGTAATCCAGCAATCCGACTCGAACGCGGGCGCGCACACCCAGCGCCCACGGGTTTCGCAGCACGATGCGGAGCGATCGCTCCAGGTGGTGATCCGCCCGCAGCAGGCGCTCGCGCCGCTGGCGCCAGGCGTCAGTCGTTTCCGCCTCTTCGAGCAGCGCGCGTCCCAGAAACGACTGCAAGATCGCATTGCGCGGATCGGCGGCGACGCCGGCCTGCGCCAGCGACAGGTCGCAGCGCCACGCCGGGTTCCGGGCGATCGTCCTCGCCGCCAGCGCGATCACGATCGCCGTGGCGACTCCGGCCGCAGCGCGGCGCGCACGGAGCGATGCGATCACGTCGCCGCAAGCCGCCCCCAGTCGGGCGATCAGCAGACAGACCAGCACCGACGGGAAGTAAAAGAGCCGCTCCGCCAGCGAGACGCCGATGATCTGAATGGTGTTCGAAATCAGCGCGTAACTTGCCAGCAGCATGCCCGTAAGCAGCGCGACATCGCCCCAGACACCCCGGCGGCGAAATCCGAGCAGCGCTGCCGAGCCCAGCGCGACAGCCAGCGCCCCGAAGACCGTCTCGGCGTCGACCCGCGCCGCGACGATCGTGTCGCGGCCGTAGTCGGCCTGTAAGCGCATCGGAAAAAGCATCAGCCGTGCGTAGTGCCCGGCGACCGTCAGCGCGCCGAGCGCGCGGCCCGCAACGTCCGCGTCCGCGAGCGGATTGTGAATCGCGCTCGGGCCGCTCGTCCGAACCAACTGACCGCCCAGCGCGACGAACCGTAGCGGCAGATACGCGGCGAGCGGCAGCAGCAGAATCGCAACCGTAACCACCGGACCCGCGCGGCGCGGCGGTTGCGCGAGTTGCCCGGCCGCCGGTGCGAAGCGACCCCGCACGAGCAGCAGCCCCGCCAGCACGGGGTAGCAAATCGCGCTTTCCTTCGCCAGCAGCGCGCAGCAGAACGCGGCGGCGGCGCGGGCGACACGCGCGGAAGCGAGCGGTCCGGCGGCCGGCCGCAGCGCGAGCATGCCGAGCAGCAGAAAGAGCGCCGAGAGCAGTTCGGCCCGCCCGACCCCATTCGCGACCGCCTCGCAGTGCACGGGATGCACCGCGAACAGGGCCCCGGCAAGCAGCGCCCCCGGCGGCGCGAGCCCCAGCCGCCGGGCCAGCAGCCAGACCAGCAGAGACACGCCGGCGTGCAGGAGAACATTGACCGCATGGAAGCCGAGCGGCCGCGGTCGGCCGTCGGCGCCGGGGCGATCCAGCGCGTAATTGACGGCGAACGTGAACAGCGTCAACGGGCGATATAAGCGATCACGGCCGGGGTCCGGCTGCTCGGCGTCCGCGCCGCGCGTCGCCCACCACTCCGAGAGCCAGACGCGCGGCAAGTCGAGAACCGAGCGAATGTTGACGTTGTCGCGGACGATCTCCTTGTCGTCCAGCACGAAGCCGCCGGCCAGTGCGTTGACGTAGCAGCCGACCGCCGCCAGGCCGATCAGCGCCGGTGCGGCGCGCGAGATGTGAGCAGGCGCTGTACGCATGGTCCGTCGTCGCCGCGGGGCGGCCTGGGGCCGGGCGCGGCCGGGTTCAATCGGTCGTGCGACTCAGAGCAGGTTGGCGGCCAGCTCGGCCAGGGCGCTGCGCTCGCCCTTGCGCAGCTCGACGTGCGCCGCGATCGGCTGCCGCCGAAAGCGATTGACGACGTAGGTGAACCCGTTGCTGCCCGCGTCCACATAGGGATTGTCGATCTGATACGGGTCGCCGGTGAACACGATCTTGGCGTCCTGGCCCACGCGGGTGATCACGGTTTTCACTTCGAGCGGCGTCAGGTTCTGGGATTCGTCGATCACGACAAAGCGGTTGGCGATGCTGCGCCCGCGGATGTAGGTCAGCGGCTGAATCTCGATGATCCCGCTGCGCATCAGCGTCTCGGCTTCGCGGTGGCCGCTGGCGGCCCCGCCGATGTCGAGCAGAAACTCGACGGTGTCCACCACCGGCTTCATCCACGGGTCCATCTTGCGGTGGATGTCGCCGGGCAGGAAACCCAGGTCGCGGCCCATCGGCACCACCGGCCGGGCGATGAGCGCGGCCTTGAAGCGCTTCAGCCGCAGCGTGTGGTGCAGCGCCGCGGCCATGGCCAGCACCGTCTTGCCGGTTCCGGCCTTGCCCATCAGCGTGACGAGCTGAATCCGCTCATCGAGCAATGCGTCGATCGCGAAATACTGCTCGCGATTGCGCGGCTTCAGGCCCCACAGGTGTTTCTCGGGCTGCCGCAGGCTGATCAGGGTGCTCGCGTCGGTATCGACCCGCGCCAGCGCCGTCGCCTTGCCGCCGTCGGACTCGCGCAGCATCACGTATTCATTGGGACCCAGCGCCGCATCGTGCAGCGCCAGCCGGCCGCCCTCGCGAAAGCGGTTGAACTCGTCGCTGGCGATCGCCAGCTCCGCCGAGGCCGGACGCAGCGCCGCCAGCGGCACGCGGTCGGACTCATAGTCCTCGGCCCGCAGGCCCGCGGCATCCGCGCGAATCCGCAGGTTGATGTCCTTGGTGACGATCACGACCGGCGTGCCGGTCTCGGCCTGCTGAATGCGCTTGGCGACGCGCAGAATCTCGATGTCGGCATGACCGTTCTCGCCGCTGAGCAGCCGATCCGGCTCGCAATAGACCCGCAGGCGGCCGCCGGTGTGCAGGTCGACGCCGTCGGCCAGGCTGCGCTCGCCGCGGAGCGAGTCGAGCAGCCGCACGACCGCGCGGGCGTTGAACCCGCGGTCGCTCATTTCCTTCTTGAAGCGGTCGATCTCGGTGAGCACGCCTACCGGAATGATGACGGTGTTATCGGCGAAGTGCAGCACCGACTGCGGATCGTGGATCAGGATGTTCGCATCGAGGATGTAGTTCTTCCGCATGCCGCGAAAATAGCCGCGGGCCGCAAACGCGGCAAAGGACAAATACTGAATGGCTAATTGCTAATGGCTAATATCAGACGCCCCGGGCCGGCGGGTGCGAACCGCACCGGTCCGCCCGTCCAAGGCGACATTTATGCCGCCCGACGCGATCATTGTGCCGTCCAACGCGATATTTGTGCCGTCCGACACGACATTTGTGCCGTCCGACGCGATATTTATGCCGTCCAACGCGATATTTGTGCCGCCCATCCCGCCGGTTCTTCGAGCTTGTGACCTTCCGGGGGTGGGGCGGGCATTCTGCCCGCCCAGAGGGCTCGCGAGCCGCGCACGAAAGTGAGTGAAGCCCAAGCGCTTACAAGCTCTCCGAGGTTGTGAGTTTTTCATCGCGGGAGCGGGGCGCATGGGCCTCCGGGTTTGTGAATTTTTCGGCTTCAATCAGTTTCGTGAGCGTTTCGCGAGCGCGGCGGGCGGGCAGAATGCCCACCCCACCCCAAAAAGTCACAAGCTCTCCGGCCCAGCTCGACCGGCGGCGCGCCCAGCCCGGGTGTCCTGCTGCGCGTCGTCATGGCCGCAAAACGGCCCTCGGGCGCCGCTTGCTCGCCCCGGAAGGAAGCGTGCCGCGGATGCGCGCCCGGAGTGCCGGTTGGGTTCATGCGCCATCCGGCGCGGCGATCCCGCGCGGACTGCGACGCTGCGTCGCGCTCAGCGGTCTTTTATTAGCCATTAGCAATTAGCCATTCACTATTTCCACTTTTCGCCTGCCCTTCGCGCCCGAACTCGTCCCCTATACGCTGAGCGGCCCTCGGGCAGGCCGCGACGCCACGCGCTACGCGTCGATTCACGGGAGACTTGCGGATGGCGACCACGTTTGTCGAAGTGCAGCAGATCCAGCAGATCGTCCGCCAGCATCACGAGCCGTTCGACCGCATGCTGGCCGAGATGCGGCGGGTGATCGTCGGGCAGGACAACTTGCTCAAGAAAATGGTGGTCGGGCTGCTGTGCAACGGGCACCTGCTGCTGGAGGGCGTGCCCGGGCTGGCCAAGACGACGGCGGTCTCCACGCTGGCGCGCACGCTCCGCGCCCGCTTTCAACGCATCCAGTTCACACCCGACCTGCTTCCGGCGGACATCCTGGGCACGATGATCTTCAACCCGCAGGACGGCAGTTTCTCCGCGAAAAAGGGGCCGATCTTCGCCAACATCATCCTGGCCGACGAGATCAACCGCGCCCCGGCCAAGGTGCAGAGCGCCCTGCTCGAAGCGATGCAGGAGCGGCAGGTCACCATCGGCGGGCAGACCTTCCTGCTGGATGAGCCGTTCCTGGTGCTCGCCACGCAGAACCCGATCGAGCAGGAAGGCACGTATCCGCTGCCCGAGGCGCAGGTCGATCGCTTCATGCTCAAGCTGATCGTCGACTATCCGACCCGCGCCGAGGAGCGCCAGATTCTCGACCGCATGACCACTTCGCGCGGCGCGCCCGGCGTCGAAGCGGTGCTCGACCCGCAGCGCGTGATCGACGCCCGCGCTGTGCTCGATGAGATTTTCGTCGACGACAAGGTCAAGGACTACATCGTGGCGCTTGTGCATGCGACGCGCCGCCCGGACGAGTTCCAGATCAAGATCGCCGACTGGATCGAGTACGGCGCATCGCCCCGCGCGACGATCTACCTGACGCTCGGGGCCAAGGCGATGGCCTTCCTCGCCGGCCGCGGCTACGTGACGCCGCAGGATGTGAAGGACATCGCCCCCGACGTGCTGCGGCACCGCGTGATCGTCAGCTACGAAGCCGAAGCCGAGGAAAAAACCAGCGACGACGTGGTGCGGCACGTGCTGGACCACGTGCAGGTGCCGTAGCGCCTGTCCGCGGGGCTGCGCCGCCGCGCCCTCGGGATCGAGGCGGAAGCGCCGCGAAATGACTGGAATCCGCGTGCGGCGGGTTACTACACTACCCGCGGCGTGGCGACGGCTCGCAGGCGGCGCGATCGCACCGCCGGACACACACGGGATGGAGCCCGCGATGTCGCTCTCTCGCCCCCCTTGGGTTGCGGTGCTTCTGGTGCTCGGCTGGCATTCCGCGGCGGCCGCAGACACGCCCGCACCGCCCGCGCTGGATGCGACTGCGGTCGCCCGACAGGCGGCGCTGGACCGGGCGGGTTTCTCCCCGGGTCTGATCGACGGCAAGATCGGCCGCAAGACGCAGATCGCGCTGCGCGCGTTTCAGGCCTTCCACAAGCTGACGGACAGCGGCGAGTTCGACGCGGCCACGCAGGCGGCGTTGTCGCTGGCACAGACTCCGGCGCTGCGCACCTATCACGTGACCGTCGCGGACCGAGCGCAGGTCGGCGGCCCGATCCCCAAGGACTGGAACGTCCGCGCCAAGCTCAAGCGCTGCCGTTACGAGTCGCTCTCGGCGCTGCTTGCGGAGCGCGGCCACTGCACGCAGGCCACGCTGCGAGCGCTGAATCCCGGCCGGGCGCTGGATCACCTGCGTCCCGGCGAAGCGGTCGTGATCCCCAACGTGCATCAACAGAAGCTCAGCTTCGATCCGCAGCGCATCGAGATCAATCTGAGCGAGAAGGTCCTGCGCGTTTTCGACGAAGCCGAACGCGTCGCCGCGCTGTTCCACTGCTCGATCGCGGAGCTGCCCGAGAAGCGGCCCAAGGGACAGACGAGCGTCACCGTGATCGTGTTCGACCCCGAGTACGCGTTCAAGCCCGAGATGTGGCCCGAAGTCACCAACGTCGAGCGCACCCTCTACATCGCGCCGGGGCCGCGCAACCCGGTCGGCCTGTGCTGGATCGGCCTGGCGCGGCCTGGATACGGCATTCATGGAACCCCTTACCCGGAACTGATCGGAAAGACCGGCTCGCACGGCTGCATCCGGCTGGCGAATTGGGATGCGCTGCGCCTCGGCGGCTCGATCGAGGTCGGACTGCCGGTGCAGTTCGTTGGCGAGTAAACCTGTGAAGTCCTCAGGTTGGGTGGGCGTGCTGCCTGCCCGTGCAGGCAGAATACCCGCACCCCCCAAGCCGACGAATCACTCATGAAGGCGCAAAAGCACGCCGCAGGCGGAGCACGCTACCGCGCGTCGCCCGCCCCCGCGCTTTCGATCAGCCACAGCCGCAGCATGTTCAGCGCCGTCGACGCCGCACGTTCGCGAATTACGTCGCGTGGCGCGTCCGATCCGAACTGATAGCGCTTCACGCTCGCGTGCTCCGGCGTTGCCAGGCCGATGAAAACCGTGCCCACGGGTTTCTCGCTGCCGCCGCCGTCCGGCCCGGCGATTCCGGTCACGCCGATGGCGGCGTCGGCGTGCAGCCGCGCGCGCGCCGCGACCGCCAGCGCCCGGCATACCGCCTCGCTTACTGCGCCGTGCTCCGCCAGCAGCCGGGCCGGCACGCCCAGCATCCGCTCCTTCACCGAGTTCGCGTAGGCCACGACACTCCCGCGGAAGTATGCGCTGCTTCCGGCATGATCGGTCAACTGCTTGGCGATCAAGCCGCCGGTGCACGACTCGGCGGTGGCGATCGACAGGTTGCGGCTGCGCAGCACTTCGCCGACGACCTGCGCCAGCGTCTCCTCGTCGCGGCCGAAGACCAGCGTTCCCAGCCGCGCGCGGATCTCGGCTTCCTCGTGATCCAGCAGCCCGCGCGCCGCTTCCGGCGAGAGACCGCGGGCGTTGATCCGCACGCCGATGATGCCCATGCCCGCCGTCGTGCCCACTTCCGGGTTGCGGCCGCGCTGCATGCGATCGCGAATGCGCTCGCCGATCTCCGATTCGCCCGCGCCGATGCAATGCAGCCGGCGGCTCAGCAGCGCCGCCCCGCCGGCCGCCATGCGCAACTGCGGCTCGATGCTGCGCTCGAACATCGTTCGCATTTCGAACGGCACGCCGGGCATCGCGTAGAACGGCACGCCTTTGATCTCGACATACACGCCCGGCGCGGTGCCGCACGTGTTTTCGATCGGACTCCCGCCGTGCGGCACATACGCCTGCACGCGGTTGCGTTCCGGCATCTCGCGGTTTCGCGCAGCGAAGAACGCCTGAATCTGCGCCAGGCAGCGTTCGTCCAGCCGCAGTTCGACTCCCGCGGCTTCCGCCAGTGCTTGCCGCGTCAGATCGTCTTCGGTCGGGCCCAGGCCGCCGGTGACGAGCACGACTTCTGCGCTGGCCGCCGCCTGCGCGAAGATGCCGCGGATGTCGGCCAGCTCGTCGGGCACGGTCACGTGCCGCGTCGTGCGTGCGCCCAGGGCGCTGAGCCGCCGGGCGAGCCACGCGCCGTTGGTATCAACGGTCTGGCCCAGGGTCAGTTCGGTGCCGATGGAAAGAACCCAGGCCGAGTTCATCGCGGCTGCCTCGAGATGCACCGCCGCCGGCGGGTCGCCCCGCCGATCGCGGTTTCGCAGTATTCTATCGGTTTGCGGGCGAAATCGGGGCGCGCCGCGCGCCGCTTTCGCCCGCGCCGGAGATTTGCCGTGGGTGAGATTTCTGTTTTCAGCGAGTCGTCCAATTACGAACCGGCCGAGACGCGCGAAGTCCGCGGGGTTTCGCTCCCGTGGCGCTTCGGGCGGCTCAGCAACGAGCATCAGCAGGCCCGCGAAGCCGCCGTCTACTTCGACCGCAGCGACCGCGGGCTGGTTCTGGTCACGGGCAAGGACCGCGCGGCGTGGCTGCACAACGTGACGACCAACGACATCAAGGGCCTGGCCGAAAACCGCGGCTGCTACGCGTTTGCGATCGACGTGCGCGGCCGCGTGCAGTTCGACCTGAATGTGCTCTGCCTGCCCGATGCGCTGTGGCTGGACATCGATCGCAGCACGATCCCCGCCGCGCTGGCGCACTTCAGCCGCTTCCTGATCACCGAAGACGCGGTGCTGACCGACGTGAGCGACCAGATGGCGCGAATCGGCATCAGCGGCCCGCGGGCGCCGGATATCGCTTCGTGGATGGGCGCCGCCGACCCGCAGAAATGGCCTCCGCTGGCCAGTGCGACGCTTCGAGACGGCGCATCGGGCCTGGTGCGGCACGACTTCGCCGGCGCTCCGGGCTTCGAGCTGATCATCCCGGTCGCCTCTGCGGTCGACTGGTGGGACCGGCTGCGCGAAGCCGCCGAGTTGCTGCCGGCGGGCCTGGCGACGCTCGACGTGCTGCGGATCGAAGCGGGCATCCCCTGGCTGTGGCGCGACATCGACGACAAGACCATCCCGCCCGAGACCGGTCAGGTCGAGCGCGGCATCAGCTATCACAAAGGCTGCTACCTCGGTCAGGAGGTGATCGAGCGAATGCGCTCGCACGGATCGCTGGCCAAGAAAATCACGCGGCTGGAACTCGACGACGCCGAAGGGCTGCCGGTCCCGGCGACCATCACGCAGGCCGGCGCCGAGGCCGGCACGCTGACCTCGGTCGCCCGTCACCCGCGCGAACCGCATTGGGTGGCGCTGGGCTACATCAAGACGCGAATCAAGGAGTTAACCAACCTGACCGTCGGCGACCCGCCGCGCCCGGTCCGCGCTGCCGGCTAGTGGAGTGTTTCCAATCGCCGGCGGGCTTACCGAAGCGGAGAGCATAGGCCCCGGGCTTGTGAACCTGTGGGTGGGGCGGGCATTCTGCCCGCCGGCGTGAGGGTGGAGCGGGCATTCTGCCCGCCCACGGGGCTCGCGAACCGCTTGGGAAAAAGGTGAAGCCCAGAAGATCACAGTCTCTCCGGCCCAGGAGTCGCAAGCGGGCAAAATGGCCGGTCCGCCCGACGATCAGCGCTTGATCGGGCATCCGGCCCCGGCGGGCCACGCCGGTCCGCGCGGCTGCTGGTTTGGAAGACGCCCGGCGGCAGGTGAGTGTCCAGGATGCGACCGCGATCCGGGCCAGTAGCCCAATGGCAGAGGCAGGGGACTTAAAATCCCTTCAGTGCGGGTTCGA
>CAZVWB010000071.1:0-11779 GCA_964631045.1 uncultured Planctomycetales bacterium
GTCGCGCGGGCGGAGCCGCGGCGCGTCGCGTCGCGCGCAGCGCCGCGGGGGCGCTCATCGTCATGGCCGCGGTGCTGGCGCTGCTGCCGCCGACGCTGGTGGGCCGCGCGTTCGTCCCGATCGGCGCGGCGCTGGGTGCGATTCGCGATCACTGGCCGATTCTGAGCCTGGTGAACATCGCGCGCTTCGCGATCATTCCGATGATCGCCCTGCGACTCGCCACACGCGGAAGCGACCGCGACCTGACCGCGGCCGCGGCCGCGGACGGGGCCGGCTGGCTCTCGGCGTATGCGGCGGTTTCACTGCCCGCCGGGGCGCGGATGCTCGCGGCCGCGACCGCCGCCGTGTTCCTGCTGGCGCTGACGGAAGTCGCGGCCACGACCTTCGTGAATCCCCCGGCGGCGCCGAACCTGGCACAGAGCCTGCTGAATGCGATCCACTTCGGGCGCGACGAGGAGATCGTCGCGACGTGCCTGTGCGTCGTGATGGCGGTGGGCGTGGTCTGTGTCGCGGCGCTGCTCCTGGGCCGCGGGGGGCGTCAGCGCTCCTCCAACTCCTCGACCCAGTGAATCAGCCCGGTCTTGGCGCCGAAGACGCCGGATTTCTCGACGCGGTCGCCTTCGAACCGAAACGTGTCGACGTAGTTGTCCATGTAGCGAATCTGAAGAGTGGTGACGTCGTCGCGCGTGATACACGTGCAGCCGGTCGCCGCGGTCATATCCTGGAGCTCGGGCCTGGCGCCCGCGGCCGCGTTGTATGCGAAGGCCACCACGCGGTAGAGGCCCGCGCCGCGCTCCGGCCGGCGCGCCGGCTCCAGCGCGATCAGCAGGCGCGTTTCGTTGTCGAGGTCCGGCAGCGGACCGCGCCGGGAACGAATCGCAATCCAGATCAGGTCGCGCCCTTCGGTCTCCTCGGGCCAGATTTCGAGCGACGTGCGATACTCGCGCTGCAGCGTGCGACGTAGCGGCTTGCCGTCCTTGTCGCGCTCTTCCGGGCCGCCTGCGTGCTCTGAACCGCCGTTTCCGATCTGCACAGGGACTTCGTCGGTCGGCATGCCCGTCAGGTCGTGAACCAGCTCGCGGGCGGCTTCCGCAACGGGCGAGCCGGCGTCGGCTTCGACGTCATAGAACAGTACTCCTTCGCCGGACCACTCGCCCAGGGGGATCTCGCCGGGCCGCGCTGCCGCGCGCAGCACGGCGCCCGCCCCGCCGGACGCGGGCGCGGCGCTCAGCCAGACCAGCGCCGGGAAGACCACGAGCGCGAGCAGAAGACCACGAACCAGGACGCGGTGCGCGCGAGCCAACGCATGGACGATTCGGGACGGTTGGGAGTTTGACATGACGTGTCTCCGAACAGGACTTGAACGCAGACATTCAACAGATTCTATGCGATTTGAGCGGCTGGGATTCGGTTCGCTGTCAGAACTCGTCGCCGCGCGCTCCGGCGATGCGCCACGGTCAGCGGTCGGAAGGACGATTGCCGGGTGGGGCGGGCATTCTGCCCGCCGGGTGGGGTGGGCATTCTGCCCGCCGGGTGGGGCGGGCATTCTGCCCGCCGGACTAGCGTTCACTCCACGGCGGGCGGCACAACCGCGAGCGAGATGCACCCGTCGCTGCGCGCTCCGGCGATGCGCCACGGTCAGCGGTCGGAAGGACGATCCAGTTCGAAGCGGACTTCGCCATGCTCCGCGCAGCCCGCGTATCGCCAACCCGCGGCACGATAAAAACGCTCCGCGCGTGTGTCCGGATCGGTTGTCAGCCACAGGCGGGGCAAGCCGCGCGACCAGAGCCACGCCACCATGACATCGTGCAACCGCCGGCCATAGCCGCGCCGTTCGTAAGATGGATCGACAAATAGCGCCCAGATGTTGCCGGTCTGGTCATTGCCGATGGCGAAGCCCACGGGGGCGGCGTCCACGTCGACCACCCAGCCGCGGCCCTGAACGGTAATCGCCATGCGCACGTCGTCATCCGAAATCACGCCGGAGATGAGGCGATTCTCGCGGACGCTGCGGCGGATGCGCTGAATCGCGGGGATGTCCGCCGCAGTCGCGACTCGTAGTTGCTCCGACATTTCGCTCCGCTCCGGCCGCCCGCGAGACGCTGTGCCGGCCGGCCTCCGATTCTCAGCATACTCGCGCGTCGGTTCGAGTGTCGCCGCCGACCGCAATTCCCGGCTGCGGGCGTGAATCCGGCGCGGAAGGCGTCGCGACCATTCCGGGCGCACTCGGAACCCGCGTGGGCCGATCGCGCCGCGGTTGGCGCCGCCGGCAGGCGCCAGCGGCGCAAAGGGCCTGCGGTGGATGCGGCCGGGAGTTTTGCGACGGATAGGCCGGCGAGCGGGTTTCACGGGCCAGAGAGCTTGTGAGTTTTTGGGCTTCCTCACTTTCGTGAGCGGTTCGCTATCCCCGGCGGCGGGCAGAATGCCCGCCCCACCCCAAAAACTCACGGGCCGGAGGCCCATGTTCCCCGCTCGTCGGCGGCAAGGCGAATGACGATGAACATGATCGAATCCCTGAGCTTCCAGTCAGCGCCGCTGGCGCTTGAGATCGACGGCGAACTGACGCCCGGCGACGTGCTGGCGTATCGCGGCAGCGAGGGCCTGAGCCGGCTGTATCGCTTCGAGATCGAGCTCGAGAGCGAGGCGCCGATCACGCTGGAGACGCTGCTCGGCCGGCCGGGGCGGCTGTCGATCCGACTGCGGCGCGGCATGCGGTTCTTCCACGGGATCATCGGCCGCGCCGAGATCATCAGCGAATTCGAGGGCCAGACGCGCTACCGCGTCGAGCTGTTTCCGCAGGTCTGGCGGCTCACGCAGCGCACCGACATGCGGATCTTCCAGAACAAATCGACGCCGGAGATTTTCGAGGCGGTGATGCAGGAGGCCGGCATCCCGGCGGATGCGTTCGACCTGTCGCTGCTGCAAGGCGTCTACGCGAAGCGCGAGTACTGCGTGCAGTATCGCGAGTCGGACTACAACTTCATCGCCCGGTTGCTGGAGGAAGAAGGCATCTGGTGGCACTTCGCGCAGAGTGAAACCGCACACGTGATGCGTCTGGCCGACTCGGACGCGGCGTATGCGAAGATCGAGGGCGACGCCGCCGAGTTGCCGTTCGAGCCACCCAGCGGGCAGATCGCGGCGGCGGAGCACGTCTCGCGGTTTCGGCTGGGACAGGCGCTGCGCCCCACCAGCGTGGAGCTGACGGACTTCGACTTCCGCAAGCCGCGATTGTCGCTACACGCATTCACCGTCGGCGACGAGACCGGACGCGACTTCTGCGACTATCCCGGCGAGTACGAGACGCAGACGGAGGGCGCGGCCCGCGCCGCCGTCCGCCTCGAGGAGCTCAGCACGTTTCGTGAGTGCGGCGTGGGCCAGAGCAACTCGCGGCGGCTCGCCCCGGCGCGGGTCTTCGCGCTGCGCGACCACCCGATTGCGGAGTTGAATCGCGAGTATCTCGTCACCGGCGTCACCTACGGCGGCAAGCAGACGGCCCGCGCCGCGCTGCGCCCGACCTTCGGCGGCGACACGCCGGCGCTGCTGAACCCGGCGATGGCGGCGGCGCTGCTCGCGGCGCGACAGGACGGCAACCCGGTGGTTCGTCAGATCGCGGACAGCGTGCTGCAACTCGCGGAGCGGCTGCGTCCCGGCGAGCCGCTGGCGACGCGCGAGCGTCCCACGTGGGTCTATCACGGCGGCCAGGTGACGCGCGACGGATCGACCGCGGCCGCAGCGCTCGGCGGCAACCCGCTGGACGCAACCACCACGCCGAACCTGCTGAACGACAGGATGCGCGACTCGCGCGTGAGCGCGGACGAAGCGGCGTTCGTTTGCGAATTCGAGTGCATTCCGGCGGAGACGAACTATCGCCCGCCGCGGATCACGCACTGGCCGCTGATGCGCGGCACGCAGACCGCAATCGTCGTCGGACCCAGGGATGAGGAGGTCTACACCGACGAGTACGGCCGCGTGAAGGTGCGCTTCCACTGGGACTTGCACTCGAAGGAGCCGGACGAACGGGCTTCGTGCTGGATTCGCGTCAGCCAGGGCTGGGCCGGCGGGCGCTACGGCATGCTGTTCCTGCCGCGCGTCGGGCACGAGGTGATCGTCGATTTCCTCGAGGGCGATCCGGACAGGCCGATCATCGTGGGGCGCGTCTACAACGGCGATCACATGCCGCCCTATCCGCTTCCGGCGGACAAGACGCGCAGCACGATCAAGACGCTCAGCAGCCCGAGCGATCAGCGCTATCACGAGATTCGCTTCGAAGATCGCCGCGGCGCCGAGCAGCTCTTCATGCGCGCCCAGCGCCGCATGGACACGCGCGTCGTCGGCCCGCACTTCCACACGGTCTGCGGAAGCCTGCATGAGCGGATCGGCGGCAAGACCCGCGAAGGCCCCCACGGCGGCTACTACCGCACGGCCAGCGAAAACGTTGATCTGCGCGTTGACGACGGCGGACAGCTTGAGTTCATCAAGGACCACCGCACGACGACCGTCGGCGGCCACGCGATCGACGAATACCTGAAGAACTACGCGATGTACCTGGAGGGCATGCTGGAGGCCCGCGCCGCGCAGCGCATCGTGATGGCGTCGGAGACGGAGGTCGCCTTCTACGTCGGCGACAACTTCATGCGAATCACGCCCGACGGGATTCAGCTCTACGGCAAGATGATCTGGCTCAACGACGACAACGCCACCCCGCCCGCCGGCATCAGCGATCGCGAAATCGAGGAGGCCATGCCGGCGTCGCCGGCCGACGACGGCCAGCCGGGTCGCGGCGGTCGCGGCGGCGCGGCCCGCGTGCGGCGGAAGCGCTTGCTCAAGGGCCTGCCGGGGCCGGTGGTGATATCCCGTCCGAAGACGCCGCCGCCGGTGGTGAAGGCGCTGACGATCAGCGCCGCATGCAATCATGACCACAACGGTCCCCGCCGGGTGATCGAGCGACAGACGCTGCACGTCGTGCCGACCGCGGAGCACGCACACGAGGATGCGATCGGGCTGAATTCGGAATCCACGCCCCCGTCGCCGACGCCGCCGCACTGGACGATCAGCAACGTGGGCGAAACCGACGGCAAGACCTCAGCGTTTCTGGCGAGCGCGCCGTCGACGCCGTCGCCGCGGCACATTCGCTGGTACTGGCACGCGGTGGCGGGCACGAAGAGGCGTTACCACGTCACGTGCCGCGACGGCCACGGCAACACGGAGTGGCTGGAGGTCCACGCCTATCCGCCGGTGCGTCGCCTGTGCCTGCGCCACCAGGACTTCCTCAACACGCTGCTCGGGGCGATCAAGCGGATCGAGGGCAAGCTCGACGTCCTGGGCATCGACTTCAAGCTGGCGGACAAGGTCGATTTCAAGGGCGAGGCCGGGTGGAAAGAGGACGCAGACGGGGGCGTCTCGTTCGCGTACGACTGCCACGTGCGCGTCGACCCGGTCGCAGAGATCAAGTACGAGAAGTCGGTCTCGCTGAAGAAGTTCATTCGCCGCAAGCTCCCGCGCCGCTTGCGCTTCCTCTCGAAGATCTCGCCGGGCGTCGAGGCGCTGGTGAAGGTCGAGGGGCAGATGAAGTGCGACGCCTCCGTGAAAGGCACGTTTCGCGACGGTCGCTGGATCTATACGCCCCAGGGCGGCGTCTCCGGCAAGATCGAGGTGTCGGTGGGGCTGAAGGGTACTTCGCACCTCGAACTCGTCTCGCTGAGCGGCACGCTGAAGGGAGTATTCGACATCAGCGGGGAGCCGTTTGCGGATGGTCTGGGCTGCGGTGTGAAGGTGGCCGTCGGGTTCAGCGGCATCAAGGGGCGCGTCGACGCGGAGCTGAAGTGGCTGCCCGACTTCGGCGGACAGGTCACGCTCTGGGACGCGGACAAATCGCTGTACGGACCCAACCGGGTCTACATGGTGCTCGACGAATGCAGCGGCGGCGACGGAACCGACGACCAGAATCCGCGGCCCGATCCGGACGGCAGAGATCCGCGTTCGAAGGACTCAGACCCGACCAGGCGACCCGAGCCGACCGATCCGCCCGGACCCGCCAACACGCCCGCGCCGGCGAATCCGCCGCCGCCGCCCGGCGGTTTCCCGAAGACCTGGCCGCCGGGGCTGCCGCGAATCGGGTTCTGAGTCCCGCGGTGCGCGCCACGCGAAGCGTCTGATGGTCCCCGGCCGGGAGATTAAGGAGTTTGCAATGAGTGCGATTTTCACGCTCGAGGCGGAGTCGCGAGCCGTCGACGTGCGGATGGACGTGAACGACGTGCCGCTCTGGCTCAACACCGGCGAGGACTATGCCAGCCAGAGCCGCCAGATCAATCCCTGGATCTTGCCCGGCCGCAACACAGTGCGGCTGGCGATCGACTGGCCCGCCGGGGTGTCGTTCCAGCCCGGCCGGGCGCGGATCGAGTTGCGAATCGGCAGCCACTGCGGCGATCGCAGCGGCGGCGGGGCGCAAACGCTGGCGCAGCGCGTCTGGCCCACCGCGCGAGACGAGACGTATCCCGCCGCGACCAGCCTGGAGTTCGAAGTGCCCAAGCCGCCGCCCAGCCGGCTGTGGTCGCAGGCGTCGCCGATCGTGCTGACGCCGCCGGTTCAGGCGGAGATCGCCGCGCTGGCGGGCCGCTTTCACGCGGCACTCGCCGGGCGCGACGTCGAGCGGGCCGCCGAGCTGCTCGATTTTCGCTGTGTGGACGTGGCGCAGACCTGCTACACGCCCAGCGGCGAAGCGCGACGGGCGCAGCGCGAATCGCTCGAAGCGTTTCTGGCCGAAGCGGATTCGCCGGAGCCGCTGTACCCCGACACGCTCGAACTTCATCCGGTCGCCCGCGGCCGCGTCATCTGGGTCACGCGGCCGGATCGTGCGCCGGCGATTGAGTGGGCCGCGGATGGGTGCGCCAGTCGCATTCATCTCTACGTCGCGCCGATCGGCGGCGCCTGGACGATCGTGCGCTAGCCGCCCCGCTCGCGCCGCGAGGAGCTGTCATGCCGAAGGCCGCCCGACTCACTGACGCGACTGCTCACGGCGCGCCGCTCGCCGCGGGGCCCGGCAGCGCGAATGTCCGCATCGGCAGCCGGCCGGCGTGGCGGGCGCTGCCGGCCGGACCGCTGCAGGCCGCGCTCGAATCGGCTTCGGCCGCGGCGAACGGCCTGACTTCCGCAGCCATGCTGAATCCAGCCTCCGCCGGTCCGCAGCTCGCGAAACTGCAGGCGAGTCTGTCGCAGGCCGGCGTCGCTGCGGCGGAGCAGGGCAACGCGAACGGACAATCCGCGGCCACGTCTGCGGTGTCCGGGTTGACATCGACGCACGCGGCGCTGGCGACCGCCTGGGCCGCGGCCACCGCGCTGCCCGGCGGCGAACCCGGCGCCAGCCAGGCCTTCACGCGCGGGCTGCAAGCCGCGGTGGCCGCGGCGGCGGGCGCGGCCTTTGCGGCCATCGGCGGCGCGGCCGACCTGCACACCTGCCCGACGCCGTGTCCCGCGGGTCCGCACGGTCCGGGCGTGGTGACGCGCGGCAGCGGCACCGTCAGGATTAACGGGTTGCCCGCAGCGCGGCAGGGGGACAAGGTGGTCGAAGCGTGCGGCGGATCAGACCCGATCTCCGCCGGCTGCGCGACGGTGAGCATCGGCGACTGAGCCGCAGCGCGACCGAGCGAAGAAGCCTTCGTGAACGCGGCGCGCGGGTGCGCGCCGAGCCGCGAACCGCGCCGGGCGAATGCGCCGCTTGACGCGCTCGCTGCACGCCGATAGTCTTTTCCTATGGCGGACTTCCACAATCACCCCAAAATCATCGGCGAAGCGTACACGTTCGACGACGTGCTGCTCGCGCCGGCGTTCGCGAGCGTGCATCCGCGCGACATCGACGTGTCGACGCAACTGACCCGCGGCATTCGCATCAACATCCCGCTGGTCAGCGCGCCGATGGACACGGTTACCGAGAGCAGCCTGGCGATCGCGCTGGCGCAGGAAGGCGGCATCGGCGTCATTCACCGCAACCTGAGCGTCGAAGCGCAGACCCGCGAAGTGCGCAAGGTGAAGCGCTCCGAGAGCGGCGTGATTCTCGACCCGGTGACGTTGCGGCCCGAAGACTCGGTCGAGCAGGCCAAGACGCTGATGCGGCTGCAGAACGTCAACGGAATCCCGATCACCCGCCCCGACGGCGCGCTCGTCGGCATCCTGACGCGCCGCGACCTGAAGTTCCTCGAAACCTCCAACCGGCGGATCGAAGAGGTGATGACCCGCGAGGGGCTGATCACCGCGCCGCCCAACACCACGCTCGACGACGCCGAGGGCCTGCTGAAGCGGGCCAAGGTGGAGAAGCTGCTGCTGGTCGATCGCCAGGGTCGTCTGGCCGGACTGATCACGATGCGCGACGTCGAGCGGGCCCGCGAGTATCCGCAGCGCTGCAAGGACGCCCGCGGCCGCCTGCGCGTCGGCGCGGCGATCGGCGTCCACGAGTTCGAGCGCGCCGCCGAGTTGATCAAGGCCGACGTGGACGTGATCGTCGTCGACAGCGCCCACGGACATTCGCAGAACGTGGTCGAGACCGTGCGCGAGCTGCGCCGCGCGCACCCCATCCAGATCATCGCCGGCAACGTCGCCACTGCCGAGGGCGCGCGGTCCCTGCTCGAAGCCGGGGCCGATGCGATTCGCGTCGGAATGGGGCCGGGGTCGATCTGCACCACGCGCGTCGTCACCGGCGTAGGCGTACCGCAGATTACGGCGATCCTGAACGTGGCCGGGGCGGTCGACGTGCCCGTCATCGCCGACGGCGGCGTCCGCTACAGCGGCGACATCGTCAAAGCGCTGGCCGCCGGGGCGAGCACGGTCATGCTCGGTTCGCTGCTGGCGGGTCTGGATGAATCGCCCGGCGAGGTGGTGCTGTGGCGCGGCGGGCGATACAAAGAGTATCGCGGCATGGGCTCGATCGCGGCGATGGAGCGCGGCAGCGCCAGCCGCTATGGTCAGCGTGCCGACCAGCCGCGGAAGATGGTGCCCGAGGGCGTCGAGGGCCGCGTGCGCTATCGCGGCCCGCTCAGCGACTATGTCTATCAACTGGTCGGCGGTCTGCGGCAGGGCATGGGTTACTGCGGCGTGACCAACCTGCCGGATTTGCACCGCAGCGCGCGGTTCATGAGAGTAACCAACGCCGGCGTGGCCGAGTCGCACCCGCACGACATCGACATCACGCGCGAGTCGCCGAACTATGCACTGGAGCATAAAGTTGAAGAGTGAGGACATGGCGATGCGCGACGAAGCGACGGAGCGAGATAGCGACGAAGCGACGAAGCGACGGAGCGACGAAGCGACGAGGCGATGGAGCGACGGAGCCATACGGCGGCCACACGCCGGGGCGGTGCGGCGGGCGTCGGGCTTCGTGGGCGCGGTGATGCTGCTGGCGACGCTTGGGTGCGCTCATATCGAGAATCAATTTCGCGAAGACGGGCCATCCGTCGCTGCCGACTGGAATTCGCCCACCGCCGCCGATGTATATGCCCGGTTTCAGCCTGCCCCGGGCCGGCAGCGCGCGGTCGCGCCGAAACTGACGCAATCTGCGCGCGGCGCGGTGACGCACGGGCCGCTCTACTTCCAGGATCCCTTCGAGGACAAAGGTTCCGGCCACAGCGACTTCCGGATCGGGTGGGAGGACGCGGCGGCGACGCCGTATGGGTACGCCCGCTACACCCTGAATTGGCTGCTGCTGCCGGCGAGCATGGTGGTCGAGCCGCCGTGGAAGGAGCTGGAGAGCGACGGCATCCTCAGCCGCCAGGCCCTCGGATACGACCACGACCCCGAGCCGACGGCCGGGCAGGCTGCGCCGCAGGTTCCACCGGCGGCGGAGACCAGCGAAGCGCCGTGACGAACCCGCGCCAGTGGTAAGCACCCTGGCTGCCGCCGCCATTCCCGCGATTACGCATGTGAGCCGCACTCCGCGCCGATCCGCGCGGGCGGAGGGCCCGCACACGCAGGCGCCGCCCGGATAGCGCCGAGAGCCCCGCGCTGAACCCTTGAGACGCCGCCCGAGATTGTCACTACACTTTTAAGCGCCCTTGAGGAGACTCCGCCTGATGGACCCCACGCTCAACGGCGTACTCGACCGTTTCGCGGGTCGGCGCATTCTGCTGGTCGGCGATTTCATGCTCGACCGCTACATCTTCGGCGATGCGGAGCGCATCAGCCCGGAAGCACCCGTGCCCGTGCTGCGCGTGGTCGATGAGCAGGACCGCGTCGGCGGGGCGGGGTCGGTCGCGCTGAACATCCGCGCGCTGGGCGCGGAGGTGGAGTGCTTCGGCGTGCTGGGGCAGGACGCCGCCGGCGAACGCGTCTTGCATCTGCTGACCGAGGCGGGCGCCGGCGTCGCGGGGCTGGCGCGCAGCGCCGACCGTCCAACGATCACCAAGACGCGGCTCGTGGGGCTCGCGGAGCATCGCCACCGGCAACAGCTTGCCCGCATCGATCGCGAAGTGACGCGGCCGCTCGCCGCCGCAGCCGCCGACGAGTTGCTGCGGGCCGCGACGGCGCGACTCGACTGGGCCGACGTGGTGTGCCTGGAGGACTATCGCAAAGGCGTGATCACGCCGGAGTCCGCCGGCGCGCTGATCGCCCAGGCTCGGCGGCGAAACAAGCCGGTGCTGGTCGATCCGGCCCGGACGAACTGGGATGTGTATCGCGGGGCGACGCTGCTGACGCCCAACCGCGCCGAGTTCGAGCATGGCGCGGGTCGGTCGCTGGCGGATGACGCGCTGGATGCGACCGCCGCGGAGCAGATCGCGCGGCTGGATCTCGACGCGCTGATCATCACGCTCGGCCGCGATGGCGCTCGGCTGGTGGCCCGCGAGCGGCCGCGGGCCGCACGCGTGGAGCGCGGCGCGAGCGCCGAGCCGCCCGGCGCAGCGCCGCCGGGCGTCGTCGTGCGGCACTTTCCCACGCGGCCGCGGGCGGTCTATGACAACACCGGCGCGGGCGACGCCGTGCTCGCGATGGTGGCGGTCGCGCTCGCGGCGGGTGCGTCGCTCGATGAGGCGGTGCCGCTGGCGAACATCGCCGGCGGGCTGGAGGTCAGCAAGTTCGGGTGCGTGCCGATCAGCGCGGCGGAGGTTCGCGACGAGCTGCTTCGCGGCCACGACGCCGGCCGGCGGAAGATTCGTCCGCTGGGCGAGTTGCTCGAGGAACTCGCGGCGCGGCGGAACCGCGGCGAGACCGTGGTGTTCACCAACGGCGTGTTCGATCTGCTGCACCCGGGTCACGTCGAGCTGCTGGAGCGGGCGAAGGCGCTGGGATCGATGCTGATTGTGGGGATGAACAGCGACGCCTCCGCGCGTTCGCAGGGCAAGGGCGACGATCGACCGATTCGATCGCAGGAGGTCCGGGCCCGCATGCTGGCGGCGCTCGAAGCCGTTGATTACGTGGTCATGTTCGACGATCCGTCGGTGCTGGCGACTATCGAGCGCGTCGCGCCCGACGTGCTCGTCAAAGGGGGCGACTACACGGTTTCCCAGGTGGTCGGGCATGAGGTAGTGCAGCGCCGCGGTGGCAAGGTCGTCGTGGCGCCGTTCGTGCACGGCTTCAGCACAACCGGAGAACTGGCCGCGATCCGGGCGGTGCGATGAGTGCGTAGCGGAAACCTGTGTGGCGCCGGTCTTCGGGCCGGTGTTTGTCTTTCCGGGTTTTCGACCCGGTCGCGATGGCATGAACTGGTATAAGGTCGGGTCGAAGACCCGATGAAACAGTCACCGGTCTTCAGACCCTGCTGTTACCCACAATTCAATTGCGTGATCTTCGACCCCGA
>CAZVWB010000072.1:0-11710 GCA_964631045.1 uncultured Planctomycetales bacterium
TCGGGGTCGAAGATCACGCAACCGAATTGTGGGTAACAACAAGGTCTGGAGACCGGTGGCACAAGGCACCCACCGGGTTTCAGGCCGGTGGCACACACGCGCCGGGGGTCTGCGGTCGCCGCCGGGCCGCGGAGGTCCGAGAGAATCTCGGCCCGCCAACTGCGCTCGTGCCCGGCAGCCAAGATCCGCTTTGAACAGCGGAGCTGCTGCGTGCCCAGGATGCGCCTTGAATCCCGCCCGCCGGCCTCATTAAACTCAGTACACACTCGGCGAGGCTCGGACGCCGCGGAAAGAAGGCCCCAATGTCAGTTCGTCCCCGCTGGCGGCTGTTCCTGGCCGTCGCTCTGATCGGCGCGCCCCCGCTGCTGGCCCACGAAGGGCATCATGAAACGGGCGAGGCGATTCGCGCCGCATACAGCGGCCCGCGCATCGCCGTCGGTGAGGAGGCGACGCCCGCGGTCGCCGCCGTAGTCAAGCTGCTGGCGACCGCGCCGAACCAGTCCCATCAGCCGCTGATTCCCCGTGGAACGACGATCGACCGCGTCGCCTGGAACGAGGCGGTGCTCGAGATCGATCTGACGCTGCCGCCGAATCCGCGAGCCGTTCCGCCTGCCGTCTGGTCGCTTTCGGAGCTCGACCTCGAAACGATCGGCCACGCCCTGCACACGCCGTTTGCTCACGATCCACGCTTTGCCGGTTCGCGGGTGCGGGCCCGCACCAGCACCGACGCTCCTTACGCCCCGCTTTCCGCTGTGCTGCCCCCACGAGCAGCCCCGCCGGCGGACGTACACCCGGCGGATGCGGCCGGTCCGCCGCCTGCCATCTTCGGCGGCGATGGCGCCGCCGCTGGCGGCCCCGTCGCCAACGCCGTGCGGCAACCGACTGGCGCGCTCACCGGTGTGACGGTGTTCGTATCGGCGGGACACGGCTGGACCGCCGGCGGATCGAGCTGGGCGCTGCAGCGGCCGGTCGCGCAGAGCATGAACGAGGACTACGGCAACATCGATCAGCTCAACCTGTTCGTGCACTATGCCTATAACGCCGGGGCGACCGTCGTGCCGCTGCGGCCGGCCGGCTGGCAGCCGATCGAGATCATCAAGGACCAGGACGATCCGGGGGTGACATTCGCCGGGGCGTGGTCGGACAGCGCCAACCCCAAATACTACGAGAACGGCGTGACCAACTCCGGCGTCGCGTATCGCTTCGCCACCGCCGCGGCGGTCGAATCGGCCACGGCGCGATACACGCCGGCGATCGCGACCTCGGGCTACTACCCCGTGTTCTGTTTCGCCATTTCCAGCACCAATCGCGTACGGCAGACGTATCGCGTCGCACACCTGGGCGGCCTGAGCGAAGTAGTGGTCGATCATCGCCTGGTGGGCAACGGCTGGGTCTGGCTGGGCGAATACTATTTCGAAGCGGGCGGCGCGAACTATGTCGAGATCACCAACCAGTCGCCCGACACCGGCGTCGTGATTGCAGACGCGATCCGCTGGGGCGACGGCATCGGCGACATCTCGCGACCCGGTCCCGGCGGCGTCAGCGGCTATCCGCGCGACGAAGAGGCGCAGCGCTACTGGTCGCACAGCGAACTGGGGAACCGCGGCGTCGGCTTCGACAGCGGTATCTGGGACCAGGCCGGCGATGATCTGAGCGACAACGTCGGCGCCGGCGCGCGGCTGGCGCGCGAGATGAACCTCGAACCCGGCGGCGGCGTGCTGGTGGATCGCTGGAAGCGGGTGCACCTGGAGTTTCACACGAACGCGTTCGACACCACCGCCCGCGGCCAGCTCTGCCTGATTACCGACACCGGCTCGACCACGAACCAATCGCTCTTCGCCAATACGCTCAGCAACGAGATCGACGCCGATTTGAACCTGATTCAGAGTGAATTCGAGCATCCCTGGGTCGATCGCGCCAGCGCCACGCTGACGAGCTCCTACGGAGCGATCTCGACCACCAACAACGGCAACGAGTTCGACGCGACCATCGTCGAGCTCGCGTTTCACGACAATGCGAGCGACGCGCAGTTGCTCCGCGATCCGCGCATGCGCTCGGCGATGGCGCGGGCCTGCGTCCAGGGCATCATCCGCTTTCTGAACGCGCTGCCCGGCAGCCAGGTGCCGCTGGCTTTCCCGCCGGACACGCCGCGCGACATCGTCGTGCGCGACGTGGGCGGCGGCAGCGTGCAGGTGTCCTGGGCCGCGCCGACCGCCAACGGCGCCGTCGGCGACGCCGCCACCGGCTACGTCGTCTATCAATCCGCAGACGGCATCGGCTTCGGGAATCCGATCGTGCTGGGCAATGTGCTTTCGACCACGATTCCCGGCATCGCCGCGGGAGAGACGCGTTTCTTCCGCGTATCCGCGACCAACGCCGGCGGCGAATCGATGCCGTCCGAGGTGCTCGCGCACCGCCGGCGATCGGCGGGCGCGGGCGACGTGCTGGTCGTCAGCGGGTTCGACCGCCTGCGACGGCAGACGAACGAGACGCTGACGTTCACTCAACCGCCGGCCTACGCGGGCCAGACGATCGAGCGACAGCAGTGGCGGCGGAGCAATGCGTTCGACTATCTGATCGAATACGCGGCCGCGCTCGAAGCGGGCGACAACGGGTTCGATTCCTGCACGAACGAAGCCGTCGCCGGCAGCGCGGTGAATCTGACAAACTACGCGATCGTCATCTGGATGCTCGGGAATGAGAGCGTCGAGGACGAAACGCTCAGCGCTACGGAGATCACGCGGCTGACGAACTACCTGGACGGCGGCGGGAATCTGTTCATCAGCGGCAGCGACGTCGCCTTCGACCTCATCAACCAGGGCGGCGGCTTTTCGTTTGCACAGAACTACCTGCGGATCGGCTTCGGCAACAACGACGTAAACACTTTCAGCGCGACGGGGACCGCCGGCGGCATTCTGAGCGGCGTGGGCGCGTTCGACTTCAACTTCGCCTCGGGCGCGGCGTACCGCGTGCGGGGTGCGGATCAACTGACAGCGCTCAGCGGGGCGCGGGCCTGCGCGACGTACAGCGGCGGGCTGGCCGGGATCGGCGGCGTGCAATACACGACGACGACGTTCAACACGGTGACGCTGGGATTCCCGTTCGAGGCCATCAGCTCGCCCGCCGTGCGAGCCGACGTTCTCACGCGCGTGCTGAACTTCCTGCGCACCGCCAACGGGCCGCTGCCGTTCGATTTCGACGGCGACGGCGACGTAGACGTGGCCGACACGAACGTGTTCTGGTTCTGCTTCGCCGGACCCGGCGCGACGTATCCGGCCGGAAACGTCTGCCGCCGCGAGGATGGCGACGGCGACGCGGACGTGGACTGCGCCGACTTCGCGCAGCTTCAGGACGTATTCACCGGCCCGTAGCAACAGCGGCTATCCGTGCCGCGCGGGACGCGCGGCCGATTTGCAGGAGCAGGCATGAGTTTCGACCAGGGCGTATCGCGCGGCGGACGACGCGGATTCTGGGTTGCGCTCGCGGCGGCGGCGTTGCTCGCGCCGGCGGCGTTGGCGCAGGCGTCATTTCGCGGCGTCTGGGCGGACGCTTTCAGCGTCGGCTTCAAGAGCAACGCCGAGATTACCGACCTCGTGAATCGCGCCGTCGCGGGGCGCTACAACGTCATCCTGGCCGAAGTGCTTGCGTTCCACGACACCGCCGGCAGCGGCCACGGCGCCTACTGGAACTCGGCGATCGTGCCCAAGGCGATGGACATCAGCGGCGGCATCGATCCGCTCGCGCAGCTCATTACCCAAGCGCACGCCGCGAACATTCAAGTGCACGCCTGGATCGTCCCCTACCGGGTCAGCAGCGTCTGGCCGCCCGCGGGAAACGCGCTGCTCGCCGCGCACCCGGAATGGCTGATGGTGCCCCAGGCGGCGTCGGGCGGCGGGCCGGCCACCGTCGGCGGCTACTACACCCTCGACCCCGGTTCGCCCGATGCGCAGGAGTATCTGGTCGATATCGTGCAGGAACTGGTCGCGAACTACGCAATCGACGGAATCAACCTCGACTACATCCGCTACGTAGACGACGACGCGGGGTACCCGACGGACGCGAACTACGTCGACTCCTCGCTGAAGCGCTTTCAACGGCTGACCGGCTTCGTGGGCACGCCGCCGTTCTCGGGCAACACGTCGTGGAACGACTTCCGCCGCCAGACGATCAGCGAGTTCGTCAAGCGGTTGCGAGCGGAGATTCCCTCGATTCCCAACCCGCGGCAGCCGCTCTGGCTTACGGCTGATCTGATCGCCTTCGGAAACGCCCCGACGCAGTTCACAAGCTCTGATGCGTACCTGCTATTCCAGGACTGGCGGCTGTGGATGGAGCGAGGCTGGCTCGACGGCGGCATCCCGATGAACTACAAGCGCGAACACATCGCGCAGCAGGCCACGTGGTACCGCAACTGGGTGAACGCGGCGATCGGCTGGCGCTACGCCCGCTATACGATCTGCGGGCAGGGCAACTACCTGAACACCAAGGCCAACAGCGTCACACAGATGGCGTATGCACTCAGCGCCGGATCGAACGGCTGCGTGAACTTCTCCTACGACGCCACCGCCGATGAGAACACCAACGGCACGCCCGAGGCGGACTGGGCGTGGTATGCGTTCGTCGGTGCGAACCTCTACACGAGCGCTGCTTCCGTCCCGTCGCTGCCGTGGCGCAGCTCGGTGACCGCGGTCGAAGGAACGCTTTGGGGGCGGGTCTACGACGATGCGTCCGACGCCGGCGTGGACGGCGCCACCGTGCAGGTCACCGGCCAACCGTCCGTGAAGACCGACGGCAACGGCTATTTCGTCATCACGCTGATCCCGGCAACGGCGGCGGGCACGCCATACACACTCACAGTGACCGCCAGCGGCTGCCCGGTGCTGAATGTCGCCAACGTCGTCGTCCACGCCGGCGGCGTGACCCGCCGCGACGCTGCGGTTTGCATCGTCGCGCCGATCCCTGGCGACATGGATCTCGACGGCGACATCGACACCAACGACAGCGGGTTGTTCCTGTTCTGCCTGGCGGGTCCGGGCGCGACGTATCCGGCGGGCACGACCTGCCGCCGGGGCGACGCTGACGCCGATGCCGACGTGGACTCGCGCGATCTGGCGGATTTCCAGCTCGCGTTCGGCAGTTAGCGGTGCCGACTGCGAGAGGTTCGATGCGCGGCAGGCCGGCTCGGCCTAACCCGGCCTCTCCGAACGGCCAATTGCTTTGCCCAGGCGGGACCGAACTTGCAGGCGGCTCGGCTCCATGTGGCGCCGGTCTTCCGACCGGTGATTGTGGCGCCGGTCTTCGATCCAGGGGGAACCCGTAGGGCCTGCAAGTCATCGGGTCGGAGACCCGATGAAACACTCACCGGTCAACAGACCGGTGCCACAGACGCTCACCGGTCAGACGACCGGTGCCACAGACGCTTACCGGTCATAAGACCGCTTCCCCCGGCTGAACCGGAGGAATCGACCCGCGTACAGGCCCCGCTAGGTTTACGCCAGATACTCCACCGCCCGCTGGAAAATCGCCAGACCGTCGCCGTGCTCGCGCGGCGGCTGCGACGTCCAGCTCGGATGTTGCAGCGGGTCGATGTACCGGTCCGGATGAGGCATCAGCCCGAGTACGTGTCCAGACTCGTCGCACAACCCGGCGATGTCCGCGGTGCTTCCATTCGGGTTGTAGGGCGGAGCCGGCTCGTCAGTCCAGCTCGCCGCCGCATCCCGCCCGGCCGCCGCCTCGATCGCCAGCACCGGCGCCTCGACGCTGGGCGGCGCCACGTAGCGCAGCGCGCACAAATCACGCTCGATGACGCGGCTCATCGAAGTCGCATCTCGAAACACAACCCGCCCCTCGCCGTGTGCGATCGGCATCTCGTAGCACCGCCCCGGCTCCAGAAAGACGCAGCGGGCCGACTCCGCCCGCAGCCACACCCAGCGATCCTGGAACCCCGGCGGGTCATTGTAGGTGACTGTGCACGTCGGTTCGTCGGCAGAGCGCAACTCGGGCAGCAGACCCGCCTTCACCAGCACCTGAAAGCCATTGCAGATGCCCAGCACCAATCGCCCGGCGCTGGCGAACGCCCGAAGCTCGTCGGCCAGGTGCCGCTCGATCTGCGCTGCAAAAACACGCCCCGCGGAAATGTCGTCGCCGTAACTGAAACCGCCCGGGATGGTGACGATCTGATAGCGGTCCAGCAGGGCGGGCGACTCGATCAGCCGGCGGACGTGAACCCGCTCGGGAAGCGCACCGACCCGCTTCCAGGCGTGCTCACACTCCAGGTCGCAGTTAGTTCCCGCAGCCCGCAGGATCATGACGCGAATTTCGGCCATGAGGTCTCGCCATCAATCGCCGCTCAACCCGCGTTTCGACTCGATCGTCGCCGTCGCGTCGCGGCCGTGTGGGCGAATCGTAGCTCGACACCGCCGCGGCGTGTAGCCGCCGTCAGCGGCGGCGCGACCGCCGCCGCGTGTATCCTGCGCGGCATGGCCAGACCCGTCGCTGTCATTCTCGTCGTCGGACTCAGCACGTCGCTGCTCGGGCCGCACACTCCGCGGATCAATCAGTTCGTGCGGCGCGGGCGGCTGCGCCGGTTGCGCCCGGTGCTGCCGGCGGTAACGTGCAGCGTGCAGGCGAGCATGCTGACGGGCCGCCTGCCGCGCGAGCACGGCATCGTCGGCAACGGCTGGTACAACGCGGAAGCCGCCGAGGTGCAGTTCTGGAAGCAGTCCAACCGCCTCGTATCGGGCGAGAAGGTGTGGGAGACCGCCCGGCGGCGCGACCCGACTGTGACGTGCGCGAAGCTGTTCTGGTGGTACAACATGTACAGCAGCGCAGACTTCTCGGTGACGCCGCGGCCGATCTACAAAGCCGATGGCCGCAAGCTGCCCGATGTCTACGCCGAGCCGCCGGAGCTGCGCGATGCGCTGCAAGCGCGCCTCGGGCAGTTTCCGCTGTTCCAGTTCTGGGGTCCGGGAGCGTCGATCCGCAGCACCGCCTGGATCGCCGATGCGGCCGTCGCCGTACACGAGATGCATCAGCCGACGCTCTCGCTGGTCTACCTGCCGCACCTGGATTACGGATTGCAGAAGCTCGGGCCGGGGCATGCGGAGATTCCGCGGCACGTCGCGGAAGTGGATGCGCAGGTCGGCAAGCTGCTGGACTATTTCGATTCCGCCGGGGTGCGGCCGATCATCCTGAGCGAGTACGGAATCGAAGCCGTCGATGGCGCAGTGTCCATCAATCGCCTGCTGCGCGAGGCCGGATTGCTCCGCGTTCGCGTCGAGCAGGGGGGTGAACTGCTCGATGCGGGTGCGAGCAGCGCCTTTGCGGTGGCCGATCACCAGGTCGCGCACGTGTATGTGCAGAGCGCCGCGGACGCGGTGCGGCGGGGTGCGGGCCACAAGGCTGAGCTGATAGACCGCGTTCGGGAGGTGTGCGGCGCGGCGACCGGGGTCGCCGCGGTGCTCGACCGCCAGCAGCAGGCGAGCGTGGGGCTGGACCATCCGCGCAGCGGCGATCTGGTGCTGGTCGCCGCGCCGCACAAGTGGTTCAGCTACAACTACTGGCTCGACGACAGCCGCGCGCCGGACTTCGCGCGGACGGTCGATATCCACCACAAGCCGGGCTACGACCCGCTGGAGCTGTTTCTGGATCCGCGCATCCCGGCGGTGAAGGCTCGCATTGCGTGGAAGCTGCTGAAGAAGAAACTCGGCTTCCGCTCGCTGCTCGACGTGATACCGCTGGACACGTATCTGGTGCGCGGCTCGCACGGGCGGGTCGATGTCGCGCCTGATCTCATGCCGGTGCTCATTACGCCTGACGGGCCGGCGGGCGGGGAGGATGAGGCGCGATGCACGGACGTGCGAGATGTGATTCTTGAGGCAATGTTCCCGAGCGGCTGATTGAGGGAAACAGCGAAACACGACTTGCGCGATCGAAATCAGTTGACGGATAGCTGCTGGCGGCGTCACGATCTCGGGCATTCGTGGCAGTTTGTTAAAGGGAGGCGTGCATGCTTACGATTTGGATGCTCCTCAGTGTGCAGTCGCCGCTTGACGTGCTGCCGACCGAGTTGCAGCGCGCCGTCCGCGGCCGCCAGATGGAGCGGGCGCGGATCGAGTGGAGCGTTCGGCGTCATGACAGCCCGGAGTCGCCGACGGTGTATGCCACATCGTGCGTCACGCGCGCAGAATCGCTCTACTCGGCAAGGTTCGTGCCGGGCGACGGAACGCGGCCGTCAAACCGAATCGACTTCGTAGAACCCACAACGCTCGAATACCTGCATTATGATGAAATGACCTGGCAGGGAAGCGGAAGCTCACTGGCCGTAAGCGTCTATGAGGACAAGTCGCGGTCGCCATTCGATGACGCTAGAACGATCGGGATGCTGCCGTGGACCGCGAGCGGCCCCGGCGATGGGTTTGCGATGCTGGCGAGCTACCAATTCACGGTCGAGCGCGATGGGGAGCTGCGGCGTGTGATCGCGCGCAGCGAAGACCGCGAGTACCGATGGTGGATCGACCCGGGTCGGGATTGGTCGATTACGCGCTGCGAAGTCCTGGAGGCTGGAGTCGAACGCGGCCGAATGGAAGTGTCTCTGAAAAAGTACGGTGTGCAGTGGTTCCCGGCGGAGGTCAACATCTATAACCATGGTTACCGCGATGGTCGTTCGCCGGCCGCAACGATTGAAGTTTCCGCAGCGGAGTTTGATGTCGAACGACTACCCGCGGAACTCTCTCCAGCTGATATCGGCGTCGAGGTGGGTACCTCGATCCAATTCCTCGCGTCAGACGGCTCGAACGAATTGCGAGCCTGGGACGGAAGACGGATTGACACGTTTCAAAGCGTCGGGCTGCGCGTCAAACAAGGGATTCTGGAGCTGGGGCCACGCTATCGGGCCGACCTGGCAGTGGCGCGGGCGGAAACCGAAGCGAGCCAGAAAGCGGGCGTGAAGGAGAGTCTCGAACCCAGCCTTACAACGGCGACCCGACCTTCCGCGTGGGAGCTGTTTGTCGCAACCTTTATCTCACGATACAAACTGGACGCCGAGCAGGCGCAGAAAGCGTGGACGTTTCTCGGGCTGCGCAAGCAGCGGGCCGATGCCTACGTGAACGCAAAGGGCGCTGAGTTTGAGCAAGTCGCAGACCTCCTGCGGCACATTAACGAGTTGCCGCCAACGATGGATCAGGTTCCGCATCGAATTCAATGCGCGGCTGCAGACGCGCGACTTCGCGAGCCGCTCCGCAAGATTTTTGACGACCTGGTCGAGGCGCTTGAGAGTCTGCCGACAAAGCGTCAGCGTGAGGCGGTTGACTCAAAGCCCGAAAGGCGCCCGTAGTCTTAGCGTGGCTATTGACTGGTGTGTAGATTTCGACGAGCCGCGCGGGCAACGGCCCGGCCGGGCACTCGTGCGGGTATCCAGTGCTCGCAGCGCCCGGCGTGGTTGCGCCGTGCGGATGTAGTTGGGGATCATGCACACCAACCTGGGCATCGGACGTGCTCAACTATCCTACCCTGGGCGGACCCGGGAATTGCTGCGCGTATCAGGCAACGCTCGTATGTGGAGTTCAATGGAACTGTGTTCCTCGGTGTTCTTCTGCACCCGCGCGACACAATGTTCGCGGGGCAGTAGCGTCGTGGCGACCAGGACTGGAACGCAATGGGTCGCAACGCTCGACGACTGCAACGGAGCGTCGTGCATCATCACCGTAGTTGATCCGTCGCCCGCGCCGGCGACAGAATCCGCAGCGCCGATTGAGTTCGCCGCCCCATAGACCCCATTCTTGGCCGCGCGGCGCGACATCCGGTCAGCGGTTCGCGCTGTGGTCAGCACACAGGACGCGGTCGCTTCCGCGAGGCCCTCGCGAAGCCGCGGGATGCCGCCCAACGGGAGCGTGGAATGGAACAAGCGCCCACCGCGCGCGTGGGTTTCGAACTGTACAGGGTCGATTTGCAGAGGTTCGCGGGGCTCGGCCGCCAGCAGCCGGCCAGCATGGGGCAGGACCGCTCGCGCAGCAGCGACCTGTTGCGGGTCGCCGCATCGGGTGCGTGGTGTAGCAACGATTACCGGCTCGACCGCAGCCCGCTTGACATGCGCCGGGTGCGCGACGTGATCTTCGCGCTTCTGTTCAGTGTGTGAACCGGACCCACCGCGGCTCAGGCGGCGCGCAGCGTAATGAGCACAATTTCGGCCGGGGCGTTCACACGCAGCGGGAACCAGTTCCCCGTCCCGTTGGAGACCACCAGCGCCGCATCGCCGCGGCGATACAAGCCGGACCAGTACTTGAAGAGCAGCGGCCCCGCGCCGATCGAGTCCGTGAGCATGAGCTGCCCGCCGTGCGTGTGCCCGGCCAGTGTCAGCGGCACGCCGGCGGCCGCGGCGCGGTCAAAGTCGTGCGGGTGGTGTGCCAGCAGGATTCCGAACGCTTCGGGGTCGCGTAGCGCGAGCGTCTCGGCGATGTTGTCGCGACCCTCGAAGCGGCCGCGGATGTTGGGGGTCCAGCGCGTCCCGAGAATCTGCACGTCTACGCCGCGGATGCGGCACAGCGCCGATTCGTTGAGCAACATACCCACGCCGGCAGCGCTCGTCCGCGCCTCGAACGCGGCGCGATCGTCGAACAGATCGTGGTTGCCCTCGCAGACGAACCGCCCGAAGCGCGGGTCGAAGCGCGACAGCATCTCCAGGCCCGCCGGAAGATAGTCCAGCGAGTGGTCGATCAGATCGCCGGTAAACAGCACCAGATCGGGCTTCAAGCTGTTGGTCTGGTCAACGATCCGCCGCAACGTCCGCTCGCCGACCAGCGCGCCGGCATGGGTGTCGCTTACGTGTGCGATCGTCAGGCCGTCCAGATCGCGCGGCAGCCCGGCCAGCGGCACCTCGATGCGGCGGATGCGAAACTGCCCGGACTGAGCGGAAGCCCACCCGCTGGCGCCTGCGGCCAGCGCCAGCGGTACGCCGCCGACGCCCATCGCGAGCAGATTGCGGCGCGACACGCCCGGGGCGGCGCTCGCGACGCCGACATCGTCGCCGCCGGACGCTGCGCGCGCAAGCCGCTCGCCGACATCCGGCGTCTCGCCGATCGCCGCGGCGCGATCGGGGCATCGCTGCCGCGCGATCGCGGACGCGATCGGGGCATCGCTGCCGCGCGATCGCGGACGCGATCCACGTCAGCGGCGCGGCCCACACAACGATCAGCACGTACCAGACATACGTGGCGGTCAGCAGCAGTCCCGGCGGCGACGCGTGAATCGCGCGCATCCGCGAGCCGCCCATCCAGCAAAACCCGACGAGCAGCACCAGCCCGAGCACGTGAATGCACAGCCGGCCGGCGCGCCAGCCGAGCTTGCGGGCCGTCCGCGCTGCGGCCCACCACCAGAGCAGGTGCCAGCTCGCCAGCCCAGCCAGGATGATGAGCACCAACCGCGATCCCTCGCACCCCCCGCAACAGCCCGGAACGCCCGCAATCTTCGCCTTGCGCGATAACCCGGGCAAGCCGCCGCCGGGCGACCGCGGCGCGTGTTCCGGCGCGAGCGCGGCGCAGGCCGCCGCTCGGATCGCGCCGCGCGCGACCGCCGTCGGCCGCCCGCGTCCATGCCCGCCCGAACGTCCGAATCGCGGGATCGCGCGAGGGTGCATCTCGCATTCGGTTGCGGCGCACCGGGTGGAGCGGGCATTCTGCCCGCTCCGGTCAGGCAACCCCGTTCGGCGGGCAGGATG
>CAZVWB010000073.1:0-10346 GCA_964631045.1 uncultured Planctomycetales bacterium
GGCGGATCGGCCGGCGGCGTGCTGGCGGGCTGCGCCGACAGGCCCGCTGCGGCGCGCTGCCGCTCGAGCGCCCGCGCGAGCGTGCCCCGCGCCGCCTCCCTGCCCTTGCCACGCTCGGATTCCCGGCTTGCCACGGTCATGTTCCAGAAGCGCGCGCCGTCGCCACACGAACGGCGCGTGCGTCGGCGTCTAGGTTTTATTGTAACGCGGCGCGGGCGACCGGGGGGCTGCGGGGCGACCGCACGCGCGGCCGCCTCGCCCGGCGTTTACGTCAATGCGGCCGGCGGATACAGTTCGGACGCGCTCGACGAGCGAAGCGAGCGCATTGCGAGAGGCTGATGCCCGACGATCGCACCGCCGGCGACCCCACCCAGGAGGCTTCGGCCGCGTCGCCGCCGGAGCCGCTGGCGGGCGCTTCCGGCGCCGGGCGGCGTGGTCCGTCGCCGTTTCTCATCGGCTTGGCCTTCGTGGTGCTGTTCGGGGGCGGCTACGCGCTGACACAGTACATTACCTATAGCGGGCCCAAGATCGCGTGGCTGTATGATCTGGAGCAGGCGCGGGCCGAGTCGGGCCGATCGCGGAAGCGCATCTTCCTGATGCTGCACGAACCCGGTTGCAAGATCACGGCCCGCAACGAGCGCGAGCTGTTCTCGACGCGCTTCGCGCGTGAGCGGCTGGCCCAGATGATCCCATGTCGCGTCGAGCTGCGCCCGGGCGATCCGCTTCGGGACCAGTTCCAATTCACCGGGCCGCCGCTGATGATTACGCTGGATGCGAACGGAATGCCGCTGGGCCGCAGCGAAGGGCGGATCGACGAACGCGAGTTCCGGACGAACCACCACCCGAAGTGACGCCGGACTACGGCGCCGCGGCGGCCGCGTGGACACCGTTTTGCGGCCCCCTCCACCGAGAGCGCTCCGCGTCGCTACGGCGATTCCTCATTCACTCGCACCACGTCGCGGACGACGATGTCCGTGACCGGCACGTCGTCGAACCCATTGCGGGTGGTCACCTCGACGGCCGCGATGCGGTCGACCACGTCCATGCCCTCGATCACCCGTGCAAAGACCGTGAAGCTCTGATCGTCCAGAAACGTGTTCTGGTCGCTGAGATTCACGAACCACTGCGATGTCCCCGAGTTCGCATCGCCGCCGACCAGCGCCATCGACACCGTCGCGCGGACGTTGCTCAGGCCGTTGCCGGCTTCGCTGTTGATCGGTGGCCGCGGCTCCCGCCGCACCAGTCCCGCGGTGAAACCGCCGCCCTGAATCACGAAACCCGCGACCACGCGATGCACGAGGGTGTTGTCGTAGAAATCGTCATCGACGTATTGCAGGAAGTTGGACACGGTGTTCGGCGCGAGCTGGTCTTCCAGCTCCATCGTGAAGTTGCCCAGGCTGGTCTCGAACCGCACCCGCGTTTTCTCGCCTGCGTTGCTGTCATCGGGGTCGCGCAGCCGCACGGCGATGGAGTCGCGCGAAGTCAGACCGGCCGAATCGCGCACCACCAGCTCGAACACAAGCTGCGCGTTGTTCGCATCGAACGTGGCCGGCGACGTGAAGTTCGTCGCAGAGCCCGTGGGCGTGTTCAGCGTCACCGTCGGACCCGAGAGCTGCGTCCAGCGAAACGTCAGGCCGCGGCCCGTGCTCGCGGCGCCGTTCAGCGTCACCAGCGCTTCTACGTCCACAGTCTGGTCCGCGCCGGCGCGAGCCACCGGGCGGGTCGAACCGCCGCTGCCGCCGCCGCCGGTGTCGAACCCGAAGTTCGGATCCGCCAGCACGGTGACGCTCACGTCCGCGCCGCCCACGTCGCCGGCTGTGTTCGTCGTGCTCACGCGGAATCGCAATGTCTGGGTGGTCTGAAGCGAAGGAGCGGTGAAACGCGCAGCGGACGAAAACGCGTCCTCGATTCGCACGCCGGGACCGGCGACCTGCGCCCAACTGAACGTCACGTCGCCGCCGTCGGCCGTGGCCGTCAGATTCACCACGCTGTCAGCCGCCACGGAATCTTCGGCATCCGCCTGTGCCTGCGTGGCGATCGCCCCGCGCTGCACCGGCGTCGGCGCTGGCGCCGGGGTCTGCGGGCAACCGGCGGGAACGAACTGACCCAGAGAGGCGGTGGCCAGACAGAGGATTGAGAATCGAATCACCGGTTACGACTCCAGTGTGTAGGTCAGCCAAGCGCGACACTGCTGTGCGAAACGGGCAACGAATGCTACTCCGCTGCCGGCTGACACTCAATCGAAAGCCTCGTCGCGAAACCCAGCCCTGATATTATCGGCAGCGTCGCGTGATGAACCGGAGTGCACAATCAGCGGGGCGGTTACCGTGTCTGACCGCTGCCATGCACCACGTAGCGCTGAGTCGTCAGCTCTTCAAGCCCCATCGGGCCATAGGCGTGAATGCGCGACGTGCTGATGCCGATCTCGGCGCCCAGACCGAGCTGAAAGCCGTCGTTGAAGCGCGTGGAGGCATTGACCAGCACGCATGATGACTGCAATTCGCGGACAAACCGGTCAGCGTTTGCGGTGTCGGACGTGAGGATCGCCTCCGTGTGGTTCGATGTATGGCGGCGAATATGCGTCATCGCCCGATCGAGGTCATCGACGACCGCGACGGCGACGATCAGGTCGAGAAACTCTCGGCCGAAGTCGTCATCCGCCGCCGCGACAGCGCTGGGAACGATGCGCCGGGCCGCCGGGTCGCAGCGCATTTCGACGCCCACGGCGGCGTAGCGCTTCGCGAGCTGCGGCAGAAACTCCGCGGCGATGTCTGCGTGGACGAGTATGGTCTCGACCGCGTTGCACGCCGCCGGCGCGCTGGTTTTGGCCGTGACGCAGATTTCGGCCGCCTTCGCCAGGTCGGCCGTCGCATCGACGAAAATGTGACAGACGCCCTGAAAGTGCTGCACCGTCGGGATCCGCGAGTGTTCGTGCACGAAGCGGATCAACTCGCTGCCGCCGCGGGGGATGACCAGGTCGATGTATTGATCGAGCGACAGCAGCCGCTTCATCTCGTCGCGATCGCTGCTGACGATCAGCGTCAGGGCGTCGCGCGTGACACCGGCGGCTGCGAGCGCCGCGCCGGCCAGCGCCGCCAGCGATTGGTTGGCGTGGGTGGCCTCGCGGCCGCCCTTCAGAATGCAGGCGTTGCCGGCCTTGAAGCACAGCGCGAACGCATCGATCGTCACGTTCGGCCGGGCTTCGTAGATCATCATGACGACGCCCAGCGGGGTACGCACCTTGCGCACGTGCAGACCGGACGGCACGCGATAGTCTTTCGTCACCGCGCCAACCGGGTCCGGCAGATCGGCAACCTGCCGCAGCCCCTCGGCCATCTGGGAAATCGCCGCATCCGTCAGCGCCAGGCGGCGGAGCTTGGCCTCCGCCAGGCCGGCGGCGCGGGCGGCGGCCAGATCGCGCTCGTTCGCGACGCGCAGGTCCGGCATCGCCGCGAGCACGCGGTCCGCCAGATCGCGGAGCACGCGGTCCTTGACCGGCGTGATCAGCGCGGCGAGATGATTGGCCGCCTCTCGTGCGCGCCGGCCCAGTTCGGAAACGGAGTCCATCGCAGTTCATCCCGGCGACGCGTCGCCGACGGTTGAGAACATCTTACGCGCGCCGCGCGGCGCGCGATTTAGCGAGCTGCGCCGCCGCGATCTGCGCCGCATCTACTCCAGCACGACCATGTCGTCGCGATCGACGATCTCGCGGACGTACTGGTAGCCGAGCACCGCCTTGATCTCCGCCGGCTTCTTGCCGCGCAGGCGGCGAATCTCATCGGCGCTGTAGGAGGCCAGGCCGTAAGCGAATGCGGCGCCGCGCGTATCGACCAGATCGACCCGCGCGCCCATGGCGAAGCTGCCGACTACGTCGATCACGCCCATGGAAAGCAGGCTCGCGCTGCGCTCGATGATGGCCGTCCGCGCCCCGTCGTCGACCCGCACGCTGCCGTGCGACCGGGGCTGAATCGCGATCCAGCGCTTGCGCTGGCTGATGCGCGATTCGCGCGGCACGAACATCGTGCCGTGCGGCGCGCCGTCGAGAATCTCCGGCAGCAGGCCCGCTTTGCGGCCATCGGCGATGATGGTCGGCACGCCCCAGTGGCTCGCGAGGTGCGCCGCGCGGGTCTTGGCGTGCATTCCGCCGACGCCGGTCTCGCTGCGGTCGCTGGTGAGGTGCTCGTCGATCGACGAGCCGACCTCGACGCGATCGATAATGTCGTCCGGGTTGCCGTTGCGCCAGATGCCCGCGACCTGACTCAGGATTACCAGCAGGTTGGCGGACACGACATTCGACACCAGCGCGGCGAGCAGATCGTTGTCGCCCACCTTGTCCTCGTTGTCGGACAGGGCGTCGTTCTCGTTGATGATCGGCACCACGTCGCGCGAAAGCAGCATCTGGAGCGTGTGTCGCGCGCTCAGAAACCGGCGGCGATCCTCGATGTCGTCGGCGGCCATCAGCAGTTGGGCGACGTGCGTGCGGTTGCGCCGAAACGCCTCCGCGAGCAGCGTCATCAGCTTGTGCTGGCCGATCGAAGCGGCGGCCTGGCGCTCGACGACGGCGCTGGGCGGCCGCGACAGACCCAGCGGCTGATACCCGGCGGCCACGGCGCCGGAAACTACCATGACCACCTGGTGTCCGCGATGCCGCAGGATCGAGACATCGTACGCCAGATCGGCAAGCACCTTGGGTCTCAGGCGGCCGCGCCCGGCGATGACCGCACTGCCCACCTTGACGACGACGCGCGGTACGCGGCCGAGCCTGCGTTTTTCCTTCGTTGCGGGTTCGAGAGTTACCACTGCGCTCATTTTGGGGCACTCAAGCGAGGTTGCGAACACTGAGGAGTCAATGGCAAAGACAAATATACAATGGCTAACAGTGAATACCTAATTGCTAATGGCTAATGGCTAATTAAGGCACCGCCAAATGACAACGGCCGATCGCGCGCGTGGCCGCAATCTATCTCCACCGTCGACAACCGGCGCTGCGCGGCTGAAGCTCTGGTCGGAAATCTCCATGCGAGCGCCGGGCCACCGCAAATCCCGATCCCCGTCGCAATAATCGAGCCACCGCCAAGTCCCAATCCCCGTCGCGATAATCGAGTCACCGCCAAGTCCCAATCCCCGTCGCGATAATCGAGTCACCGCCAAGTCCCAATCCCCGTCGCAATAATCGAGTCACCGCCAAGTCCCAATCCCCGTCGCAATAATCGAGCCACCGCAAGTCGCACTCTCCATCGCGAAAGCCAGGTCACCGCATTTCCCAAACTCTATCGCAGGAGTCGGCTAACTGGAAAGCAAAGTGAGAATCTCCTGTCGCAACCGGTCGCATGCCCTGGCAGCCCGGCCATGCGCAACTCGCGATCTTCTGTCTTTTATTAGCCATTAGCCATTAGCAATTAGGTATTCACTGTTAGCCATTAGCAATTAGGTATTCACCATTCTCTTCTGCCGGAACCTCGGCCAGCAGCGCCTGCGCCACGCGCCGCGTCTCGGCCGGGCTGGCCGCTCCGAGTGTGCGATAACCGGCGATCCATGCTCCGCCGTCGACCTGCTCCGGTATCGGAAGCGAGGCCAGTTCCTCCGCGGTCTCGTGGTGCGCCGCCCGCAGCGGCATGCCGCGGCGTACGCGCTCCTCCATGCGCAGCGTGGCGTCCACGTGGCCCAGCCGCAGGGCGTCCTGCAGGGCCTCCGCATCGAAGTCCAGAACCGCCAGGAACTCGGTAGTCATCTCGAGTGAACGCAGCAGCGCCTCCACGCCGCGCTTCAGGACCGGCTTGATGCACTGGAGATCGCGGTTGTATCCGCTGGGCAGACCCTTCAGCGTTGTCACGACCTCCGCGTGTGCGGCGAAGAGCGCGTTGCACTCCCCGCGGAGCAGCTCCATCGCGTCCGGGTTCAGCTTATTGGGCATCATCGATGACCCGGTCGCGAACTCGCGTGGGTACCGCGTCCAGGCCAGCGGTGTCTGGCTGAATAGAATCACGTCGGTCGCCAGCGCTTGCAGATGAAGGCCGATCTGCACCGCGACCGCCAGCAGCTCGACGCATTCGTCGCGCGTGCTGGTCGAATCCAGCGCGCTGAGCGACGGTCCGTTGAACCCCAGGTCCGTCGCCTGAATCCGCCGGTCGATGGCGATCGACGAGCCGGCCGCCGCGCCGCTGCCCAGCGGGCAGAACCGCCACCACTCGCGCACCAGGAACTCCAGGTGCCGCCGGGCCCGGTCGAAGGCGCAGGCGTAGCGCAGCGCCCACGCGCCGGTGCTTCCGGGCGCGGCGAACTGCGTGTGCGTCATGAAGGGCATCGGCAGCCCGCTCCAGTCGATCGCGCGCAGGCACGCGACGCGCGTCAGCCGCGCCAGAGCGCGGATGAGCGCGCGTCCGCTCTCCGCGGCGTACATGCGGATCAGCGTCGCGACCTGGTCGTTGCGCGACCGCGCTGTGTGAATCCGCCGGCCCGCGTCGCCCGCGTACTCCGTCAGCAGCAGCTCGACGAAGGTGTGCAGATCTTCCGCGGGCGACTGCGGACAGGGCCCGCCGCCGTACTCGCTCTCGATCCGCTCGACGGCGTCCACGATCGCCACGCACTCGGTGGCGCTCAGCACGCCGGCCTCCTGCAAGGCACGGGCGTGCGCCCGCTGCAGGTGCAGTTCAAACGGCAGCAGGAACCAGTCCTGCTCCAGGCAGCGGTTGAGCCGCGCGAAGGTCGGGTGCAGCTCCGTCCGGGCTTTCCATAGCGTGCTCATGACCATCGGCCTCCTGCGTGAACGGCCGCCCGACCTGCGAGAGCCAGTTCAGGCGAATGAACCCGGCGGCGTCCGCGTGCGAGAAGTCGCTCTTCTCGAACGTGGCGACTTCCTTGCGGAACAGGGCGGCGCTCGACGCCACCCGCGCGACGTGCGGGATCGGCAGCAGCCGCACCTGCACGCTGCCGGTCAGGTGCTTCATCAGCGCTGCGCCGGTCGCCTCGGCCACGAGCCGCTGGTCGGAGAAGTACTCGCCGCGGTAGACGATCTCGCCGTACTGCCGGCCGATTTCGGTCCAGCGGTCGTACGAGGGCTTGTTGAGCGCCGTGCGCGCCAGACCGTCGATCGCCAGGTGCAGCAGCTTCGCGGCGGGGTTGATGTACAGCCCGCGCGACTTGATGCCGGTGAAGCGGTTCTCGATCACCATGTCCCAGCCCCACGGCGCGCTGCGGAAGCGGGAGTTGAGTCCGTTGACGATCGCCGCGAGCGGCTGGCGTTGCCCGTCGACGCCGACCGGGACGCCGCCGGCGAACTCGATCTCCACCGCCGCGGTCGCCTCGGTCATCCGCGCGCCGCCGGCGAAGCGCCGCGCCACCGCGCGGAGCACCACGTCGACGTCGACCGGGTTGGCCACGTCCTCGAGCGGGCCGCCTTCGACGCTCAGGTGCCAGAAGTTCTCATCCAGGCTGTACTCTTTCATGACCTCGAAGTGGCCGTCGAAACCGGTGGACTTTAGGTAGCGCACCAGGTCGGCCCGTCCGCTCAGGTCCCAGACTTTCCAGGGCGCGAGCACCGGGTACTCCGGCGCCAGCGAGCGGTACGCATACTCGAAGCGCACCTGGTCATTGCCCTTGCCGGTCGCGCCGTGGACCAGCGTCGCGCCGCCCAGTTCGCGGGCGAGCCGCACCTGCTCCGCGGCGATGAACGGCCGCGCCAGCGCGGTGCCCAGCCGGTATGTGCCCTCGTACGTCGCGGCCAGCCCCGCGGCGAACGGCACGATCCGCGCGAACATGGCCGGTTGCGCGTCGCGCGTGATGGCGGTCTTCGCGCCCAGCGCCAGCGCCTTGCGGCAGAGCGCCGGAAGGTCCTCTTCCTGTCCGACGTCGACCAGCACGCAGTGCACCTCGAAGCCGCGCTCGATCAGCCACGGCAGCATCGCCGAAGTGTCCAATCCCCCCGAGTAGGCCAGCACGCACCGTGTCATCCGCGCAGCGCTCCTTTCGAACGCGACCGCCATCCTTCGATGGGCGGGAACACAAACCCCGCTGCGGGCGACGCGGCCCGCGCGAGCGAGACACCCCTGGAATCAACGCTCCTGCTTGTCCCCGAACCACTCCGCCAGCCGCCGTAGGACTACGGCCTGCGTGCGGCGGTTGCGGACGGCCACGAAGATCGCGTCGTCTCCGGCCAGCGTGGCGACGATGGCGGCCTCGTGATTCTGGTCGATCGCGACGGCGACGGCCTGCGCCTGGCCCATTTCCGTGTGGATGATCACCAGGTGCGGCCCGCACGCCAGGAAGCTGCGGACCGCCGGGGCCAGGTCGAGCTTGGCCGCTGGCGGCGGCGCTTCGACCGCCGCGTAGCGCCCGCCGGCCTTGCGGTAGCCCAGCTCGGCCAGGTCGCGGCTGAGCGTGGACTGGTCGACGCGGAAGCCGTCGCGCTTCAGCGCCCGGCGGAGCTGGTCCTGAGTGGAGACGGCCCCGTTGGCCATCAGCCGCCGCAGCGCGTCGTGCCGGTCCTGCTTGGTCCTGATCATCATTCCGTTCATGTTACATAGTATGCACAACTATGCAATACCCCGTCGCCCGCGCCGCAGAAAATTCCGCCGCGGCGCGCGACCGGCGGCGCGCGGCGCCGACCGCGAGTCTGACTGGACACGCCGCCGCCTTCGGGGTTAGGCGTTCGGCCGGCCGGCCGCCTCATCCGCCGGAACGCCCGCCGCGCCGCCTATCGACACACGCAGGCGGGCACGCAACAATCCGAACTCACAACGAGCAAACAGGAGCTCCCGTGGCCCCAGCGCTGACCGCCGACCCCGTCCCCGTTCCGCCCCTGAATCTGGCCGCGAACTTCGCCGCGCTCGACGCCGAGCTGCTGGCCGAGATCACCGCCGTCTGCCGCTCGGGCTACTACGTGCTCGGTCCGAAGGTGGCGGCGTTCGAGGAGTCGCTCGCGGCGTATTGCGGGGTGAACTACGCCCTGGGCCTTTCGTCGGGCACGGATGCGCTGCTGTTGGCGCTGATGGGCCGCTGCATCGGCCCCGGCGACGAGGTCATCATCCCCACATTCACGTTCTTCGCCACCGCCGGAGTGGTCGTGCGGCTGGGTGCGCGGCCCGTGTTCTGCGACATCGACCCGCGGACGTTCAACATCGACCCCGCTGAGATCGAGCGGCGCGTCACGCCGCAGACGCGGGCGATCATGCCGGTGCACCTGTACGGCGAACTGGCGGACATGGCGGCGATCGAGGCGATCGCCGCGCGGCACGGTCTGCCGGTGATCGAGGACGCTGCCCAGGCCATCGGGGCCCAGGACCGCCTCGTCGGCGGCCGCCGGGCGGGGTCGTTCGGGCTGTGCGGCTGCCTGAGTTTCTATCCCACCAAGAACCTGGGCGCGATCGGCGACGCCGGCGCGCTGACCACCAACGACGCGAGCTTCTACGAATTATGCAAGAAGCTGCGCATCCACGGCAGCGGCCACACGTACTACCACGAAATGGTCGGCGGCAATTTCCGCATCGACGCGTTGCAGGCGGCCATCCTGAACATCAAGTTGCGCAAGCTCGAGGAGTGGACCGAGAAGCGCCGCGCCCGCGCCGCGCGCTATCGCGTACTGCTGGAAGCCGCGCAGCTCGCCCCGGACGTAATCGCCCCGGCCGACCCGGCGTCGCGGCACGTCTATCATCAGTTCATCGTCCGCGTGCAGCGCCGCGACGAGCTGGTGAAGTTCCTCTCCTCGCGGCAGATCGGCTCGGGCGTCTACTACCCGCTGCCGCTGCACCTCCAGAAGTGTTTCCTCCAATTCGGCGGCAAGCCCGGCGACCACCCGCACGCTGAGAAGGCGGCGGCGGAGGTGCTGGCGCTGCCGATGTATCCGGAGCTCACCGACGCGCAGCAGGTGGCGGTGGTCGAGGCGCTAAAGTCCTTCTACCGCGCGTAGCTTTCGCGGGTGCTGGGCGAGCGCGGTCGCGTCGCCGCGGAGAAGCGGCGATGAACGCGGCCACGATCGGGGTGCGGGTGCTTTCTCTGCATTGCCGGTCGCACGTGGAGCTTCATGGGTGGAGCCGCGTGGGTGAAGCATCATGGGTGGAGTGGCGAGGGTGAACCATCATGGGTGGAGCCGCGTGGGTGGAGCGGGCATTCTGCCCGCTGTGTCGCGTGGGTGGCGCGGGCATCCTGCCCACGGGTCCGTGGGTGGCGCGGGCATCCTGCCCGCTGCGCCGCGGGTGGAGCGGGCATCCTGCCCGCTGGGCCGCGGGTGGCGCGGGCATCCTGCTCACTGGGCCGATCGCGACGGGCGAGCCGCATGCTCACTTGACCCAATCTGTTCCGCGCGCAGCGCGACCCAGTATTCGCCCGTCAATGAAAGCGGCTCCACAGCG
>CAZVWB010000074.1:0-9905 GCA_964631045.1 uncultured Planctomycetales bacterium
GAACACATGGGCCGCGCCTTCCCGCCAGCCGTAGAAACACCACTCGTGGTTGCCCATGAAGTCCTTGCGCGTAAGGACCGGATGCGCCTTCACCCAGATGATCGCCTGCGAGAAGTACAGCTCGCAGGCCTTCAGCACCGGCGGATAGTTGCCGCAGTTCGCGTAGCCGCCCCAGATGTAGAAGCAGCGGCCGGGCAGCAGCACGCGGGCGATGTTCCCGAACCACGCCGCAAGCATCTTGTCGAAGGCCTCGTCGCTGACGAAGTCGTTCGCCAGCGGCCGGTCCTTCGGGCGCAGCTTCATTGTCGTGCGCTTGGCCTTCTCCGGGTCGCGGGCCAGGTCGAAGCCCTGGTGATGAGTGCGCTGCCATGCCGCGTGATCCTCGCGGCCCTTGGCGTAGTTGTAATCCGACCGCACGTTTGCGTCGGACGCCTGGAACGACGACAACCCGGCCGCGATCGCGTTGTTGCTGCGTGGCTCGACCTTGACGTTGTACGGCGGGTCGGTGTTCACAAGGTGAACGGGCTGCCCGTCGAGCAAGCGATTGACATCAGCGGACGATCCGCTGTCGCCGCATAGCAGCCGGTGGTCTCCGAGAATCCACAGGTCGCCTGGCCGCGTGACCGCCTCATCGGGCGGCGCGGGGATGTCGTCGGGATCGGTGAGCCCGGGCTTCACACCGTCGGCAGCGTCGAACAGCTTCGCCAGGTCGTCGGCGTCGAAGCCGAGCAGCGACCAGTCGATGCCGGCGTCGCGCAGCTCCGCAATCTCAAGCGGCAGCAGCTCCAGGTTCCACGTCGCCAGCTCGTTGGTCTTGTTGTCGGCGATGCGGTATGCGCGAATCTGTTCGGGCGTCAGGTCGCGGGCGACATGCACGGGCACCTTCTCAAGCCCGAGCTTTTGCGCCGCCTTCCAGCGCGTGTGCCCACAGACGATGACGCCCTCGCCATCGACGACAATCGGCTGGCGGAATCCGAACTGCCGGATGGACTGCGCGACCGCGTCGACCGCCGCATCGTTGTCGCGCGGGTTCTTCTCGTACGGCTTGATGTCGGCCAGCGGCCGGGTCTCGATGTTCACTTTCTGCCTCCTTCCAGGCGTTGCAGTTGCCACTCGATGGCCATGACGACCAGGAACGGGTTGTCGCGCACCTTGGCGATCGTGCAGCCACGCAGCCCGATCCGCTCGCAAACCCGTACAACTTCGGCGGCGCGCAGACGCAGCGCGGTCCGGTTCGCATGGCCGATGTCGTCCTCGTTTCGAAGGATCTGCTGCACCTCTGGCCGGGCGAGCTTCTCCGCGGGCAGCGAGAGCCATCCCACGCACCGGTTAACGTGCTCTGACGCCAAGAACAGCAGATGCTCGATCGGAACCGTCATCCGGTCATCCGGTGTCACCATCGCATGTCTCCCGTCAAACCGTCTTGCGGCACCGCCGCCGCGTCGGCCACATGGCCGCCACGGGTACGCCACGTTGCGACGGACGCGACGGCGTGGTAGCGACGTACCACGCCCGCGCCCCGCGTCGCCCACGGCGGCCCCAAACGCGTCCTGTCGCGGTTCCAAACCGCCGCCCGGACGGGACAAACAAACTCTGTCGCCAACGGTGGGCGTTCCCGCGTCCCCTCCGGGCGTTTTTTGGCCACGGAGGAACCGTGGCCGGCCGGTCCGCCCTGCGCCCCTGCGTGAACTCGCGCACTGTCGGGTTTCCGACGCTCATCGTGTGAGCGCGCGCAATGCGCCCACACGTGTGTGGCCGCCGTGGCGGCACACACATGGGGGGTATGGGGGGTGTGCGCGCACACACGGCGCGAGCAAGAACCGTCCCCGTATGAGCGCGCCATGCGCTCACACGAAGCGCGCTCACACGATCCGTTTGAGCGCACGGCGCGCCGCCACGATGTCTCATGCGTCGTCACGGTCGCCTCCCTTTGCCGGCTTGGCCCGCGTCGCGTAGCAGGTCGGCCGATGGCTGCCGAAGCTCCAGCGGTGTATCAGCCCGAGTTCCTCAGCGGTGTGCAGCAGCCGCTGCGACACGCGCCCCGAGAGCCCGCTCCCCGTCGCCGCCTGCAGAATGGTCGAACGCGTCTGCGGCTCGGCCGTGATGAAGCGGGACACGAAGTCCTGCACCTGCTCGGCGCGCGGCACATCGGCGGCTTCGCCCGGCCGGCGTTTCGGCTTCTCGACCCGCAGCCGCGTTGGATCGAGTTCGGCCGCTGGCGACCAGATCGGGAACGTCCAGCGCAGCGGCAGCGGCTCGACCGGCGGCCACGACCGCACGGCGGCCTCGAGCACCACGGCTCCCGGCTCCTCATGCGGCCGCAGCACGAGATGCGTGTCCGTCGCCCGGCTCTGGCTGCCGGCCCCGGCCCCCACGTCGGTGACCGCCTTGGCAGACTGGTTGCCCTTCGTCGCGTGGTGGATCAATACAAACGAGCAGGCCAGCCGATCCGCGAGCGCGTCGATGTGGTTGTAGATGCCGGCCATCGTGCCGTTGTCGTTCTCGTCCATCTCGCGCGGCATGAAGCGGTACATCGCATCGAGCACGATCAGGCCGAACCGGCCCGGCTCGATGCCGTCGAAGTACTCGCGCAGCGCGAAGATGTCGCGGAGCTGGCCGCGCAGGCTGTGCAGGTGGATCGTCTCGGCGATTTCGTCCAGGCCGATGCACAGCGCCTCCGCGACCTGCGGGATGCGGTGTGCCAGCGTCTGCAGGTGCAGCTCGTTGTCGATGATCAACACGTCGCTGGCGACTGTGTCGAACGCCCCCAGGCACTTCCGCCCGGTCGCGACGGCCATCGCCAGACCCAGCACAAGCCAGCTCTTGCCGGTCTTGGGCGGCGCGATGATGTTCATCGTCTCGCCGCGACGCAGCAGCCCCTGAATGATCGGCGCTCGCAGCTGCGTGTAGGCCCGCAGCAGCGTTCGGACACTCAGCGGCCCGGGCGGCGGTTTCGGCGCGAAGTCCTGCCGCCAGAGGTCTTCAACGACCGCGACCGAGATCGAGTCCGGCTCGTAGCGCGCCACGCTCACCGCGATGCGCTCGACCTCGCGCAGCGGCAGCGGCGGTGAGCAGCGGTCGGCGTTGACCTGTTGGAGCGCGGCGAAGATCTCGGTCTGCGACATGCCGACCCGCCGCATGACGCCGGCGAGCCGTGCCAGCGTGGCGTTCCGCTGGCCCTCCGGGATCGGGTTGGCGCGCGATGCGTCGCCTCCGGCATCAGCGCCGTTGGTCACCGCCAGCGCGTCGAGCAACTCCGCCAGCCAGGTCGGCGGTTCGGGCAAGCGCGTTGGCGCGACGGCAAGCTCGCGTTCCTCGGCCCAGGCGTAGCAGCGTCCGTCGACCACCGACGGCGCGACCAGCACGTAGCCGCCGTTGCCACGCGTGTCCACGTGCTCGGCCAGGCGGCCGGCCGTGTTGCGCCACGTTCGCCCCGCCGGCTGCCGGAAGAAGTACTGCCGCCCCCCGCGCGGCGTCTGCGACGTTGGCGCGGCTGCGATCTCACCGCGGCGCTCGTCGTCATCCTTCAGCCACGGGTTCTCGGCACCGTCGACATCGACGACCAGCAGCCCGTCCACTCGGATGGCCACGTTTGCCGACGGCTGCTCCTTCCACCAACGAGCGATCTGCTCCACGTCAGTGGTCGCGTCCAGCAGCCCGTGCTCCGTCGCCGGCGTCTTGCGTCCCGGTGCGCAAGGGAACACCGCGTAGCCGAGGTCGGCGTACCACAGCGCGGCCTGGAGCATCGTCGGCGCAGCCATCAGAAGGGCACCTCGTCATCGCTGATCGCCGCGGGCTCGGGTAGGCCATCCTCAGAGTCCATCCGCGGCGGCTTGGGGCCGAGGCGATGCGCCACGATCTGGTCGTACTCGCCGGACTTCCGCCGGACAGTGATTGCCAGCGGCTTGGCTAGCGCGCCGTCCTGGGCCCACTCAACGGCCTGCTCGACGGTTTCCGGCACGGCCTCGTTCGAGCGGGCGCGCCACCAGGCGATGGCCTTCTCCCGCGCGTAGCCGTCGTGCTCGAAGCAGACCCATTCCGAGACATACGCGTTGAACCCGACGCGGTACTCAACCCGCATCGTCCGCGGCGCGTCGGGCGGGGCGTTGCGCTTGGTGTGGACCGCGTAGAAGACGTCGCTGACCTCGTACTCGGTGCGTGTCACCTGGTCGGAGAGGATGCCCTCGTCGCTGGCGCTGGAGTCGTGCCTGCGGCGCTCGGGCGGCGGGAAGACGTGGCCACACTGCGGGCACGTCCCGAACCCTGCGGCGATGATCTCGTTGCACTCGGGACACTGCTTGGCTGGCGCTTGTCCGTTGCCCTTCGATTCGGGGTCAGCCAGGCGGATCGCGTCGACCGGGCCATGACGCAGGACGTTGCCGCCGAAGTCGAGCACCAGGCAGTCGCGCTTGCCCGGATGCAGCCGGAAGCCCCGTCCGACCATCTGGTAGTAGAGCCCCGGCGACATCGTCGGCCGCACCAGCGCGACGCAGTCGATGTGCGGGGCGTCGAAGCCGGTCGTCAGCACGTTGACGTTGCAGAGGTACTTGAGCTCGCCGCTGCGGAAGCGGCGCAGCGTCTCGTCGCGCTCGAACGGCAGCGTATCGCCGCAGACGAAGCCGCATTCGACCTTGTGCCGCGTTCGCAGCACGTCGGCAATGTGCTCGCCGTGCTTGATGCCCGAGGCGAAGATCAGCACCGCGCGGCGGTCCCTCGTGTGCTCGATGATTTCGCGACAGGCGGCCAGCACGAGGTTTTCGTTATCCATCAGCTCCTCGACCTCGCTGGCCACGAATTCGCCCGCGCGGACGTGGAGCTGCTCGTACGCCGGCCGCTGCGATCCGGCCTTGGTGCGGAGTTGCGACAGGTAGCCCTGCACAATCAACTCGCGCACGCCGACCTCGTAACAGACATGGTTGAGGATGTTCTCCGGCGCGCAGATCGTGCCGGACTTCATCCGGTACGGCGTCGCCGTCAAGCCGATGACGCGCATCAGCGGGTGCGTCTGCTTCAGTTCGGCCAGGAACTGCCGGTACATCCCCTCGCCGTCTGGCGGAATCAGGTGCGCCTCATCGACCATGACCAGGTCCACCTGGCCGATGTCGGTGGCCCGCTGATAGATCGACTGAATGCCGGCAATCGTGACCGCGTACCCGAGGTCGCGGCGACGCAGGCCGGCGGAGTAAATGCCCACGGGAACGTCAGGCGCGATCAGCCGCAGCTTCTCAGCTGACTGCTCGAGCAGCTCTTTCACGTGGGCCAAGATCAGCACGCGGCCGTTCCAGCGCACCACGGCATCCCGGCACATGGTCGCGATGACGGGCGTCTTGCCGCCGCCCGTCGGGATCACGACGCACGGGTTGTCGTCGCGACCCCGCAGGTGTTCATACACCGCGTCGATGGCCTCGAGCTGATAGGTTCGCAGCTCCACTCAGCGGCCCTCCGTGATCGTCACGATGACCTTGCCGCCGCGCACGACCGGCCCACGTTCCACGTCCAGCCGATCGATCTGTGAGTCATCCAGGTACGCGCCGCCGTGTTGCATCGCGTCGAGCAGCGCCTTCTGCAGGTTGTCGAGGTCGCGCCGCCGTCGATCCGGCGGGCAGGCGATCACGTGGACATGCAGGCGCCCGCGCAGGGTGAGCACGCTCCGTGATCGCAATCGCCGGGTGACGTCCTGGCGATAGCGCCGCCCGCCGCGACTGATCAGCGTGCGCGGCCCGACCCGCCGCCAGTAGTGATTCACCGACGGCGGGAAGGGCAGCTCGAATGTCTGCGTCAACGCTGCCACGGGGCCTTCCCGTTGCTGGAGGCGTTGGTCGTGGCCGGCCGCGCGGCCGCTTCGCGCCTGGCGTAGCCCTTGATCACGTTGGACGGCTCGCCGTTGTCCTTGCGCGACTTCACGCCCACGCTGATGATGAGCGGCAGGTTGTGCAGCTCGGCCGAGTCCTTCGGCGACATGACGCCCACCGCGCGGCAGATGGCCGAAAGTTCGGCCCGCGCGATCTTCACGGTGGTCGCGTTCGGGTTGTCCAGGTTGAGCCGCGCCCACAGCAGCCGGCCCTTGTACTCGCCCTCGAGGATCTGCAGCGTCAGTTGCAGGTACTGCCCGCCGGCGCTCTTGGTCGTCTTCATCTCGCTCTCGGTGATCGCGGCGAGGTACTTGCCGGCGGGAATCGGATCGAACCCCACAGCGGGGTCCACATCGGTCGCGTTGAAGTTCAGATTGGCCACGTTCAGGCTCCTTGTTCGGCGGGTTCGTTGACGTTGGTCGCGAGCGGGTCTTCGCCGCGCACGAACGCGGCGTAGATGCGGAAGTCGAGCGGGATCTCCTCGGGCAGGCCGAGGCGATTCTTCGCCACGTGCGCCGGGCGTTCGGTCGTGCGGACGATGCGCTCGCCGGTGCCGATGCCCTGGACACGCTTGCGGTCGAAGCCCTCGTTCACGGTCTTCGTGTGGACCTTGTAGGTCGCGAACAGCACCTCGTCGCACCATTCCTGGACGAGCGCCGAGGCCTGCTTCTGCAGGCGCGGGCTGTAGCGGTCGTACGTGTCCGTCTCGGGGTTGGCGAAGCGCTCAATCTGGGCGTGCGCGATCAGGACGATGTTCATGCCGCGCTCGTTGCGGAGCGCGTCCAGCCCGGCCAGCACCTCGCGCCACTGCGTCAGCGCGAAGACGTACGACTTGCCGTACGGGATGTCCTCCATGCTTTCGACGCCGCGCTTCTCGCAGACGTCGGCCCAGATCAGGCGCTCGAGCCAGTCCAGCGAGTCGAGCACGAGTGTGCGGTACTCGTGGGGCTGCGAGTACAGCTCGCCGAGCGCCGCGATCACGTCGCCGTAGCGCCGCGCGAGCGGGAAGCGTTCGCACTCGATCGCCGCCAGGCCGTCCTCGGTCTGGATGAAGATGGGCACGTCGGCCATCGCGCCGAAGGTCGATTTACCGATGCCGTGCGTTCCGTACACGAGCGTGCGGCGTGGGGCGCTGGCCCGGCCGCGTTGCACATCACTGAGTCTCATTCCGTTCTCCTGGTCAACAGGTCATTCGTGACGATGAGCACGGGCGCGGGGCCGAGCGGGGAACCGGCGGCCGCATCGAGCGAGGGGTGGGGCTTGCGGCCGCGCACCCGGCCCCGGGCCGGTGCTCACAGCCGATCGACGACGCGCAGTTCCTCGAATCGCGTGAACCAGTTCCCCGTGTTGCGGCAGCGCCGCAGTTCGTCCATCGCTTCGTCGTTCTGTGCCTGCGCCTGATCGAGTACCGCCGGTGCGATCTGCCAGACGCCGCAGCGGAACGGCTCGCGCTTCTCGACGGCCACGACATGGAGTGGCAGCACCCGGCCGCAGGCGACGGAAACGAGCGTGCGGTAGAAGGCGAGCTGGTGGACGTAGCCGAGGGCGCGAAGGGCGAACTCGAAACCGTCGAGTTCATCAGCGGTCTTCAGGTCGACGATCCCGACCTGCGGGTCGTTGGCGATCCAGTCGATGCGGGCTTGGCACGGGTGTTCGCGATAACGACAGCGGACCACGCCTTCGGCCACGCCGCCGCGGAGCATGTCCCGCGCGACCGGGTGTTCCGCGACCGCTGCCGCCATCTGCTCGACCAGCGCCGCGTGCGTGTCGCTGAGTACCGGCTTGCTCTGCTGAGCGGCCCACTCCGCAAACGCCTTGGTCTGCGATCCGAACGGCTGTCCGGTCTTCGGGTTGATCGGGCCGCCGACGGCGTACTCGCGGCCGAAGCGTTCGCGGCCTTCGAGGATCAGCGTGTGAGCGGCCCGGCCGATCATGTACGCCGTCGTGTCGCGCTCGGGCACGAGGCCCATCTCGCGCTTGCGATACAAGAGCGGGCAGCGGCGAAACTCGCTCAGCGAGTGCGACGTCAGGTGGTCCGCGCTCTTGGCGTGATAGACGTCCGCAGGCTCGCGGATCAGGAAGCGAAGGTTCAACGAATCGACAGGCGTGGCTTTCATGCCCAGGTCCTCGGGGTGGTAGTCGCGACGGAAGTCGCCCTGGCCGATGGAGACGAGTGGTGGCTGACGACGTTGTGTGTCCATCAGATGCCCGCCCGATCGAGAACGCAGTCCGCGTCTGTGAGTTGCTGCTGGCGGGCCTTTCCGCTGGCGTTGATCGTTGGCGGTCTCTCTGAGATCGCCGGCGGAACTGCTGTTGGGTCCGCGGCCGCGAGGGAGTTGAAGAACCGATTGAGCGCTTCGTGGCTGGTCGCGATGCCGCGCCCAACGCGGACATATTCCAGCCGCACGCCGCGCAACCCGCGGCGGCACCAGCGCCAAAGCGTTGAGATCGAAGGCCGCTTGCCATTCACCCGGGGAAGCGCTTTGGTCGCCTCCGTCAGGCTCAGCAGCGACTCGGTTTGAATGTCGATTGCCATGCGTTCTGCTCCAGTTCGTTCTGGGGCAGTTATCGCATTTCGTTTCGTGGCTTGAGGGCGCGCAAGGGATGCGGAAGGGGCGCGCAAGGGCGCGCTCGATGCCCGCAAGAGCAGAAGGGCCCGGAATCGTCGCCGATCCCGAGCCCTTCACATTGCCAGTCGATCTGCCACGCGGTTATCCGACCCGGCTCATCGCCTCGACGGCCTTCTGCTGGTCGGCCTCCGCGTACATCGTCGTGACCGCTGCACTGCGGTGGCCCAGAATCACCCGCGCCGTCTCGAGGCCGAAGTCGCGACGGAGCGACGTAGCAGCGGCGTGCCGAAGTTGATGCGGATGCCACTCTGCGATGCCGGCGCGTCGGCACGCGCGGGCGATCGCGGTGCGGTACGCGCTCACCGTGTAGACCTCGCCTGGTTTGCGCTCCGGGTTCGCCTTGCGATTGGTACCCGGTTCGTTGCCTTGGCCCGCCGGCGTCATGCGCTTCGCGTGCAGTGCTGCCCGGCGCTCGGCATCGACCTCAGCCGGCGAGAAGCAGTGGGCGTCCACGCGGCGCTGCAGGAACGGGCGCAACACCTCCTGCGCTCTCGGTCCCAGATAGATGCGACGCTCGTAGCCGTGATGCGCCGTCTTGTGCCTGGCGGGCGTGTAGACCCAGATCTTCCCGCTCATGTCCACATCGACCGGGCGCAGGATGACGATCTCGCCCGAGCGCGCCCCAGTCAGACGCTGGAGCTCGATCATCGCCCAGATCTGGCAGCTCACGAATGGCCGGATTGCCTGGATATCCTCGTCCGCCACAGGTCGGACAGGTTCGCTCTCGCGCGCTTCGCTGCGTCCACGCCGCAGCCCGTCGACGGAGAGGAGCGCGTGGTAAGCCTCGCCGGAGATGAGCTCCTCACTGGCCGCCCAGCGGAACACGCGCTTGATCCGTCCGATTCGGCAGTTGATATTCCGCCGGCAGAGCGTGCCGATCATCTTCTCGCGGACGGCCCGGAGCGCCCGCGGGCCGAAATCCTTCGCGAGCGTTTCGCCGTACAGCTCCCTCACCGGGCGCATCGCGTCACGGATGTTGTCGAGCTCGCGCGACACGGTGCCGTCGGGGTCGCGGTAGTACTTCTCGGCGAAGAGCCAGTAGCGCGCGATCAGCTCCTTGACGGTGACCGCCTGCGGCGCGACGCGGAGCTGGCGGCCGTTGGCCAGCCAGTCGGCGACCAGCGCGTTGTAGCGCTGGCGGGCCTCGGGCGTGTGGTGCAGGCCCAGGTAAAAGCGCCGGCCGGAAAGCTCGACGTACGCCTGCTGCGTGAACTTGTGGATGCGGAACTTGGGCAGCCGTTGGGATTTCGCGGTCACGACCGTCTCCCAAAAGCGATCGTGTACACTACACGAATCGCGCCTCGGGTCACGGCCGCTCCACCTTGCGGGCGGGTCGTCGCAACTAGCGACGTCAGCGTCCTTTACGTCAAAAGCGGGCGATGGGATTCGAACCCACGACGTCCAGCTTGGGAAGCTGGCATTC
>CAZVWB010000075.1:0-9776 GCA_964631045.1 uncultured Planctomycetales bacterium
CCGATGCCTCGCGCTTAGAAAACGCGCGCACTTTGCCGCCTCGCGCTCGCGGCCGTACGCGGAGCATCGCGAAGAGTGTTGCCAGTGTCGGCGCGTCCGCGCCCACGGCCAATTCGTGGACCGCGCGCGACGCTTCGTCGATGGATGGGGCGGGCATGCGCTACCTCAGCGGGCCGCGCCCGCGTGCGCCGTGGGTAGCGCGTCCGGCCGCACGCGGGCGGGTTCGCCGGGGATCAGCCGGCTCCCGCGAATGTCATGTTAACGCTTGTGCCGACAACATCGACACCGCCGAAAACGTGCGCGAAAAGCTAGTCTGGGGCAAGCGGTACCCCGCAACGCGCAGCCCCACAATTCCGACCCCCTATGCCGCCCGTCCCGGCGGGCCGAGGTTAACGCGCCGGCGTGCTCGCGTTCACTAGCGCCACGATCGCCGCGCGAATCGCCGGCGGGAGCGCGGGCCACGCCGCGACGACCGCCGCCAACTCGGATTCGGCGGGCGTCGGCTGGCCCGCCGGATCACCGAAACCTGCGCCAGTGTTGCCGGATTTGCTGCCGCCCGATTCCGCGTCCCCCGACTTTCCCGAAGAAAACCGGGGCAGTTCGAGTCCCTTACCGCCCACTTCAGAACTCGGGATTGACGGGCGGCGCCGCCGCGTGCCGCGCGACGCCGTCCAGGATGCGCTTCAGGCCCTCCGCCGCCACTTTCGCACTGGCCCACGCCCATTGGAAGTTGAACCCGCCGATCCGGCCGTCAACGTCCAGGATTTCGCCGACGAGAAACAGCCCGGGGCAGCGGCGCGACGCCATCGTGGCGGAGTCGATCTCATCGAGCGGCACGCCGCCGGCGGTGGCTTCGGCGTATGTGTACCCGCGGCTGCCGCGAATCGGCAGGGGCCACTGTGTGAGCGCGGACGCCAGCGTGCGGCGCGCGGGTCGCGCGAGCTGGGCGAGCTGCGTCTCGCCCGGCATCTGCATCGCGGCGAGCAGCGCTGTCGCCACCCGCGCGGGCAGCCGCTCCGCGAGCGCTCCGCCCAGCGTACCGCGCGGGCGAGCCTGGGCCGTCTCTATCAGCCAACTTTCTACCGACTCCGGCGTCAGGTCGGGCAGGAAGCTCAGCGTCGCGCGGACCGCGGCATCGGAGCCGCGGGGCGGTGAGTTGGCGCCGGCGGGGCATGACCGTGTCGCGTCCGCACCGTCAGCGCGGAGCGGCGTCGTGTTCATGCCGCTGGCGCGTGGCGGTGTCGCGTCGGCGCCGTCCCGGTGTAAGCGCGTCGGGTCCGCGCCGTTCGCGCTGGCCTGAAGCCAATGTCGCGATGCATCCATCGCCGCCGGACCGCTGATGCCGAAGTGCGTCCACAGCAGCGGACCGCGGGCGCGCTGCGGGCGCTGACCACCCGCGGCTATCACAATCTCGGCTTCGTGCGAGACGCCCGCGAGCGGCGCGTGCCAGTCGCCGTCCAGCAGCAGCGGTGCGAGCGCCGGCGTCGTCGTCGTGATCGAGTGCCCGAGGCGTCGCGCCAGCTCATACCCGCCGCCGTCGCTGCCGGACTTCGGCAGCGCCAGCCCGCCCGTCGCCAGCACCACGCAGCGCGCCCGAAAGCCCCCGGCCGCGGTTTCGAGTCGGAAACCGGTCTCACCGGCGGCGGGCGGCAATGCGGCCGGTCCTGCCGCGCCGTCGACGACCACACTGTGTACGCGCGCCCCCGTGCGCAGCAGCACGCCGCGTTTCGCGCACTCGTGAAGCAGGGCGGCCAGCACCGTGCGACCGCTTTCGCTGTCCGGAAAGAGCTTGCCCCACTGTTCCTCGTGCAGCGCGACGCCGATCTCGTCGAAGAACGCCACGGTTTGCGGTACGGGCAGCGCCGCCAGCACCCGGCGGATCGAGTTGCGGCTGCCGCCGTTGAAATCCTCCGGCGTCACGCGGGCGTTGGTGACGTTGCAGCGCCCGCCGCCGGCAACGAGAATCTTGGCGCCGAGCGTTTTCGCGCCGTCGAGGGCCAGGATTCGCCGACCGGGACAGCGCCGCGCGGCAAAGATCGCCGTAGCCAGCCCGGCGGCGCCCGCGCCGACGATGGCCACGTCGAACTCGTTGTCGGATCGAGCGTGCGGCATAGCGCCGCGATTGTATCCGTCGCCGACGGCCGAAGAGCGTGATGCGCCGCGGCGCGCGCTGCGCGTCGCGCGGCGCCCAGTGCGAAGCGCCGGTCGCGCACCGTTCCATGCCGGAGTTGGAGGAACACGATGGCAACGCCTTTGCCTCAGCTCGCCCCGGACCTGCAGCGCCAGCTCGCGGCGGGGCTGTTTAACAAGGTGTGGGAGTATCTGGAGAAGCCGGCCCGCTCCGACGCGGACGACCAGAACATGCTGAGCGCCGCACACGCCTCGCGCTGGCACTGGTCGCAGCTCGATGCGGGTCCGGTCAAGGCGGCCCGCAGCGAGTGGCTGCTGGCGCGGGTCTACGCGGTGCTGCGCCGCGGCGAGGCGGCCGCGCTTCACGCCCGCCGCACACTTGAGTTGTGCGAGACGCACGGCATCGGCGGGTTCGACCTGGCGTTTGCACACGAGGCGCTTGCACGGGCCGCGAAGGTGATCGGAGACGCGGCGCTGCTGGCCCAACACCGCAGCGCCGCAAGAGACCTGACCGCCGGCATCGCAGATGCAGAGGACCGTGGCTGGCTTGAAACCAATCTGGCCGACCTCGCGTGAAGCGCGCGTCGTCGCTGGGGGGCGTCGCAGGCGATATCATCCGCGATCCTGCGCCGCGCGTCGCTGCACGGCGCGCCGTCGCCGCCGAGAGGGATCATGGCCGCCCGCATTCTCGATGGAACCGCATACGCTGCCGAGATTCAGCAACAGGTGACGCGCGACGTGGCGCACTTCAACGCGCATCACGGCACCGTGCGACTGGCGGCGATTCTGGTCGGCAGCGACGATGCGGGCCGCATCTACGCCGAGAACCAGCGGAAGCGCTGCGTGCAGATCGGCGTGCAGTATGATCTGGTCGAGCTGCCCGAGTCGACCACGCAGACTGAGCTGATCGCGACGATCGACCGGTTGAATCACGATCCGCTCGTCACCGGGATCATCCTTCAAATGCCCTTGCCGTCCGCCTTGGACGCCTCGGCGGCGCAGTACCGCATCGATCCGTTCAAGGACGTGGAAGGCATCAACCCGGCGAACATCGGCCTGCTTTTCTACGGCGAACCGATCATCGCGCCGTGCACGGCGCTGGCGGTCAACGAGATGATCCGCCGCAGCGCACTGCCGGTGCGCGGCGCGAACGCCGTCGTCGTCGGTCAGAGCCGCATCGTCGGCAAGCCCGTCACGATGTTCCTGCTGTCACAGGAAGCCACGGTGACCGCATGCCATAAGTTCACCGCCGACCTCGCCGCCCACACGCGCGCGGCCGATCTGCTGATCGTCGCGGTCGGCCGGCCGCGGCTGATCGGCGCGGAGCACGTAAGGCCGGGCGCCGTGGTGATCGACGTCGGCATCAACCGCGTGACGGAACGCGACGCCGACGGGCGCGAGGTGCGTCGCACCGTGGGCGACGTGGACTTCGAAGCGGTCGCGCCGCTCGCCTCCGCGATTTCTCCGGTGCCGGGCGGCGTCGGCCCGCTGACGGTCGCCATGCTGCTGCGGAACACGCTGGAGGCGGCTCGCAAACAGCGCGCCCGGCGATACTGAAACGCCCGCGCACGGCGGGACCGATGGAGAAGCAACCGGATGGGCAATAAGCTCTGTCCGCACGTGCTGCTCGAGGGCACGCGGCTGACACTGAAGACCGAGATCGCCTTCGCGCTGAACGAGCACCCGCGCGTCGTCGGGCCGCGAAAATACCGCTATCACTCGCCCGTCATTTCGGCCGAATGGTGCGCGTTTACGAATCGGCCGTGGGGTCGCGGACTGATTAACTTCGAGCGCCACGAGGAGACGCAGGCGCTTGAAACATACCGGACGTGGCTGCGGCTGTTCGAGTTGCAGCGCTACTATTCGTGGATCATCGATCGGTTTCATCTCTCGACGCAAATCCACCAGAAGCTCTATCTGGGCCGCCACTACGATCTCAGTTGGGTGGACGAGGGCCTCGCGAATCTCGGCTTCCGTCTGGTGCTCTGCACGCGGCGGACCGAGTCGTTCGAGGCGGCCCGGGCGGATCGTCTGCGCGTCTCCGGCAACCCCCAGCAGTACGACGACCTGCGCCCGTTCTTCCGCGAGCAGGACGCATTATGCGAGCTGGCCGCAAAGTCGCGCATGCCGCGGCTTCTGCTCGACGTGTCCGACAACGACGCCGCCGCGGCGGCGGACCGCATCGCCGACTGGCTGGAGGCTACCGGCGGGCTGTATCAGGCGGACGCACCCGAGGCGGATTGACCGCGCTTCATCGCGCCGCTGCCAGCGCGGACGCATCGGGGTGAATCAGTTTCCGGGCCGGCCGCACTCCACACCACTCGAAGCGCGTACTCGGCTCCCAGGCGCTGCCGCCGCCGCTCCGCGAGTCGGTCACGGTACGGTGGAAGTTGCCGCCACGAGCGGTGCGCAGCCCCGAACCCATCAGCACCCCGAAACGAAGCCCATCGCCCGGCCGCGCGGGCACGCTATAGCTGCACGAGCCGTCGTATGTCCACTCGGTGACGTTGCCCAGCACGTCGTGCAGCCCGAACGCATTCGCACGAAACCGCCCGACGGGGGCATGGCGATGAAAGCCGTCTTCATGCCAGGAGTCGGACTTCTCCCAGGCCGGTCGGCGGCTGCCGTATACCCGGTCGGCCAGGTTCTCGGCGCCTGCGACCATCCGAGGGTCCAGACCAAACCACCACGGCGTGGTCGTACCGCCGCGCGCGGCGTACTCCCACTGCGCCGCCGTGGGGATCGACAATCCGAGGCGCGCCAGCACTTCGTCGACAGTCGTCCAAGACACACTCTCAACCGGGTGCAGAAGCGAGATCGGTTCGTCGCCGTCGGTGTTCGGCGGCTTGTGCATGCTCGGGTTCTCGCCGGTGAACCGCAGCCATTGTCCCTGGGTCATCTCGAACTTCGACACGAAGAACGCATCCAGAGACACGGCCGTCACAGGACCGTCGAAATTGGCGGCGAACGGATCGGCATTCGGAGTTCCGTCCGGCCGAACGCACGACGGCTGCGCAGCGCCCATGTCGAACGTGCCGCCCGGCAGCAACACCAGTACGAGAGCGCTCTGTTCCGTCATCACCAGTCTTCCGGCGGCGTCGCGCTGCGGCGTCTCGCCCGTCTGAATGACGCTGAATTCCCACAGGCCCGACTGCGGATCGCGGCCGATCGGCGCGAGCCCTTCTTGCGGCGTCATCCGCAGCCCGTTGAACGCCGGCGAGACCCGTGGATCGGCGATCGCCGCGATGACCTCGCTCCACGCAGCGGCGTGCTCATCGATCGAACGGCGCTTGACGTTGCGCGCGAACGCCAGTTGCGCCCGCCCCCAACCCAGGGTGCCGATGTTTCCCGAGGGATCGGCGAACTGCTCGACCTCATCAATCAGCCGGAGCAGCGAACGGTGCTGCCACTCATCCGCCGGGTCGTCGAAGCGAAGCACCCGGGTGGACTCGATCTCCGCCATCAGGCGGTCGATCCGCACCCGATATGCATCGGCCTCGGCTGCGACCTGGGCTACGAGCTGTTCCGGAACGCTCACCAGGCCAGTGCTCATCAGCCTCAGTCGCGCGGCGGCGGAGTCGTATAGCCGGCGAACATCATCGATCTCCGCGTACTGCGCGTCGCATACGCGGCGGCGGCGCGGCGAATCCGGCGCTTCGGGGTGTCCGAGCGCTTCGAGCGCTTCCAGGGTCTTGCGATGCTGCGGCAGGCGGCGCACAAGCGCTTCGCCGCGCTGCACCCAATCCTCCAGCACGCGCACGTTTTCGTCGGTCGCGGGAATTCGCCGAATCTCGGCGCGCAGCTCCGCCACGCGATCGCCGTCGGCGAGTTGCGTCAGGTCCGTCAGTCGCTGCTCGGCGAGCCAGTACAGGCGCAGCGACACCACCAGGCCGGCGCTGATCGCCCCGAGCACCGCCAGGGTCGCCGCCACCAACGCGCGATGCCGGCGCGCGAAACGCGCCAACTGATACCCAACCGTCGGCCGCCGGGCGATCGGCCGCTCGCCGCGCAGGTGGCGGCGCAGGTCGAGTCCCAGGTCGGCGGCGGTCTGATAGCGGCGGTCGGGTTCCTTGGCGAGGCACTTGGCGACGATCAGCTCGACGTCGCCGCGCAAGTTCGAGTCCAGCGAGCTGAGCGTCGCGGGCTCGTCGTCGCGGATGATGCGGGCCGCCTCGATGAGCGGCTTGCCGCGAACGGGCAGCGGCAACCGCGCCGAGAGCAATTCATAGGCCAGCACGCCGAGCGAGTACACGTCGGAGCGGCGATCGACCGCGGTGGCGTCACCGCGCACCTGCTCCGGACTCATATAGGGGAGCGTGCCGATGAGCTGACCCAAATCGGTCTGCAGGGTCGTGCCCGTCGGGTTCACGTCCAGCGCGCGGGCCACGCCGAAATCCAGAATCTTCACGCGACCGCGCGCATCGACCAGTACATTCGCCGGTTTCAGGTCGCGGTGGACGATCTGCTGCTCGTGGGCGTGCTGCACGGCGTCGCATACTTCGGCCAGCAGCTCGAGCCGCTGCGTGACCGTGAGCTGTCGGCCGGCGGCGTAACTCGTAATCGACTCCCCCTCGACCAGTTCCATCGCGAAGTAGGGCCGCTCCCCATACTCGGTGTGCGCGAGGCCCGCCTCGAAGATTTGCGCAATCCCGGCGTGTTGCAGACGGCCGAGCGCCTGTGCCTCGCGCTGGAAGCGACGCTGTGCGGCCTGGCTCATCCGGTCGGGACGAATGAGTTTCAGGGCGACCGTGCGCCGCGGTTCATCCTGCTCGGCGGCGTAGACGATCCCCATGCCGCCTTCGCCGAGCGGCCGCGTCAGCCGATAGCGGCCGATGCGCTCCAGGATCGGCGTCCGCAAGGCATCCACCGCCTGAACCTGCGCGAGAACGCCGCGCACCAGTTGTTCGTCGCGTGAGATTTCGATTCGATGGCTCATGCGCAAACCGACTCGCTCGACTGACCTGCGTGCGAACGCGAGCTGTCCTGCTGCGAGCGCCGCCTACGCGGACGCCTGCGTATCGGCGGCCGGACCGAGCAGCGACCGCAACCGATCGATCGCCCGCAGCCGCAGCAGGTATACCGCGCCGACGGTCCGCCCCATCATCTGCGCGACGTCGCCGATTGGGCGTTCGTCGAGATCATGCGCCTCGATCACGCGCGCGTAATCCGCCGGCAGTTTGTTCAACGCCGCGCGCAGCAGATCGCGGTTTTCGTTGCGGACCGCGTAGCGTGTCGGCGTCGTATCGGTTCCGATGGCGATCGCCTCCAGCCACGACTTCAGGTCGGTTGTCTGCGGCGGGTTCTGGCGGGCCGTTTGCGGGAGGCGCTTCTTGCCGCCCAGGAGCCGGTAGGCGTCGACCAGGTTTCGTTGCGCGATGCGCCCCAACCAGCGGCCGAACGCCGCCCCGTCCCCGCCGTAGCTCGCGATGTCGGCGAAGGCGTCGAAGAATGTAACCTGCAGGATGTCGTCTACTTCGAGGCAGTGTTGGAACCGCGCGGCGATACGCAGTTCGGCGCGCACCGCCGGCGCATGTCGCGTCAGCAGCTCCGCGAGGGCGTGGCGATCCCCTGTCGCCGCCGCCGAAACCAAATCATTATCGGTCATCAACTGCGTGGGCACGGCCTTTCCTCAACCGATCGAAAATTCTAGCAGCTTTCCAAGGATTTTTTGTAAATCGGGGCCAATTCCAACGCCAGTATTGGTGCGGCGGGCGCGGACGTTGCGCGCCGATGCTGCGGAAGCGCTGGGTGGCGACGGATTGCGAGGATTCCTGCCCCACGCGGCAGGATCGGGGGGGATTCCTCGCCCGTCGCCACCCAGCCCGTAGTGTTCATCGCCCGCACGTCGTTCGACTCGCCGGCGGTCAGCTATGGCTGCGGAGTTCCGCCCGCCGAGTCCAAAAAACCGGGGTTTCGACGGCGGAGCGTGGGGCTAGGACCACGCCACACCGCCGCTCACGTGGCGCAACCGCTCTCGCTCCGCCGTCCGAACCCTGTCCCTTCAGCTTGCCGCTTCTCTGAAAGATCTCCAAGGTCGGCGTCGGCGGCGTGATCCTCGTCGCCGGATGACGCCTGAAAGAAGGAGGCCGCTGCCGGCGGTGCGGTTCGCCGCCCGGGCGGTCTTCATCCATGCAAGCAGGAGATCTGGTGATGCGAAACTGGTTGTTGGTGGGACTGGGGGCGTTAGCGGCGGCGGCAACCGGCTGCACGGGCGTGTTTCCGCAGCCGGGCGGCAAGATCGAACGCGAGTTCGATTTTGATCTGGGCAAGCTGGGTTGGACGGCGGTCTTCGCGGACTTCGCCGAGAACCAGCGCAGCGGAGTCGGCGCAGTCAGCGAGATCGCGGAACTGCCGGAAGAGCTCGACAAGCCCGGCTCGGGCTATCGCATCGCCGGCAGCAATGTGTCAGACGACTTGCAGATGCTGCTGGTCCGCAAGCTCAGCGTGGTCGACGGAATCCTGCCCGGCGAGAGCTATGAGGTGCGGTATCGCGTCGTCGTGGCCTCGAACGCGCCGGACGGCTGCGCCGGCATCGGCGGCGCGCCGGGCGAAGCGGTGATTCTGAAAGTGGGAGTCAGCGCGGTCGAGCCGAAGGTCGCGGCGGATTCAGAGGGCATTCTGCGGCTGAACGTCGACCTCGGACAGCAAAGCAACGACGGCGAAGACGGCGAATCCGTCGACGACATTTCGAACGGCATCGACTGCGCCACGGTGCCAAATCTGCAGGATGCTCCCTACGTTTCGCTGGTGCGCTTCCACGAGCTGTCCAAGCCCGTGAAAGCCAGCAGCGCCGGCGAGCTGTGGCTGATTGTCGGCACGGATTCCGGATTCGAAGGACGCACGGAGCTGTACTACGAGGAGATCGAGATCGAGCTGACGCCGGTCTCCGACTAACGGCGTTGGTAGATGGTCAGGCGAGCCAGTCCGCGGTCTCCGGCTCGCGACTGTCCGCGGCGCGGCGCTGCTGACGCTCAACCATGCGTCGGTAGCGCCCTTCGCGTTCCATGAGCTCGTCATGCGTGCCGGTCTCGGTGATGCGGCCGTCTTCGAGCACGACGATCGCGTTGGCGTGAACGACGGTTGAGAGTCGATGGGCGATGACGAAAGTCGTGCGATCGGCCAGCAGGTCGCGAAGCGAAGCCTGAATGAGCTGCTCGCTCTCCGAGTCCAGGTTGCTGGTGGCTTCGTCGAGAATCAGAATCTGCGGGTCGGCCAGGAGCGCGCGGGCGATGCTGATGCGCTGACCCTGCCCACCCGACAATCGGACGCCGCGCTCGCCTACCAGCGTGTCGTAGCCGCGACCAAAGGACGTGATGAACTCGTGCGCGTTCGCCCGCCGGGCCGCCTCGACGATCTCCTCGCGGCTCGCGTGCCGCCGGCCGTAGGCGATGTTCTCGGCGATCGTGCCGTCGAAGAGAAAGTTGTCCTGCTGTACGAAACCGAGCAGCCGCCGATAGTCGGCGAGGCGGATGTCCCGCAGGTCGCGGCCGTTGAGGCGGATCGCGCCGCTGGTGGGGTCGTAGAAGCGCGCCACGAGGTTCGTCAGGGTGGTCTTGCCCGCGCCGCTGGGGCCGACCAGCGCCACCGTCCAGCCGCCGGGCACGTGAATCGTCACGTCCCGCAGCACCGGGCGCTCGGCGTGGTAG
>CAZVWB010000076.1:0-9648 GCA_964631045.1 uncultured Planctomycetales bacterium
TGATCGCCTGGCGAATCCACCACGTCGCGTACGTGCTGAACTTGTAGCCGCGGCGATACTCGTACTTGTCGACCGCCCGCATCAGGCCCGTGTTGCCTTCCTGGATGATGTCCAGAAAGCTCAGCCCGCGGTTGCGATACTTCTTCGCGATGCTCACCACCAGCCGCAGGTTGCCGCCCGCCAGCTTGCGCTTCGCGTCCTCATACTCCTTGAAGACGCTTTGCGAGTCGTCGACCCGCTTGCGCAGATCGTCCGGCGGCTCCATGCACAGGTCGATCAGGCCCGACAGCTCCTCGCGCATCGCCTCCGCCTCGTCCGGCGGCAGCGACTTGTCGCGGCGCTTCAGGTCCACCTGGATCGACTCCATCTTGCCCACCATCGCCGAAAGCTTCCGCTTCATCGGCACGATGCGGCTGGTGCGCAGCGGCAGCTCTTCGAGCAGCGTCACCGCCCGGCGGCGGCGCTGCACGATGCGGTCTTCGGCCGTGCGGCGGGCGGCCGCCGCGGCGCGGCTGTCCTGCACCACCTTCCAGTCGGCCTGATTGAGCTCCAGCAGCTTGCGCACCGTCGCGAGGTTCGCGGGCAGGCGCTTCATGATCGTGGCCTTGGCCAGCGCCTCGGTCGTGGAGATTTTCATGGTCCGGTCGAACGGCATGCGCCCGTCGGTGACCGCCTGCATCATGTCCACGGCGGTCTGCATGCAGAAGTCGTTCTCGAGCACCTTGCGGCGGAAGGCCATGCGGGTGAGCTCGATCTTCTTGGCCAGCGCGATTTCTTCCTCGCGCGCCAGCAGCGGAATCTCGCCCATCTGGGTGAGGTACATGCGGACCGGGTCGTCGATCCGCCGGGCGGTGGCCTCGGCCAGGTCGACCTCGGTGACTTCGTCCAGCGCTTCGCCCGCTTCGAGCTTGTCGCCGCGCTTGCGCGTGCTCTCGCGCAGCTTGTCCGCCTCGATCTCGTCGATCATCTGAATGCCGCTCTGCTCGATGCGGTTCAGCACGCTCTCGAGCTTCTCGGGCGAGACGGCCTCGTCGGGCAGAGTCTCGTTGAGCTCTTCCCAGGTCAGATAACCGCGATTTTTCGCAAGATCGATGAGCTGCGTTACGCTCTGTTCGATCGGGTCAAAATCCGTTGTCAACATTCACACGACTCCCTTCCAGGAGGGATTCCACGATTCAGGGCGGATGTTCGCCGTCACGCGGGGCGACGCACCGTCGTCCCCAGGCGCACATCGCCTGGCAGCGGGCCGCTCTGGCGGCTCGCCAGCCCGAGCATCGCGCGGAAGACGGCGTTAGCCGCAGCATCGTCCGCACCGCGGCCCTTGAGCTGGCCGCGCAGTTCGCCAAGCTGGAGCAGATCGAGCTCCGCGCTCAGCCGGTCATGCGCCGCGGCATAGGCCGCGGCCGCCGCGTCGGCCGGCGAGACGCGCGCACTCGCGCGCGACAGCAACTCGCACAGCAACGCATCGTCGCAGCGAGTCATCAGCGACTCACTCGACAATCCGCCTTCCGCCTCCGCAATCTCCACGCAGAGCGCGTGAAATCGCTGCCAGGCCGGGCAATGAGACGCCGCCTCGGCCAGCACCTCGTCCGTAGCGCCGAAACAGTCCGGCCGTTGCAACGCCAGGCCGAACAGCTCCTCAACGCTCGCCACCAGTGCGGTCGGCAGCCCTTGAATCGAAGCGTCGTACGCCGACGAATCTGAGATGTCCGGCGTAACCGAACGCGCTTCGCTTCGCGGTTTGGTCAGAAATCGCGAAAGCAGGTCGTGAACGACGCTGATCGGCACGCCGAGCATCTCGCTCAGCCGCGCAACCAGCATCGCCTGATCGAGCGCCGAAATGCCGCCGGCGGAGCTGGCCCCTGCGACAAATCGCAGGAACTCCTCCACCGCCTGCCGGCGCCCGCGCGACCCGCGTTCCCCGTAGGACGTAAACGTCCGATTCCACTTGAATTGTAGCGCGTCGACGGCGGATAGCAACAACGCCTCGAACGCCGCCGGCCCCTGCTGTATTACACAGTCCGCCGGGTCGATCCCGCCCGGCATGATCACCACGCGAACGTCGAACTGCCCTGCGAGCGCCAGAGGCACGGCGCGATCCGCCGCCCGATAACCGGCGTCGTCGCCGTCGAAACAGAAGAGCAACTCTTCAGCGCAGGGCCGCAGCAGCTTTGCGTGGGCTTCGGTCATGGCCGTACCCATGGTAGCCACCACATTGGTGAAGCCGTGCTGCTGCAGGAGGATCGCGTCCATGTACCCTTCTACGACAATCGCGCGCTTCGATTGCTCGATGGCGCGACGCGCCCGATCGAAGCCATACAGGATCCGCGATTTATCGAAGAGGACTCCTTCGGGAGAGTTCAGATATTTCGCATCATCGCCCACCAGCGTACGCCCGCCGAACCCGATCGTGCGACCCTGCGGATCGCGGATCGGGAACATCAGCCGATTGCGGAAGCGATCGAAACAGCCCACGCCGGAGTCGCGGCGGATAACCAGCCCCGCTTCGACCAGCACGTCATCCGGCAGCCCGGCTCGCCGCCCGGCGCGGAACAACTCCTCCCACTCGCCGCCGGTAAACCCGACGTGCAGGGCGTCGATCGTCTCGCGCGACAGGCCGCGGCCCAGCGCGTAGTCGAGCGCGGCCTTGCCGGCTTCGCCCTCGACGAGCGCGCGATGGAACATTTGCCGGGCCCAGTCGAGCGCCTTATAGAGCGACGCCTTCTGAATCCGCGGGCCGCCGGCGTCGGGCTTGTCCTCAACTTCGATTCCGGCCCGCTCGGCCAGGTGACGCACCGCGGCCACGAAATCCACTCCGTCGCGCTTCTGGACGAAGCTGATTACGTCGCCCCCGGTGCGACAGGCCCAGCACATGAATATCCGCTTCTCCGGGTTGACGCTGAGCGATGGGCGGTGATCGGGATGAAACGGGCAAAGGCCGACGTACTCTCGCCCCTTCTTTTTCAGGGCGATACGTTCCCCGATGACGTCGACGATGTCCGTCGACTCCAAAACTAGTTCCTTCAACGATTTATGCATCAACGACTGGTTAGAAGGGCCTTTCGCAGCGCTCTGCACACCGCCACGTACGCCTGAATTCTTCGCGCGCCCGCGACCATCCAGGCGACAAGGGGAGTATAACTCAACTTTACCAAATGGTCAATTTTTTGCGGACTTTTGCGCACTCGTACAAATCTAGATAAGCCAAGGCGCAAAATGAGGTTATGGAGCAAACGTACTACCGCTGACTCCGAAAAACGTCCAAATCGACCGGATTCGGGTGCGGTTACGGTCGAATCAGGGTTCGGGCCGGCCCCGCAAGCTCAGTGAGCCTCTGAGTTTTTGGGGTGGGGCGGGCATTGGGCCCGCCCACGAGCTCACGAACCGCTCAGGAACGCAGGTGAAGCCAGGAGGTTTACAGACTCACTGGCCGGGGTAGATGATCAGCCGGTCGTGGGCGATCAGCACGATGTCGTCGATCTTGTCGCCGGTTACGTCGCCGCACAGCACTTCGCGCGGCTGCCCGCCGGAGTCCGGCTCGTCGCGGAAGCGCTTGCCCTGAAAGACCTGAAAGCGGGTGGCGCTGACCAGATCGCCATCGGGCAATGAGGTGAGGATCTCAATGTTCGCCTTGCGCATGTCCACGACCATCACGTCACGCACGCCGTCGTGATTGATGTCGCCCACGACCGCGTCCGCCAGCCAGGCGTCCTTCATGTTGGTCTCGAACGACGCCTGCTCGACCAGCGTCGGCGCGTTCTCGTCGGGCAGAAGCAGCGCGACACCCTGCACGTGAGCCATGAGCAGGGCGGTGCGGCCGCCGCTGCCCACGGGGAACGGCGACATCAGACTGAGCTCGAAGCTGCCCGCCGGCATGGTCCGTGCCACGCCGTACGTGTTGTCCTCGCGGCGCTTGAGCACGGAAAGGTCGCGCGACTTCTTGTCGTACAGGCACAGGATCGGGCTGCCGACCGTCGATCCGGGCAGCGCGGCCAGTCCCCCGATCTCGGCGTCGGCGGCCTCCGTGTTGTATTGATCCACCACCGTCCACTGTCCGCCTTCGATTCGCAGCGCGCGGGCCAGGTTCTTCTGCATCAGCAGCACTTCCGGCTTGTCGTCGCCGGTGACGTCGCTCATGGCGAAGCCTTCCGGCGCGGCCGTGGACACCAGACCCTCGCGGGTCTGTGGACCGCCGAACAGCTCGAACGTGCCGTCGTCGCCCTGCAGGAATGTGCGAAGCGGCGAGAAGCGCACGAACAGCAACAGGTCGCTCAGGCCGTCCTGATTCACATCCGCAAACCGCAGCCCCGCCACGTCATCCGGCAGATCGGCGATCGGCAGCACATGACCGTCCGCCCCGAACGGCTTGATGACCAGGTTCGGCTTCTTGTCGATCTTCGTCACGTACGCGAGATGCGTCGGCGGTCCGCCTGCCTTGATCGCGCCGGCGGTAACGCCGAGCGGCTCCCCCTGCGTCGGCAACGGCGCCGGGAAGGACAGGCGGCCATCCTTGAAGTGCGAGACGCCGATCATCTTTTCGTCAGTGCTGACCGACAGAACCTCGCACCGCCCGTCGCCGTCGATGTCCGCCAGGCACAGATCGACGCCCTTGACCAGCCCCGGAAACGCGACGCCCGGCTCCAGTGCGTCGCCGGCGGATGCATATAGCACGAGCTGCGCCGAATCGGGGTCCATCACGACCAGGTCGGGGCGCTTGTCGCCGTTCACGTCGCCGATGTCGGCCGGCCGCCGCTTGCTCTTGCTGCGAACGGGGTAGGAGTAGAGCAATTGCGGCCAATCGGGTTCGGTCGCGCGGGCCGCGTCGGTCGCCCAGCGATAGTGCCGCAGGTGGCCGGTGGCGGATTCGATCGAGTACAGGTCGTCGCCGCCGGCGCCGGTTGCGATCGTGACGCTTCGCAGCTTGGGGATGTTCGCGCGGCGCGTCGGTCCGAGCGTGCCGCTGGGCTCCTGCAGGATGACGTATGCGCCGGCCTGATCCTCGTCGGCGCTGATAATCAGGTCGTCGCGCTGGTCGTCGTTGAAGTCGGCCCGCATCATCATCAGCGGCGATTTGATGTTGTGCACCAGTCGGACGGGTGCAGCCAGGCCCCCGGCCGGCTTCTGATGGAAGATCTGCACGACCTCCGGTCCCAGCAGGGCCACGTCGGTGCGGCCGTCGCCGTTGAAATCGCCCAGCGCCAGGGCGCCCCCGCGCGGGTTGCCGTCCGGCGCGCGGACCGTGTCCGGCGGACCGAATCCGCCGTCGGGCTTGCCCGGCAGAATCACGACTTCCTTGGGTTCGCCGAAGAAGACCAGGTCGGGGCGCTTGTCGCCGGTGAGATCGGCGACCTCCAGCGCGGCGATCGAGTAAGCCACCGAGACGTTTTCGACGCGCAGATTGCCGCGATTGGGAATCTCATTGGGGTCCAGAGCGGCCGGCCGGGTGGTCGGCTTGTCATTCGGCCCCGGCTGATAGAACAGCTCGATGCGGCTCTGATAGCTGTTCACCACGGCGATGTCGTTGCGTCCGTCGCCGTCGAGATCGGCGATCTTCAACTGCTGCAGGCCGGGCTTGATCTTGTAAATCTGCATCGGGCCGAAGCCGAAGTACTGCGCGAGCTCGGACTTCTGCGCGTCGGTCAGCGTCCCGTCTCCGCCGCACAGCGGGGCCGCAGCCGCCGCGATGAACACGATGAACGCAAGCGCCCGCATGCCGATCTCCTGTGCGAGTGTCCGAGGCGAATTCGACAATAGGTCTGAATTGTACGAGATTCTCGCGTAGCGCGCAGGACGCGCCGGTACGGAGCGGCGCATCGCCAGCAAAAGCTCGCGGCTTGCAGGGTGGGGCGGGCATTCCGCCCGCCGGATGGACGTTTCTCCGCCGGCGGCAGCCCGCGCTACGCGATGGCCCCGGCCCGCGTGACTATGTTCGCCGCCGAGCGCCTCGTTTGGCGCCGCCGGTACTGCGTGATCGGCTGGGCTTCGCCGGTGCATCCGGCGCGGGCTTCGCCGCCGCGTTCGTGTTCTTAGGCGCATTTCGAGTGGGGTCGGACTTCGCGCCGTCGGCGGCCGGTTTTGTTTCGGCGGGCTTGGCGTCGCCGCTCTTGGCCGCGTCGCCGCCGGGTTTGGCGTCGGGTGCGGCGGTAGCGGCTTTCTTTTCGGCCTCCTCGGCCTTCTTGTAGCTCTCGCTGCGATAGTCCGTCTCGTAGAAGCCCGCCCCGCGGAAGATGACGCCGGCGCCCGCGCCGATCAACCGCTGCAGGCCGCGGCGCGAGCACTTCGGACAGGTCTTGAGCGGATCGGCCGTGATCGACTGAAACTGCTCGAAAGTGTGACCGCACGCTTCGCAGGCGTAGTCGTACGTCGGCATGTGTCTTCCTCTCGCGGACAGGCGGAATTCAGCAGGTGACGACGCGCGGCTCGGGAGGCCGCCGCCGCGGCATCACTCCGCCGGTTGCGCCGGCCCGCTCGACACGATTACGCGGGCGCAGCGCAGCACGCGCTCGTTCATCATGTAACCGCGCTCCACTTCCTCGACCACGTCGCCCGCGGCCACGCTTGTGCTGGCCTGTTGCAGCAGCGCTTCGTGCCGGCCGGGGTCGAAGCGCTGGCCGGCGGCGGCAATCGGCGAGACGCCGTGATCGCGCAGCACCTTCAGAAGCTGGTCGTACACGATGCGCACGCCATCCACGACCGGATTGCCCTGGGAAGACGTCGCCGCCTTCAACGCCCGCTCCATGCCGTCGATGACCGGAAGCAGTTCGCGGGCCAACCCGAACTCGGCGTAGCGAATCGCCTCTTCCTTGTCACGGGCTGCGCGCTGCTGCGCGTTGCGGGCGTCGGCGATCGCCCGCAGGTGCTTGTCGCGCCAGACCTCCACCTCGCGGCGCAGCGCGGCCGCTTCGTCTTCAGGCGCTGTCGCCGCCGCCGGGGCGTCGTCCGTGGCGGCCGGGGTCGCGCCGGCGGCGATGTCCGCGACCGGCGAATCGGGTTTCTGCGTATCGGCAGCACTCATTCCGACAGTTCCTCGTCACAGTCCTGGCGTCAGGGTTCGGTCGGGCGTCGCGACGGCTCAGCCGCCGCTGCGCTTTTCTTCGTTCTCGCGACCGGTGAAGTACTCGCGCACCTTGTCGAAGAAGCCGCGGGTCTCGGGCAGCACGTTCTTATCTTCCGTGGCGGCGAATTGCCGCAGCAGCTCCTGCTGTCTGGCGCTGAGCTTTCTGGGAATCTCGACGAGCACCTGCACGATCTCGTCGCCCAGTCGCCCGCTGCGCAGGCTCGGCAGACCCTTGCCCGACAACTTGAAGATCGCTCCGTGCTGCGTTCCCGGCGGGATGCGCAGCGGCGCCGTGCCCGTCAGCGTCGGCACGTCGAGGTTCGCACCCAGCGCGGCCTGCGTAAAGCTGATCGGCAATCGACAGATCAGGTGGTCGCCGTCACGCTCGAAGAACGGGTGCGGGCGAATCTGCACGACGCAGTAGAGATCGCCGCGCGCGGCGCCATTGGGCGCCGGTTCGCCTTTGCCGCGATCGCGGATGCGCTGGCCGTCCTGAATGCCGGCGGGAATCTTGACCGTGACGACGCATTCCTTCGGCGCGCGACCGGAGCCGCCGCAATCGCGGCAGGGTTTGCTGATCGTCTGGCCGCGGCCGTGGCAATTCGGGCAGTCTGTGACCGTGCGGGTGACGAAGAACCCCATCTGGGTCTGGCGCTCGACGCGGCCGTAGCCGCCGCAGGTGCGGCAGGTGACGGCGCTGCTGCCGGGTTCCGCGCCGCGGCCGGAGCAGCGGTCGCAGAAGTCGTTGCGGTCGAAGGTGAGGGTCTTCTCGACGCCGGTGGCGACTTCGGTCAGGTCGAGCTCGACGATCGCCTGAATGTCGATCCCATGGTCGCCGCGGGCCCGGCCCCCGCCGCCGCTGAAGATGTCGCCGAAGATGTCGCCGAAGACGCTGAAGATGTCGTCGGCCCGCATGTGCGAGAAGTCGTGCATGCCGACGCCGTTGAGGCCCTCGTGGCCGTAGCGGTCGTAGCGCTGCCGCTTCTGTGCGTCGCTGAGCACCTCGTAGGCTTCGGCGGCTTCCTTGAAGCGCTCGTCGGCGCCCGCCTCTTTGTTGCGATCCGGGTGATACTTCAGCGCCGCCTGGCGGTAGGCGCGCTTGATCTCGTCGGCGGAGCTGTCGCGCTTGACGCCCAGGACTTCGTAGTAGTCGCGTTTGCTGGCCACCATCTCACTTCATTGGCTGGTCGTCGCCGGCGCTTTACATGACGACACAAGCGCGCCCTACGCTACGCACATGCGACGCGCTGCGACTCCACGCGCGCGACTGGCCGCTGCGCGACTGCACCACGCCAGCGCGGGGTCGCGCCCTGCAGCGCCCAGGCGACATGAATCTGAATCTCGCGTTGAGTCACTCTCGATTCTCGATCGCGTGATTCTATCGCCCGATTCCCGCATGCGGTCCACTTGTGCCGCAGGGGCGTCGGCTCGCGCTGACGCCCCTGCGACGAGAATCTAATGCCGGAGCGTCGCACTCGCCGCTGCCCGCCGGCTCAAACTATTGCAGTGCGCGTGGCCCGCGGTGTCCGGCGCTGGGTTTTCAGACTCAAGCCCGCCCGCGATTACCGCGTCGCACCCTCGATGTTCTCGTGCTTGTCTTCCTTGTACTCGGTGCAGAGCACGTCGGTCGTCAGCAGCAGGCCGGCAACGCTCGCCGCGTTCTGCAGCGCGACCCGCGCGACCTTGGCCGGGTCGAGGATGCCGGCGTCGAACATGTCGCCGTACTCGCCCTTGGCGGCGTTGTAGCCGTAGCGCTTGTTGCTCTGCGACAGGATTTCGTCGACCACCACGCCGCCGTCGACGCCGGCGTTCACCGCGATCTGGCGGGCGGGGAACTCCAGCGCCTTGGCGACGATCTGGTAGCCGAGCGCCTCGTCGCCCTCGACCTTTTTGGCCGCGTCCTTGACCGGCTTGATCGCCTGGAGGAACGCGACGCCGCCGCCGGCGACGATGCCCTCTTCGGCGGCCGCCTTGGTGGCGTGGAAGGCGTCGTCGACCAGGTCCTTGCGCTCCTTGACTTCGATTTCGGTCGCGCCGCCGACCGTGACGACGGCGACGCCGCCGGTGAGCTTCGCCAGGCGCTCCTGGAGCTTCTCGCGATCGTAGTCGCTGGTGGTCTTCTCGATCTGCGCGCGAATCTGGTTGATGCGGGCCTCGATGTCCTTCTTCTTGCCCGCGCCCTGCACGATCGTGGTGTTGTCCTTGTCGATTACGACGCGCTTGGCGGTTCCGAGCATCTCCAGCGTGACGTTTTCGATCTTCAGGCCCTGATCTTCGCTGATGAACGTGCCGCCGGTCAGCGTGGCGATGTCGCCCAGCATGGCCTTGCGGCGGTCGCCGAAGCCCGGCGCCTTGACCGCGGCGCACTTCAGCAGGCCGCGCAGCTTGTTGATGACCAGCGCGGCCAGCGCCTCGCCATCGACTTCGTCGGCAATGATCAGGAATGGCTTGCCCGTGCCGGCGATCTTTTCGAGCAGCGGCAGGAACTCGCGCAGGCTCGAAATCTTCTTCTCATAGATCAGGATGTAGGCGTCTTCGAGTTCGGCCTGCATGCTGTCGGTGTTGGTGACGAAGTAGGGGGAAAGGAAGCC
>CAZVWB010000077.1:0-9443 GCA_964631045.1 uncultured Planctomycetales bacterium
TGAATTCTGGCTAAGGGGACGTGCGTCAAACGTCCCGTTCGAGCGCACAAAGACCGAACAAAATGGTGGCAGAAATCCTGCGTCGCGGCCGGGCGGCGCGCAAACCGCGGCGGGACCGGTTGCGGGCCCGATTTTCACCGGAACGCCACGCCGGGTAGACGCGGCGTCACTCCGCGTAGACGCTGGGTCGCGGCGCATGGACGCGGTGCAGCGCCGCGTGGACGCAGCGGCATGAAAAGTGGACGCAATCTGCACGGAGTTTGTGCGAGGGCAAAAGTCGCGGGTAGCGTCGGTCGATGCGATGCCCAGCGCACCCGCCGCGGCGCGTCGCCGCGGAGGGAGCGTTGCGCGGTTCGTGCGAGATGGGAATCTCTCACGAGCAGCCCCGGTTACGGGTTGAAAACCCGGGTGGCACAAGGAGTACCGCATGGGCGCCTAACCGACTTCGCCGCGGGCGGCGTTTCTGCACCGCTGATTGCCGGATGTCGGGCTTCAGCCGACCGGCGTTTGCCACCAGCTTGAGCTGGTGGTTTGCGGCCGTCATCCCATCCACTCTTCATTCAGCGTGGCGGGAGCCGGCTTCAGCCGGGCTTGATTCGGCTTCAGCAGTTCCTTGGCAGGATTCCAGCCGGGCTTGAAGATGGCCTCCCGCGGGGTGCGCGCTGGCGGCGCACCGAGTCGAGCACCCGGTCAAGATTGGGCTTGCCGAAGCCGACCACGCCCTAACCCCGTTGCCGATCGAGCACCTTGCGGTTGATCCGCTCGTTTACGTCGAACGCCGCCGCGCCCTTTAGCTCCTGGGAAACCCGCGGATGCACACCAAAGACTCGATGCTCAGCGCCGGGTGGACGTGCGTGCCCGTTGAAGTGCAGCAAGATCGCATGCTGGCCAGGGCTGCTGATTCGAGTGCTCCGGCAGCAAGTCCGGCTGAAGCCGGCTGAAGAGTCAGAGAAAAGCAAGCCAATGAAGTCGGGCCGTGGACCACCGGTTGAAACCGGTGGCAAACACGGGCCGGCTGAAGCCCGGCCGTGCTGGCCGCTGCGCCCGAGTGCCGGCGACGCCTTGCCGCTGATTCGCGCGTTCGCCGAGAGCACGGCCAGGCCGTCGATCGTCTATAACCCGGCGCGGATTCCGCCGCCGGACAGCCCGTCAATCGTCTGCAACGTGACCCGGATTCCGCCACCGGCCAGACGTCGATCGTCCGCAACGTGACCCGGATTCCGCCGCCGGCCAGACGTCAATCGTCTGCAACGTGACCCGGATTCCGCCGCCGGCCAGGCCGTCAATAGTCTACAACCTGACCGGGACTCCGCCGTTGGCCAGACGTCGATCGTCTGCAACGTGACCCGGACTCCGCCGCCGGCGAGATGTCAATCGCCTACAACATGCCCCGGACTCCGCCGCCGGCCGGTCCAGTGCCCGCGCCGTCGCCGGCCCAGCCGACGGATTTGACGGTCACGCTCGACGTCAGCGGCGGGAACCTGACGCCGCGCTTGAAGGCCGCGAACCCGGCCGGCACGAGCGGAACGTCTTTCATCATCCGCCGGCGGCTGCTGGCCTTCTATCCGGTTCCTGTTGGTCGAGATCGAGCGCGGGCCGATTCGCCGGCGGGCAAGCTCGCGCTACCCACTGACTCCGCCTCGCGGCGGACGCCTCGCTCGGCCTGGCGGTTCCGGCCATCGCGGCCAGCACAGGACTCGCGCCCTCCGCAGTCACGACATGCCCGACCAAGAAAAGTACCGCGCGCCGGGCGTGCCGCGGCGCGCGGTGATCGGATTGGCAGATGTTTCACGTGACCCGGCGCGGCGCAACGCGCCATCGCCGGCGACGCCAGCCGGCGACTACGGCGACATCGCGCCCGGCTGATTGATGACGCGCACATCGTTCATCGGCGAGAAAGCGTCGCCGATCGCGAGGAACGGCCGCGACTCCGTCATCGACTGCGTACCGCGGCGCGGAAGGCTGTCGTAGCGCCAGGTCGACGCCCGCCAGTGCACGCGCCAACCCACGCGGCCGTCGCGGAAGTCGGTCGGCTCGTCCAGATCGCCGGAGCGCCGGCACGTGACGAACGCCGCGTGTCCGTCGGCGAAGGCGACGTTGAAATACCCCGCCTTGCGGTGATGGCCGGGAATCGTCTGCGGGATTTGCCCGAAACGCACGGGTTGCTGATTCGGCGAGTCGAAGTCCGCCGCGGCGATCTCGGTCGTGTTGGCGATCGCCTGCGTAAATCGCGACTCCCAGAACAGCACGTTCCGCGCGATGTCGGCGAACTTCTCGATCGGGCGCTTGTACGACCCGAAGCGAATCTCCGGCGTGGTCTGGTCGCCTTGACGGCGGTTGAAAAACGGATCGACGAGGCCGAACGGATCGCCGGAGTAGCTGTTGCCCGTCGCACGAAACACGGAGGTCTCGAAGAGCCGGTCGCGCGGCCGCATGGACATGTTCGCTGCATCGGCCCGGCCAAACAGCGAATCCTCGCCGGTTTCCTGGAAAATCTGCCAGTCGTTGCGGCGCGCCTCGGGTGCGATCCCCTCGGTCTGACCGCCGCGCACTCCGTAGAGGAAGCGATTGAGGAACCGCCGGGCAGAGTCCTTCCCCGGATTGCCGCCGGCGCCCGTCAGGTTGTACTCCGGCAACTCGCCGTCGGCCCCGCCCCATTCGTGATCGCCGCGTCCCAGCCAGTAGGGCGGCGGATCGCCGGCGGCGCGATTCTCTTCGCGAATGGCGGGGTGGGGCGTGTGCAGCCGACCGAGCGAATCCTCCTGCGCGTTGTACTGCGCCAGGCGGGCGGACTCGCGCAGGTTCGAGAGGCACTTCGCGCGGCGGCCGTTGTCGCGCGCGCCTTGCAGCGAAGGCAGCAGAATCGACATGAGCAGCACGACAATCGCAACGACGACCAGCACCTCCACCAGCGTGAATGCGGCCCGCACAGAACGGTTTGGCATGTGTTGTCCTCTCGCGATGAGATCAGAGATGCCGCGGGCCGAACGGCCGGCCTGCGCTTCATCCCGTCGAGCGCGCGCGACAACAGATATGAGGTCGAAAAAGCGCGCGGCCCGAGCATCTCCAGAATAGTCTAGCGAAAGAACCGCGGAGTCCTTACGCAAAGAATCTGTTAATCTCGGGAAAACCGCGGCGGTCGTGGAGTGCTGCAGGCGCCGGCCGATGGCGTGGCCGCGTGTTTTCCCGGCGAGGGAGCGACTAATCCGGTTCCGCGGCCCGCGGATAGGATCCCAGAATGGTCATATCGCTGCAGAATTCGCGGGCCGCATCGATGGCGCGGCGCACCGTCGCATCCTCGGCGTGGCCTTCGACATCGACGAAAAACACGTACTCCCAATTGCGCCGGCGACTCGGCCGCGACGTAATCATTGTCATGCTGACGGATTCGCGGCGGAAAATCTCCAGCACGTCGGCCAGTGCGCCGGCACGGTGGCTCGTGCCGAACATGAGCGAGGTCTTGTCCTCCCCCGTTCGACCCGCCGGTCGCGGGCCGAGCACAAAGAACCGCGTGACGTTCTGCGGGTTGTCCTCCACGTTCGCGAACAAGACCGGCACGCGATACAACTCGCCCGCCAGCGTGCTCGCGATGGCGGCTGCCCCGGCCTCGCCGGCGGCGCGCTCGGCCGCGGCGCTGCTGCTGCCGGTTGGTACAGTTCGGGCATATAACCCGGTTTGCAGCAACCAGTTACGGCATTGGTCGAACACTTCCGGCTTGGAGTACACGCGCTCGATTTCGACCAGCGCGTGCCGCGAGAGCAGATTGTGGTGGATGCGGCGGTTGATCTCGGTGCAGACGCGGGCGGAACTGCCCACAAACGCATCGAGGGTGTCAACCACGCCGCCGCCCGTCGAGTTCTCCACCGGGACGACCGCGAAGTCTGCGTGGCCTTTCTCCACCTCCCGAAAGGCGCCGGCGATCTCGGCGACAGGCTCGAACTCGACGGACGCGCCAAAACGCCCCACTGCGGCTTCGTGCGAGAAGCTTCCGGCGGGTCCGAGATACGCGATTCGCAGCGGCCGCTCGAGCGTGAACGAGCCGCTGATCAGCTCGCGATACACGGCTTCGATCACGCGGCCCGAAAACGGCCCGGCGTTGCGAGCCCGCAGACGATCAAGAATCTCCTTCTCGCGATCGGGCGCGAAGATCGGCGCGCCGCTGGCGTTCTTGATCCGCCCGATCTCGGCGGCGAGCCGGCCGCGCTCGCTGATGAGCTCCAGCAACCGGTCATCAACCGCGTCGATCTGTCGGCGGAGTTCGGGAAGGCCGGGTAAGGGACGTTGTTCAGCATCCACGTCCGCAATCGGTGCGGGCTGTTCGCCGGTCGCGTCGCCGCCATTCGCCGAGTTCTTGCTGGGCGTGCTCAAGACTGCGCCTCGGTCCGCCGTTGGACCGGCGGGGCCTGCTGGTGCCGCCGCGCCGGCGATGTCTCCGCTCGTCTTCCCGCTCTTCCGCGCTTCCCGCGCGCCGGCCGGGCCTGGCGCGGGTATCATATCGAGTAGTTCGGCAGCGACGCGACCGGCGTCGGGCGGTTAGCTCAGTTGGCTAGAGCATCTCGTTTACACCGAGAGGGTCAGGGGTTCGAGTCCCTTACCGCCCATCCCCCCCTTTTCCACCGGGTCACAAGCGATACCACCCGTTGCGAAAACCGCTTGTTTTCCGGGCTTTTCACGTCGCGCTTGTTCTGGCGTGGATGCGCTTGAGCGCGCGTGTGTTGCCGGATTTGTTGCCGGATTTGCTGCCGCCTCTCCGATGCCCGCCGCCAGGTCGAAGTGAGCGTCGCGGGTTTGGAGATAATGCTGCGCCGCGATCAGCGGGCTATGCCCCAGCCAGCCCGCGACAACGTGGCCGGGAAACCGCTCCACCCAATCGCACGCGCACGATGCCCGCATGTTGTGGAACAGCCGGGGCCAGGGCTTAATGCCGGCCTTCGCGATGATCCGTTCAAATTGTGTCCGCAGGTTCATCGCCGGATCGCGCAGCCGCGGGACGATCGCTTCCGCGCCCGGCTCGGCCGCGTCGAAAAGGTTTTGCAGGATCGGGCGCAGCTCCGGCGCAATCGGGACGACGCGCACCGCGTGGCCTTCGTGGCCGGCGGTCTTGGGGGATCGCACCATCAGTCGCCCGCGTTCCCAATTCACGTCGCCCCACCGCAGGGCCACGATTTCGGAAGGGCAGCGCAGCCCCGCGAACCGCGACAGCGCCACGATCGCGCGCCACTGTTCATCGGGACACGCCGCCAGAATCGCCCGGATCGACTCCGCATTAACGTAATACGCTCGGTCAGGATTCGATTGCGAACCGGCCCGCAGGTCTGCGAATGGGCTGGACGCGATCAGCCCCCAGCGCACCGCCCGCTTGAAGATTGCCCGCGCAACGTGAACCCGCTTCGCGACCGTCGCCGGGGCCAGCCCCGAATCGGCGATCACCTTGCGCCAGGTATCGGCGTCGGCCGCCGTGATTGACGACAACGCGCTTCCGTCGCCCAGGTGCGCTCGCAGGCTGTCAGTCGTTTGCTTGTACGCCGCCCGCGTGGACGCCTTCACCGCCGCCGCCGCGGCGAAGCGGTCCAACAGGTTCGCCAGCGTCACCACCGCCGCGCCCTTGCGGGGTTCGACGCCCAGCCCCAGCCGCACGACCCGCGCGTGCAGGCGATCGTCGATCGCTTCCAGCCAGCGCACGCCGTCCGGGTGAATCGTCGAACCGACGCGATGGGATTCTAGGACGCGCTCGAATCCGGCAAGCGCGTTCTGCGCCGCCCGCTCGGAACACTTGCCCAGCCGAAGCGTTTGTTGTCTGCCGGCCGCGTCGCGGAAGATGATCCGCTTCAACTCGCCCCGCTCGCCTTCGCGTCCGATGCTCGCCATACGTCACCGTCCCTTCGTGGTCTTGCGCTTGGGTTCGATCGTGATTCGCAACCCCAAGTAGTCCGCCAACCGTTCGATCGTGTCCGTGTTCAACCCGCGTTCACCGCTCAGCAGCCGCGACAGTTGACTACGGGCCACGTTCGCACCCTTGGCGATCGCGTAGGGTGTTTGATCGCTCGCCTTCACCGCCGCCGCTATGGCCTTCGTCAGTTGTCCCATGCCCAGAGTGTACCCCATACGTTGCCGCATGGCAACCAGTCCCTATCGACTCCCCGACCGCGATCAGCCACGCCGCCGATCCGGGGTGCGTGGGCATCCCCAGCCCGTCCGCGACGCCCAGCCGTTCGCCGAAGACGATCCGGGCTTCGTCGCCGTCCGGCGTGTATCCGGTCGCCAGCAGCCGAGCGATCGCCGCACGGTTCGCCAGCAGCCCGGCAATCAAGTCGGGCCGCAGGTCCGCCGCCCAGCCGTCGGGCGTGGCGCGGCGGTAGCGCAGCCGGCCGGGATCGGTCGGGTGCGGGGCCAGCTCGATACCCGCGTCGGCCAGCGCGAGCAGCAGCGCCGCGAGTTCCGCCGCGTGGGCGTCGCCGCTCACAAATCGGCCCAACCGCCGCCGGCGTTTGTGGCCGTGTCCCCACGGCGCTCGCCGTCGCCCAAGGCGCTCACTCGCTCACTGGTGAGCATCTTGGGCGGATTCCCGGTGAATCCCGCGTGTTTCTCCCCAAGATGCTCACTTGGCGGGGTGTGAGCATCTTCGGTGAGCATCTTCGGGGGTTGAGCATCTTGGGCGGGGAGGGTCCATTCCCAGGGGCCACCGAAAGCCGGCTTGCAGGACACCACGCCGATAGCCGCCTTCGCCCGCCGCACCGTGGCGATCGAATACCCGGCGTCGCGGGCGTCCCGCTCCACGTCGCGGGCAGGGCGTGGGCCGTGGGCCAGCAGGTCGGCCAGCCACTCCGCCGCGTCGTCGCGCTCGGTGCGTCCGCCGCCTTCGTCCCGATCACCGGCGAGCGCATCATCGGCGCTCACGTTCACGGGGTCCGGTTCCCACGCGACCGCCGGGCATCCATCGACGCCCAGGGGTTCGATCCGGTACGCCAGCCCGCCCGTGTCCGGGGCAATGTTGTTTTTGATCGGCAACAGCAGCCGCCGGCGCGGGTCGTCTTTGTCTTTGCTCACCGCCCACGCCGCACGCGCCGCCGCCGCGAACGCAAGCGAGCCCATCGCCCGGTAGATCGCCGGCCCGCCGCCCGACTTGTTCAGGTGCGTTACCGCGACCACCGCCACCCGATGCCGCTCCGCGATCGCGCCAAGCGGGGCCAGCAGCCCGCGTATCTCGGCGTTCTTATGCGAATCGACACCGCCCAGGTACGCCGTCACCGGGTCGATCACCACCAGCCGGCAACCCTCCACCGATCGGATCGCGGATTCCATCGCGGGCAGGTCGCGCGACAGGTCGAACGCGCGGGCCGACTCGCGCCCGTTGTCGCCCACGGATCGGATCGCTTCCAGCGCCACGATCCGCGAAACGTCCGCGCCCGCCGCGTCCAAGCGCGGGCGGATTGTGTCCGCGATCGCATCTTCGGCGCTCAGCAGCACCACGCCGCCGGGCGTCGTCGCCACGCCGGGAGCATCGGGCCACGCCGAACCCCGCGACACCCGCGCCGCCATATCCAAACTCACAAACGATTTCCCCAAGCCGGGATCGCCGGCAATCAGGGTGAGTTTCCCCAGCGCGATCCGACCGGGCCAGAGCCACGCCACCGGCGCGGGCTTCACGTCCGCGAGCCGCACGATCACCGGCGCACCGTCGATCGGCGCGCGCGGGGCGAGCTCAGCCGCATCGGCAAGGTCTCCGATCGTCCGCCCCAGTTCGGCCATCGCGTCGGCGTCGCCGCCGGTGCGTTCCACCAGGTCGGCCACGTCGCCGCCCGTGGGCAGGTCGGGCCAGCGCTCAGCCAGCCGCACGATCCGCACCGACTTCGCGCCCGCAGCCGTCGCCAGCCGCGCCACGTCCGCCGCGTACCGCGCGCCAGCGTCGTCGTGGTCGGGGAGGATCACCACTTCACGCCCGGCCACCGGGGACCAATCCGCCTTGTTCGCCGACTTCGACCCGTGCGGGCTTGTCGTCGCCACCAGCCCGACCGCTCGGGCCGCGTCCGCCGCCTTTTCGCCTTCGACGATGAACACCCGCGCCGCCGGCGTCGCCATCAGGTTGGGCAGGGCGTACAGCGGGCGCGCGTCGGGCTTGCTTCCGATGAACCACTCCGATCCGTTCCGAGTCACCGGACGAAACACTTTGCCGGGCTTCGCGTCGGGCTTGTCGGGATCGGGGGGCGTGCGGAAACGAACCACCACACACGCCGGCGATCCGCTCGCGTCGGTGTAGGTCCACCAGCCCGCCTTCGGGCCGTGCCGCCGCTCCAAATCGGCCACCGCGTCGCGGGCCGTGGAGAACGTGCGCCCGCCCGTGGCGTCGCCACGTCGCCGTGTCTTGCGCGCGTGGCCGTTCTGCCGGGTCGGGGCGTCGGCGAACAGGTCCGCGGGGCGCAGCCCGACCGCGCTGCAAACCGATTCGACCGCGCAGCCGGCGTGGCACGTCAGCAGCGCCCGCCCGTCGCTCCCCGCGGCGATCGAAAGTGAAGGGCGCGCGTCGTCGTGCGCGGGGCAGCGGCACGCCCAGCCCGCGCCCGCCCGCTTCGGCGCGCGGCCGTGGTGTTGAAGCGCCAATAAAACACGATCGACGGGGGCGCTCACTCCCGCACCAGCTTCCGCGTTTCGATCAGACGGCGAAGGTCCGCTATGTCGAACAGCCGCCGTGCACCGAGCTTGACCGAAGGCAATTCCCCGCGTGTCCGCAGGTTGTCGATGGTCCCCGGCGAGACGCCGAGTAGCCGCGCCGCTTCGCGACGATCGACCAGCAACGGGGCAGGGGCAACGTGCGCGTCAGCTTGCATCGTCGCCCCCCAATTCCGGCGCGGCCGGCGCGGCTTGCCGCTCGGCCAGCGCTTTCGCTACCGCGCGAAGGTTGAACATGCGTCGCCGCCCCGCGCGGATGCACGGCAAGCGCCCCGCATCGGCCTCGCGCCGCAGCCATGCCGCGGGGAGTCCGATGCGGTCCGATAGTTGACCCAGGGTCAGCAGTTTCGCGTCCATGCCCAGAGCATTGGCGCGAAAAATAGAAATGGAAGCGCCAGCGATCGCGCCTCACGCTCCCTCACGCGGGTTCACGGATTTTCACGCTTACGGTACGTCGTTGGGCCACCAGCGCCGCGCGTCCGCGACGGAGTAGCAGACAACGCCGTCGATCACCAGCGTTGCGACGCGCTTCGTCTTTCGCCCCTTCGACGCGGCTTTCCGTAGCCGTGCAGCCATGCCCTTTGGAAAGCACGCCGCCGATCGAAACCCGGCGTCGGCGCGCGTTTCCGTCGCTTGTGCCGCCTTCGCCCGAATCCGCTCCCCCGCCAGCGCCGCCGCAATCTGGCTCAAGTCGAGTTCGCGTTGATACTCCGGTCGCTCGGCAAACCACGCCGTCGCCGCGTTCAGCCGCTCGGCGATGCGCGGAACGACCAGCC
>CAZVWB010000078.1:0-8298 GCA_964631045.1 uncultured Planctomycetales bacterium
GCGCGCGCCGCCAGCGCGCGCCGCCAGCGCGCGCCGCCAGCGCGCGCCGCCAGCGCGCGAAACTCCGCCGCGCGAACGCCGGAGCTACGCATCGAACACCAACCCGCCGCGGCGACTTCTGCTCTTCAATTAGCCATTAGCCATTAGCCATTCGCTATTCTGTATCAGTCGCCATAAGCCTGCGGGTCGGTTGCAACTCGCGCGACCTCAGACGCGACCTGATCGCAGTCAAGCTACGGACACGGCGCGCATCCGCTGAACAGGCACGTCAGGAACGGGTCGATGTCGAAGAAATCGACGAGGCCCGAGCAATCGATGTCCACGGCGCACATGCTGCCGCCGCAGAACGTCGCGGCGTAACCGGCGGGGTTGAACAGCGCCAGCAGGAACGGATCGATGTCGAAGAAATCGACCGTTCCGTCGCAGTTCGCATCGCCGCGCGCGCCCGGACAGCCGGGGCTGCAGATCGACTGCAAGTCGCCCTTCAGGATCAGCGCCCAGTCGAGCAGCACGCCCACGTCGCTGGTCGCAAGATCCTGGACAGTCAGCGTCCACGGCCCCGCCAGCGGCTCGCCGTCGAACGCGCTCATCGCGCCGCTGTCCGGCCGCCACTTTCCCGCGACGCGCGCAATGCCCGGACTCAGCACATCCGGCGGCGCGTAGCGCAGGGGTGCGTCGTCGGCAAGCACAAACCGCTGCATGGTCGCAGAATTGCCGAAGTCGTCAGCGCCGAATCCGAACGTCGACTCGGGCACGCCCGGCCGGTCGATCAGCGCGACGGTCGTGCCGCTCGGGCTGGTCAGCGTCGCAGCCAGGTCGCCCTGGAACGTGTGCTGAATCACCAGCCCGACCTGCAACGCGCCCGGCTCGATCACACCGGGATCAGCCACAAAGATCGACGCCGCCGCGACGCCGCCGCCGGCGTCCGGAATCGCGACGGGACCGCCGGTGTAGACGAATTCCTGTCCGCCGACCAGCGCGAGACAGGCGGCGCCATCGCCCTGGTACACCCCGTCGATCGACGCACAGGCGTCCGCAGTCGTCACCGCGCAGCTCTCGCCGTCGGCGTAGCAGCACGCGCCGGTGATGAACGCCGGCGGACAAGCGCCGCTGCCGCCGCACGGCGTGCCCAGGTCGTCCACGTGCATCACGAAATCGCCGACCGCGCCGTTGAAGCCCTGAACCAGGATGTAGTAGACGACGTCGCGCTCGGCGCACCACGTGACCAGCGGCTGCAGGCCGCACGTGTCGTCGTTGCCCGTGATGCAAACAGGGGCGTCGCACGAGCCGCAATAGATGTTCAGCTTCGCGTCATACGTCGTGCCCGGGTCGCAGAGCGATACCCGCATCGTCGTGCCACGACCGGCGACGCGATACCACAGACCGGGCGCAGTGACGCTCGTGCCGCACGTCGGCGCGACGTCCGAACCGGCAAGCAACGTGCTGCCCGACAGCGTCGAAGGCGGAATGATCGGCCCGAGCGCGGTGATGCAATCATCCGGCGGCACGGGCGCAATCTCGACCCCGGCGATGGTCGAGCGCACGCCGTCCACGTCGATCTCCAGTTCGAAGAAGTTCGTCGGCAGGTTGTTCACCACCGGCGCGATGCAGTGCAACATCGTCGAGTCGATGAAAATCGTGGGCAGGGGCTCTCCGGAGAGCAGACCGACGGCGCTGGGCGTAAAGTTCCGCCCCGTAACCATGATGATCTCGCCGGGCAGGTACGCGGCGCGGTCCGTCTCGCGAATCTCCGGCCGCGGCGGCGCGACCGGCGTCCCCGCCGTCTCGCGTTCGCCCGTGAGCCCGTCAACGACGATGATGAACTGCCCGGCGGAGAGCACCCCGACGGGAATCGGAGTGGTCTCGAACGGCTGCGGCGAAAAGCCCGTACCGAGGATCGGTCCCAGGAACGTCGCATTCGCGTCGGTCAGGTGCACATTCAGCGGCCGGCCGTGCATGCCCGCCGCCATGATCAGCGCGTCGCCATCCTGCACGTCGCCGATGATCGTCGGCACATAGCCCTGCGCGTTCACGAAGCGCGTCAGCGGCAGGGGGAAGTCGGCGATCAGGTCGCCGGATTGATCGACCAGCTCGAAATCGCCGGAGTCGATCGCGACGTCGTCAACCTGGTCGTCATCCATCGACACCATGCACGAGCGCCCGCCGCTGAAGCTCAGCGCGCCGCCGCGCACCGCGACCATCCGCTCCAGTTCGGGCAGCATCGCCGGCGTGGCAAACGGGAACGGATTGAGCGGATCGGGCCGCCCGCCCAGGCAAGCCTGGGCGGCGAACACGGATCGCTGCTGCAAGTCGAGCACGTACAACATCGGGCACAGCCCGACATCCTGCGGCTCGACATAATCCAGGCTGATCGGCGCGGGCAGCGTGCCGATGAACGTCATCGTCGGCTCATCGGCGAACCCGTCGCCGTCCTGATCGAAGTAATACACAACGCCGCCCGAGCCGCCGAAGTCGCCGCTGACGATCAGCAGATCGCCGCCGGTGACGCCGTCTGCCGCCACGTCGAAGTCGAACGTGCGGGCGAACGGCGTCTGAATCGTCTGCTGCACGGCGGCGTTCTCGTCCGAGCGTTCGATCTTCGACGAGTCGCCGGTCTTCTGCTGATACTGCTTGCCGGGTTCGACCTTGCTGGCCTTCTGATCGCGACACTCCGCCAGCTTCTTCTTCTTCTCCTCCTCCGTCAGCGAGTCATCGCCGCGCACGTCGCTCTGCCACTTCGTGAACGCCTTGCGCTTGCCGATGTCCTCTTTCTGCGCGTCGGTCAGCGTCGCCTCCGCAAGCCGGCGGCAAAGAATGTACGCCTCCCAGGCGTAGGCCACGGTCTCGCGACCGTCGGATGTCGGCGTCTGCCATTGCAGGCAGTGAATGCCCTCGTGCACCAGCACGGCGATCAGCTTCGAGAAATCCGGCTCGGTCTTCTTCATGCACTTGGGCCGCACGTTGATCTTGTCGCCGGTCCAGGTGCATTTTCGCGGCGACTCGGGCAGCGTGGCGGCCTTCGCGTCGTTGGTGCCGCTCTCGGAGCAGATCTTGCCGTCCTTGAGCATGTCCGCGAGGCAGTCCGCGATGCGCTTGAGCGTCTCGCGGTTCTTCTCGGAGTGGTCGTTGCCCGCCATCGCCTTGATCTCTTTGATGGCGCACTCCACCGCCTTCTTCTCGTCGTCCGTCAGCGCGCTGCCGCGGTAGTTCCGGGCGTCGGTGTCCTTGCCGTTGTTGAACCCCGCCCACACGCCCGCTCCGGCGCTGATGACCAGTGCGATCGCGAGCCCCATGCGAGCGCGCACTTCTGCCCTTAACACGATCTTCATGATGTTTCTCCGTCCCGAAGTGAGATTGTGAGGTGCCGCTCAGTCGTAATTACCGCGATTCCGACCCGCTAAGTCAAGAAAAATCCGCCCCCTTGCGAGCGAAATCGCCCCGCGCTAAACTACCGGTTTACACCAAAGCCCCCGCCGCCGGGGTGCCGCAAGACGACGGGAGCCGCATATGCACTACCCCCACCGCATCAGCCGCATCAAACGCAAGCGCAAGTACGGGTTTCGCGCCCGCATGCGCACGCACAATGGCCGCAAGATGATCAACCGCAAGCGCCGCGCCGGCCGCCGCGTGAACGTCCGGGATTAGTGCCGCGTGCGGCATGGGTCGGCGGGTGGGGCGGGCATTTTGACTGCCCGACTTCCGCCCCCTTCCGACGCTTTCCGCCGCCTTCCGCCCCGCGGGCCGCGTCGCATTCCGCTCACGCAACGGCGGGTAGCATGGGCTTCCAGCCCGTGCGCACCGCTGCCGCCAACGCCTGATTCCGATGGTTCCGTGCCTGCTACGGCGCATCCCGCCGCGGCAAGCGCCCCGCCTCGAACGCGCTGCTAAGCCGCTCGTACGCCGCCTGGTACGCCACGAAACGCGCATGATGTTCGCGCCGCAGCGACTCATCCGCCGCGCAATCCGGATGCCAGCGCCGCGCGTATTCGCGCCAGGCGTTTCGCAGCGCCTCCTGGCTCGCCTGCGGCGTGAGTCCAAAGAGCGCGAGCGCTTCCGCGTCCTCCAGCGCCGCGGCCCGCGCCGCGAGCCGCTCGGCGACCAGTTCCCGGTCGGCGTCCGCCGCTCCGCGAAACCAGCTCCAATCCCAAACATCCGGCAGCATGGCCCCCGCGCTGGCGCCCAGCACCGTCATGAAACGCGCGAACGGCCGACCCTTCAGCCCCAGCAGGCTGTCCACAAACAAGCCGGTGCTCGCCGCAATCTTCCCGCCGACGCGCGCCGTCCGCGAACGCGCCGCCGCCCGTCGATCGCGCAGCAGCGGACCCACGTCGTGCTGCCACACACGCCGAAGAAACGCGCGAAACGCCTCGTCGCTGCTGGACACCTGATGCTCGCTCCGACCGCAGCCGCGGCGACTCTCCCGGACGCGGCGGTGTGCACCACGGCCCACGACCGCCGCGCCGTTGCCGACGCATTCAGTTTATACTCCCGACGGCCAAGTCGAACCCGGCGGCGCTGCGGCGTCATCGGGCGCGACGCTGCTCGTCGGGAGTCTGCGTGCCGCCGCTTTTCTGGGCAATGATGGCGTTGGCTGCTAGCGCACTCGCGCTGGCTTTTCTGCTGCAGCCGGTTCATGCCCGCTGGCGGGCGCGGCAGGCGGCGATGGAGCGCGATCCGGCTGACCTGCTGTCGCCGCCGCAGCTCCCCGCGAGCAATGAGCTGTGCGTGCTGGTGCTGGCATGCGGGGCGGTGGCCGCGGCGCTCGCTGCGCGATTTCATCCGCTCGTTCCGGTCGCGATGGCGATCGCCGCCTTCGCCAGCCTCGGTGTGTTCCACCTGCGCCAAACGCTCGCCGCCGGGCTCGCCGGACTGGCGCTCATCGCGTTCGCAATCGTCGCGGCGGCGGCGGCGTGGCTGCCCGCGACGCCGGTCGGCTGGATGTTCGCGCTGAGCATCGCCGGCGCCCACGCCGCGTGGCTGTCGCGTTTCTGGCGACAACAGTTGCTAGGCGGCGTCGCGTGGACCACCACCGGCCGGCTGATTCCCGCGGGCGCGGCGATTGGTTTGCTGCTCGGTCTGCTGGCGGCCGGAGAATTCGTCAGCCGACTGTACGCGTTTCGCCCCGCGGGCGCCTCGGCGTGGGGCGATTGGCCGCCGTTCATTACGGTCCTGGCGGTGTTGCTCACCGTCGCGGCGGTGCTGATGGGCGTCGGGGGATTGATCCGCGCCGCGGCGGACCGCCGCCGGATCGCGTCCGGCGACGCGCCCGCGCGAGCATCGGGAGGGTGAGCATGCCCGCGCGGCGCGAGAATCCGGACGCGAAGCGATCGCCGCGCCGGCTCCCTGCGCGGCGGCGAAAGGAGGTGGACTCCTCGATCGCGCAGCAGGCGGCCGGCCACAGTCGCATTCGGGCCGATCACGCCCAGGAACTGGCCGAAGACTACGTCGAGTTGATCGCGCAGCTCACACGGCTGCACGGCGAAGCGCGGACGGTCGAGATCGCGCAGCGGCTCGGCGTGTCGCACGTGACCGTGACCAAGACGCTCGCGCGGCTGCAGCGCGACGGGCTGGTGCACACCGAGCCCTATCGCTCGATCTTCCTGACATCGCGCGGCCGCGACCTGGCCGAGCGGGCGGCCGCCCGGCACGAGCTGGTCGTGCGTTTTCTGCGTAAGCTCGGCGTGGACGAGCCGGCGGCGGAAGCCGACGCCGAAGGCATCGAACATCATGTGAGCATGGCGACGCTGGAAGCGATGCGCCGATTCGTCGACGGTGCACGGTGATGTGGCGCCGGTTTCCAACCGGCGGCTGTTCGTTGCACCGGTTTCCAACCGGCGGCCGTTTGTGGCACCGGTTTCCAACCGGTGGGTGTTTCATCGGGTCTTCGACCCGCTGATTGGAGGCATCGACATGACGCTGCGGCTTGTATTGATCACGGCGGTGCTGCTCGCGCTCAGCGCCTGCGCATCCGAGAAACGTCCGCAGCCCGCCGCCGCTCCGCCGCCGCGCGGCGCCAGCGTCGCCCCCGGCATCAACGACCCGTACAAGGACGCCGATCCGGAAAAGTGGGCTGAGCGCTTCGAGGTCGAAAGCCGCGAAATCTACCGCGAGCGCGCGAAAATCGTCGCGCTGCTGAACCTGAAGCCCGGCGAAGACATCGCCGACATCGGCTCGGGCACCGGCCTGTTCGTCGAGTCGTTCGCCCGCGCGGTGCAGCCGGAGGGCGTCGTCTACGCCGTCGACATCACGCCGGAGTTTCTGCCGCACATCAAGGCCCGCGCCGAAAAGGCGGGGCTTGCAAACGTCGCCACGGTTTTGTGCACGGAAGACTCGGTCGAGCTCCCGCCCGGGTCGATCGACGTGGCGTTCGTCTGCGACACGTATCATCATTTCGAGTATCCCGCCCGCTCGCTCTGGTCGATCCAACAGGCGCTGCGCCCCGGCGGGAGGATGTACGTCATCGACTTCGAGCGGATCGAGGGCCGCTCGCGCCCGTTCATTCTGGAGCACGTCCGCGCCGGGCGCGAGGTATTCATCCAGGAGATCGCCGACGCCGGCTTCGACGTAACCGTTCGCCCGGACGCGACGTTTCTGGAAGAGAACTACGTGCTGGAGTGCCGCAAACGCTGACTCGCCGCGCTGCGCGCGCAACACGCATCCCGATCGCGCCCATTCGGACGCACCCGCGCGACGGGTCACGCCCGGCGCACGGCCCAAAACGCAACCGTGCGCGGATTGCACACCCAACGGGGACGCACAACGCTGCGCGACCTGGCGTCCGGCGATATCGCCGTCGGATTGGCATTGCTTCGACGCCGCCGGGATATTAACATCCAGCGTTCCGCACTTTACGAGGCCGCGAGTGCTTCGCGGCGAGGTGCGGTGGGCGCTTTTTCTCTTTCCCTGCATACCATCCGCGAGACAACGGGCTTCGGGCGGGAACCCAGCGGCGGCGGGACGAGGTGCGGATGCTCTGATCCGCAGAGGGACGGCTTTTCGATGGTTGATTTGAATCTCATTCGAGACCTGGACATCGACGATTCGTCGATCGACGCGGCGATCGAGGCGGCGTTCGGCGGCAGCTCCGCCGGGGCGCTGCTCGAAACGACGCTCAGCGGGGTGGGCGGCGGCGCGACGCCGGGCGGCAGCAACATTCTGAAGGCCCGCATCGTCAACCTGACCGGAAACGAGGCGATTCTCGACGTCGGCCTGAAGAGCGAGGGGATCATCGGGCTGGACGAGTGGGAGGACCGCAGCCAGGTGAAGATCGGCGACGAGGTGGACGTGCTGCTCGAGGACGTCGACGCCGACACGGGCATGATCGTGCTCTCCAAGCGCCGCGCCGACCGCATCCTGAGCTGGCGGCGGATCGTCGAGACCTGCAAGGAAGGCGACACCGTTCGCGGGCGGGTTCTCAAGAAGATCAAGGGCGGTCTGCTGGTGGACATCGGCGTGGCGGTGTTCCTGCCGGCGTCGCAGGTGGACATCCGTCGGCCGGCGGACGTGGGCGAGTACATCGAGCAGGTGATCGAAGCCAAAGTGCTGAAGATCGACAAGGAGCGGCGCAACATCGTCATCTCGCGCCGCAAGCTGATCGAGGAAGAGCGGGCGAAAGCCAAGGCGCGGCTGCTCGCGGAGATTCAGGTGGGGCAGCTCCGCCGGGGCGTGGTCAAGAACATCGCGGCGTTCGGCGCGTTCGTCGACCTGGGCGGAATCGACGGCCTGCTGCACGTCACCGACATGTCGTGGGACCGCATCGAAGACCCCAACCAGTTCCTGAAGATCGATCAGGAGATCGAGGTCAAGGTGCTGGGCGTCGACCTGGACCGCGAGAAGATCGCGCTGGGCCTGAAGCAGAAAGAACAGAACCCGTGGGAGCGCGTGGCGGAGCGCTACCCGGTCGGCTCGCGCGTGCAGGGCGAAGTGGTCAACATCATGAACTACGGCGCCTTCGTGAAGCTCGAGCCCGGCATCGAGGGGCTGGTCCACATCTCCGAGATGAGCTGGACGCGGCGGATCAACCACCCGTCGGAGGTCGTCAACCTGGGCGACAAGATCGACGTGGTGGTTCTGGAGATCAACAAGGACAAGCAGGAAATCTCGCTGGGCATGAAGCAGACCGAGGTCAACCCGTGGACCACGGTCGCGCAGAAGTACCCGATGCACACGGTGGTCGAGGGCACGGTTCGCAACCTGACCAACTACGGCGCGTTCGTCGAGATCGAGGAAGGCATCGACGGCCTGCTGCACGTCTCCGACATGAGCTGGACCAAGAAGGTCAGCCACCCGTCGGAGATG
>CAZVWB010000079.1:0-8186 GCA_964631045.1 uncultured Planctomycetales bacterium
CGGCTACGAGTGGGAGCTGACGAAGAGCCCGGCCGGCGCGCACCAGTGGCGACCCAAGGGCGGCGCGGGCGCAGGCGCCGTGCCCGATGCGCACGACAAGTCGAAGCGCCACGCGCCCGCGATGCTCACGACCGATCTTTCGCTGCGGCTGGACCCGGCGTATGAGAAGATCTCGCGGCGGTTCATGGACAACCCGGACCAATTCGCGGATGCGTTCGCGCGGGCGTGGTTCAAGCTGACGCACCGCGACATGGGGCCGCGGGCCCGTTATCTCGGTCCCGAGGTTCCGGCGGAGGCGCTGATCTGGCAGGATCCGATTCCGCCCGTCGATCACAAGCTGATCGATGAGAAAGACATCGCGGCGCTCAAGGGCTCGATCCTCGCGACGGGGCTCGCCATTTCCGATCTGGTTACCGCCGCGTGGGCGTCGGCCAGCACCTTCCGGGGGTCAGACAAGCGCGGCGGCGCGAACGGCGCCCGCATCCGGCTCGCGCCGCAGAAGGACTGGGTGGTCAACGAGCCGGCCCGGCTGGCGAAGACGCTTAAGGCGCTGGAAGGCGTGCAGAGCGCTTTCAACGGGTCGCAAACCAGCGGCAAGAAGGTCTCGCTCGCCGACCTGATCGTCCTGGGCGGCTGTGCGGCGGTCGAGAAGGCGGCGAAGAACGCCGGTCTTGACGTGAGCGTCCCGTTCACGCCGGGCCGCACGGATGCCACGCAGGAGCAGACCGACGCCGCGTCGTTCGCCGTGCTCGAACCCGTGGCCGATGGTTTTCGCAATTTCCTCAAGAGCCGATTCTCCGTTCCGGCGGAGCATCTGCTGGTGGACAGGGCGCAGTTGCTGACGCTGACGGCGCCCGAGATGACGGTGCTTGTCGGCGGCCTGCGCGTGCTGGGCGCCAATGTCGGGAACTCGCGGCACGGCGTCTTCACCAAGCGGCCCGAGGCGCTCACCAACGACTTCTTCATGAACCTGCTGGACATGCGGACGGAATGGAAGCCGACGGCGGACGCGGACTTGTTCGAGGGACGCGATCGCGCGACGGGCGAGACGAAGTGGACCGGCACGCGCGTCGATCTGGTCTTCGGCGCGAACTCCCAGCTTCGGGCGCTGGCGGAGGTCTATGCCTGCTCCGATGCGGGCAGGAAGTTCGTGGACGATTTTGTCGCCGCGTGGACCAAGGTGATGAACCTGGATCGCTTTGACGTCCGCATGGCGTAGCGTCGCCGGGCGAGCGGCGCGGCGCTGCGGAATTGCGATCCGACGGGTTGCAAGGGGTGGTGTGGATGCAAAAGGCGGGGGTGGGGGAGTGCTGCGCCGCGGACGCGGCGTCAGTCCGGCGACGGAATGCCGCTCGCGTCCGGCCGCTCGCGCGGAGCCGCGACATGGCCGACGGACGTCACCAGGGTCTGAGACCAGTCGTCGGGCGTGCCGCATTCCGAGCAACGACTCTCGACGGCGCCGCGAAGGTCGTATCCGCAGTCGAGGCAGACGCGCACGCCGCGAGCACGGAGGAGCGAACGCACGACTCGCCGCATGCGACGGCGGTACAGGCGGCGGTTGAGCCAAGCTATGATATCAGTTAAGACCAGCATCAAGAACAATTGGATCACCGGCTCCGGCAGCGCGCGGAAGATCGGGAGACTTCGGATCGTAGAGCCGCTGAGTTGCGTCGACGCGAACACAATCACAAAGAACAGCAGCCAATGCACCCAGCCCAGCGCGACACGGCTGTGGGCCTCTTCGCGTACCTTGCGCCGCTCCTCGGCATTGTCGAGAATCGCGAGTTCCGGATCGACGCCGGCGGGATCGTGCAGCCAGTTCACGTTGACCCCCGCGAAGTCGGCGGGACAAGCGCGGAGGAATCCGGCCGGTCGAGCGTACCGCACTCGGGGCAGCGGACGCCCGTGCCGCCGCGCAGGTCATATCCGCACGCGAGGCAAACGTGCACGCCCCGCGCGCGCAGAAGCTCACGGATGGCGCGCCGCATGCGACCGCGATAGAGAAGAGCAAGCACCGCAACATAGGCGAACATGATTGTCGAAATGCACAACATTGTTAGGATGAATCTTGGAACGGGGAGCACGCGGCTCAAGTGATTCGCCACGTAGGTCGCCAATCTAGGCGCAGCCGCGACTACGAGAAGGGTCAGCGCGAAGTGCCACCAGCCGCGCATCACGCGCCGCTTGGCGCTCTCGCGGAGCGCGGCGCGCTCCGCCAAACCCTCGATGTGCGCCAAGTCGTACTGCAGGCCCCAGAAATTCTCCATCCAGATCATCGCGCGCCGTCCGGTCTGTGAGGGGCAGTGGCTCCGCCCGCGGGCCGGTCGAGCGTACCGCACTCGGGGCAGCGGACGCCCGTGCCGCCGCGCAGGTCATATCCGCACGCGAGGCAAACGTGCACGCCCCGCGCGCGCAGAAGCTCTCGCACGGCGCGCCGCATGCGGCGGCCGCAGACGGCCATGATGAGAAAATACCACGACACCCAAACCGCGGCAGCGAACCCGATTTCGAGCAGCCACGCGGGCGCGGGCGCCACGGGTCGCGCGAACTGCGCGAACCTCGGCGGCAGCCGCAGAAGGATGGTCAGCAGGGGAGCGGCGAGCAGCAACGTGGTCACGAGCCGGGTCTGCGCCCACGGGCCGGCCCGCCGGACGGCCGCGTTCCACGTCGCCTCGCGGTCCGTGGGCGCGTCTAACTTCGCGAGTTCCGACTCGACGCCCCACAAGCGATAAAGGAACTGCACGAAAGGCTCCTCCAGGCGGATGATCCTACCGAACCCGGCAGGCCGACGGGGCCTTAGCCGCGGTCGCAATCTGTCCGCGCCAGTCGCGGCGCGCAACGCGCAGAAACGGCCGCGGTGGGGTCCGGCCGGGCGCGGCTCGGCCTGTAAAGTGCTGCTAAATAGTAGGTTATCGCCGCCTTGCACCGGCGCTGCCGGACGGCATGAGGGTACTAACCGTTTGCTCTGCCGCGGGTCTACACTGGCTGCATCGCCGATCGGCCGACACGCCGGCGGCGGGCGCAGGGAGATGCCAATGCGCAGTACGCGACTGACGGGATTCGTGATTGCGATGGTGCTGGGGCCGCTCGCCGCGGCCAGCGCCGACGACTGCCGCCTGAAGATCGACTTCGAGGAATTGAAGGCCGAGTTGACGCCGTGCGGCGAGGGGCTGGAGCTCGCCGTAAAGTACGAGGTGGAGTTCGACAACACTCGCCCCGGCGATCAGTTCGTCATTCTGCTGCGCGTCAGCGAGTGCGGTCGGGCGCTCACCGACGAGCAGGGCCAGCCGCTGACGTTCGTCGTGCCGCTCAACTGCCCCGAGAAGTGCAAAGGCGACGATCGCGACTACGAAGGTCGCTTCCGCACGAGCATTCCATCCGGCGCGGTGAGTTGTCCGGACAAGGTGTACGTGGATGGGGTCGTTGCGTACGCCGGAGACGACGCACCCCTGGCCTGTCGCGACACGCGCGCGAAGTTCCGCGGTTGCTATGCCGCGCCGGTCGTGGTGGCTGAGCCGGTGCTCGTCGCACCGCAGCCGGTGTACGTCGAACCTGCGCCGGTCGTGGTCGCGGCGCCGCCGGTGGTCGTCGCGCGGCCCGTGATCGTGGCGCCGCGACCCGTGTATGTGCACCGCCCGCCGGTGGTCGTGTATCGGCATGGTCCGGTCGTGCGGCATCACCGCTACGCCGTGCATCGGCGCTGGTAGGGGTGGGCTGCGCGGTGCACCGTCCGTATCAATCGGCAATCGTCGCGGCGGTCGTGCTTTCGGGCGCGGCCGCCGCGCTGCTGTACTTCGCGGCCCGCGTGCCTGCCTGGGCGGCGCTGCTGCTGGCCGTTAACACCGCGACGTTTGCCATGTACGCGTGGGACAAGCGCGCGGCGGGCAGAGGGAGCGCGCGGACGCCCGAGGCGGTGCTGCACGTTCTGGCGCTGCTGGGCGGATCGCCGGCGGCATTGGCCGGCCAGCAGTTGCTGCGGCACAAGACGCGGAAGGCCGCGTTTCAATTCGTGTTCTGGCTGATCGTCGCCGCACAGGTCGCGGCGATCCTGCTCGCGTGGCGGGCGGGGTTTCTGCCGCTACGAAACACCGCAGCTTGAGCTCGCGGCGCCGGCGCTTGCGTGCGCGGGGACTATCCCCGTGAAACACACGGAGCCCGCTCGTGCGGGAAACGACCCACGCGCGGGAAACCGACGCGCGGTCGACGGCCCTGGCTACGGGCCGCAGCGATTGCTCCGTCGCGAGCCTACTTGCTGGTCCACTCCGAGTCGCCCTCGGCGGTGACCCAGGATTTGTGATAGCCCTTGTCCTCGATCGCGTCCGCGACCGTCGTCAGCCGGAACGGCGTGTACGCATCGCACATGACCGCGAGCTCGTCGGTTCGTTTGTGCCCGATCGACCGCTGATACGTACCCGGATGCGGACCGTGCGTCACGCCGAGCGGGTGCAAGCTGATCGACTCGCCGGCGATGCCGCGGCGGCTGGTGAAGTTCCCTTCGACGTAGTAGAGAATCTCGTCCATGTCGACGCTGGCGTGCGCGTATGGGCAGGGGATGGCCTTGTTCCCGTCGCGGTCGTAGTAATCCACCATGCGCGGCACGAACGAGCAGATCACGAAGTCATCGCCGGCGAATGTCGTGTGGATCGTCGGCGGCAGGTGCACGCTGGCGGTTTTGGGCTGATAGTCGTGGATGTTGAACGCGACCGGATACACCAGCCCGTCCCAGCCGACCACGTCGAGCGGGAAGTGCTTGTAAAGGTGCACCGTCAGCTCGTCGCCGGCCTTCACGACCAGCTTGAACGGCACGGCGGCGGACGCCGCATCGGCGTGCAGCAGCTCCTGCGGCACGCGGAAGTCGCGGTGCGTGTAGGGCGCGTAGTCGGTGATCTGGCCGCAGGCATTGCGATACTGTTTCGGCACGCCGACCCACGGACGCCCCTCGAAGACCAGCAGCGTTCCACGATGGCCGTCGAGCACGATGCGGTAGGGCGTGGACTTGGGCACGAGCAGATAGTCGTGTTTGCGAAACGGCAGCACGCCGTAGACGCTCTCCAGCCGGCCGCTGCCTTCGGTGACGAACCAGCATTCGTCGCCGTCGCCGTTGCTGAAGAACTCGGTCGCCGGTTCGCACGGCTTGCAGACGCCCATCTGCAGCGTGCGATTGACCATCAGCGTGCGGCGGCCGGTGAGGAAGTTGCCGGCGGGCTTCATGTCCTGCGTCTTCACGTGCCGACGGTGCAGGGGTTGCTCCTTGACGAGATCGAACGGGCAGAAGCCGGGGAGCTTGAGCGACGCGACTTCGAACTCGTCGGTGGGGGGGATGCGATAATAGAGGATGCTGAAGGGGCCGTTGAAGCCCTCGCGGGTGACCATCTGCTCCATCAGGAGCTTGCCGTCTTCGTAGAAGGTCGTATGCGGTTTTGCCGGGAACTTGCCCAGGCAGTGGCGGTGAATCATGCGCGTTCCTCGCGATCGCAGTAACCGAGCGGCAGCCCCGCCGGCGGCCGAAGGGGCCGGGGCGGGGCGGCCGTGCGCGTAATCTACCGCGCGAGGCGCGATCGCGAGAGTGTGTCGCGCTGCCGGCCCGCGGGCCTACGGACAGGCGCCGAAGAGGCACGCGACGAACGGGTCGATGTCGAAGAAATCGACGCGGCCGCTGCGGTCGAGGTCGGCGTTTTCGAGGAAGCAGTCGGGGTGGGCCGCGGCGTAGCCGCCGGGGTCGAAGAGCGCCAGCAGGAACGGGTCGACGTCGAAGAAGTCGATCACGCCGTCGCAATTCGGGTCGCCGGGGTTCGGTACGGGCAGCCACAGGAAGGCTTCGCCGACCTTCGGACCGCCGGGCGTGTCGCGGAGTTGGGCGACGAAATACATGCGGCCGTGGTCGGTGATGTAGCCGTTGTAGTCGTCGTCGATGTAGCCCAGGTAAAACCCGTCGTTTCCCAGCCCGTCGCCGTTCAGGTCGACCGGATCGTCCTCACGAAACAGAATCACCCGCCGATTCCAGACGCAGACCTGCGGGCGATTGGTCGGCGCGATGTTGACATGGCCCACCAGCACGTAGTCGCCGTGCGAGTTTACGTTGTTCATGACGAACGTCGAATGGGGGCCAAACTCGTTGTCGCCGAAAATCTCGCTGCTCCCGAAGACGATCGGGTCGCCCGTCACCGCCACAACCGCATCATCGATAATGACGGCGTCGCTGGCCGTCGAGATCGGATTGCGAAACGTGTAGTGACCGTTGTAGCGCGAAATCGCCAGTTCCTCTTCGCCCCAGTCAACATACGGGAAGTATCCCGGACGTCCGCCGGGCAGCGCCCGGCCGGTCTGGAGCACGACCGAGTTGTTCACCGCCGAGATCGCCCCGCCCACGCTCAGAAAGGCCGTATAGGCGTAGTTCTGGCCGGTGGCGTCGATGCGGAATTCGGTGATGTCGCCGTCCAGGGGCGTGCCGGGAACGGCCTGGTCGTCGGGGATGGTCACGCCGCCCTGGACGAGCACCTGGCCCGCGTCGATGGCGGTGCTCAGGTAGATGGCGTCGCGGCCGCCGCTGCCGGTCATGCCGCCGCTGATGAACGCCACCGTGTCATCATTCAGGATGTGGACCCAGCGGGCGCCGCTGCCGAAGCCGACGCCCGGCGGCTGATCCGGCGCGGGAACGCCCTCGCGGGCGATCAGATTGAACTCGTAGTGCTGCGTCTCCCCGTCTCCGACGAGAACGCCGCGGGCGGCGATCTCGTCGGAATTCGTGGGGGCGTTCGTATCGCCACCGAAGGCGAAGCTGCCGGCGTCGTTGATGCCCAGTTGCGGGCGGAAGTCCGTATAGTTGACACCGCTGTCGAAAAAAGTCGGAGTATTGTGCAGCGCGACGATCGCAGCGGCATCACGGCTGGTATTCTCGCCGACAAGGACCATGCGAAAACCGATCTGGCCATTGTCACCTTGCGTACGAAAGATCCAGCGCCGCCCGTTGGGGCTTCTCATCGGAGCTCCAAACGTCGGATTCGTGCTCGGCTCATCGAAGAACCGAAATCCCGGCATGCCCGGTACCTCAGACGATGGTGACGCGGCGATGTTTGAAAAAATCACGGAGGGCACAATTCCCGCGGCCGCGGGGAGCAGCGGTCCGAAGGTGATCGCGGCGCACACCCAGTACCTGGTCATTCTGCAACTCCTTGGCAGCAGCGCAACCTGTGCCTTATGGAACAGACGTCAGTTCATAGCAACCCATGTCGATCGCGTAGACATCGCGCGTGTTGCCGAGCAGGTCAGTCAGGTGCGGATTGAAGCTCTTTGCACCGGAGTCGACGCATGGCGACGAATCGTCGATCCGGTAGTCCTCAATCGCATATGCTCCCGCATCAAATGCAGTTATGTCGCCTAGCACAACAAGGGTGTGACTCGCGCTGCTGTAGATGATCGCGCGCGCTTCATCACCAACACTGTTCCGCGTCACGAGCACGAGGTTCTCCAGATTCGAGAAGGTGGCCTCATCGTCCGTAAACGTCGTAGTTCCCGTGATCGGGTCGTACACGGCGCTGCCGTCCCAGCCGTCGCCGTCCCAGGTGTCGGGGTCGTAGGTGACGGGTACGCCCGGGTCTTCGCCGGGGTGCGTGTCGCCGATGTTGTTGTCCGTTCCCAGGTAGATGCTCAACGCCGGGTCGCCGTCGCTGGCGATGCAGGAGTAATCCGCCGTCGGCCAGTCCTCCGGCTGCGGCATCTCGGCCTGCTTCTCATACAACTGGCAGCGCTCGTCGGTCACGTCGTACTCGCCGCCGTCGGAGTTGCCCCACAGAATGCAGTTATACGCCTGGTTCACGCACGGCTCGTCGATCGGGCACGGCAGCGGATCGACCTCCGGATCGCACGCCTCCGGCGGCATGCTGTTCGACAGCACCCCACCCACCCCGTCGCCCGCGAAGTTGTGCATGATCGTGCAATTCACGAGCTTCATCCGCCCGCCGCGCTCCGCGTACACCGCGCCTGCTCACGGCCCTTGCACCCCGCAGCCGCCGAAGAGGCAGTTGACGAACGGATCGATGTCGAAGAAATCGACAAGACCGTCGCGGTTGACATCGGCGGTGATCGTCCAGCAATCCGGGTACGCGGCGGCGTAGCCGGGCGCGTTGAACACCGCCAGCAGGAACGGGTCGATGTCGAAGAAGTCGATGCGGCCGTCGCAGTTGGTG
>CAZVWB010000080.1:0-8064 GCA_964631045.1 uncultured Planctomycetales bacterium
GCCCTGCGGCGTCAGGTCTGCGTTCCACGGCACGAACGCCGACCAGTCGTAGCGCAGCATGCTCAGCCCGTGGCGGAACCCGTCAAAGGCGATCGCCGGCGCGCCGCCGCGCAACTCTTCGAGCAGCCAGCCGGGAAAGTCCGCACCCGCCGCGATCGCCAGCGGCGCGCCGCCGCCGAATCGCGCGTTGATCTCGATGAATCGGATGCGCTGCGCCGCCGCACCCGTCGCCGGCGGCACGATGCACTGCAGCGTCACCAGCCCCCGAACGCTCGGCCCCAGCGCCTCGACCACGCGCCGCCCCGCCGCCATCAGCGCCGCGTCCTTGACCACCACGCCCTTCACCACTTCGCCGGTGCGCGTCTGAAGCCGCAGGCGCGGGACGACGCAGCGCGGCCGACCCGTCAGGCCCACGTAGACGTCGAGCGTAAACTCCTGGCCGTCGACGAACTCCTGCAGCACCGGGTCGCGGATTTTTTGCGAGTAGTAGTCAAAATCAACCGCATCGTCGATGCGATGCGCGCCGACGCTGGCGCTGCCCGCCCGCGGCTTGATGAAGTAGGGAAAGCGGCGCGGCTGGTGCCGCCGCACCTCGTCCAGCGTGTAAGTCTCGGGCGTATCGAAGCCATGCCCGCGCAGAAACGCGGCGGTGTCGTCCTTGTTGCCGCAGATGCGGATCACTTCGGGGTCGCCGACGAGCGCACGGCACCCGATGGCGTCGAACGCCCCGCGATTCGCACTGATGACCGGCAGATCCGGGTCGATGGTCGGAATCAGCGCGGCGGCTGCGTAGCGCTGCGCGAGCTCCAGCGTGCGGGGTACGTACTCCGGATGGTCGATCCGCGGAACCAGCGCTGCCTCGTCCACGCACGCCAGCGCCGGCGCGGAGACCGAGCCATCTGTGCCGACCAGCCGCAGCCGCAGCCCCCGCCGCCGGGCCGCAGCGCGGAACGTCTGCAGCAACTCGACGCGCCGGCCCACACAAGTAAATAGAAGCGTGATTTCGGGAGCGCTCATGCGACGCGGAATGTCGCGGAGCGCCCGCGCGGCGTCAAGGCGGCGGCGAAGCCCCCGGCGCGGGGACTGCCGCCGCGCGGCGCGGCTCGCTACACTGCTGTCGCCGCGGCGATGCGTCGCCCGCGACACACGGAGGTGCGACGATGTTGGCCGATCTGAAGATGCCGCGCCGCAGCGACGCCTGCCAGGCTTGCGGGCACGCCTTCGGCGGCGGCGACCGGCTGCAGGCGCTGTTGTTTGAGATATCCGCCGGCTACGAGCGCCGCGATTTCTGCATCGACTGCACGCCGCCCGAGCTCGCGGCGGCGGCGCTGGCGACGTGGAAGACCCGGCGGCCGGCCGAGGTTTCTCGCAAAGCCGTCCCGATCGACCGCGAAGCGATCCATGCGTTCTTTCAGCGGCTGGAGGAAGACCAGGCGCCGGAGAAGCGGCAGTTTCGCTTCGTGCTGTCGCTCCTGCTGTGGCGCAAGCGCGTCCTGAAGCTCGACCAGGCCGACGCCACGCCGGAAGGCGAAGTCTGGCGCTTCAGCACGGTGCGCGGCGACAAGACCTACAGCGTCGCGCGACCCGCACTCGACGAGGACCAGTTGGACCAGCTTAGTCAGCAGTTGGAAGCGCTGCTGGCTGGCGGAGCGCTGCCCGCCGCGGCGCCCGAGGAGGAGGCGAGCGATGCATAGACCCTGTCGCACGGCCGCCGCCGGGCTGCTGGCGGTTTTCGCGCTTCTGCCGGGCTGCCCGCCGGGGAACAAGGGCGTCGGCGTGCCGCCGCGCAATGTCGATGAAGCCGTTGACCGCGTGAATCTCAATCTGGCGAAGGCCACGCAGCCGCTGTACTGCAAGCCTGCAAGCGTCTCGTTCAGCTTTCGCGACGCGGACGGCCGCACGCGCAGCTTCATCGGCCATCCCTGTACGATCATCTTCCAGCCCGCGCGCGACCTGTACTTCGACATCAAGAGCCCCCTGGCCGGCAGCGTCGCGCGGCTCGGCTCGAATCAGGAGCGCTACTGGTTCTACGTGGACTTGCCCGACGTGCAGAAACTCTGGTTCGGTGCGTGGGACGCGCTGGGCAGCGGCCCGCCGCGGCGGCTGCCGATCCCGCCGGGGGATCTGCTGGACGCGATGATGCTGCGGCCGCTGCCGCGCTCGCTGGTGGGCGGCCTGCGGCCGATGCTGCGAGTCCTGGGCGAAGATCAGCGCTTGCTCTACGTCCGCCTGAACGACCTGGGCGAGCCGGTCGGCGTGCGCGAGATCAAGCTCGATCCACGGCCGCCGTACCAGCCGATCGAACTGCTCGATTTCAGCCGCGACGGCGAGTTGTTGATGCGGGCCATCCTGTCGAATTACAAGCCGGTGGACGACGGCGGTCCGCTGACGCCGCGAAACTACAAAGTGGAATGGCCGCAGACCGGCACGACGATGGACCTGAGCATCGATCGCGTGCGATTCGAGGCCGATCTGCCGGCGTTCAACGAGTTTCCGGTCGGGTGGGAGTATGAGCGCGAAGACCTCGACGCGGCCCCGGAGCCGACGGCCGACGAGTCCGAGTGATCGGATCGCCGGCGTCGCATGTTCGCATTTGTCCCCCGGCGCGGATCGCCCGCCGGGGACGTTGCAGACGCTGCCGGGTCGGCAGCGGCACGCCCTGGAGCGCATTTCCTATTTGATTCGTCCCGGCGCGGCTTCAGAATACGCGGCCGATGAGTAACCGCATCCCGATACGGGCGTTGGTGATCGACGACGACGCTTCCGTCTGCCGGCGGTTGCAGGGCTGGCTCGACGCCGCGGCGGTCGACGTGATGACGTGTACAACCGCCGCCGAGGGGTTGCAGCTTGCGGAGCGGGTGGGGTTCGAGTTGGCGCTGGTCGATCTGCGAATGCCGGATCAGGATGGATCGGACCTCATCGCGTCGCTGCACAGCGTCTCGCCGCGCACGCGGGTCGTGGCGATGAGTGCGTTTCCCGAGCCGCAACTGGTGGTGGCCGCCATGCGGGCCGGGGCGAACGACCTGTTGGAAAAGCCGATCCAGCAAGGCACGCTGCTGGAAACGCTGGATCGGCAGCTTGCCCAGGTGGGTTGCCTCGCGCGAACCGAGGAGGAGTTCAACCGCCGATTGGGCAACCGGCTGCGCAGCCTGCGGCGCGAGCGTGGTCTGACGCTGCTTCAGGTGACGGAGGGGTGCGGCATCTCATCGGCGCAGCTATCGCACATCGAATTGGGGAAGACCGCAACGACCACGTGGACGCTGGCGCGAATCTGCCGCGCGATGGGCGTTTCGATCGACAACGTCTTCTCGAGTTTGTGAAGCGCGGTGCGATCCCGCCGCAGGAGCATCAGGCTCCCGGCATTGCGCGGCGGGTGTGGCCGGCGCTGCCCGTGCTCCCACATGGCTACTCGCTGCGCGAGAAGCCATGCCACACGCCCGCCCGTGCTCCCGCATGGCTACTCGCTGCGCGAGAAGCCATGCCACACGCCCGCCCGTGTCGCGGTTGCCGCTTCTACAGCTCGTTCACATTCACCACGAACGACGGTCCGCCGTCGATGCTGACGGTCACGTTGCCCGTCGCGGGCGAGTCCGCGTCGAAGACGATCGTGATCTGCCGCCCGCTGTCGCCGGTGACGATCATCGTGCCGCTCTCGGGGATGAAGTTGCCGTTGGTGCGGAAGTTGATCAGGCAGTCGGTCATGGTGCAGTCGCGCGTCTCGCCGCCTTCGCCGACCGTGCCGATGAAGCTGTCAATGGTCGTGTCGCCGGTGGACAGATCGTACGTCGTCATCACCTCGCCGTTCACGTCCGCCTTGTCGCCGTCGCGCGTCGCGGTCACGTCCAGATCGCCGTCCGCGGAGATCGTGTTTCCGCTGATCGCAAAGACGAGCTGCGCTGTGCCGGTGACCGAGCGATTGGCGCACGTAAGCCCGTCAAACGTCAGCGTCACCGTCTTCGAGTCGGTGCTGGGCGCATAGGTGCCGGAAATGACGCCGGCGCAGGTGAACGAGCCGTCGCCCTGCGGGTCGCAACCGGTCGAACCGAAGTCGGAAGTCATGCTGAAGCTCACCTGCCCATTGCCGCCCAGCGTCAGCGTGTTCACGGGGCACTCGCCGAATTGCAGGCCGTTGTTGGTCTGTCCGGTGCTCGGGGGCACGGTGCCCTGCGCGATGCCCTGAACGGCGCCGGCCGCCAGCACCACCGCCCCGGCGGCGTCCACCGCTTCATCCGCGCCCGTGCGTTCGGTATTGGACAGCGCCTGCGTGTCGTCTGTCGGCGTGGGCGTGGGGTTCGGGCAGCCGACGGTTAGCGCCAGCGCGCCCAATGCGAGTGCGGGGACGATCCAAAGCAAGCGGGCAAAGCGTGTCATCGAATTGGCTCCAGCAGCGGCAACGGATCGGTTCGTTCGAGCGGCCGCGGTTTCGTGCCGCTCGCGGGCGCGCGCCGCACGGCGCGCAGGCGCATTCCATGCGCCCATGGACCTTATCGGCCACGGTCGGCATGCGGCCTGAGCCGCGCCGCCGTCACCCGGCCGGATACAACGCCTTCAACTCGACAAGCCGGGCCGCGCCCCCGTCGCACACCGCCATCTTGCCGCCGCCGCGCAGCACCGCCCCGCCGAACGCGCCGTCCTTGCGCAGCGCGTAAAACGACAGGCCGAAGACGGGGACGCCGGATGCGTCGCGCAGCCGTTTCTCCGCCTTGGCCGCGACGGCGCGGAGCGCGTCAAAACACGCCTCCTCCGGCGGCATGCCGCGCCGCATGTTCTCCACGATTCGGAACGAAGAGCAGTTCTGCAAGTTGGCCTCGCCGCGCCCGGTGGACCCGGCCGCGCCCACTTCGTTGTCCACGTACAGCCCGGCGCCGATGATCGGCGAATCTCCGACCCGGCCGGCCAGCTTGTACGAAAGCCCGCTGGTGGTCGTCGTGCCGGCCAGGTCGCCGCTCGCCGTCAGGGCCAGGCAGTTGATCGTGCCATAGGTGAAATTCGGTCCTTCCGGCGGCCAGGCTTTCCGCAGTTTTCGCAGCCGCGCGTCGGCCTCCTTGTCCGCTTCCGGGTGCAGCCAGTCGTCCTGATCGCTGTGCGACTCTTTCCAGTCCAGCCAAATCCTGCGTGCCTCGTCGGTCAGCAGCTCCTCTTCCTTGAAGCCGTGCGCCCGCGCGAAACGCAGCGCCCCTTCGCCGACGATCAGCACGTGGTCCGTCCGCCGCATGACCAGCGCCGCGACTTGCGCCGCGTTCCGTACGCGCTGCAGCGCTGCGACCGCCCCGGCCTTATGCGACGGGCCATGCATGACGCTCGCGTCGAGTTCGACTACGCCGTCCTCGTTCGGCAACCCGCCCAGCCCGACCGAATGGTCGCTGGGATCGTCCTCGACCAGCGTGACGCCCGCCACCGCCGCATCCAGCGGGTCCGCGCCGCCGCGCAACAGCTCCACAGCCTTCGCCACCGCGTCGAGCCCGTTGCCGCTGGCGATCGCGATCGGACCGCCGCCGCCGCGCCCCGCGGCCGGCTGCGATTCCTGCGCCGCGGCGCTGCCGCCGCCGCCCCCATGAACGGCAAACGCGGCCCATCCGGCGGCGGCTCCGACAAACTGACGACGTGATAGCGACATGACGGACTCCTGAAAGGGCGGCTCGATTCACTTGCGCTGCGCGTGAAGGGCGGCCGCGCGGCGATCGACGACCGCGCGGCGCTGCCGACTCGCTCCGGTCGGAAGCGGCGAGGCCCGCATCGGCGCGCCCGTCACTGAATCATCTCCGGAGCGAGGGTCGCGAACACCATCGTCCGCAGGTTGAACAGCAGGTGCACAACGATCCCGGGCAGCAGCGAGCCGGATCGCACCCGCAGATAGCCCAGCGCGACGCCCATGAACGACAGCGGCAGCACGTCCTGCGGCTGCGAGCTGTGCACCGCGCCGAAGGCGAAGCCGCTGAGCGTAATCGCCAGCCAGCCATGTCGCAGCGCGGCGAACGTCGCACTCAACAGTACACCCCGAAAGAACAACTCCTCGGCCAGCGGCGCCACCAGCACCGCCCCGACGAATAACTGGGCCGTGCCCCACGGCGTCCCGCCCGCGTTCCACGCACTGTTCTGAAGCGCCACCAGCGCGACGTGGATCGGCTGCACCGCATCGGGCTGAAGCCAGCGCCACAGCGTCCGCCCCGCCAGCAGTTGAAGCGTGCAGATCGCCGTGACCGGCGCGAACGCGACCAGGCCGTACAGGCCGGCAGCCCCCCACCCGAAACGCGGACGCCGCGACGATCGCGCGCCGTGTATGACCAGCGCCGCCATCAGAACCGACGCCGTCAGTTTCCCCACGTCGCCGCAGATCTGCGTGATGTGCCACTGCGGCGATCCCGGCCGCGTGACGGTCTGCGGGTCCGCGCCGTGCAGGGTTACCTGGGCGGCCAGTTGCCCCACGAGGCCAAAGAGCAAGATCGCCGCCAGCACACCCAGAAAACCGCCGCTCGCCGCAGGCGGCTCGTGCCCGGAAAGCGGATTGCGCCAGACGCCGCGGCGGAACGCCCCGACGGCGATCGCGATTGCGATGCCCGCGGCCAGGAAGAGGAACGCGAAGTCGATCTCTTGCAGCCAATCACGGCCGACGGCTAGCATTCCGACTCCGTTCAGAAGACCGACTGTCCAGTCCGGGGAAGCGCATGTCGGACGTCCTCGCGGAGATTCTGGCGAACAAACGCGGCGAAGTCGAGCGGGCCCGCTCCGCGCGACCGGTCGAGGCGCTCCGCGCCGCCGACGCCTACGCCATGCCGCGCCGCAACTTCTACGGAGCCGTCTGTGCCCCGCGCCCCGGCCGCCTGAACCTCATCGCCGAGATCAAGCGCGCCAGCCCCTCGGCCGGCGTGATCGTCCGGGATTTCGACCCCGTGCAGATCGCCCGCGAGTATGAGGCCGCCGGGGCGCAGGCCCTCAGCGTGCTGACCGACGAGCGCTACTTCGGCGGCAGCGGCGCGTTCATCGAACAGATCAAGGCGGCGGTCGGCCTGCCGGTGCTGCGCAAGGACTTTCTGATCGACGAGTACCAGGTTCACGAAAGCCGCGCGCTCGGCGCCGATGCCGTGCTGCTGATCGCCGAGGCGCTGCCGCCGGCGGAGCTGGCGGCGCTGCTCGCGCTGGCCCGCGAACTGGATTTGTGCGTGCTGCTGGAGGTCCACACGCGTGAGGCGTTTCTGGGCGTCATGCAGGTCTGGCGGCCGGACGAGCGCACCGGCGTGCTGCTGGGCATCAACAATCGCGACCTGAAGACGCAGACCGTGGACCTGGCGACGACCGAGCAACTGGCCCGGATGGCCGAGGGAATCATGCCGATCGTCGCGGAAAGCGGAATTCGCACGCGCGCCGACGTCGAACGGATGCGCGCCGCCGGCGCCCGCGCCGTGCTGGTGGGCGAGTCGCTGCTGCGCGCCCCCGCCCTGACGCCGGCGGTTCACGAATTGCTGGGCACCCCCCCGACCATCGACGCCCCGCACGTGCCCTGCGCGAAGCCCTGAGAGGGCCGCGCCGGCAATAGTCCTCACACGTGCACACAGCGCGGCCCGACCGCCGACGCGGCCGGCCAGAACCGCGACAGGCGTACACCTGCCGATAGAATACGCGCCGGGCGGCAAAGCCCTTGCGGTACGCGCCGCAAAGCCACACCCGCCGACCGATTGCGAGCAAAGCCATGGCCGGCCCGCCCGACCCCAAGCGCGAGAGAATACGACAGTTCTATCGCATGTTCGATCCGTACCCGCTCGACGATCCGGCGCAGCGCGAGCGCCTGTATGTCGATCTGGATCCGGTCCGCGGCGACGCGCACGTTGCAAGAACGCTCGCCGACCGCATCGACCTTTCCGAAAACTACACGGTTCAACTGCTGGCCGGGCACATCGGCAGCGGCAAGTCCACAGAGTTGTATCGCCTGAAAGGCATGCTCGAGGACGGCGGCTGGCACGTCGTGTTTACCGACGTCGCCGCGAGCGGCCGCGACGTGGACCTGAGCGGCCGCGACGCGGACCTGAGCGACCTCGACTTCCCCGATCTGCTGGTCATGATCCTGCG
>CAZVWB010000081.1:0-7479 GCA_964631045.1 uncultured Planctomycetales bacterium
GCACTCGGCGGACTGTCATCGGGCGACCTCCGGCTTTTCGGGCGTGTGGCATGCTTTCGCGGTACTCCGCGTAAGCATGCCGCGCGGGATGGCCGCTGGGTTTCGCGCAGCGGCGCCGGGGCGCGGTCGGTAACGGTACTCGGCATGTCGCGACACTTCGACCCGCTCCTGTCGGCTGACACCGCAAGTGCGTCGGTCCCCGATCGGATCGTTCAGCGCGAAACAAACAGCGGTGGCGACGGAATCCACCTCGTAATCGTACCCCAAACGCGCGATCGGGCGCGCGAAGAGTTCGTTCAGGTGGAGCTGAATCCGCGCGATGGCGCGGCGGTGGGACCGATCGAACCACCGGCGGTAGGGCGGGTCGAAGCCCCGCGAAGACAGCCACCGGTCTTCAGACCGGTGCCACAAACGGCCACCGGTTTTCAGACCGGTGCCAGAGACAAATACCCGTCCGGGGACAGGCCGGCATCGAACAACGGCGCAGCACCGATCGGCGTCGACCAGCGCACTTCGCGTCGCCAGGGTTCGCCGCGCCGCCACGCATCGCCGCCGACCATGCCCGCACGGCCCGCAGTTATCATGCGCGGCGATGGTCTGGAAACGCCTCATCGTGCTCGCCAACTCCTACAAGGCCGGCGGCCGCTGCGTCGCCGGGCGCGAGATTCGCGAGCGGGATTACGCCGGCTGGTTGCGGCCGCTCAGCGATCGGCCGCAGGGCGAGCTGCACGACCCGCACATGCGGCTTGCCGACGGCGGCGCGCTCAACGTGCTCGACGTGGTCGATGTCCCGCTCGACCGTTATGTAGACGACTGGGTGCATCCCGAGGACTGGCGGATCGCGCTCGGCACACCCTGGCGCCGCCGCGGCCGCTTTCCGCCGGAGCAACTCGCCGCACTCGTCGAATCGCCGCCCGATTTGTGGCTCGATCGGTCCGAGATGTTCGCCGACCGCGCCACGACCGCCGCGCTGGTCGGTCGCCCGGCGCACCAGTCGCTGTATCTGGTCCGTCCGACGAGTTTCCGCATCGAGTTCACCAACGAGTTCAACCGCTTCCTCAATCGCCATAAGCGCGAGCGTCGCGCCCGCTTCCACTGCGGGGGCCGCGATTATGCGCTGAGCATCACCGATCCGCTGTTCATCCGCGAGCACCCCGCGAACTTCCCCGCCCCGGGCGCGCCGGCCAACACGCTGCGCCCGCCGTGCGGCGACAACTGCCTGCTGTGCGTCAGCCTCACGCCCGCATTCAACGGCTATCACTACAAAGTCGTCGCCACCGTGCTGGAGCCGCGATGAGCACCGCCCGGCCGCCCCTGTTCACGATCGGCCATTCCGATCACGAATTGCCGGCGTTGCTCGCCCTGCTGCGGCGGCACGCGGTCGATGCGGTCGCCGACGTGCGCTCGCACCCCTACGCCCGCTATCACACCCAGTTCAACCGCGAGCCGCTGGCGGAAGCCCTGCAGCAAGCCGGGCTGCGGTATGTCTTTCTGGGCCGCGAGCTCGGCGCCCGCCGCGCCGAGGCGGAGGCCTACGTCGGTCGCCAGGCCCGCTACGACCGGATCGTTCGGCTGCCCGCGTTTGTCGAGGGATTGGCGCGCATCCGTCGCGGCGTCGCGACGCACCGCATCGCCTTGCTGTGCGCCGAGCGCGACCCAATCACGTGCCACCGCACGATTCTCATCTGCCGGCAGTTGCGGGCCGATCCGCTGGAAATCTGTCACATCCGCGAAGATGGCCAGCTCGAATCGACGGAGCAGGTCGAGTTGCGGCTGCTCGAAGTCGTCGGTCTGCCCCCCAGCGATCTGTTTCGCTCGCGCGAAGAACTGGTGGAAGAAGCGTACGATCGCCAAGCCGGGCAGCTCGCGTATGTGCAGACCGAGACGCCGGATGCGGCGGGAGATGCGCCATGAGCGTGCGGCTTTTCACGATCGGCTTCGCAGAGACCTCGGCGGAGCACTTCTTCGGCCTGCTGCGCGGCGCGGGCGTTCAGCGCGTCATCGACGTGCGGCTGAACAACACCTCGCAGCTTGCCGGGTTCTCGAAGAAGGACGATCTGCGCTTCTTTCTCCGCGCCGTCGCAAACATGGACTACGTGCACGTGCCGGAGCTGGCGCCGACGCAGGACATCCTCGACGCGTTCAAAAAGCAAAAGGGCAGTTGGGCCGACTACGAGCGGCGGTTCACGGCGCTGATTCGCAAGCGCCGCATCGAAACGGCCATCACCCCGACAACTGCACACCTGGGCTGCCTGCTGTGCAGCGAGAAACAGCCGACGCACTGCCACCGCCGGCTCGTCGCCGAGCATCTGCAAGCGCACTGGGCGGATCTCGAAGTCACGCACCTGGTCTGACGCCCGCGCTGCGGTTGCTCTCCTGCTCGATTCGCCGCACTATTCTCGACTCCGCCGAGAACGGCGGCCGCACCCGATGGAGAACTCTGACATGGACCGCCCGACGCTGGCCGCCGCGCTGAAGGCCGCCGCCTATCTCGAAGGCGACTTCACGCTCCGTTCCGGCCGCAAGAGCCGCTACTACCTCGACAAGTACCTGTTCGAGACCGATCCGAAGCTGCTGAAGGAACTCGCGGCGGCGTTCGCACACCACGTGCAGCCGAGCACGCAGCGCATCGCCGGCGCGGAGCTTGGCGCCGTCGCGCTCGCCGCGGCGACGTCCCTGCACACCGGCCTGCCGTTCGTGATCGTGCGCAACTCGAAGAAGGCCGACTACGGCACCGGCAAGCTGATCGAAGGTCGCTTGAACCCCGGCGACCGCGTGCTGCTGGTCGAGGACATCGCCACGTCCGGCGGCCAGGCGCTCGAAGCCGTCAGGACGCTTCAGGCGGCCGGCGCCATGGTGGAGGGAATTGTCGCGGTGATCGATCGCCAGGAAGGGGCGCGAGCCAACATCGAATCCGCGGGAATCCGCTTCGCGTCGATCTTCACCAGCGCCGACCTGGGCATCGGCGCCTGACGGTGCACGCGGCACACCGGCCGCCGCCGCGCAGCGCTCGTAAGAGAGAGACCGTTCCGCGAACTGCAGCGTGCGGCGCTCAGTTCTTCTTGCCCGTTTCGGCGAGGTGGGCGTACAGCCGCGCGATCGCCTCCGCCCCCAGGTCGGCGTCGGGGATGCGCAGTTTCTCGTTCGGGCCGTGCGCGTTGCAGTAGGGGCTGGCGAAGCCCAGCATCAGGCTGTCCGCGCCCAGCGCCTGCCGGAACATCGGCAGGATCGGCAACGAGCCGCCCTCGCGAATGAACGCGGTCTCCTTGCCGAACGCCTCGCGCAAAGCCCGCGCCGCGGCCTTCATCGCCGGGCTTTCGATCGGGGTCATGTACGCCCCGCAATTGCTGTGATCCAATATCTCCAGCCGCACGGAATCGGGGCAGCGGGACCGCACGGCCTCCTCGAACCGCCGGCTGATCTCAGCCGGGTTTTGATTCGGAACCAGCCGCATGCTGATCTTCGCGCCGGCCCGCGACGGGATGATCGTGTTCGCGCCCTCGGCCATGTAGCCGCCGTAGATGCCGTTAACGTCGAGTGTCGGGCGGCTCGTGCGGCGCTCGTTGGTGCTATAGCCCTTCTCGCCGAACGGCGTGGTGCTGCCGAGATCGCTGATGTACTGCGCCTCGTCGAACGGCAGGGCGGCGGCGGCGCGGCGCTCCTCCGCGCTGGGCTCGACGACGTTGTCGTAGAAGCCCGGGATCGTCACGCGGCCGTCGGCGTCCTTGAGCGAGGCGATGATCTGCGCCAGGATCGTGGCGGGGTTTCCGATCGCGCCGCCGTGCGTGCCGCTGTGCAGGTCATGCTTCGGGCCGCGCAGGCGGATCTCCTTGTAGCACAAACCGCGCGTGCCATAGGTGATCGTCGGCCAGCCGTCGGCGTACATGCCGGTGTCGGATATCAGAATGTGATCGCAGGCCAGAAGCTGCTTGTTCTGGCTGACGAAGGGCTCGAGATTCGGCGAGCCGATCTCTTCCTCGCCCTCGATCAGGAACTTCAGGTTTACCGGCAGCTTCTTCTCCGTCGCCAGCCATGCCGCCGCCGCCCGCAGGTAGAGCAGCACCTGCCCCTTGTCGTCGGAGGAGCCGCGGGCGATGAGCCAGTCGTCCTTGACCACCGGCTCGAACGGCGGGGACTCCCACAGGCTCAGGTCGCCGGTGGGCTGCACGTCGACGTGGCCGTAGACCAGATAGGTCGGCGCGCCGGGCGCTGCGCACCACTCGGCGTACACCAGCGGATGTCGCGGCGTCTCATAGATGCGGGCCGTAAGGCCGATCTTCTCGCACAGGTCGCGCGTCCAGCGCACGGAGCGGGCCACGTCTTCCTTGTGTTCAGGCTTGGTGCTGATGCTGGGAATTTTGCAGAGATCGACGGTCCAGGCCAGGTGCTCGCGGCGCTTTTCGCGCAGGTATTGAATCACGTTGTCCACGGGGCGCTCCAATTGGGTTTCGAACTCGATAGCGTCGCGGAAAGCCGGCCAGTCCGCAACTCGCCCGCGGCTGCGGCCGCCCGCCGCGCGGACGGTGCGACTCGCGAGCAGTTGCGGGCCACAGGGTTGGGCGGGCATTCAGCCGGCCGGACAGGCGTTTCTCGACCGGCGCGGGAAAGCGGCACGCTCCACCTTCACCGCCGCGACTGCGAGCGCTGAGCCACCCAACGCCGGTCGGGGTTTTGGAGACTCGCCGCCTGATGTTCCTCTCGCTACCCGCCTGCGTGCCTTCGGTTGTCGACGGTGCGGCTCAACGACGGGGGCGCAGGTCGTTCGGTGTGGCAGCGCTGCGATCGGCGCCACCTTGGTGACGTTTGCGTTTCTGACGGCGTCGGGCGGTTGCAAAGTCATCGCGATCCGTCAGCCGAGGGTCTTACCTGCGACGAGGCAGGTGTCAATTCAGAGCGGATACTCGCCCAGCGTTTTTCGATACGCACTTCGGTCCCACGGCCACGCTACTTGAATTGCGGAACCTCAAGCGGCCAGAACACGATATCCCCCGTCGGCGACGCGTCCGTGAGCGCGTCATCCGCCGACGCCCGACCACCGTCATCCTGCTGGTTCTCGCCAATGCTGTACAGGACAAAGTCGTCGCCATCGGCGTTGCGGCGGTAGACGAGTGGTTGGTCCGAGTACGGGTCGATCGGCATGTATGAGAGGAAGTCCGGCAAAAGCGCGTCGAGCCGCGCTGGCCATACGTTTCTTTCCGCCTTGAATCGGTGCATAGCGAGCAGTACGTCGAATCCCGCCCGCCGAGCCTCGCGCTTGGCTCGCAGCAAACGAAAATGACCCGGCCTGAAAATCGAGGTCTCGTCAAAGAGGCAGGTGAGCGGATCTTTGCGCCCAATTTCGCGCGAGCATACGTCGAAGGCGGCCCGCTTCGTCAGTGCTTCGGGCAGCGGCCGCGCAGCCCACTGGACGTACACGGCTTCCCGTTCCATGACAACTTTCCACGTGGCCTGCGGCGTGGTCTTGAGCAACTCGGCTTTGACGGCGTCTACGCTTTTGATCGAAGGCTGGGTGACCGTCAGGCCTACCTTTTCGAGCCCTTCGTCTCTGAGCGTCGTGTGCATCGTCAGAAACGTGCTCAACTGCGCGCGCACAGATGGGTGGCGGCGCTCGTCGCGGGCCCACTCGTGATAGCGCTCGATCGTGTCCCAGGAGTAGAGGAGCTCGGCGAATGCAATTTGCTCATCGCTCGGCCCGGGCGCTCCCAAGGCGGCGCCCACGCTTGTCTGCAAGCGCTTGAGGACATCGGGCCCGAGGTGCGGCAGAAGAGCGCTCAGCTGGGACAAGGCGATGTCCTGGTGTAAACCGGCGAGTGCCTGCCACAACACAAGTGGCCGCTGCCGCACGTGTGTGAACAGGACCAGGTTGCCCGCGATTGCATCTACCGCGTCGTCCCAGCGCCCGGCGTACGCCAGTCGCGCTGCCGACAGGGCCTGTAGCCGGGCGAGCGCGCGCAGCCCGGACGCGTCCCCGATCAGATCAATATCCGCTAACCGGCCGGACTCCGCCGCGAAAGGTCGATACCACCGCGCGCCGGCGACCGCTTGCCGAAGCGCGGAAAGCGCGCTGGCGTTCACCCCGAGCCAGCGATCGATGTGTGCGACGCGCTCGGCCGGCCAATCAAAGCGCACGTGCAACACGTCTTCGTTCGCGTCAATCCACTCGGCTGCCGTCGCGTCGGGGGCAACCCGCTCGTCGAGACCCGCCAGCCGTAGCGCGTCCCTGTTCCAGAAGGCGACGGAGTGGCAAATCGCGGACTGGTAGTGCCTGTCAGTCTCGGCGCCCTCGCGCGACTCAAAAAGTGCGTTGAGCGCCGCGATGCGCCCTTCGGCCGGAACAGCGGTCGGATCGGGCAGGTCGCCGCGGACCGCATCTGGGCCTACAACAACCAATCCGAACAGCGCCAACCATCTCATCTAGGGGACCTTAACACGCAGCCGCCGGCGCGAGCCGTAAGAAGCCCGTCGCCCCGGCTGCGACTGGCCGCTGTCCTCCGCTGGCGGAGCAACCGCTCCATGTAAGGTACGGCTACGGCATCCTGCGATCAACGCAATGATCGTCGTGCGCGGCTCGAGGAGCGTCCGGGGTCTGAGCAGTGCCGGTCCCCTTGGTTCAAGGCGATTCCGGTATCGGCGGCGCCCGGCGATCAGAGCTTTCGGGTGTGCTGGGGCTCCCGCTCGAGAGGCTTGCTCTCAGCCTGCAGGTCGGCGAATTCACCGCCCGAGCGCGCCGCCCGATGATTGGTTTGATGGCGCCCGCGATGCGCGCGTGGCCGAACCGCCGCGCTCCGCCAACGCGATTCGCGGCGGCGCACGCCGCACCGCGGGCGCAAACTCCCGGGTCCAGCTAAGCCTCGGTCGGGCTCAACGGCCCGTCCGCTGGTTCCGGCGCTCACCGCGCGGCGTCACTCCGCCGGCTTTACGCGCGTCGCGAGGAAGTTGCGGATTTTCTCGGCGATCAGCGCGCCATCCTCTTCCAGCGCGAAGTGCCCGGTGTCGAGCAGATTGAAGTCGATGTTACGCAGGTCGCGCTTGTACGGCTCCGCGCCTTCCGCCGGGAAGATGTGGTCGTTCTTCCCCCATACGATCAGCGTGGGCGGCTGGTGCGTGCGAAAGTACTGCTGCCACTGCGGATAGAGCGGCGGGTTGGTTCCGTAGCTCAGAAAAAGCTGGAGCTGAATCTCGCGATTGCCGGGGCGGTCCAGGCCCAGTTGGTCAAGCTTCCAGGTATCGGGGCTGATGAGCGCTTCGTCGCGCACGCCGTGCGTCCACTGCCAGCGCGTCGCATCGAGCTCGAGGAATTTCGCGACCGCCGCCGCGTTCTCCGGGCTTTGCTGCGCCCAGTAGGCCTTGATCGGAATCCAGAAATCGCGCAGGCCCTCGTCATAGGCGTTGCCGTTCTGCACGATCAGTCCGCGGATGCGCTGCGGCTGTGCGGCGGCGATGCGAAAGCCGATCGGCGCGCCGTAGTCCTGCACGTAC
>CAZVWB010000082.1:0-7433 GCA_964631045.1 uncultured Planctomycetales bacterium
AGCGGGTGATGGGATTCGAACCCACGACATTCACGTTGGCAACGTGACGCTCTACCACTGAGCTACACCCGCAGCGGCGGCCGGCGGAGGCTCCGACAACCTGCGGACCGTGAATTATAGCGACCCGCCGCGCAATGCAAGAGCGCGGGCGGGCAAAAAATGGAGCGGGGCACCGGCCTCGCGAAGGTGCCAGCGTCTTGCAGGGTGGGGCGGCGCTTGCGCGCTGCGCGGGCGAGTGACGCCCGCGCGCCCGCCACGTAACGCAGCCACGCCGGCGCGCGCCCGAGTAACGCCGGCGTAAGCGGCGCGCGATCGACTACAGCCGCGGCGGGCCGCTGTTCGCGCCGTGGAGCCACCGCGTCAGCCACGGATACGGCGGAATCCTCTTGATCGCCTGGATCGCACGGTAGCGCCAATCGGCGTGAATCTGCCGCAGGCGTTCACTCGGACGGGTAGCGCAGCGCGGGCCGCCATCGCATTCAGCCGCCGATCCGCCGGCAGCGCCGAGGCCTTGAAGCGTGCGCCAGGCGCGCGAGCGCTCAATGTGGTCGATCGCGATTGCGGCTTCGAGCTCGGCGAGGATTTCGTCGACGCGGGCCGCCGCCGCCGTGCCGTCCGCCGCGCACTTATCGTCGGCGCGCTCGGCGCAGACGCGCTCGGCGCGGGTGGCACCGACACAGCCGCTCGCGGCGCGAACGCTCTCCGCGCTGGAATCGCTGCTGATCTCGCGCCCATCGACCGCGCGCTGCGGCCACTGCATCGGTCCCGGCCAGGATCGCAGCCAACATTCGAACAGTGCATGGTGCCGCTCGACCATCCGCTGCCGCATCTCCCGCCGCCGCGATCCCATCCGCGCCAGCATCGACGCGCCGGATGCGTGTTGGCGATAGCAGAAAAGCGGCTGGCGGACGCAGACGCCGTGTGCGCCGCCGGCGGCCAGCGCCAGCCAGAAGTCCCAATCCTCGTAGCCGTGCTCCATCGCCGGCCGATACCCGCCGGCGGCGTCGAACGCCGACCGCCGAACGAGCGCGGTCGCCGGGTGCAGGTTTTGAAGAATCAGTCGATCAAGACTCCACGACTCGCAGCGCCAGACGCGCCGCGCCGCGCCAAAGAACCGGGTCCAGCAATAGGCGTGGCTGGCCTCTGGGGCGGCGTGAAGTGCGGTCAGCAGCGTCCGCACGAAACCCGGCTCCACGCGGTCATCGGCATCCAGCGGAACGAAAAAAGGCGACTCGCCGGCAGCTTGAACGCCCGTGTTCCGCGCGGCCGCGAGGCCCTGGTTCTGCTGGTGGATGACGCGCACGCCGCCGCCCGCCTGCCGCGACAGCTCCTGGCGTGTGCAGTCATCGGTCGAGCCGTCGTCGACGATGATGATCTTGGTCGCCGGATAGGTCTGGGCCTTCGCGCTCGCCACCGCCTCGGGCAGGAATTCGCCGTGGTTGAAGCACGGGATCACGAAAGTGACGCGCGGCAGGGCGGCGGCCATACGGGCATTGTGGCCGCCGGCCGCCGCGGCGAGTAGCGCCGCCGGTGGCGGGAAATCGCGGTTGGCGACTTCGCGGCACAGAATCGGATTGATCGGAAGCGTCGGATTTGGGATGCTGTAGGTCCGGTGGCCGTGTGCGCGCCGGAGTCTGCACGGAGGCGAAGGAGCAAAAAATGAAGCGACGATTGATCGCCGCGCTGGCCGCGTGCGTTTTCTCGGCGGCCGCCGGCGCTGGCGGCGCGGATGTTCATTACTACTACTACGACCTGGCCACACACCAGGCGACGCCTGCGGGCGGAATCGCGTGGTCGCCCGAGGCGGCCTGGGATAACTCCGGGTTCACGAATGCGTTTACGCCGCGGCTCGCGAACATTCGCACGCTCGACTGGGGCGACGTGAAGCGCGACACGCACGTGTTGATGTTCCAGATCGGCTACGCCACGAACAGCACGACGCCGATCACGATCGACGTCGAGTTCTACGGCGGCGACGACGGGTGGAACTCGACCGGGCGCGTTCTGCTGGAGTCGTTTTCGCTGACGGGGTTGCCCGTTTCCACGACGCCGGGGCAGATTCAGCACTTCGCCGTGGATATCGACCTGCGCGCTGCGCGGCGAACCTTCGTGATCGATGGCCCGGACCTCGATGGCGATAATCGCACGGATTTCTCATACACGTATCGCATGCGCGGCCGCGGCAACGCCACGCTCGATGGAATGGGCCCGGCCTTCGGCGGGCTGGGGCCGCTGACGCCGCCGGGCGCGCCCGGCCGCGAGAATTTGTTCGACCGTTTTCGCGAGGTGCCGACCGGCAGCAACAACTGGGTTTATGAAGGCACGTTTCGCTTCAGCGGGCCAACCGATCCTTACACGCAGTATCACATGCGGCTGTATCAATCGCCGCCGGGGATTGAGTCCGAGCAGGTATTCGAGCCGGTGGGGCCGCCGGACTTGCCATAACGCGTGCGCGTTGGGCCGCGCGTGAAGGGCGTGCCGCGTATTCAGCGCGGACGACGCGCGGGCTCGCGCGGCGCCCGCGCTCGCCTGATAACCCGTGGCGTGCGCGACGGCGCGGCGATATAGTCACGCCCGGTTGGACGTGGAGCGGCGGGTGGTCGATAGCAGTCGTGGGGCGCGTCGACAACCGGCGGCGCTCGACAGCAAGGAACTCACCTGACGCTCCCGGGGTCGGATCACGTATGGCGATGAAGGTTGGTTCGGCCATCGGCGACTATCTGAAGCAGATCAAGCAGTTTCCGCTGCTGACTGCCGAAGAGGAACGCGAGCTCGGCACGAAGATCCGCCGCGCCGCGGAGTCGGAGCTGCGCCTGGCGACCGGCGAGATCACGATCGCCGAGCACGAGCGCCTGCAACGCGAGGCGGCGGAAGCCCGCGACCAGATGATTCAGGCCAATCTGCGGCTGGTGATCAACATCGCCAAGAATTTCCGCAACCGCGGACTGCCCATGGAAGACCTCGTCAACGAGGGCAACGTGGGTCTGATGAACGCGGTCGACCGGTTCGATCCCACGGTCGGGTCGCGCTTCAGCACGTACGCCAGCTACTGGATCGATCAGGCCGTGCGCCGCGCGGTCCAGAACTCCGGACAGCTCATCCACATCCCCAGCTACCTGATCGAGCAGATCGGCCACATGCGTCTGGCGATGCGCGATCTCGAGGCGCAGCACGGCCGCGCGCCGAGCGTGCAGGAGATCGCCGCGCACATGAAAATCTCATCGCGCAAGGCGGCGGCGATCTCGCAGGCGATCAAGGCGTGCACATGCCCCACGCAGGCGGCCAGCAGCGACGACGGCACGCCCGTGACCGAATCGTTGCCCGACACGCGCACGCCGCTGCCGGAGGACGCCGTGTTCTCGGAAGCCGACGTGGATTTCGTCGGCAATATTCTCTCGCGCATCACCGATCGCGAAGCGATGGTGCTCAAGCTCCGCTACGGCCTCAGCGAAGAGGGGCAGAAGCGCATGACGCTCAAGGAGATCGGCGAAGCCGTCGGTCTGACGCGCGAGCGCGTCCGCCAGATCGAGAAAGAGGCTAAGCGCAAGCTGGAAGACCTGGTTCAGCAGTACATCTAGCGCCCACCCGCAGCAGCCCTTCCCCCTCGGCCTGAGCCCGATGACGCGCCAGCCGCAGCAGGCAAGCCGCACCGCGAACAAAACGTGAAAGTGAAACGACGCCGCGTCGCGGCAAGGCCGCGCGCGGCGTCGCAATCAGTCGATCGCCTTCCAGCCGAACCGCTGCGTCGAAAGGGACCGCATCGGGCGCAGATTCTCGGCGGCGGCTGCTCGGCCGAAGTCGAAGATCTAAGGATTCGACGGCGCCGTCGCCGCCGGAACGATGCTCAGCAGCTCGACGTCGAAAACCAGCGTGGAATCCGGCGGAATCACCGGCGGGCGGCCGGGCTTGCCATACGCAAGGTCCGACGGAATGATCAGCTTGCGCTTCTCGCCAACCTTCATCAGGCCCACGCCTTCGGTCCAACCCTTGATTACCCGATTGAGCGGGAACTTCGCGGGGCCGCGTTCGACGGAGCTGTCGAACTGCGTGCCGTTCAGCAGCCAGCCCGTGTAGTGCACCTCGACCATGTCGGTCGCCGCCGGCGACGCACCCGCGCCGTCCTTCAGGACCACGTACATCAACCCGGACGGCGTCTTCTCGATCTTTTTGCCGGTTTCTTTCTCGATCTTGGCGATAGTGTCGTTCAACTCGCGCTCCTTGGCGGCGGCGGCCTCGGCGCGCTCTTTCTCTTCAGCGGCGACCGCAGCGGCTTCCAGTTCCTTGCCCTTGGCCTCTTCGATGCGTGCGACGCTCTTGATCGTCACCACCTCGACCGGCACGACCTTGCCCATCGGCAGCTTGGAGTCCTCCTTCGTCGGGGTGTTGCGAATCTTGTCGACGATGTCCATGCCGCCCACGACCTTGCCGAAGACGGCGTAGGCCGCGTTGCCGCTGATCGGCTGGTCCAGCCGATCATTGTCCACCACGTTGATGAAGAACTGGGCGGTGGCCGAGTCCGGCGCCTGCGTGCGCGCCATGGCGATCGTGCCGCGCGTGTTCTTCAGGCCGTTCTGCCACTCGTTCTTGATCGGGTCGCGCAGGCCGTCCTTCTTCTCCGTCAGGTCCGGCAGAAAGCCGCCGCCCTGGATCATGAAGTTCGCGATCACGCGGTGAAAAATCGTGCCGTTGTAATAGCCGGCCTCGGCGTACTGCAGGAAATTCGCCACGCTGATCGGCGCCTTTTCGCCATCCAGCTTCAGGAAAATGTCGCCGGAGCTGGTCTCCATCTTCACGTACACCACCCCCGGGGCAGCCGGTTGCGCCGCGGCGGTGGGCGCAGCCGGAGCAGTCGGGGCGGCGGGGTCGGTTTGGGCGGCGGCGGCGGCGACCAGCGCACCCCAGCAGGCAACAGCACAGATGCGGTTCATCGAGCGAGTCCTTGTTTCATGCGGCTCCAGCGCTGTAATCGGCGACCCGAGCCGCCGCCGGCGGGAGAATTTCGCAAGTGAGAAATCGTATCCGCCCCGCCGGGTGGATTGCAACGCGCCTCGGTCGTACGCGCTGCGTGCGTAGCGCGGTGCGTGGATGCGCCATGCGCGGGTGCGCGCTTGCGCGCTGGCGTCCCCCGCACGTGCTCGCGCTTCCGCAGGACGAGGGGGCATTCTCCCCGCCGCACCTCCGAAGGCGCGGGCCGAGCCGCCGCTCAACCGCAATAGGCGCGGGCCGAATGCCCGCGGCTCCGCTGGTGCGCCGCTCCTGCCCAGCAATCCTCGACCCGCCTTCTGCCTGCGTCGCGCCGGGCTACTGGCAGCCGCCGAAGAGGCAGTTGACGAACGGGTCGATGTCGAAGAAATCGACGCGGCCGCTCTCGTCCACGTCGGCGTTTTCGATGTAGCAGCCGGGGAACGCGGCTTCGTAACCGGCGGGGTTGAAGAGGGCCTGCAGGAACGGGTCGATGTCGGCGAGATCGACCTGCAGATCACAGTTCGTGTCGGCCGGCTTGGGCAGCGGCATCCAGACGAACGCCTGGCCGATCGTCTCGCCCATGTTGTTGCACAGCCCGATGGACATGAACAGCCGCCCGTCGTCGGTCATGTCGGCGCTCTCCTGCCCCAGGAGTCCGCAGTAGCGAAAGCCGCCGTTGTCGGGCAGCCCGTCGCCGTTGAGATCGACGCGCTGCAGAGAGTTTAGAATCGGGATGCGGCCGTTGTAGACAACGACGCCGGAATAAGCCAGCTTGTTGATGGCGGCGGCGCCGAAGATGACGTAGTCGCCGTGCGAGTTGACCAGATTGACTTGGAAAGGTGTGAATCGGGCGTCTCCGACCCACCAGACTCGGTTGCTTCCCGGAATGATCGGGTCGCAAGTGGCGGCCACAACGCGGTCGTTGACGACGACCACGTCGCTGTCGGAGAGCCCGTCGACGTCGAGGTCGACGCGGTTGCGGAAGGCATAGTGGCCGTTGTCGGGCGACAGGGACGCGCCTTCGTCAAAGGCATCCGGATCGGTGAAGACGCCGGGGTGGCCGCCGGGCAGCGGGCGACCATGCTCGGCCACGATCGAGTGGTTCACCGCGATGAAGTCGTGGCCGTTCGCCAGGCGGCCGGTATACATGATATTGGAGGCGCTGGCATCCGATCGGAAATCGTACACGAACTGCATCGGAAACGGCGCCCCGATCTGGTCGTCCGGCACGGTGACCTGGGTCTCGATCAGCACGACCCCTTCGGCGATGCTGCTGTTCACAAAAGCCGCCGAATGACCGCTGCCGATCAACGAGCCGTTGACAAACGCGGCGGAATCGTCCTCGAGCATGTGCACGTCGCCGCCGCCGGCGCCGTACAGCACGCCGGTGGGTTGGCCCGCGGCCTGCGTGCCTTCCCGCGCCATGAGGCCAAAGCCGGCGGTGGGCGTCCAACGAACAACCACAAGATCGCTGCTGGTCGGCGCGGTAGTGTCCGCGGAGAACGCGAAGGCGCCGGAGTTGTTGATCGCCATCCCAACGCCGAAAGTGTCGTATGTGACGTTGCCGTCAAAGAACGCCGGCCAGTCCCAGCGTGCCACGACGCTGGCTTCCGCGCCCACGACGCCCGATCCGACTATCACGGTCTGCCCACTTGCGAGGACGCGCAATATCCAGTGCTGACCGTTGGGGCTTACCGAAGGCGAAGAGAACACTGTGTTGGTCGTGGCGCTAAACCGCAGCCCGGGCATTCCTGGAACATTCGACGTCGGCGAACCTTGGATATTCGAGAAGATTACGCGCGGCATACCTGCATCCGCGCGCTGCGAGAGTCCTGCAACGAGCAATAAAGCAGCAATCAACTCTCGGCCGAGTCCTGGGGAAGCTCGCTCGCGGAGGAGAGTCACGGCCCGGTCTCCTGATTCTCGTAGCACCCGATGTCGACTTCGTCCTTACCGACGCTCACGACGCGGTCGAAAACTTCTATGTCGTACACATCAAACGGACTCACGAGGAAGACGTCGTCCCCTGTGTCATAGCATGGGCTGAGAAGCGGAACGAGATAAGGCTCAGTAAAGAACGGTCGATCTGGTGCATCGAAATCGCGCAAGTCACCAAGGCGTGTGGCATGCTTTCGCGGTACTCCGCGTAAGCATGCCGGGGGGATGGCCGCCGGGCTCCATGGCGCGGCCACGGCGCACGTGTCCGGCGCCGCTCTTCCGAACACCCGGCTCGCGCGGGCGGGCTGCATCCCGCGGGAAGCTGACCGGTGCAGCTGAGTGCCGGCAGGGGAAAAGGGGTATTGCCGGGGTGACTCACGGCCCCTGCACCCCGCAGCCGCCGAAGAGGCAGCTAACGAACGGGTCGATGTCGAAGAAGTCGACAAAGCCGTCGCGGTTGATGTCGGCGGTGATGGTCCAGCAATCCGGATACGCGGCGGCGTACGCGGGGGCGTCGAAGAGCGCCAGCA
>CAZVWB010000083.1:0-6626 GCA_964631045.1 uncultured Planctomycetales bacterium
GGCCGCGGCCGCGCCGTCCGCGTCGCCGTCGGCCGCCGCGCTCGCCGCGTTCCGCGCGCTCGCCGCCGCGCTCCTCGCGCGGCAACAGTTCGACGTCGGAATCGGCAGCGGTCGGCTCGGGTTCGGCCGGCCGGTGGGGCGCCGTGCGGCGCGGCTCCGGCTCATCGCGCGGCGGGGCCGGACGCGGCGGGCGACCCGGGGCCTCTGCGGCCGGGGCGGGCTGGGGGGGACGCGGGGTGCTCGGCCGGTTCTCGCCATTCTGCCCGTCGCGGCGCTCGAACGCCCGCCGCTTGCGCCGCAGGCGACGCTTCTGGCTGGGCGAGAGCTTGCGGAACTCCTCCGGATCGAGATGAGCGAAGGCTCCGCCGGGGCCGCGGTGGTCCTCGACGGGTGGACGCGGGCGCTGGCCGGGGGCGGCGCCGCGATCCGCCGGCTCCGTCGGCGGCTCATCGTCATCGTCGGCGATGAACGCCGCCGTCTCCGCCTCGTCGTCATCGTCGTCGTCGCCGTCCGGCGCATCGACAATCGTCGCGGCGTCGTCTCCCGGCTCATCGACGAAGCGGCGGCCGATCGGCGGCTCGTCGGCCCACTCGACGGTTCCCGGCGCGCCGGCCTCGGCGCGGGCTTCGTCCTCGATGTCTTCGAGTGCGGTCGCGGCCCGCTCGAACTTGACCACCGCGGGTTCGTCGTCGTCGAACCCGGCGGTCGGCGACGGCGGGACTGCGGCCGCGGGGCGCGGATTGGCCAGATCGGTCGGAAACGGCGGTGGGGCCGCGGGCGGCAGTCGAATCACCACGCCCTGGTCGGTGCGCTCCACCTCGATCGGCGGCGCTGCCGCGGTCGGCGGCGCGTCGACCGCTTCGGCCGTCGCACCGCGGCGGCCACGGGGCTTCTTCGCGGCCGTCGCCGCGCGGCGCGGCTTGCGCGGCGGCGCGGCCTCCGCGGCCGCGCTGCTGGTTTTCTCGACTTCGGGCGCTGCTTCCGCAGCCCGCCCCGCGGGCTTCTTCGTCCGGCGCGGCGTGGTGGTCTTCTTCTTTGCCAAGGGGAATTCCTCTCGTATCAGTCGGGCCGAAACTCGTGGCCCGAGAAATCCTGGTTCCAGGCGACCGCGACGCGCCGCAGGCGATGCACGCTTGCAGCGGCGTCCAGGCCGCAGATAGTCAATACGTCCGCCGGTCGGGCCGTGCGCGGCCCGTCGAAGGACAGGCAGGCGCGCAGCGCCGCGTCGGAGATCGTCAACTCTTGCACGAATGGCCGCAGATCGATCGTCACGCGCTGCTTCTTTGAGCCGTCGCGCTCGATCGAGAAGGGCTGAGCCGCGTCGGCGAAGCGCTCGCAGGCCGCGGCGGCCGCGGCGCGCTCCTCGTCGAGAAGCGGCAGGACGTAGGTCGCCGCCGTCGGCGTAAGTCCGCGCCACGCCCCGTCCAGCAGCAGCCGCGTCACCACGCAATCGGCGGGCAGCGCGCGGCGCACCGCCGCCAGCAGCGCGGCGCCGTCGGCCTCCGCCGCCAGATCGATCAACGCGATCTGACAGGTCGAGGCCATGCCGACGCTCCGCGGCAGCGGGATCGACAGCCGCGGATTCGGGTTGAAACCGCCGCTGTAGACCACCGGCCACGCCGCCCGCACCAGCGCCCGGGCCAGCATCCGCATCTCGTCCCGATGCGAGATGAAGCGCAGATCGCCGTCCAGCGCGTAGCCCAGCACGGCCCGGCGGCGCGAGGCGGCCGTGGGGCTGGCGATCGGGGCGGGCAGCGTCATGGCGGCTTCCATCACATCTCTTCCGGCATGATCTTGAGCAGCTCGTCGCGCAGGTAATTGATCACCTGACGATCGGAGTCGCAGCTCAGCGCCTTGCGGGCCACCGCGCGGCAATGCGCCACGGTCGTCGAGCGGATCAGCTTCTTGACCTTGTCGATGTCCTTGTGCGACATCGAGAGTTGCCGCAGGCCCATGCCGATCAGCAACTGGCAGTAGATGGGGGCGCCGGCCATCTCGCCGCACACATTCACCCGCACGCCCTGGCGCTGCGCCGCCCGCACCGTGTGCCGCACCAGCCGCAGCACCGCGGGATTGTGCGGCGAATACAGGTCCGCGACGCGCTCGTTTCCGCGGTCCACGGCCAGGGTGTACTGCGTCAGGTCGTTCGTCCCGATGCTTACGAACGACACCTCGCGGGCGAAGGCGGGCGCCAGCAGCGCCGCCGCCGGCGTCTCGACCATGATGCCGATCGGCACGTCCCGCCGGAACGGGATGCCTTCCTCCTCCAGATCCTCCATCACGTCGTTGAGCGTGGCCTTGGCCTGCCGCAGTTCGAGCAGGGTGGTCACCATCGGAAACATGATCCGCACGTCGCCCTCGGCCGACGCCCGCAGAATGGCGCGCAGGTGCGTGCGGAAAATGTCCAGATTCTTCAGGCAGAACCGCAGCGAACGCAGCCCCAGGGCCGGGTTGTGATCGTGCGGATAGGCGATGGCCTTGCTCAGCTTGTCGGCGCCCAGATCGATCGTGCGAATCACGACCGGCGCCTTGCGGGCGTGCCGCACGGCGGCGCGAAACGCCTCGTACTGCTGGTCCTCGGTCGGAATGCGGTTGCCGGCCAGGAACAGGAACTCGGTGCGGTACAGGCCGACGCCCTCGGCCCCGGCGTCCATCGCCGGGCGGGCTTCGTCGGCCAGCTCGATGTTCGCCAGCAGCGCGATCCGCTCGCCGTCCGCCGTCACCGCCGGCAGGTCGCGCTGCGTCAGCAGCTCGCGCTCGAAGGCGCGATACTCCTGCTGCTGCGCGCGGTAGCGCACCAGCGTGTCGGGGTCCGGGTTGCAGACGATCACGCCGTGCGTGCCGTCGATGATCATCATCTCCCCGCCGGAGATGTCGCTGGTCACGTCGTTCAGCGCCACCACGGCGGGGATGCCCTGAGCCCGGGCGATGATGGCCGTGTGCGACGTCGAGCCGCCCACGTTGATGGCGAAGCCCAGGACCTGGGTTGGGTCCATCGCGATCGTCTGCGACGGGGTCAGGTCGTGTGCGACCAGGATGACGGGCTCGCTCAGCCGGGTGATGTCCTCGCGCTGCCGCCCGAGGATGTTGCGCAGCACGCGCTTTTCGATGTCGAACAGGTCGCGCACCCGCTCGCGGAAGTACTCGTCGGTCGTGTTGCGGAACTCGCGCTGCCGCTGGTTCATCACCTGGCTGAAGGCGTAGGCCGCGGTGTAGCGCTGCCGTTCGAGCAGCGCCACGACCGCCTCGCGCAGCTTGCGATCCGCGATCACGGCTTCGTGAAACGCGAAGATTTCGGCGGCGTTCTCGCCCAGCTTGCGGGCGGCTGCGGCGCGGAGCTCGGAGATCTCCTGTCGCGAGGCGGTGATGGCGGCGTCGAGCGCGCGGATCTGCCCCGGAACCTGCGTCGCGTCGACCGTGCGACGCGGGATGCGATACTCCTCGGTGTCGAGTACGAGGGCGGGACCGATCGCCACGCCGGGCGATGCGCTGATGCCGTGTTTGACGATCATCGTGAAGGGGCGGCCGCCCTGCCGCACCGGCGAGAACGCCGGAGGGCGCTGGGCGACGACTTCCTGTCCGTTTCGTTTGTTTGCGTTTCGTTACGTCTCGCCGAATCCCGTCTCGAACAGACGGGCCAGGGCTTCGATCGCATCCTGCGCATCGTCGCCTTCGGCCACCAGTTTCAGCTTCGACCCGCAGGTCGCGACCAGCGTCAACAGGTCCATCGGGCTGGCCCCGTCCGCGCTGCGTCCGTCATGATGTACCGTTACCTGGGCGTTGAATCGTCCGCGCGTGTCGACAAACTGCATGATCGGGCGGAAATGCAGCCCATCACGGTTGACGACGATCACCTCGCGCTCGATTGCCACGATTCAACCCGCACGTTTCCACTGCGTTCGCCACGCCGATTCTCGCGCCGCCGCCCGGCCGGCCGCTTTTGCGCCTCAGGAGACCAGCAGTTGCTCATCCGCCTCACGCAGCAGGTCTGCGATCTTCTCGGGCCGGTCCGACTGCCGCAGGAACTTGCGGAACTTCTCCTGCTGCAAGTGCCGGAAGACCAGGTCCATCGCCCGCAGGTGCTGCTCGGCGCTGTCCGCCGGGCTAAGGATCAGAAACACGCCGAAGACCGGCTCGCCGTCGAGCGACGCGAAGTCGATGCCGCTCACGCTGCGCCCGACCGCGGCGATCGGCTGCGTCAGCCCCTCGATCTTCGCGTGCGGCGCCGCCACACCCTTGCCGAAGCCCGTCGTGCCGCGGGTGCGCTCGCGGGCGATGATCGACCGCGCGATCGCGTCCATGCTCTCGGACGCCAGTTGGCCCGCCGTCACCAGCGCCTGAACCAGCTCGCGAATCGCGCCGGCCCGCTCGTTCGAGGCCAGTTCGGCCACGATCGCCTTGGGATGAACCAGATCTTGCAGGCGCATCGCTGCTTCCTCGCCGTCAAATCCGGATCGCCGTCACAAGCCGCCTTCGCTCTCGTCCCGGGGCGGGTGCTTTCGGTTGCGCAGCTTCTCCTTGTGCCGCCGCAACTGCGACTCGATCTTGTCCAGCAGCAGATCGACGGCGGCGAACGCATCGTCCTGCGCCTCGCTGGCGACGAACGGATCGGCGCCGTCGCTGTGGACGATCATTTCGGCAGTGTGGCGGCCGGCCTGACCGTCAAGAATCACCTCGACGGACTGGATCCGGTCATAGAACCGCACCAGCCGCTCGGCCTTTTCCTGACAATACTGCTTCAGAGCGTCGCTGACGCCCATGTGGCGTCCGGAGACCGTGACGCGCATCTGCGCTCCTTCCCACGCAATCTGAGCGCTAAGCTAAGCGTTGAAAATGGTTTACGAGCAGAGCGTTCGTCGGTGCGGCGAGCAACGCTACCAACCGCGTCCCGAGAGCGGGCGGCCCACGAGTCAGACCCGGAGTGATTTTCTTCGGCGCCCGAAGGCTCCGACATCGTGATTCTCGCTACTCTGATGTTCCGCCGCCGATCACACGACGCGGCCGCCACCCCGACCCCACCACGCTGACAGCAGCCCCAGCTTGCGTCGAACGACAGAACACAGCGTGACTTTACACGGCGGCGCTTCGCGCCGTCAAGCCGGGCTGAAAAGGCGGGTTCGACCGAGCGACCGTTCGACCGAGGTGCAGGTCGCGTGCGCTCACGCTTCGCCAGGTGGGGTCGGCATCCGGCCCGCCCGATTGGCGCGTCTCGGGGTGGGGTGGGCATCCTGCCCGCCGGTTACGCGCGTCTCAGGGTGAGGTGGGCGTCCTGCCCGCCCGTTGGGCGCTTTTTGCGGATGCCCCTGAGAGATGCCCACTTCACCCGCCGCCCCGCAACCAGTCGCGGCGCGCAACTCCCGGGCGTCGCGCCCGCGTCGGCATCAATTTTTCCCGCCGCCCACGCGGCTCGCCCCCTGACCTGAAAAGCCGCCGCCCTGCCCGGTATGATTCAGGGTGGGTGCGAACACGGACGTTTGCCGAGACCCACAACCATGCGATCCCGCCATATTCACGTCAGAGTCGACCTTGATCGCGTACGCGAAAACGCAGAGTGCATCCGCCGCCACACCCGCCGGCGGTTGATCGCGGTCATCAAGGCCGATGCATACGGCCTCGGCGCGGTCGCGGTTGCCGACGCGCTGGCGGCCGTGGCCGACGACTTTGCCTACTTCACGGTGAATGAGGCCCGCGCGGTCGGCCGGCCGGGGCTGGTGCTCGGCCCGCCCGAAGACCCGCCGGCAACCTACCGCGAACTCGGCCTGCGGCCGATGATCGGCAATCGCGAGGACGCGCGGCGCTTCGCCGGCGTCGCCGCGGCGATCAACGTCGACACCGGCATGCAGCGCTTCGGCTGCCGGCCCGAGGAGTTCGATGACATTCGTCGCCTCAGCGGCGCGGATGAGGCCTATACGCACGCGGTGAAGCCCGAAGCGGCCGAGACGCTGCGGGCCGCCGCGGCCGGCCGCGTCGCCGCGCTGCACGCAGCGGCGACTTCGCTGCTGGAGCACCCGGAGACGTGGTTCGACGCGGTTCGGCCCGGGATCGCGCTATATCGCGGCGCGCTGCGCGTCAGCCTGCGGCTGCACGCGGTGCGCGAGACGTGCGGCGGCGTGGGATACACCGGGTTCGAGCAGCGGCACGTCGGCATCCTGCTCGCGGGCTACAGCAATCTGCTGCGGCGCGGCCCGGCCCTGATCAACGGCCGGCGGCAGCAACTGCTCGAAATCGGCATGAACACGTGCTTTGTCAGCGTCGATCCGGGCGACCGCGCCGGCGACGAGGTCGTGCTGCTGGGCGATGGACTCACCGAGGCGGAGGTGGGCGCGGTGCTGGGAGTGCGCGAGCACGAGGTTCTCTGCGTCTATGGCCTGATGGGCCAGCGAGAATACGCCGCGCCCGCCGCGCGGCCGCCGGCCGGCGGCTTGCCCTGAGCGCGGCCCGCTTGCCGACACGCCGGGCAGTACTCGCGTCCTACGGCCCCTGCACCCCGCAGCCGCCGAAGAGGCAGTTGACGAACGGGTCGATGTCGAAGAAGTCGACAAAGCTGTCGCGGTTGATGTCGGCGGTGATCGTCCAGCAATCCGGATACGCGGCGGCGTACGCGGGGGCGTCGAAGAGCGCCAGCA
>CAZVWB010000084.1:0-6215 GCA_964631045.1 uncultured Planctomycetales bacterium
CGGCGTCGCGCCCGGCGGCCGCGGCGGACTGGGCGGCGCGCTCCGCCGCTGCGGCCCGCGCGCCGGCGTCCGCTTCCGCACGCTGCGCCTGGTTCAGCCGGGCCCGCGTCAGCTCCAGTTCACGAACCGCGCGGTTCAGCTCGGTCTGAAGCTCGTCGGCGGTCGCCGGACGTGCCGCAGCCGACGGAGACTCGCCCGACGCCGCGACGGACGGGCGCGAGGTCGAGACGTTCTCACGTCCGCAACCCGCGGCGAGAACCACAAGCAGAAACGCCCCACGCCCCCGGAAACGCAGCCGATTCATGGACTCCCTTCCATTCGACGAATGCTGACGTTGCAGCCTCCCTGCGCGTCAGCCGGCTCCACGCTCCAAAGCAACCGCGTCTGATCTCGCGAAACGCCGCGACGCCGAAGCGCGGATGGCGCATGCAAACCGCGTTCGGCGCACTTCAGATCAGGTTCAGCGGGCATGCGGCTCGCGGTGCCCACTGGTCTCGCGAACCGCCCACGAAAGCGGGCGAAGCCATAAAAGCTCGCACGCTCAAAGGCCCATCCCATTCCCGGTCAGGCCTGCCGATCGCCGCCCGCCAACGCTACCGGCGCGACGCCGTCGCATTACCCAGCACCCAGCCGAGCAGCAGCGACACGACCATGACCCCGGCGCCGCCGCCGAGGAAGATCAGGAAGTTGTTGCTCAGCCATTGGGCATAGCCCGGCAGATTGCCCTGCAACACGCCCGACACGACCGTGCCGGCCACTGCCAGCATCACGACCGTCCCGGCCAGCAGCCCGCCGAACATGCCCTCCGACGGATCGCCGCCGGCAACCGGCCGAACCACTTCGATGGCCTCGCCCGCCTCGACCGGCTCGGGCTCCGGCGGGGGCGGCGGCTTGGCGGCGGCGGCCTTGCGAGTGGGCGGCGGGGCCGCGGGCTGATCCTCGCCGGGGTAAATTTCGTCGAGCAGTTCCGCACCGAGCGACGTGTCGTCGGCTTCGCGCGTCAGGTCGAGCAGGCCCGACCCGCTCCCGGTGCCTTCCAGCGTCACCGCATCGCTGACGGCTTCCTGCGTGATCTGGGTCTTGGCCATCGGGTCGGCGTCGATCTCCAGCTCGTCGTCGTCGAAGACGCCGATACCGCTGGCGCTGATCACCGTGTCGTCTTTCTTCGGAGAATCATCGTCGGATGGCGCCAGGCCGATGATGCTCGTGCCGCCGCGCGAATCGGCCAGGCTCGGCAGCTCGTCCTCGGCGGGTTCGAGCACGATCTCGCCGGTGCCGCTGCGGTTCGAGGCGCCGCCGCCGGCCAGCTTGTCGACGTCCTCGGCTTTGTAGAACACCTTTCCGGCGTCGCGGAACTCGCGCAGCGCGCCCTCGCGAACCAGCGCCTTCACGCCGTCCGGATCCTTCTTGAGAATCTTGCAGACTTCCTCGCTGGAGTAAAACGGCTTGGCCATTTCAACGCTCCTCCGTCGGCGTGCGTGCGCGCGCGCTGCGCGGCGCGCGTCAGTTGTCGTCTCGTCTGCCCGGCGGCGCCTCGGCCGCGCCGGCGTTGCCGCCCCGCGCGTCCGCGTCCGTCGCGGCGCGGGTCCTCTGCTGCTCCACCAGTTCGCGCACCATGCGGAAGTCCGGAGCGGCGCAGTTGAAGTCCTGAAGATACCGGTCGTACAGGAACGTGCGGGCCGCGATCAGCCGCAGCTTGCGAGCGCCGCCGATGCTGTCCAGCTCGTAGCACCAGATCGTGCCCTGATCCACGTCGAGCATGAACAACCCGAAGCGGTTGTGGTCGATCTGCCCGGTGAACGCGAAGATACCGCGAGCGCCGGCGAGCGGCTGATTCTGGGCCAGCGCCGGCGGAAGCCAGTCGCCCGACGGACGCAGCCAGACACCGACGGCGATGACTGCCAGCAACGCGGCGATCACCCACGCGGCGGGTCCGGAGCGCGGACTGTTCTGGCTCGGTTGTAAGCTCGGGTTGGCCATGAACTCGCTCGGTGGGCGGCGGGTCGCCGTGCCGTATGGCTCCGCCCAACAGGATGTTACGGCGATGCACGCCGCACTTCAAGAGCGCGCCGGGGGCTGACCCCCAGCCCGGAGTCTCTTGCGATCGGCCGCGTTCTGCGGGGTGGGGCGGGCATGTTGCCCGCCAAATGTGCGGTTCCGGGCCGCCGCGAGCCGGATGCCCGCGCCGCGCTCCGCGCCGTAAGCGTAAGCCAGATGCATCCTCGCAATCACATCGCGTACTCACAGCCTCAGCGCAACCGGGCGGCGATCGCCGCGGTCAGCCTGTGCAGCGCTGGCGGGTGGTCTGCGACGAAGAGCGACGGCTCGATGATCTCCAGTTCCGAGAGGCACAATCCGCCGTCGTCCGCGCGAATCAGGTCGATCCGCGCGTACAGCAGGTCCGCTTCGACCGCGGCCCGAACGTGGGCGATCAGCGCCGATGCGTAATCGCGCTCGTCGCCCGCGACCGGCAGCGGCCCGGAGACCGATTCGCCGCCGCCGGCGAACCGCGGCGACTTGCAGACTGCGTGCGTGATTTCGCCGTCGATCCACACGATCGAACGCTCGCCGCCGCGCTCGATGCTGGCTTGATACGGCTGGATCAGGACGTCGTGCTCGGCCAGGAGCGTCGCGAAGGTGTCGCCGGCCGCAGCGCTTTCGCCGGGGCGGACGCGATGCGTTCGATACGACCCGGCCGAAACCGCCGGCTTGATGACGACATCCTGCCAGCCGGCGACGCGCTGCTCCGCCGCCAGGTCCGCGTGCGTCCCGCGCGGCAGGCAGCGCGTGGGAATCGTGCGAAATCCGCATTCGGCCAGTTCGAGCAGGTAGCGCTTGTGGAAGTTCCAGCGGATCGCGGCGGCGGAGTTCAGCAGACGCGTCTTCCGCCCGGTCTCCGCGATCCAGGCGAGGAACGCCTGCGGATGCCGGTAGTAGTTCCACGTGGAGCGCACGATGCAGAGATCAAATGCGGCCGGATCGGCCGCCGGATCGTCCCAGGCGAGCATGCGCGCGTCGATGCCGGCGGCGCGCAGGGCGGCCAGCAGCACCGGCTCATCGTCGTCGGGGTGCGGGAGATTGCGGCAGGTTACGAGGGCGACGCGCATGGGTCGAATCCAGAGCCGGCGGGAGAGACCGTTGGCATCAGCGGCGTGCCCACACGCGCGCAGAGATTAGGGATTACGCCCCGACCGCTGCGTAAATTTACAGAAGCAGGCTTCCCGAGAGAAGGTGGAGTTTCTCGCAATTCCCTCCCGAGAAGGTGAGCTGCTATGGCTAGCGGAACGACGACCGCACCATCGGCCAAGCTGGAAGTGCAGGATTTGGCGGCGGCCAGACGGTCCAGGCTGAAGGCAGCGGGACAACCGGGGGCGCATTGAAGGCAGCCGTGGAAGCTGCGAACTCGGACTGAACGCCGGTCCATCTCGGCAACACCGTGTTGCACGCGGCCAATGCAGAGACGAACGTCAGTCGTTGCGAAAGAACCTCGGCAGTTCAGTGAATCACGTTTCCTCGCTCCCGTTCCCGTTTAAGCACAGACTCGACTGCGCTTGCACACTGTTCAACCCACGTCCGGAAAGCGCTGCCTACCCGAGACAGGATGCCATCTGCTACGGCATCGAGCTTGGCGTCGTTTGCGATGACGCTGCTCAGGATCGTGATGAAGTCAAAAATCTCAAGAGGCGAGAACTTTGTCATCAAGCTCGGGTCCGGCGGTACTGGGCGCATTCGATAGTATGCTCGGAAAAAGTAGCAAATCCGGACAACCGCGACATCCAATGTCAGACCTGGCAAGCTGGCGCGCCGCGACATCAAGGTGAACGTTGCAGTCAGCATCACATTGGTCTCGGTACCTAGCCGATCGCGAGCGAGTGAGCGGCGCACTGGATTGTAGAGATCAATGTTGGGATCGTCAGGAGGGTAGTCACGCCGCGAAAGCTCAAAACTGTCCGAGGCAAACTGCCCCAATTCGGCTGCAATTCGGTCAAACAGTGCGCGATGGAGTACGCCTAATTGACTCGCGTTTGTCATCTGCGCGGCGCGAGCAATCTCATCCTGATGCACGTGAATGGCAGTGATAAGTGCCCCCACGTCGTCCAGGGGACGCGCTGGTCTCTCGGTTGGTCGACTGATCGGCGGCTTCGGACGCTTGTTTACAAGAATTTGAGAACCTGAACTGCTGCCAAAGTAATGAGGCTTCTGTACAAACGAGCGCTTCTCGCACTCCGTTGCAACACCCAGCTTCACATAGTGTACCAGTCCCTCTATTGTAACTGCACCTCCGTCAACCGACGCCTCTCCTTCCAAAGCACGACAAAGGTAGTAGCTGAACAGGCCGTGCTTCAGATCGGGATGCTCATACGCGTACTCACCGCTCGAGCAGGCGGAAAGAGTGACACTTGCGGCGCCGCCCGTACAAATTGCATTATTGAATCCCGGGGTCATCGGTCGCGAGAGCGCGTCTCGGCGACCGTCTGCTGATGCGCGACAGGCGTCGAAGAATCGGATCGTGAAATCCGCTTTCGACTCCTCCATTGCCGCGTTGATCAAGCGAACATCGAGTGCGGTCTGGTCGATTACGTTCAGGCGAGTGTCGTTTGTCAATAAGTAGTGTTTCTCAGATATCTCGCCACCATGCCCGGCGAAGAAGAAGACCAGCATGTCCCCTGGACCGCTGTTGCTTGCGAACTCCTCAAGTGTCGCTAGTATGTCGGAGCGATGAGGCGGCCTGAAGGTCAATCCAGCAGTTCCAGATGGTCCGTCGTGAAAGAGCGCTACGTTCTCCGCGTCAAACTCACAGTGCTCGACAAGTGCCTTGGCGCATCGAGCGGCGTCATTAGCGGTGTACTTGAGGTCGGAGGTTCCCGCCTTCGAGTAATCTCGGACACCAACGATGACAGCTCTGCGCATCCCCATCAGTTTGTCTCCCGTACCTGATTCAGCTTAGCCAAAGAACTCCTCACAAGCAATCGATCGAGCGTCGTAACGCTCTGCGCAACTTGCTCCTGAGGCGCGAGGGTTGGTTCCAGCCAGCCGGCTCCGCAAATGGCGGATTGCGCGCGTCTGGCTGTCCGTGCCGCGGCGCGGAGTTGCTATTACTGTTTCGTTACCGGCTTAGAGGCGCACGGGTACGACTTGGAGCATGGAGCGCACCCGCGCCGGGCTCACGAGTTCGCCTCCGCGACGCTACCTGATCTGAGTGATGACTGGCGCCGTAGGCGCCGGCAACAACTCGATGTCCAGCAACGCGGGCCTGCCACCGCCGGCAGGCCCGCGATCAAAGGCATTGTCAGCTACGAGAGCAACCGCGGCTCGCGTGCTATGCGCCCGGCGCTCCCGCCGGGGCGTCGCTGGTCGGGCTGGGCGATGGCGCCGCCGCGGGCGTCGGGGGCAGCATGTCGGCCAGCGGCGCGGTGACGGGCATCGGCCGCGTCGCGGTCTCCAGCGGCTGGCCCATGTAGCGCAGCTTGATCTCGCCATAGCCGCGGAAGCCGGTGCCCGCGGGGATCAGGCGGCCGAGGATCACGTTCTCCTTCAGGCCGACCAGACGATCCTCCATGCCGCCGAGGGCCGCCTGGGTCAGGACCTTGGTGGTCTCCTGGAAGCTGGCCGCGGAGATGAACGAATCGCTCTGCAGGCTGGCCTTGGTGATGCCCAGCAGCAGGGTCTTGGCGCTGGAGGGCTTGGGCTTGCGGCCCTTGGCCGGCGCGCCGCCCTCCGCTTCGACCGCGTCGTTCTTGGCGGTGAACTCCTCCTTGGTGACGATCGCGTTGACGGCGAAGTCGGTGTCGCCGGGCTCGACGATCTTGACGCTGCGCGACAGCCGCGTGTTCTCGCCGCGGAAGGCGAACTTGTCGATCACCTCGTTGGGCAGGAACTTCGAGTCGCCTTCGCTGTCGATCTTCACCTTGCGGAGCATCTGCGCCAGGATCACCTCGATGTGCTTGTCGTTGATGCCCACGTTCTGCTGGCGATAGACGCCCTGCACTTCCTTCAGCAGGTAGCGCTGCAGATCCTCCTCGCCGTTGATCCGCAGGATGTCGTGCGGGATGAGCGGTCCTTCGATCAGCGGCGTGCCGGCCTCGACGAAGTCGCCGGCGTGCACCAGGAGCTGCTTGTCCTGCGGAACGTGGTGCTCCTTCTCCATGCCCGATTCGCTGCGGATGACGATGGTCATTTTGCCGCGGCGCTTGTCGCTGAGCAGCTCGACCGTG
>CAZVWB010000085.1:0-6146 GCA_964631045.1 uncultured Planctomycetales bacterium
TACACTCCCGCGTCCCTTCGGGACTGAACGCAGGAAGCCGGACGCGCTCCGAAAACTGTGGGTAACAGCAAGGTCCTGGAACCACTGTTGACCCGGTCGAAGACCCGGTAAGACAAACACCGGTCGAAGACCGGCGCCAAAAACGGCGACAAACACCGGGCGAAGACCGGCGCCAAAAACGGCGACAAACACCGGTCGAAGACCGGCGCGACAAACCGCGGTTAATCCCGTTCAGCGCAAGGTGACGCGCTCGCGGGCGGATGGGAGAAGTAAACGTGGCCAGTCACGAATGCTGTGGTTGCCCTGAATACAACGCCGTGTCGCGCCGCCGGTTCCTCGCCGGCGCGGGCGCTGCCGCCGCGGCCGCGGCGATTCCCGCCTGGCTGCCGAAAGTCGCCTATGCCCAGGAATTCTGCTCCAATCGCGATGTGATCGTCGCCATCTTTCTGCGCGGCGCGGCGGACGGCCTGACGCTCTGCGTGCCCCACCAGGAAGCGGCGTATCACGCCAACCGTCCAACCCTGGCGATTCCCCCGCCCGACACCGGCGGGCCGCATCGTGCGATCGACCTCGACGGGTTCTTCGGCTTTCCGGCGTCGCTCGCGGCGCTGCTGCCGGCGTATCAGGCCGGTCATCTGCTCGTTGTCCACGCGGCCGGCTCGCTGCACGAAACGCGCTCGCATTTCGACGGGCAGCTCTACATGGACGCGGGCGTTGCCGGCAGCGCCTCGATCGCGACCGGCTGGCTGGGCCGACACCTGGCGACCACCGGCCCCATGCGTCCGGGCGCCGCCCTCCGCGGCGTGGCGCTGGGCTACAACATTCCGCAACTGCTCGCGGGCGTGCCGGGCGTGCTGGCCATTCCGGACCCCGACGCGTTTGGCTACGCCGGTGCGGACTACACGCGGGCCGAGCGCCGCGCGACCATCGCCGCCCTCTACGCACAGGCCCGCGAAGAACTGCGCGACACGATGGAGACCACAAACCTCACGATCGACCTGCTGGACCAGATCAACTTCGTCGGCTATCAGCCCGCCGGCGGCGCAACGTATCCGTCCAGCGAGTTGGGTCTCTCGCTCCGCTCCGCCGCGGCGCTGATTCGCGCGGATGTCGGCGTGGAAACCATCGCGATCGACGTGGGCGGCTGGGACACGCACGCCCATCAGGGTGCGACGCAGGGTTACCTCGCCAATCTGCTCAGCGGGTTCGGGGCGGCGCTCGCAGCGTTCCACGCCGATGTGATCGCCGGCGCCGAGCGCAACGTCACCTTGGTGGTCATCAGCGAGTTCGGCCGCGAGCTGACCGAGAACACCAGCTTCGGCACCGACCACGGCCACGGCAACGTCATGTTTGCGATGGGGCGGCACATCGCTGGCGGGCGGGTGTTCGCGCGCTGGCCGGGTCTCGAGCCGGAGCAGCTTTACGAAGGCCGCGACCTGCAGGTCACCACCGACTATCGCGACGTGCTGGCCGAAATCCTCGCCTACCGGGCGGGAGCGCGCAATCTCGCGGCGCTCTTCCCCGGACACCAGCCGGCGTTCATCGGCGCCACGACCGACTGCCTGGCCGGCGACACCGATTGCGACGGCTGGGTCGGTTATTTCGACATCGATCCGTTCGTGCAGGCGATTACCGACCCGGTCGGCTATCAGCTCAACCGCCCGTCGTGCAACATCAACTCGGCCGATCTGAACCGCGACGGCGTGGCGGACTACTTCGATATCGACGCATTCATGCGCAAGCTGCTGCCGTAGGCGCGATCGAGCCGGCCTGGGTTTGTGGGCGCCGCAACCGGCGGGCCCGCCCGCGCGAACGGGGCTGCTCGGCCCCGTCCGTCCGCAAACGGCCGAATGACCCCACGCTCTACGGTGCGTTTCCCGGCGAGTAGTGCTTTCCGACAGACCCCGCGTCCCAATACGCCCGCCGCTCGCAGCCGCGCAGCACGGCCGTTTCGCCCTCGGACTCAAGCCGGATCAGCCGCCACGGCGCGGCACTCTCGACCCAGAGTCGCGTTTCGCCCGCATCCGTCACAAGAGTGACCGGCCGCACTTCAAACGACCCCGCCGGCACGCGGATTCGCGTCGGTCCGCCAAGCTCCCAGCGCGCGACCGCCGAGACCGCCGGCGGGTCGGCGTTCGCCCGGTTTCCGCGCAAGCGCGGCAGCCACTCCAAGACCTGCGGCGGCTGACCGCCGGCAACCGCCTCGCGGGCCAGAAGCATGGCCGCCTCCAACGGGTAGGGTTCGCCGGGAATCCGCCATTCGCGCTCTCCCTCCCCCTCAAAATAGCTGAACGTACGCGCATGCAACCCCGTCGGCCCCCAGCGCAGGTGCTTGTACGTCACGCCGCACCACTCCTGACTTACCGCCGCCACCTTTAGCGGCTGCAGCGAGTCGCGGCGCACGAACACGGTCGTCAGCAGACGGTAGTTGTAGTTCTCCGTGGGGATTTCTTCGCTGATGTTGAGCTTCAACACCGGAATCGCGGCCGGGTCGTCGATGCGGTCGGTCTTCGTGCCGCCGGCGGGGTCGAACCACTCGCGATTCAGCAGGTGCACGCGCGTGTAGCGCCGCGGCTGGCCGTATATCTCGCGGGTGGCGTCGTAGTAGCACATCTCGCTCAGACCGTCGTCCCAGACGCGATCCGCGCCGAGCCGGCTCGGCTTCGCGGCATGCCGGCCCTCCGCGTCAGGCGCCGCCGCCTGCCCGCGACCGGGCGCGGCGCTGCACAGCAGCGCGATCAGCATTGTGGGTGCGAAGCAGCACTGAAAACTGCGAGTCATGGCGAACCTCCGATTCCGCGTCCGCCGCGATCATCGCCGGGGCGGCCCGTGGTGTCGACCGCCGCCGATCGGTCGCCCGCCGTCGCCTGTCGCCGCGGGCGATTTCCGCGAATTTCGCGCCCGCGCGGCAGATCGCCGGGAGCGCGCGCGAATACCCCGATGTCGCTCGCCGAACGCCCGGCCAAACGTGGCTGGTCGCGGCGGCGCGGGAAGTCCTCGGAGACAGTTCGATGCGCTACGAATCCTCGTCGCGGAGATGCTGCGCGCCAGCCAGCGCCGCCGGCAGCCGATCGGTTTCTGCCGCAACACTATTGTTTTCATGTGCTTGTGCGATTGTCGCGATCGGCCTCTCGGCCGCGCCCGCCCGCGCGGCGATCCTCACCTGGAACAACGCCGCCGGCGGCAGCGCGTCCACCGCGGGCAATTGGTCGCCGACCCAGGTTCCGGTTGGGACCGACGATTTGACGTTTAACCTGGCGGCAACCTACGGGGTGACTTTCAACAGCGCGACAACGTCCAGCCGCACGCAGACGTTTCGCCAAGGGACGGTCACGCTGACGATGAGCAGTCCGCACACGACCACCAACGGCGTCGCCATCGCGGATCTGGCCGGCGATGTGTCGACCGTCACGCTCACGACCGGGAGTTGGAGCAGTGGTCCATCCGGATTCGTGAACGTCGGCGACGCGGCCGGCACCACCGGGATTTTCAACGTTAACGACGACGACGCGGAATTCATCGTTACCGGAACCAGCGACCTGTTCGTCGGCAACAATGGCACAGGAACGCTGAACGTCACCGGCGGCGGTACCGTCACGCTCGCCGACACGATGCACGTCGGGCAAGGCGGCGCTGGCGTCGGGAATCTGACGGTATCCGGGTTTGTGAGCCAGGCGCCATTCCCGATCTCTTCGCTCGAAGTCAGCGGCGCCGGCGAGTCACGGTGGGGCAATGGCGGCGATGCGACCGTCAACGTCAGCAACGGCGCCCGGGCGCACTTTGTTGGCGACCTGGTGCTCGGCAACCTCTCGAACTCGCTTACGACGGTGACGGTTCAGGGCCCTGGCCTGGTTCTCGGGGCGACACTCGATGTTGACGGCGACTTGTTCGTCGGCCGCAACACGCTGAGCGCAACCCCCGCGGGCGACGCGACGCTGAACGTAAACGCCGCCGGCCGCGTGCTCGTCGGCGGCACGCTCTTCGTCGCCGGCGACCCGGACGGCGGGGTCGGCACGCTCACGCTGAGCGACGGAAGCCTGGTCGATGCCGTTAACGTGACCCGCGGCGCCTCCAGCACGCTCAACCACACCGGTGGAACACTGCGAATCAACGGCGGAACCTACACCGGACACGCCGATCCGCTGGTGGTCACGGGTACAAGCGCCCCGACGCTGCAACTTTCGAGCAACCTCTCCAAGACCCTCGCTCCCGCGGGCGCGGTGGGGCTGATCGTCGGCGATGACACCGGCGTCGGCACGTTCAGCGGCAATCTCCGGATCGACAGCGGGGCCGACCTCATCATCAGCGGCGTCAGCAAGGACATCAACATCGGCGACGACGCAGGAACCACCGGCACGATCACAGTCGACGGCGCAGGCTCGCGCCTGGTTGCGGACCAGCCCGGCGACGACCTGCGCGTCGGCTTCAACGGCACGGGAACATTGATCATCAACAATGGAGCGCAGGTGGTTGCGCGCAACGTGCTGGTTCCGGCGATCGCCAGCGCTGATGGGACGATCGAACTGAATGACACAGCCGCGACGCTGACCACGGCGAATCTGGCCGTCGGGCATTCGAGCGGTACCGGCTCGGGGTTCATCGTGGACGATTCCACAACGACGATCAGCGCTACGGACCCCGGCACGTCGGTCGTCATTCGCGATACCGGACTGGTCGCGATCACGGGTCAATTGAATGCGGCCGGCGCCATCCTGCTGGCCGGCGGCGACCTGAATGTTCACAATCGGGTCTCCGTTGGCGATCTTGTGGATGTCGAGAATGGCGGATCGCTTCGCTCGGGCGCGGGGGCGAACGCCGCGGTAGTCGATGGGCCGGTCCGCGTTCGACAGGGCGGCGTGCTCGAAGTGAGCGCCAACGACTTGACCGTCGGCGACGCGAGCGATTTGAGCGGCTTCGAAGCCCAGGACGGCAGCCAGATCATCGTCAATGGCCGTCGCCTCACGCTGCTCGACGCGGATCGGGCCATCACCCACGTGACCACGCTCAACGGGGGCGAGATTGTCGCCCCCAACGGCCTGGAGATCGTCACGGCCGGCGTCGTCGGCACCCTGGATGGAACGGGGACAATCACCACTGCCGAGCTGTTCATGAACAGCGGCGGCAGCGTCATCACCGCGACCGGCGCCAACGGCATCACCATCAACGGCAAACTCCGCAACAACTCCGGACTGATCGACGGCACAAAGTACACGTTCAACGACAACCCCGATATCGCCGACAGCGGCTGGACCGGCGCCGGCACGATCGACGCGAAAGTGGTCTTCAACGCCGGGACTACCATCAACGCACTGGCCAACCTGACAATGGGCGACGGGAGCACGACCGGCGCGACGTTTAACAACGGCTCGATCATGCACATGCGCACGCGCAACGTCACGTTCCTCGACAGCAACGGCCTGGGGCTGCCGACCCTGACGGACATGAACGGCGGGAACCTGTTCTCGCAGAACGGCCTGGTGGTGAACAACGGCCGCACGCTTCGCGGACAGGGCGACATTTCGGTCACGAGCGCGTCGCTCTCCGTGTTCGGCACGATCGACCCGGCGAACGACTTCGACCTCAACGGCGCCTACGACGGGTTGGGCACGTTCGATGTCCTCGGCGCGTTCTCGATGGGCGCGAACGCTGACTTTTTCTGCGAAATCGGCGGCTACGACAACGAATTCCGCCAGCAGGTCGACTTCATCGACGTGACCGGCGCGGCGACGCTCAACGGCACGCTGCATCTCTCGCTGACGAATGGCTACGTTCCCCAGCTCGGCGACGTCTTCACCATCATGCGGTTCGCGTCGCGCACCGGGACGTTTGCATTCGTCGAGGCCCAGTGCCTGCGGCCGCTGGGGCTGAAGCTCGACGTGGTCTACAACCCGACCAACGTGCAGGTGGTGATCGCCGCGGATTCGCCCATCGGCGACATGAACTGCGACTGCTCGGTCGATTTCTTCGACATCGACCCGTTCCTGCTGGCGCTGTTCGACCCGGCCGGGTACGAAGCGGCGTTCCCGAACTGCGATATCAACAACGCCGACATCGACGGCAACAACAATATCGACTTCTTCGATATCGATCCGTTCCTGGTTGTGTTGTTCAGTTGATCGGCCTGCGGATTGCGGTTCGATGACCTC
>CAZVWB010000086.1:0-5449 GCA_964631045.1 uncultured Planctomycetales bacterium
GCGAAGCTGTTTGACGCGGCCGATGGCGTGAAGCAAGGCCTCACCGATCCCGATGACATTCCCGCGCCACCGGACGAGGCGATCACGCAGCCGGGCGACTTGTGGATTCTCGGCGATCACCGGCTGCTCTGCGGCGACAGCGGATCGCCCGCGGATCTGGATCGGCTGCTCGCTGGCGCGCCGATTCACCTCGTGAACACGGACCCGCCGTACAACGTGAAGGTCGAGCCGCGCAGCAACAACGCGATCGCGGCCGGCCTCTCATCGTCTCAAGCGACCGAGGCGGCGCGCCGCGATGGAGGTATGAAGCACCATCAAGGTTTCGACCTGGCCCGCGACCCGGAGAAGGCGAAGCGGACGACGAAGAAGCTGCGACCGAAGGATCGGCCGCTGGCGAACGACTTTGTGAGCGACGATGCGTTCGACAAGATGCTCGCGGCGTGGTTCGGCAACATCGCGCGCGTGCTGCTGCCCGGGCGCGGGTTCTACATCTGGGGCGGGTATGCGAATTGCGGCAACTACCCGCCCGTGCTGAAGGCCTGCGAGCTCTATTTCTCGCAGGCGATCATCTGGGTGAAAGAGCATCCCGTCCTGACGCGGAAGGACTTCATGGGCAACCACGAATGGTGTTTCTATGGATGGCGAGAGGGCGCGGCGCACGTGTTCCTCGGCCCGAACAACGCGACCGACGTCTGGTCCATCAAGAAGGTCAACCCGCAATCGATGATCCATCTCACGGAGAAGCCGGTGGAACTCGCGGTGCGCGCCGTGCAGTACTCCTCGCGCCCGGGTGAGAACGTGCTCGACCTCTTCGGCGGTTCGGGCTCTACGCTCATCGCCGCGGAGCAGACGGGCCGCCACGCGTTCCTGATGGAGCTCGACCCGCTCTACGCGGATGTGATCGTGCAGCGCTGGGAGAGATTCACCGGTCACAAGGCGGAGCGCGTCGGCGTCGGTGCCGACAATGCTCAGGCCGAAGAGACAGCGCCGGCGGTTGCCGACGCTGTGGAAGGGGATGCGTGATGTGCGGCGCTTCAGCCGGCGTACTCGAACTTTCCGCGTTCCGTCTTGCGGAACCGGGCGTCCTTCCCCTTGGCGGTGATCTCGCGCAGGATTGCGGCGTACAGCGTCGCGTGCGGCGTCTTGCCGCTGGGCGACGACCACAGGCCCGCCTCGGACATCGCGGCGATCATCTCCTGCGCCCGCATCGCCTGCCCGCTGGCCTTCAGCACCTGCGCCGCAGCGTCCAGGGCGCTGATGCGCTTCGGCTTCGCGTCGGCGGCGGGCTTGCGCTCCGCCCGCGGCTTCCCCGCGCCCTTCGGCGCGGCCGCCGTCTTCGTGGCCTTCGCCGACTTCGTCGCCTTCGGGTCGGTCTTTGCGGTCTTCTTGTTCTTCGACATGGCTTTGTCCTTTCAGGGAGTGCCTCGTCAGGTCCGGGTCTCCAGCGCCCGGGCGACGCGGGCAGCGGCCGCTCCGTCGTGGGGCTGCTGGCAGCGCCCGTCAGGGATGGTCGCGCGGCCCGCGTTTCGGCGACGTACGATGCGGCGTCACTTCCAGCCCAGCGCGCGGCAGGCGCTGCCCGGCAGGTAGCCAAGCTGCTCGCGCTCGCCGATGTACACCACCGGCGGCTCGTGCCCGCGGCTGGCATCGCCGCCGTCCCCGCATTCGCCCTCTTCGTCTTCGTCGCCGGGGTCGCAGGCGACGATGTCGCCGATGCTGTACTCGAACGGCCAACTCGGCTGGTGGGCGATACGCACTTCGGCGTGCGCGTCGTGGTCTTCGAGCAGGTTGATCAACTCGCGTACGGTCATGGTGTTCGCTCCTGCTTCTCGGTCCGCACCCTGCGGTCCGGGCGCTGGGGCCCGCGTGGGCGGGCCGTCGCGTTCGGGTTGCTATTCGGCCAGGAATTCCTCGATCCGCTGGCGTTCCATGCCCGACAGGCCCTCGACCAGGTCGATGAGCGTCGTGCGGACGTAGTCGAGCGTGCCCGGGAAGTCCCAGCGCAGCGGCTCGGCGGCCGCGCGCTGGTCGTACTTCTCCAGTTCCATCTCGAGAACGTCGACCAGACGGGCAATGTCGGCTCGTCGGACAGCGTAGGTTTCTGCGGCACTGCGCTTCGGTTGGCTCGTCATGGTTCAGCCCTTCTCCGGCACGAACAGGTCGCCGGCGTCCCAGATCTCCTGCCCGTAGGCGGTCTCGACCAGGTACGACCAGGCGTCGATCCCGTTGCGGCGGTACGTGCTGACCCGGATCACCCGGCCCGGTTCGCCGTCCGTCTTCGAGACCACCTGCGTTCCAGGCGTCAGGCGTCGGTTCGTGTTCTTCGTCGTCGCGGCCATCTGCGTTCCTCCGTTTCGTACGCGGCGTGCGTACACCATGACCATGCGCGGCGTTTGGCCCGGAATCCACTCGAATTCTCGGATTTCATATGATTCCTAGCCGGCCGCAGCGGCGCGAGCGCTGCATCGGGTTGCCGATCGCCAGGTCCGAGCACGACCGCGGGCGAGAGCGCTCTCGCGCCGCCGCCGGACCGCGGGGTACGCGGGCCGCCGCCCCGACGCGCCCTGGCTACCCGTATCGCGAACGGCGCGGGCCCGTGAGCCGTCCCGCGCGGCGTACGCCCGCGGCACGGGCCCGGCGGCCCGGCATACAACGTGTTAAGAAGGGAGTCCCCATGCCGACCCGACCCCCGCAACACCAGCCGCCCGGCGCGAACGCCACCGCCGCCGGGCCGCGGCGCGCCGGTCCATCCCGGCGCGGCTACGACCGCCGCTGGCAGCGCCTGGCACAAGCCTTCCGCCGCGCCCACCCGCTGTGTGCCGATCCGTTCGGGTTGCACGAGGGTAGACCGACGCCCGGCGAGCACGTCGACCACATCGTTCCGCTGGCCGCCGGCGGCACGCACGACGACAGCAATCTTCAGACGCTGTGTGCTTCTTGTCACTCGCGCAAGACCGTGATGCAGGACGGCGGCTTTGGCCGAAGCAAGAGTGGACAGCGCGGCATTCGTGGTGTAGACTCCGGGTAGCAACACCAGGGGTGTAGCGCTGAACAGACCGGTAGCCGGTCGAATTGTGGGCATTGTGCGCTCGGGTACCACGGGCCAGCAGCGCACAAAAATTCGAGGGTTTTGACATAGGGGGGCGGGGCGCACGGACTCGCGGTCATGGACGGGACGCGCCAGCCGACGGCCACGGAGGGACATCAATGGGCCGCAGGGGACCGCCGCCGACGCCGACCGCCGTCCTGACGCTGCGCGGCAGCACGCTGGTGACGCAGAAGCGGCTCGCCCGCGAGATGAAGGCGGCCGCCGGTGCGCCGCGCTGTCCCGACTGGCTGGATGCCGACTCGAAGGCCGCCTGGAAGCGGCTCGTGCCGCAGCTGGTCGGCATGGGCGTGCTGATGCGGGTCGATCAGAACGCACTGGCCCGCTACTGCCGGCTGTGGAGTCGCTGGCGGAAGATGGAAGTGTTCATCGACAAGCATGGCGAGGCCTATCCGCTCAAGGACGAGCAGGGCAAGGTCCGTTGCCTGCAGCAGTTTCCGCAGGTGGCGATCGCCAACAAGCTGGCGCAGCAGCTCACCCGGCTGGAGCAGGAGTTCGGCATGACGCCCAGCGCCCGCACCCGCATCCAGGTCATGCCGCAGCCCGCGGGCACGGAGGCGCCGGCCGGTGGCAAAGCGCGGTTCTTCGACAGCGCCTGAGGAACCCGACATGCCGGGATTTGAGAATCGGGACGCGTCCGGATTCAGCGCCTCCGGCCCGCCCGACCTGTGCGAGTACGGTTCGATCCCGGGCTATGACCCGGTCCTGACGGCCGGCGACTGCACGTTCGACCACGGGGCGGCCACGCAGGCGATCGCGTTCTTCCGCGAGTGCCTGACGTTCACGGCCGGGCAGTGGCGGGGAAAGCCGTTCTATCTCCAGCCCTGGCAGCAGGCGATCGTCGCCAATCTGTTCGGCTGGAAGCGCTGCAACGGCATGCGCCGCTACCGCGAGGCCTTCATCTACGTCCCGCGCAAGTGCGGCAAGAGCGAGCTGGCCGGCGGTCTGGGCTGCCTGCTGACGTTCGCGGACCGCGAGCCGGGCGCGCAGGTGTACTGCGCTGCGGCCGACCGCGAGCAGGCCCGGCTGGTGTTCAACGCCGCCAGGACGATGGTGCGGGCCGAGCCGGAGCTGGCCGCCCGGGCCCAGCTCTACACGAACGCGATCGTCGTGCCCGCGACGGGCAGCACGCTGAAAGTGGTCTCGGCCGAGGCGTATACCAAGCATGGCGTCAACGCCCACGGCGTGATCATCGACGAGCTGCATGCCCAGCCCAACCGCGAGCTGGTGGATGTGCTGACGACTTCGACGGGCGCGCGCCGTCAGCCGCTGATCATCTACATCACGACCGCCGACTACGACCGGCAGAGCATCTGCAACGAGAAGTACGAGTATGCCTGCAAGGTGCGCGACGGCGTAATCGAAGATCCGGCGTTCCTGCCGGTGATCTATGAGGCGACCCGCGAGGACGATTGGACCGCGCCGGCCGTCTGGCAGCAGGCCAACCCCAATCTCGGCGTCTCGGTCAGCTTCGAGTACCTGCAGCGCGAATGCCAGCGGGCGCGCGAGACGCCGACCTATGAGAACACCTTCCGCCGCCTGCACCTGAATCAACGCACGCAGCAGGACGTCCGCTGGCTGTCGCTGGAGCAGTGGGACGCGTGCGGAACGACGCCGATCGACGAAGCAGCGCTGGCCGGTCGGAGCTGCTATGCGGGCCTGGACCTGTCCACGACCACCGATCTGAGCGCGTTCGTGCTGCTCTTCCCCGATGAGGACGGCGGCGTCACGGTCGTGCCGCGCTTCTGGGCGCCGGCCGACAACGCCGCCAAGCGCGAGAACCGCGACCGCGTGCCGTACCAGACCTGGGCGCGGCAGGGGCTGCTGGAGCTGACGCCCGGCAACGTTGTGGACTACGACGTGATCCGCACGCGCATCAAGCAGCTCGGGGAGCAGTTCCGGATCAACGAGATCGCCGTAGACCGCTGGAACGCCACGCAGCTGTGCACGCAGTTGCAGCAGGATCACTTCGAGATCGTCCTGTTCGGCCAGGGATTTGCCGACATGACCGCGCCGACCAAGCAGCTCGAGAAGTTGGTGCTGTCTCGCAAGCTGCGCCACGGCGGGCATCCGCTGCTGCGCTGGATGGCGTCGAACGTCTCGGTCGAGACCGACGCCGCCGGCAACCTCAAGCCCAGCAAGAAGAAGAGCACCGAGCGCATCGACGGAATCGTCGCGACCATCATGGCGCTGGGGCGCCTGGCCGTCGGTAAACCCGAGGTCGATTACATCCAACGGGGGATTGTCTGGCTGTGAGCGCGAGGCGTCTCCCAGCGCAACCGGCGGCCGGACGCGAAAGACGCGGATGGGAGACGGCCAAGCCGCGTCGCGCGAGTCGGGTGA
>CAZVWB010000087.1:0-4238 GCA_964631045.1 uncultured Planctomycetales bacterium
GATCACGATCAGCCCGCGCAGCGGCCGCAGCGCCAACGGCGGATCGGCCAGCCGCGCCAGGCTCTCGGGGTCTTCCAGGTCGAAGTAGTTTCGGGAGTCCGCCCGCACGAAGGACCGCGCCAGCGTGGTCTTCCCGCTCTGCCGCGGCCCCAAAAGCGCCACGACGCGGCTGCGCCGCAGGGCGGCGGCCAGGCGCCTGCGATCCAGGAGGCGTGCAATCATGCAGATAGCCTACCATGAAATTCTGTCAGCGTGTGACAGAATTTCATGGTAGGCGTCGGGCGTGCGCCGCGCGAGGAGTCAGGCCGTAAGCCAGAGCACCACGCCCAGCAACACCGCCGGAAGCGCCAGCAGCAGCAACGCGCCCATGCTCGGAAAGTACGCCGCCGCCGCCGCGCCCGCGATCAGAAACAGCGCGCCGCCCACGCGCGGCCGCCACCAGCTCGCCACCGGGGGCGCCGTCATTCCCGCGAGGATCCCGATGAAATGCGGCCACGGCGGCGGCCCGCTCGATACGCTGACCGCAATGACGAACCACAGCCAGAACGCCATCCACGCTGCGGCGCCGCACTGCGCCGCGAGGCGCGCCGCGCGGCGCACGCCGGCGGCGGATACGCGATTCGAATGCACTCCAAGGGTCACCGCGCACCCTCCTTCACGGCCAGTTCGTCGCGCATTACGTCGATCACGATCCGCGTACAGTCGGCGGCGTTCTGCGGATTCACGCGACGGAACGGCTCGTGGTGCGAGTTCAGCCCCAGCGCGTACGCACACGTCCCATCCGGCGTGACGACGTAGAGGTGCACGCCGATCCCGCGACCGCGGCCATCGACCAGGTACTCGGGCAGCATCGCGTAGTCGGTCTGGATCGGGTGGGATCGCACCCACTCGCCGAACTCCGCCAGGCTCTCGCGCAGCATCCGGGCCTGGTTGAATCCCGGCTTGCCGCTCAGCGGCACGTGCGCGTCGGTCACAACCGCGGTCGCGAGCCGGGCATCCTCTACCGCAGACTTGAGCATCGCGGCGGCGGCATCGTCGTACTGCGGCTGGCCGCCCGTGCGCAGGAACGCGGGGAACACGGTGACGCTCATCGCACCGCGCCGCGCAAGGAGCTGCTTCTCCGCGTCAGGGTCGATCACCGACCCGCAACCACCGCCCATCGAGAGCGCCGCGAGGCCACACGCCCCGACCAGCATCACAAGACGTTTCATGATTGAGTCTCCGATCCCCCGCGTGTTCTGTATGCACACACTTACATTTATGGCAAAAAACTACCGCGTCAGCGCATGGCGATCGACCTCCCGGCGCGGTGCGGCGTCTTCCGCCGGCGAGCCGCCGCGTAACAGCATCCGCCCGACTTCCTGGATCAGCCGCGTGCGATCTGCGTTGGAAAACAAGCCCAGCTCTCGCACGATGTTCGCGATCGTCCCCAGGCCGATGATGCTCCAGGCGCAGAGTTGAGCATCCGGTGGTTGACTACCGCCATCCCGCCCCGCCGCGTCGCCGTTCGTAGCTCGGTGCGAACGAATCTCGCTGCTCAGCAGGTCGGCAAACCGCCGGAACATGTCGGCCAGCGCTGCGCGAATCTCGGGATCGTCCGCCTCGGACAGCCCGGCGAACACGATGCGATAGTGGCTGAACTCGCCGTGGTGCTGCGACTCATACGCCAGCACGCGCTCCGCATGCGTCTCGCGCGTCGAATGGCTGCGCAGCAACCGCGCCCAGGTCGCCGCCGAGAGTTCGTATACATAGCCGATTGCGGCGATGAACATGGCTTTCTTATCGGGCCAGAGCCGATAAAGCACGTTTTCCTGCACGCCGCAGCGCTGGGCGAGCGCCGCGGTGGTGGTTCGCCGGTACCCAAGCTCCGTGAAGGTGCGGGCGATGACGGGCAGAAACGCCTTGCGTCGATCCTCAGCCTGGCTCGGTCGCGGCACGGTCACGCTCCAACACGTGTATGTATACACTTACATTATGACACATGAGTTCGCCGGCGTCAAGTTCGATGGTGAAATTGGATGTCGATGCCGCGTCGATCCGTGCAACGCTGCTCCCGGCGGCGCGGCGCTCGATCACGGGCCGCCAGCCGTCTCGCGCGCCATAAGACGCGCGGCCGGCTTCGATCAACCGCGCGAGTCTCGTCACGAAGCACACCGAGGCCACTGCGCTTTGCGAAGCGCCTGAATCTGCCGGCCCGCGTCCCGCGTACCTGCTCTGTCGGCGTGTTGCACCACCGCCGCCGGAGATCCCGGGCGCCCGCCCGCCGGCGGTCGCCGTAACCGTTTGCGCCGACACGGCCGCAGGTTCACGGAGCTCCACTGCGCGCCGCGCGGCGAACGCGGATCTTTCGCATTCCTGAGAGGAGAGTTGCATGAATCGTCTCTTCCGTGGCGCGGCGTTCGCGCTGACCCTCTGGCTGGCCGCCGCCGCACAGGCGGAGCTGGTCGTCGGTCTGTCGACGTCGCAACAGCTCGTCGTTTTCGATTCCGTCAATCCTGGCGTGGTGCTGAACACCTCTCCGGCGATCAGCGGTCTCGCGGCCGGCGACAGCATCAGCGACATCGACGTTTTCCCCGTCGACCGTCGGTTGTACGGGCTGGGAAACAGCGGTCGCCTGTATCAGATCAATGCGTACACCGGCGCGGCGACGCTGGACGTGACCCCGCAGTCGGCGATTCCGGCGGGCGCGCGGATCGACTTCAACCCGGCCGCCGATCGCCTGCGGGTGATCGCCGGGCAGAACAACTTCCGCCTGACCCCCAGCCGTAACACGGCCGGCCCGACCGGTGCGAATGCCGGCCAGGTCAGCATCGACGGCACGTTGTCGGGGCCGTCGCCGGTGGGCGACGTGGGCGCGGCGGCCTACACCAACAACTTCGACGGCACAGCGACGACCACGCTGTACAGCCTGAACTTCACGAATGACCAGTTGCTGGTGCACAGCGGCGCGCCGCAGTTCTCGACGCTGACGACGGTCGGCTCGCTGGGGATCGACCTCAGCCCGCAGGCGGGCTTTGACATCTCGCCGAGCGGAGCGACGCTCGTGTCGAGCGGCAACTCGCTCTACACGATCAACCTGCTCAGCGGCGCGACGACGCCGGCCGGCGCGATCGGCACGGCGCTCAGCTTGCAGTCGGTCGCGTTCGTCCCCGAGCCGGCCACGATCAGCCTGCTGGCGCTGGCCGGTCTGGCCGCGCTGCGTCGTCGCTAGGCGACCCTGAGACTGTCTGAGTCCAGTCCGCCTTCGTTGAAGAACGCCAAGCAGACCCGCCCGTCGCGAACGCGGAGCGATCCGCAGTCCGGCGGGCGGTGTTTACTTGCTGGAATCCGCGTGATCGGCAGCCTGCACTGGCGCGTGGCGTTGCTGCTAGAATTCAGGTGTAGCTGCGTAGCGCTGATGGGTGCGAGCCGATCACCATTATTCCCCCGGCACCTTCAGCCCCAGGAACCGCATTACCTGCTTTAAGTCCTCCCACGCCTTCCCCTTCTCGTCCGGAGAGCGAAGCAGGTACGCGGGGTGAAACGTCGGCATCAGCCGGCACGGCGGCAGTCCCAGGTGCGCCAGCGCCGGCGGCGGGAAGTCGTGGAACGCGCCGCGCAGCCGGCCGATGCCCGCCCGCGTCGCCAGCAGCGTCTGCGTGGCCGGAACGCCCAGCGTGACGATCACGCGCGGCCGCAGGATCGCAAGCTGCCGAAACAGGAACGGCGAACACGCCGCCATCTCGTCTGGCGTCGGCGTGCGGTTGCTGGGCGGGCGACACTTCACCACGTTGCAGATATACACCTGCTCGCGCGACAGCGTCATCGCCGCGATCATCCGCGTCAGCAACTGCCCCGCCCGGCCGACAAACGGCTCGCCCTGCGCGTCCTCGTCCGCTCCCGGCCCCTCGCCGACGAACACCAGCTCCGGCCGCGGCGTCCCGACGCCGAAGACCGTCTGGGTTCGGCCGGCGCATAGCCCGCAGCGGCGGCAGTCCTTCACAAAGCCCGCGTCGAGCGCGGCCAACTGCTCAGCGGCCGCCGCGGCGTCCAACTCGGTCGAACAAATCCCCGGCAGTCCCGCATCGTCGGTCACGAGGGGCAACCCGGTCGCGCCCGGCGCGGAAAGCCCCGGCGCGGCGCCGCGCGGTACGACGGGCGGACGCGGCGGCGCTGGGTGCGCGACAGGGCGCTGCGCGTCGCTGATCGGGGCTGATCCGCCGCGCGGCGCCCCGACCGACGGCGCGACGCCGGCCGGC
>CAZVWB010000088.1:0-4066 GCA_964631045.1 uncultured Planctomycetales bacterium
CGCCGCGCCGCGCGCCGCCGGGCAGCGCGTGCGCGCCGCGCCGCCGCCGGTCGCCGCCGCGCCCGAAGCGCCTGGTGCCGAGACGCGATCGGCCCGATCCGGAGATGCCGGTGATCCTCGGCGTCCTCTCTGACACGCACGGCAGCGACGCGCGCGCCGCGCGGGCGGTCGCGCTGCTGCGCCGCATCGGCGTCGATGCGCTGCTGCACTGCGGCGACGTCGGCTCCGAAGGCGTGCTCGACGCCCTGACCGGCCTGCCGGCCTGGTTCGTCTGGGGCAACACCGACCACGATTCCGCCGACCTGGCGCGCTACGCCCGCGCCATCGGGCTTACGCCGCCGGGCGACGTACCGCTGCGAATCGAGCTCGCCGGCCGCCGCCTCGCCCTGCTCCACGGTCACGAATCGATCGCCGGCCGCATCTACAACCGCCTGCTGGAAGGCGACGTCGAAGGCTTCGAGCGCCTGGCGGACTGCGACTATCTCCTCCACGGCCACACGCACATGGCGATCGACCGCCGCTTCGGCAGCGTCCGCATCATCAACCCCGGCGCCCTGCAACGCGCCCGCACATACACCGTCGCCACGCTCGACCTCGCGCAGGATCGCGTCGAGCACTGGGTGGTCGAAGACCAGGACAGCGGTCGCTTCCCCGCCCGCTTTCGACTGATCGAGGAGTAGCGGCCCCGGCGCCGCGCGCCCCCGCCCCCTCACGCCTTGCGTTCCAGCGCACCGCACGCGATAAACCAATCTCTATGGGCAATCGACCTCAGCACATGCCAGCGTCCGGCGGCGCGATTCCGCTGGCGGTCACCGTCTCGCTTGCCGCGGGCCTCGTCGCGCTCGTTCTCATCGCCGGCGGCCGCGGCCTGGACTCGCCGTGGATGGGCGGCGATGAGGTCATTTTCATCGCGAGCAATCCGGACGTGACCGGCGAAGGCCTCGACGCGCCATTGCTCGACCGGCTGATCGCCGTTTTCTTCCGCGTGCATCAGGATCTGTATCAACCGGTTCCGATCGCCAGCTACGCGCTGGAATGGAGCTTGTGGGGCGAGCAGCGCGTCTGGGGCATCCGCTTCACCGACGTGTGCCTGCACGCCTGCAACGCCCTGCTGCTCTGGTCGGTCCTCGCGTCGCTGCTGGCCGGCGGCGGCGGGGCGACCGCGCCGCCGCCGCGCGGCCCCGCATCGCCGGCATACTGGCTCGGATATTTCGCCGCGGCGCTCTGGGCGCTGCATCCGGTGCTGGTCGGTGCGTGGGCCGGCGAGATGGGCCGGACGCATCTGCTCTCGGCCTTCTTTGGTTTGATCTCCCTGCGGTTGCACCTGGTCTCGCTGCAGCCGGGCCGCGTGTGGGTGTTCATCCCGGCGCTGCTGGCGCTCGCGCTGGCGATGATGAGCAAGCCCGTCGTGGGCTGGATCGGGCTGATCGTGGCCGTCGAGTGGGCCCGAGTCGGCCTGCGGCGCTCGCTGCTCGCGCTGCGCATCTATGCGGTCGCCGCCCTGTGCGTCGCCTTCGCGCTCGTAACGATCCAGACGACCCGCGCGACCGGCCTCTTCGAGGAAACCGAAGGCGCGCTCTTCGGCGATCGCTGGACGCGCAGCCTGCTGGCCGTCTGGCTGTATGTGCAGAACGTCTTCGCGCCGCCGGCCGGGCTTACTTCGTGGCACCTGCCCGACTTCCGCACCGGCTGGGGCTACGGACCGGTGCGGGCCGGGCTGGCCGCGTTTGCTGCGTCGCTGATCGTGGCGCTGCTGGGCGCGCTCTCGCGCCGCACCCGACTCGTGACCGTCGGCGTGGTCTGGGTCTGGATGCTCCTGATCCCCGTATTGGGCCTGGTCGGTGGGCGGCAGGCCGCGGCCAGCGACCGCTACATGTATCAGCCGCTGATGGGCGTCGTCCTGGCGCTCGCCGCTCTCGCCGCACTGCTCGCGACCCGTCGCACCGGCGGCTTGCGCGTCGTCCCGCTCGCGGTCGCCGCCGTTGCGACCGCCGCGGGCCTCGCGTTCTTCTGGCAGATTACGCCGCCGCTGTGCGAAGAGTGGCGCAGCTTCATCCAGCGGGCGAAGCGCGTCGTCGCCCAAAACCCCGGCGATCCGCGGGCGCTCGAGATGCTTGCCGCCGGGTACGAGGCGGCGCTGGTGCGCGAGACGCCCGAGGCGCGTCAGTCGCCGCCGCCGGATTTCGCTGCGCTGCTGCGCTCCACGCTGGTCGCGGCCGCCGATGCGGCCCGGCAAGCGCCGCAGTGCTTCCGCGACGCGGACGACCGCGCCGCGTTCCACCGCCGCATATCCGTGCGCATGCACGCCTGGGGCGACACCGATGGCGCGTTGCAGCAGGCGCAGCAGGCATACGAACTGTCGCCCGCCGCGCCCTACTCGCTGACGCGCCTGGCGCACATGTACCGCGTCGTGGAGCGCTGGGACGACGCCCGCGCGCTGTATGAAAAACTGGAGACGGTGCTCCCCGCCGACCCGCACTACCGCGCCCTGCGCCTGACCGAGTTCGGCGATCTGCTCGCGAACATCTACGAGCGCTACGACCTGGCGCTGCCGCGCTACCGGGCGGCGTACGCGACCGGCGCCGCGCCGCCGGAGACCACCATCGGCCTGGCCCGCTGCGAGGTGCTCGCGGGCGAGGGGGCTCGCGGCTATGAGTTGATTCGCCCGGTCCTGCAGCGCGACCCCGGCGACATCGACGCGGCGCTGATCCTGGGCATGTACTACCTGCGCAGCCACAAGTTTGCGGACGCTGCGTATGTGTATGAACGCATCGTGTCCGCAGCGCCGACGTACTACCCCGCGCTGATCGGCTATCACGAAGTCTGTGCCCACACCGGCAAGTGGCGCGATGCGCTGCTGGCCTGGAGCGACGCCCTGCAGAAAGAGCCGGAGAACCGCGCCTTCCGCTCGTTCCTGATCTGGACGATGGCCTGTGCCGACGACCCCGGCACGGTCGCGGCGGCCGAGAAATTCCTCGAGACCGACCCGGCCAACGCGTTCGCCTGCTACGCCATCGCCTTCATGAAAGCCCGCGAGAGCCGCTGGCTGGAGGCCACCGACTTCTGCCGCGAAGGCAGCAAGGGCCAGCCGGTGCCCCGCGCCCGCGAGAACGCGCGGGCCCGCGCCACGCTGCGAATGATGGCCGACCGCGGCGAACTGACGCCGGAGTTCGTGTTCCTCGAAGCCATCCTCACGGCCGAAGCCGGCGACCGCGCGGCGGCCCGCCTGATGCTCCAGACCTACCTCGACGAATTCCCCGAATCGCTCTGGCGCGACCACGCGCTGAAGATCATCGAGGGCGAACTCCCCGAGTCCGACGACCCACCCCCCGCCGACACGCCGGCAGCGGGCGATGCGCCCGGCGGCGGTGCGTAGAGCTTGAGAGTTTTTGGGGTGGGGTGGGCATTCTGCCCGCCCAGGGGGCTCGCGAACCGCTCACGAAAGTGAGCGAAGCCCGAAAGTTCACAGGCGCTTAGCCCGACGCACAGGACGAGCACCGCAACGAGAACTGCAACCGCGGGTCATGCGAGTCCCGGCGCCAGCGGCTCGCCCTCGGGAATGCACAGATCGAGCACGTCGTCCAGCTCGCCCGGCGCGAACCGGCACAGCCCGATCGCAAACCAGAAGTTGCTGATCGGCTGCCCGCCCCAGCGGTACTTCCCATCCGGCCGATACGCCACCCAGCCGCGCTCGCCGGCGACCAGAATCGCCAGACAACGGCCGGTGGATACGTCCCACAGGCGGACGGTGTTGTCGCCAGACCCGCTGGCCAGGGTGCGTCCATCGGGCCCGAAGGCCACGCTGGTGACCCAGTTCTTGTGCCCTTCGAGCGTGCGCAGGTGCTTTCCGGCTTGCCAATCCCACAGGCGGACGGTGTTGTCTTCGGACCCGCTGGCCAGGGTGCGTGCATCCGGCCCGAAGGCCACGCTGGTGACCGAGTCCTTGTGCCCTTCGAGCGTGCACAGGTGCTTTCCGGCTTGCCAATCCCACAGGCGGACGGTGTTGTCGCGAGACCCGCTGGCCAGGGTGCGTCCATCGGGCCCGAAGGCCACGCTGGTGACCCAG
>CAZVWB010000089.1:0-3395 GCA_964631045.1 uncultured Planctomycetales bacterium
TGCTGGAACCGGCGACGAATCAGACCATCGTGCGGGCCTGCCTCGACGGCGTCTGCCCCGCGCGCGTGCGCATGGACGACGAAGCGCATGAGTTCGCCGACGTGGAGGTCGGGCAGGCAGCGCAGCTCAAAAGCGCTGAAAGCGGCACGGCCCGGCTGCTGTGGGTCGAGCCGGTCGAAGATCGCGCCGATCCCGAGATCGCGTGGACGGTCGTGCGCATCGGCGGCGGCGGTGCGGGCGGAACGGCGTCGGCGTCGTTTGCGATGATCACGTCGAAATCCGGTGTCGCGCCGCCGTTCCGGTACGCGGCCGCCGAAGCCACGATGGACGAGGACGGCGCGTGGTCCCAGGTCGGCGGAGGCGCGGCCTACAACAACGTTTTCAACCTCGAGGAGCAGGGCGCGGGCGGGCAGTGGGTCAACCCGCTGGTGGTGGGCGACGTGGTGATCATCTTCCCCGCGCCGGATTCCGAGGTGGACGCCTTCGTCTGCACGCGCTCGCATTACCGGGGGACGTATTGATGGGCGCTTTTGTCGTGCGACAGGTCGATCGCGACACCGGCGCGGAATTGAGCCGCGTCGTCGTGCCGAACATTCTCGCCTACGAGGGCGTCCGGTACGTGCTGCGCCAGATCTTCCCGCCGTACGACAGCGCCATGACGTTCCAGCTCGGCGTATCCGGCGCGAGTGCGGGTTCTCCGTTCAACCGGCCGAATCCCGGCGGCGGCGCGGGCTTCGGCCCGGACCTGACCTTCGTGCAATGCACGGACGCGAATGCCAATGAGGGCGGCTGCTACACGCAGGGCATGCGGAATTCGTTCGGCTACGCACGGCAGTCGGTCGCGTTTACGGCGTCATTGGAGGCCGACGGCGGCGCGCTGGCCGCGCCGGCGAAGGAGTTTCCGAACGAACACGAATGGACCCCGCAGGCGGCGTCCGCGTGGAACCTGCCCTGGACGCCGGACGTCATCGAGCAAGCGCCGCCGGAGTGGAACAATCGCCACGACTGGGAGCCGGCGATCGGCTACCCGTGGCAGTGGCCGCGTAAGCGCTGCTACGAAGAGTGCGACCCGTTCGACCCGCTGGACTGCATCCATTCCTACATGCACCAGTGGGACGCGACGGGCGAGCTGGATTGGCTCTGCGATTTCCGCAAGATCGGCGGCTTCCCCATCACGCTGGCGTTCCTGATCGACACTGCGCATAGCAAGCTGATCGCCGCCGCGACGTTCGCAGCGCCGGTGCTGCTGCGCCCAGGCACTACGCTGCACGTCGAGTACAGGGCTCGCATCTTCGGCACGCGGGTCACGCGGGACTTCGCACTGCGCTTCGCCAAGTACGCCTTCCAGATGACCGGTAGCCGCTACGACACGATCTACTGTCGGCCGGTGCTATCCGGCGCGCCCAAGCCGACGCGCCGCACGACCTACGACGACATCGACGACCACTTCCATGCGCAGTTCGCGGCGGTCGCGCTCAGCTCGTGGACCTACGTTGCCGGTCCACCGCCGCGCGTCGAGTCGAGCAATACGCCGCAGTGGACCAATTCCACCGGCGGGGCGGTCGGCCCGTTCGCCTGGCTTGCGATCTACGGAAGCATCGGCGGCTCGAACGAGTTGATGTGGCTCACGAAGATCGATCCACCGGCCAGCGTGCCGAACGGCGACACGTTGCGCGTACCCGGCAAGGTCAAGTTCCAACTGGATGGAGTGTGACCGATGCCGTTCGTTGACATCACCAGCGACCAGCATGCGATTTACGGCACGCACTCGCATGCCGAGGAAGGCTTCGCCCCGCGCGGCGGCACCTACCCGGGCCAGCTGAAATGGTCCGACCTGCACCCGCCGGGCGTCCGAGTGCTGCCGAAGGGATCGCCGCCGGCCGGGCCGGGCGAGATCAACTGGGAAGACACGCTGGGCGGCAAGTTCGCCCTGGCTGTCGAGAAGCTCGAAGGCCTGCTGTACGCCGTGTTCGGCTCACGCCCCAACGGCAACCCGAAGCGCCAGTGGTACGACCGCCAGCACCCGCGCTGCCTGTGGGGACCGGAGATGTGGGAGCGGCGCCTGCTCATGGGACCGCTCGGCTGCCACGAAGAGGGCCAGTGCTGGGACTACCAAGAGGACGGCAAGGAATATGCGGCGCTCGGCGACGATCCGCCCTGCTGCGCGATGCCGCGCCCCGAGGTTCCGATCCGCTCGCGCTCCGGCGATCCGAACGGCGCGTTCGGCACGGGCACGCACGACCGCACGTACTTTCCGATCGGCAGCGTGAGCCGCGATTTCGCGAGCGAGCCGTTCGACCCCGAGGGCTACGGCTGGTTCGGCGCGACGCAGCCCGGCCGCACGGACGGCGTCGGCTACGAGGAAAAGGACGGCCAGTCGGTCACGTTCCGCTGGACCAAGCCCGCGGGCGTGCCGACGCCGACGACGATTCAGCTCTGGTGGAAGCGCCGACTACCGGGCAGCTCGTGGTCAGGCTGGGACGCGATGACGATGACGCCCGCGGGCGACACGTACAGCGCGACCTGGGAGGCGCAGCCGCACGGGACGGAGTTCCGCTGGTACATCAAATACTTCTACAACGATCCCGACCCCGGCGATCCCGACATCACCAAGTACGACCCCGGCGATGACGCCGCCCCGACCGACGAGCAGGCGTACTACCTGCAATGGTTCACGCACTTCAACCCGTACATCTACGGCCTGCCGGAGATGCTGGAGGCGTACGGGGGCGGCATCAACGTGCGGCACGGCACCGACTTCTACCAGTTCGACGGCGGCGAGACGATCCAGCCAGAGCTGATCGACATGTGCCGCTGGATTCTGTCGTGGTTCGGCGGCGATTGCTGTGGCGGCGAGTTCGACACCTGCGCCGAGACGGACGACCGCAGCGACGTGTTCCATCACAACCCGCGCTTCCGCGGCGGCGACGAAGGGCTGTGCTGCATTCCCATGCCCATCCGCTTCCGCTGGAGCGGATCGAACGTTCACCCGCACTACATGACGGGCGGGAAGGGGCTGGTCGGCGGCGCGACGCCGGACCCGCGCCCGCTGCACAACCATCCGAATCACAAGCCGCCGGTCGGCGACGCCTGGGGCAGCGCCGCAGCGCGCAAGACCTGGCGCGGCATCAACATGCTCTACGCCGACGACACGCACTTCGACAACCCGTTCTACGGCGGCGGGTATTCGTGGGGCACCGCGCCGGGCACGTTTGTGCTGATGTACAAGCCGAACTACGACGAGTTGGCGAAGGTCTATGCGAAGTATCCGTCGTGGGGCCTGCGGCCCGGCGACGTGATCGAAGCGGTTCACATCAAGGAGATCGTGGACGCGGTTGATTACCTGATCGATTACGGCGTCTGGTCCACGATCAACATCTGCACGCGCAAGCGCA
>CAZVWB010000090.1:0-2903 GCA_964631045.1 uncultured Planctomycetales bacterium
AAGCCGCCGGCGGAAATCCAGCGGCTCTTTCGCGATTTGCCGGAGGCGCTCGCCCGCAGCGTCGTCATCGCCGAGCGCTGCGCCGGCTTCAGCCTCGACCAGCTCCGCTACGACTATCCCGACGAAGTCGTGCCGCCCGGCCGAACGCCGATGGAGCACCTGACCGCGTTGACGTGGCAAGGCGCGGCGCAGCGCTATCCCGCCGGCACACCCGAAAAAGTCGTCCGGCAGATCGCGCATGAACTGCGGCTCATCGCCGAGCTGTCGTATGCACCCTACTTCCTGACCGTACACGACCTCGTCGCTTTCGCCCGCAGCCGCGGGATTCTCTGTCAGGGGCGCGGGGCGGCGGCCAACTCCGCCGTCTGCTATTGCCTCGGCGTCACGGCGGTGGACCCCAACCGCATCGATGTGCTCTTCGAGCGCTTCGTCAGCAAGGAGCGCAACGAGCCGCCGGACATCGACATCGACTTCGAGCACGAGCGCCGCGAAGAGGTGATTCAGTACATCTACGCCAGGTATGGGCGCGACCGGGCGGCGCTGACCGCGGAAGTGATTTCGTATCGCCGCCGCAGCGCCGTGCGCGACGTGGGCAAAGCGCTCGGTTTTTCGCTGGATCTGGTGGACCTGCTCGCCAAGGACATCGAGTGGTGGGATCGCGGCGCGATCGACAACGGTCGGCTGCGGGCGCTGGGCTTCAACCCCGCGGACGCCACGCTCCGCTGGTTCGCCCGGCTGGTGAACGAGCTGCTCGGCTTTCCGCGGCACCTCTCGCAACACGTCGGCGGCTTCGTCATTTCGCAGCCGCCGCTGTGCGAGCTCGTGCCCATCGAAAACGCGGCGATGCCCAACCGCACCGTCATCGAGTGGGACAAGGACGACATCGACGCGCTGGGCTTGTTGAAAGTGGACGTGCTGGGTTTGGGCATGCTCACGGCGCTTCGCCGCTGTCTGGACATGGTCAGCGCGCGCTATGCAACGCCGCTGACGCTGGCGACCATTCCGCCGGAAGACCCGGCGACGTACGCAATGATCCAGCAGGCCGACACCGTCGGCGTCTTTCAGATCGAATCGCGGGCGCAGATGTCGATGCTGCCGCGTCTGAAGCCGAAGGAGTTTTACGATCTGGTGATCGAAGTCGCCATCGTCCGCCCCGGCCCGATCCAGGGCGACATGGTGCATCCCTACCTGCGCCGCCGCAACGGATTGGAGAAACCCGACTACGCGCATCCCTGCGTCGAGGAAGTGCTCGGCAAGACGCTCGGCGTGCCGCTGTTTCAGGAACAGTGCATGGCCCTGGCGGTGAAGGCGGCGGGCTTCACGCCCGGAGAAGCCGATCAACTCCGCCGCGCCATGGCGGCGTGGAAACGCAAGGGCGACCAGATCGCCCGGTTCGGCGCCAAGCTCATCGCCGGCATGGCAGCGCGCGGCATCCCGGCCGATTTCGCCGAACGCTGCTTTCGCCAGATCCAGGGCTTCAGCGAATACGGCTTCCCCGAGAGCCACGCGGCCTCGTTCGCCCTGCTCGCCTATGCGTCGGCGTGGCTGAAGCGCCATCACCCGGCGGAATTCACCGCGGCGCTGCTGAACAGCCAGCCGATGGGCTTTTATGCCCCGGCGCAGCTCGTCCGCGACGCGCGGCAGCACGGCGTCGAGGTGCGGCCCATCGACGTGCATCGCAGCGACTGGCTATCCACCATCGAACCCGACGGCGCGCTACGGCTGGGCATGCGGCTCATCAGCGGCCTCGGCGAGAACGAAGGTCGGCAGGTCTGCGCCGCGGTCGAGCGGCGCAAATCGCTTCGGCTCGGATCGTTTCAGGACATCCTTTCTCTCTGGCGGGCCAGCGGCGTTCGCGCCGCGGCCATGCGGCGTCTGGCGGCGGCGGATGCGTTCGGGTCGCTGGGCCTCACGCGGCAGAAAGCGCTCTGGCACGCCCGCCGGCTGCGCGACGAGTTCCTGCCGCTGTTCGATGGGCAGGACGCGATGAGCGCTGCGCAATCGCAAGCCGATCGGGAGTGCGCTTCGCTGCCGGCGTTCTCCGACGCCCGGGAGGTCAGCCGCGATTATGCCGCCGTGGGACTGTCGCTGCGCAATCACCCGATCGCGTTCATCCGCGCCGAGCTGCACCGCAGAGGTTTGATCGTGTGCGCCGACTTGCTCGATCCCGAGAAAACGCCGAACGGCGCCTGGATCGCGGTGGCGGGTTTCGTGCTCGTGCGGCAGCGCCCCGGCACGGCCGAGGGCGTGACGTTCATGACCCTCGAAGACGAAACGGGCGTCGCTAACATCGTCGTGTGGCGTCAAATCTATGATCGCTACCGGCGTGCCGCCGGCGCGCAGCTTCTGATCGTTCGTGGGCGGGTGCAACGGGAACAGGGCGTGGTGCACGTGATCGCGGCGCGATTGCAGCGCCTGCTCTCGCCGAGCGCGCCGGAGCCGATCACGGTGGCCTCGCGGAATTTCCGGTAAGCGGCGCAAGGCGTTGCAGAGACGCTCGGCCGCCTGGCGTCAATGGCCTTGAGGCCGCCGTATGGGTTGCGCCAGCGATGAAAGGTCTGGTTGCTGACCGCTGGCTTCTGGCAGACCTGGCCGATCGTCTGGCCGCTCGACAGACCTGACTCCGCCTCGCGCAGCTTGGCGATAATCTGTTCGGGACTGCGACGCTTCCGCTTCATCGAGAAGCTCCCGCCCACCTCGGGGTGGTCAGACTCTCATGACGACTGGATCAGATTTTGGGGAGCAGGTCAACGAAGCGATGGGGCGAGCGGGGGAATTGAGGCGGCGGGAGTTGAACCCGCCGGCCGATGGGGGGCTGAAGGGCGAAGGGCGAGGAGCGAAGAGCGAGTCGGAGAAGCGACGCAGCGACGGAGCGACGAAGCGACGGAGGGAAGAAGAGGTGC
>CAZVWB010000091.1:0-2206 GCA_964631045.1 uncultured Planctomycetales bacterium
GCGACGCGGACCTGAGCGACCTCGACTTCCCCGATCTGCTGGTCATGATCCTGCGCGACCTCGTCGAGAGCCTGAAGGCCCCGCCGCTCGCCATCAAGCTGGAGCCGGGCTACTTCCGCGACCTCTTCCGCCGCTTCGGCGATGTGCTGCTATCGCCCGTTGAGGTTGAATCAATCGAGTTGAACGCCGGTCTCGTCAAGCTCGGCGCCGCCGTCCGCACGCCGGAAACGCGCAAGAGCCTCCGTACGATCATCGCGGGCGATGCGGGTTCATGGCTGCACGCCGCCAACGACGCCTTCGACAAGGCCCGCACCCAACTGCGTAAGCACGCCCGGCACAACCTGGCGGTGATCGTCGACGGGCTCGACAAACTCGTCGACGCCCGTCGCGAACGCTCTGGCTGGCGCGAGAATCTGTACAAGGACCGCCGGCCGGAGATGGGCGGTCTGCGCTGCCACGTGGTCTACACCATCCCGCTCGACATCGTGCTCACCAGCCGCGGCCAGGTCATCGCCGACCTGTACAACCTCTCCGATCTGCCCGTCGTGCCGATGGTCAAGGTGCGCGAGCGGCCGCCGGCTGAGAAACCGTTCGCGCCGGGAATCGAGCAGCTTCGCGCCATGGTCAACAAGCGGCTCTTCGTTCTGAATATCACCGACGCCGAGGCCTTCGCCCCCGGCGTGCTCGACCGGCTGATCGCCATCAGCGGGGGCCAATTGCGGCAGCTCATGCAGTTCATCCGCGATGCCTGCCCGGCCGGACTGCCGATTACCATGCCCACGGTCGAGAAACTGGCCCGTGCCATCCGGCTGAACTACTCCTACTGGCTCGGCCCGCCGCATTGGGAGCTCATCCATCAGGCCCGCACCGGCGGCGAACTGGTCTCGACCGCGCAGAACGCCGAGCCGCTCAGTGAACTGATCGAGAGCCGCGCGCTGCTGCATTATCGCAATCACGGTCAGTGGTGCGGTCCAAATCCCCTGCTGCCCGAGCCGCCGCCACAGACGGCGACGCCGTTGCCGCAGACCGCTACGCCGCTGCCGCCGCCGACACCGCCGCCGGCCCCCTGACGCGGGATTCGTCTCATGCCGCACGCCCCCGGCGAATTGGCGACGTTCGAGGCCGAGCTCGCCCGGCTCGGGCAGATTCTGGACGCCTCCAGCGGCACGTTCTCGCTGACGGTCGCCGTCTGCAACGACCTGCCGCTGCGCGCGGCGATCGCTGACCGCATTCGCGCGACACACCCGGCGGCTGCGCCGCTCTCGCTGCCGCCGCAGTACGAAGATCTGCTGGCAGAACTGGAGCGCGCCGCCCCGGCGGATTGCACCGCGCTGCTCGTGACGAATGTCGAGGGCGGTCTCAGCAGCGCCCCGCCGGACACGCCCTCCGGTGCGGCCGCCCGCCGCGTGCTCATTCGCCTCAACGGCTCGCGCGAGCTGTGGAGAGCGCGCTTCGCCTACCCGGTCGTGCTCCTGGTCCCGCAGTATGCCGCCGGTCTGATCATGCGTTTCGCTCCCGACTGGTGGTCGTGGGTCAGCCATCATTTGCAATTCACGTACAAGAGCGCCGGCGGTGAGTCCGACTCGCCACTGAAGTCGATTTCGACCGATGATGAGTCGCACCTCCAGAACCTGGACGCCACGCAGCTCCAGTTGCGCCTGGCCGAGCTGCGCGAACGCGTCGCGGACTACGAGGTCGGCGCGCATGGCACGGCCGCGGACGCTTCGGCGTGGTACAACGAACTCGGACTGCTCTACGAGCGCGCCGGGCAGCCGCAGCCGGCGCTCAGCGCCTTGCGCTCGGCACTGGAAATCGAAAAGGCCCTGACGCAGCGACCGGAGCTGCGCGCCCAACGGCTGCAAAATCTGGCCGGGCTGCTGAGCCGGCTGGGACAGCGCGACGAGGCCGCAGAACTGGTCACCACAGCGCTGCAGCTTAGCCGCGCGGCGCAGGCGGTGAATCCGGGTTCGATGTGGCACCTGCGCGACCTGTCGGTCTCGCTGAACAAGGTCGGCGACGTGCGGCTGGCGGCGGGCGACCGCGGGGCGGCGCTGGCGGCGTATGAAGAGGGGCTGGAAATCCGCCGCCGCATCCTGAGCGTCTACGGCCAGACGCCGCAGAGCCTGCGCGACCTGTCGCTCTCGCTGAACCGGGTCGGCGACGTGCGGCGGGCGGCGGGCGACCGCGGGGCGGCGCTGGCGGCGTA
>CAZVWB010000092.1:0-2075 GCA_964631045.1 uncultured Planctomycetales bacterium
CACGCTGCGGTTGCCGCCGCGCGGCGCGACGGCCCCGCGCCGGCCGCCCCCGTGGTGCGCAAGCTGGCCCGCGAGATGGGCGTAGACATCAACCAGGTGAACGGCTCCGGGCCCGGCGGGCGGATACTCCGCGAGGACGTCGAACGCTTCTCCCTGGGCCATCGCGGCGGCGCCGCGCCGGCGGCCGAGCGCGGTGCGGACAGCGGCGACCATCCGTTCCCGGTCGTTCAGACCGAGGCGCTGCCGGATTTCTCGCAGTATGGGCCGATCCGCCGCGAGGCCGCGCCGCAGATTCGCAAGACCATCGCCCGGCAGATGACCCGCGCCTGGCTGAACGTGCCGCGCGTCACGCACGGCGACGAGGCGGACATCACGGAGCTGGAGCGCAACCGCAAGCGGCTGAACGACAGCCTGAAATCCGGCGCGACCAAGCTCACGATGACGGCGATCGTGATGAAGGCGGTGGCCGCGGCGCTGCGCGAGTACCCGATGCTCAACTGCAGCTTCGACGCGAGCGCCGGCGAGATCATCCACAAGGACTACATCCATCTGGGCGTGGCGGTCGATACGCCGCGCGGACTGGTCGTGCCGGTGGTTCGCGACGTCGACAAGAAGTCGTTGCCGCAGGTGGCGAAGGAACTGGGCGACCTGGCGGAGAAGATGCGCAGCGGCAAGGTGGACGTGGCCGATCTGCGCGGGGCGAGCTTTACCGTGACCAACGTCGGGGCGATCGGCGGCACGTTCGCCACGCCGATGGTGAACTACCCCGAGGTGGGCATCCTGGGGCTCGGCAAGGCGGTGCTGCGGCCGTGCGTCTACGAGGGCCAGATCGCGCCGCGGCTGATGATGCCGGTGTTCCTGTCGTTCGATCATCGCATGGTGGACGGCGCCGACAGCGCCCGCTTCACGCGCGAGGTGATTCACTCGCTGGAGAACCCGCTGCGGCTGATCGCGATGTGATATGCAGCGAATCTCCGGGTTCCATACGTTATATGCCGCATTCATGTTCCATATGCTATAGTTATGCACCATGAAATTCTGTCACGACGTGACAGAATTTCATGGTCCTAACCAGGACACGCTATGCACTTTCCGCCGGGCGCGAGCGCCCGTCCGACGCCAGGGCCTCCAGCGGAACGGCCTCGACGCCCCGGGCGAGCGGGAAACGCCGCTGTCCGGGATACACCACGTAGAGACGGGAAAGCCGCAGCTCGGCCAGCGCCGTGCGCATCGATGGCGTCAGCGCCGGCGATGAGGTTCGCTTGCACTCGACGCCGATCCGCCGCCCGTTCTTGAACAGCAACAGGTCGAGCTCCGCGCCCTGATGCGTCGCCCAGAAGTACGCCTCATCCGGCGCGATCGCCCTCAGCGTCTGTTCGATCGCGAAGCCCTCCCACGACGCGCCCACCTTGGGGTGCCCCTCGAGGTCGCGGACGCGCGCGACCCCCAGCAGCGCGTGCAGCAAGCCGCTGTCGCGCACGTACACCTTCGGCGATTTCACCAGTCGCTTGCCCAGATTCTCGAACCATGGCGGCAGCACGCGGACCATGAACACCCCGGCCAGCAGATCGAGATAGCGCCGCACCGTCGATTCGCTGACGGCCAGCGCTCGCGCCAGTTCCGCCCCGTTCCAGACCTGGCCGTGGTGATGCGCCAGCATGCTCCAGTAGCGCGAAAGCGCGCTGGCGGGAATCGTCACCCCAAGCTGCGGCATGTCGCGCTCGACGAACGTCTGGATGAACTGCCGCCGCCATTGCAGCGACGCAGCTTCCGACCGCGCCGTGTACGACCGCGGAAACCCGCCGCGCAGCCAGAGCCGATCCTGCGCCGCCGTGCCCACGTCGGCCAGGCGCAGACCGTCGAGCGTCAGCGTCTCGATGCGCCCGGCGAGCGATTCGGACGACTGCTTCAGCCGCTCGGGCGACGCACTGCCGAGAATCAGAAATCGCGCAGGAAGCGGCTCGCGATCGGCCAGCACGCGCAGCAGCGGGAAAAGCTCCGGGCGGCGCTGCACCTCGTCGATCACGATCAGCCCGCGCAGCGGCCGCAGCGCCAACGGCGGATCGGCCAGCCGC
>CAZVWB010000093.1:0-2045 GCA_964631045.1 uncultured Planctomycetales bacterium
TCGTGCGGTCGCGGAAGGCCTCCATCAGCTCGTTGCTCTGGAGCTTCTTGTACTCCGGCTCGTTGGTGTGGCCGAGAATGACCTCGTCGATGTCGGTCTGGGCGAACTTCTTGGGCTTGATCGTGTGTTCCTGCGACGCACCCAGCAGGTCGTAGAGGAACGCCACGTCGAGCTTGAGCACCTCGATGAACTCGCAGATGCCGCGGTTGGCGATGTTCAGCTCGCCGTCGAAGTTGAACGCCCGCGGGTCGCTGTCGCTGCCGTACTGCGCGATCTTGCGGTAGTTGATGTCGCCCGTCAGCTCGGTGCTGTCCTGGTTCTTCTCGTCCTTGGGCTGGAACGTCCCGACGCCGCGACGATCCTTTTCGCTGAGGATCAGCCGGCGCACCACGACGTGATCGACCACCTTGCGCCAGTCGCCGTCGTAGCGCAGCAACAGATCCTCGAACATCCGGCGGCAGAACGGGTCGAGATCGCCGTCGATGCGGATCTGGCGATCCTCGGGCAGGTCGGCGTTGAGCTGCGCGAGGATTTCGCGCCGCGCCTTTCGCGGGATCAGCTTCAGCGGCTCTTCGTGCATCGGGCAGTTGTGCAGTTCGTCGACGCCGCTCTCGTTGCGGATGCGCCACGCGAACGTGTAGAGCGCTCCTTCATCCAGCGCGGAGTAGTGCTCGAGCCCCTTCTTCAGCAGCCGGGCCATCGTGCTCTTGCTGCTGCCGACCGGGCCATGCAGCAGCAGGATGCGGCGGTCCGTGCCGTAGCCCTGCGCGGCGGACTTCAGAAAATCGACCAGCCGCATGATCGCGCCGTCGAGGCCGAACACCGCGTCCTGGCCGTTGTCGATCGGATCGTCGAAGAAGCTGTAGTGCACGTAGTCCTGCTTGAGCTGCGTGTACTTCTTCGTGCCGAAGTGCAGGATCATGTCGTAGAGGCGCTGAAACGAGTTCCGCGCCACGCTGGGGTTCTGCGCGACGAGGTCGAGATAGTCGTAGAAACTCCCCTCCCAGTGCTGCTGGCGGAACTTCCCGCTGTCCATGTGGCGGTCGACGATCGCCAGGATGCTCTCGCGCTTGGACATTCACGACCTCCGTATCGTTGCGGCGGTGCGGCCCGCGCCCATCCAGCGACACGGCGCGGCGCGGCGGAACGCGTCGCGCCGCGGCATCCACATCGCCGCTGGCATGCTACGAGCGCTCCATAGGCCCGTCAACGCGAGCGACGCCGCGCCGGTGCGCGACGCGAGCGACATCGCGCCGTCGTCGACGTGGGTTTGCCCGTGACGCGGGGCCGCGCGCGAGGCGGGGCCGCGCGCTATCGGCGTTATCGACCGCGCCGTCCGCTTTCGATCAGATTTTGCGCTGGGTGGGCGTCAAACCGGCGAGGCGTGCGCACTCGGCCACCCCGTGCGAGCCGCGAGCCCGCGCGGCCTCCCGCCGCGACCGCGCCGCGGGCCGTCAGCGCTTGGACACCCCCGTGCCGACGTTGCTGCTGCCGCACCCCGTCGCCGGGCAGACCACCGGAAACGCGGCCGGCGGAACGAACCGGTTCCCACAGCGACGGCACTGCCAGACCTGCTTGCACGATAGCTCCTTGCATCCCGGGCAGGCCATCGGAAACGACTGCGTTGTACGCACCGCGAAGTCGTCCGAGGAGTATCCGCACGTGATGCACCGAATGGCGACACGGTAAGCGTCCCCCGCGGCGGAGTCGGCCGGCTCGCCCAGGAAGTAAAAGACCAACCCCGCCGCCACGATTAGCGCCACGCCGCCCAGCGCGATGCCCAAGCGCCGCCGCCGCGCCCGGCGTGCGAACGCGCCGATTTCGAGATCGCCGCGCGTCGCAAGCACGCTGCGGGGGTCGCCGAGGCTCAGGGTTCTGCGACGCGGAACCATGCACGCTCCTTCCGCGAGATTATAGGCGCGGAGACGCGATCCGCTCGCTGCGGTCCGGTTGCGGTGGAGCGGCTCACGAGCGGCGGGGGCTACATTCGCGCTGTGGAGCCGCTTTCATTGACGGGCGAATACTGGGTCGCGCTGCGCGCGGAA
>CAZVWB010000094.1:0-1574 GCA_964631045.1 uncultured Planctomycetales bacterium
GCCGGGTGCCATGCAACGCCGTCCACTATGCCGCCGGAGTTTTCCTGATTCGAGCCTGAATTGCCTTGATTTCTGCGCGGGTGGCCATGCGGACTTTGGGCATTCCCGGCGGCTTTTCGGTTTTCTTGTGGGGCCAGTCGCGGGCGCGGCGCGGGTGCGTGCGTAGCGGTCGAGCCGCGCGGTGCGGAGTTGTCGCCGTAACTGGTTGCATCCGGCGCGGGCCGGACCGTGGCGCATGGCGTTGCGGACGACGCGCAGCGCTGCGGCGGCTGACCAGTCGTCGCTTTCGCCGCCAGCGCGCTGCGGGCCCGCGCGCCGCCCGCCGCCACCGCGCTGCGGGCCCGCACGCCGCCCGTCGGCGCCCGGCGCGGCGGCGGCGTCTTGCGCCATCAGACCCAGCAGCCAGAGGCCGGCCATGGCCCAGTCGAGTTCGACGCCCGCCAGCGCCGGCGTTTCGGCCAGCAGCTTGCGTTTTCCCAGCGTCTGCTTCAGCGACCGATACATCACTTCGATCGTCCAGCGGCGGCGATAGAGCCGCGCGATTTCGCCGTCGCGCAGGTGCTTTTCGTCCAGCACATTGGTGAGCAGCGCCATCCGCCGCCGGTCGCCGGCGAGCGTCACCAGCCGCAGCACCAGCGGCGGTCGACCGCGCTGTCCCTGCGGCCACAGGTAAACCGTGTCGTTTCGCTCGCGGACGTGATAGCCGAGTTTCCGCAGCAGCGTCACGTTGCGGCCGACGCGGACGATGAACGCGTGTCCCTCGGCCTGCAGTTTTTCGAGCAGGCGGTAGCCGGTGAACCCGGCGTCCGCCAGCAGCAGCGAGCGCTCGGGCAGTTCAGGCAGCATCGCGAGCAGTTGATCGCGTTCGCTGCCGTCGCCGCGGGTCCGCCGCCAACTCCAGGGCAGACCGCTGGCGACATGGAAGAGCGTGACCAGCAGTTGCTGCGGCGTGGTTTTGTGCTTGCCCGCGCAGCCCAGGCCGCGTTCGTTGGCGCGCGTCCGCGGGCAATTGATCCGCGAGCCGTCGACGCCGAAGATCGCCCAGCCGTTCCAGCGCCAGCGGAGCGCCGCCTGCTCGATCGTGCGGCGGCGCAGCGTCACGACGATCCGATGCAGCAGTTGCGCCGAACGCTTTTGCCAGCTTTTCAGAAAACCCGGCAGATGCGCGCCGGGCCGGCGGCGCGTCGGATACATGGCGATGACGTTGCGACGCGCCGCTGCGAAGGCGTCGCGCAGCGACTCGCCGCCGCTCCAGGTCAGCAGCAGCACCGCGATCGCCAGGATCCGGTCGCTCCAGCGCACGCGGCCGTCGTCGCTGCAGAGTTCGAGCCCCGTGCTCGGAAGAAACCTGCGAATGGCCTTGCGAAGCTGCGTGTGATACGATTCAAAGCGGGTGCTCTTCCTTGAGCATTCCATCCAGGGCCTCCTGTGGTGTTGGGTGTTGACAACCGCAACATACAGGAGGTCTGCCAAAAAAGCGCGCCCGTCGGCTGCGATAACATATTACAGGGCAGGATGTTGTGAGCGCCGATCCACGGAAATGGTGGACGGCGTTGGGTGCCATGCCGACGGCT
>CAZVWB010000095.1:0-1507 GCA_964631045.1 uncultured Planctomycetales bacterium
CGCAAGGGTTCCGCGCCGCCGGGCAAGCCGCCGCACTCGCACAAGGGCACGCTGCGCCGGCTGATCTTCTTCGGCTACGACCGCAGCAGCGACAGTGTCGTGGTAGGGCCAGTCGGATTCACCCGGAGCACTGCCCCCAACGTGCTGGAGTTCGGCGGCAAGGCCACGCTGGTCCGCCGTCGACGCGGCAAGGTCGTACGCGAGCGCGCCGCCTACGACTCGCGGCCGTTCATGGGCCCGGCGCTTCAGAAGGAACGCCCCAAATTGCCGAGCCGCTGGGCCAACTCGCTGCGGGGAGGATGACCGATGGCGGACACGAAAGGCATTCGCGCCGGCCGGGCATTCGTCGAACTGGGCGTCTCTGACAAGCTGACCAAAGGATTGCAGGCCGCTGAGAAGCGGTTGAAGGCCTTCGGCGAAGGGCTGCGCTCGGTCGGCACAAAGCTGGCCGCGATCGGCGGAACGGCGCTCACCGCACTATTCGGCACCGCGAAGACGTTCGCCGACATGGGCGATTCGCTGGACGAGATGTCCGCGCGCACGGGCGTCAGCGTCGAGACACTTTCCGAGCTGGGTTTCGCGGCGGAGCTCGCCGGCGCCGACATGGAAACGCTGGAGACCGGCATCCGCAAGATGCAAAAGACTGTTTCGGAGGCGATCGGCGGATCGAAGAGCGCCGCCGATGCACTCGCGCAGCTCGGCCTCTCCGTCGCCGACCTGAAGGGCCTCTCGCCCGAGCAGCAGTTCAAATTGCTCGCCGATCGGATCAGCCAGATTGAAGACCCGACGGCACGGGCCGCCGCCGCGATGGAGATCTTCGGCAAATCGGGCACGCGCTTGCTGCCGTTGATTGCCGACGGTGCGAAAGGCCTGGCGAAGTTCCAGGAGCAGGCCCGAGCGCTGGGTTTGACGATCTCCACGCAGGCGGCGAAGGACGCGTCGGTCCTGGCTGATGCGCTCGACACGCTCTGGAAGGTGATTAAGCAGGCAGTCTTCTCGATCGGCTCGGCGCTCGCGCCCACCATCACCGAGCTGGCCGGCAAGGTCACGCGCGCGGTCGTCGCATTCAGCGAATGGATCAAGCAGAACAAGACCATCGTTGTCACGGTGTTTCAGGTTGCGGCCGGCGTGGCCGCCGCTGGGGTGGCGCTGGTCGCGCTGGGATTCCTCGCGTCGGGCTTGGGCGCGGCCCTCGGCGGGCTGGCGGCGATTGTCACGGGCATCGGGACCGCCTTTGGCGTGATCGGCGGCGCAATCGCCGCGTTGGTTTCACCAATCGGACTTGCCATCACTGCCGTAGCGGCGCTGGGGACGGCCATTCTCGTTTACACAGGCGCGGGCGCTGATGCGCTGACGTGGCTGGGTGAGCAGTTCGCTTGGCTTCGTGACGCCATATCTAAGGTAATAGGTGGAATCACCGACGCCCTGGCCGCCGGCGACATCACGCTCGCGGCACAGATCCTCTGGCTGGCGCTGAAGTTAGCGTGGCAGGAAGGCGTCGCGGCGC